>NZ_JAILYN010000007.1 GCF_019795155.1 Marinobacterium arenosum | reverse complement strand
GCAGACGCCGTGTCTGACGGGCATGGGGCGCAAGCCAGGACAGATGTTGTGTGCGCGGACCGCAGTGAGGGCAACGCACTCTCTGCACGGGGATATGCAACCAGACCCGGTAGTTCAGCAGGTCCCGGTCACGGACCTTGCGTTGAACCGTTTCATGGATACGCGGTGCTGGACGTAGGCAGCCTCGACATTGCGGCTGGTAGTCAGGTAAGGGCGCAAGGTGAAGGTGTAGCCAATCCCCTTGCTCGGTAAAAGAGTGGACGAAAAAGCCTTCCCAAAGCAGGCTGTTAAGATCAGAATCCTTGAGCATAAACGGCGGCTTGGTTTTGGTGTGTGTTTGGCGACTTCACCATATACCATTCCGCCGTTTTTGTTTTGGGACTCCCCGGGAATCGTCGAAGAACCTTAAAAATCGGCTCAAAATGCTCATTTACAAATACGTAAACTCCGCTTTTTCGCCGATTTTTGCCTTGCCTCACCTTCGCTCGCTGCGTTTTGCAACTCCCAGCTTCTTCTCAAAAATAACAAACTTGATCTGGCAGGGTGCAGTGGGGCGCCGGCTCGATTACTATCGACTGCGTCCCTACCCCAGCCGAGGAGCGTCCCGATGAGCAGTCTCCCTTTCACAGTCGATGGCCTGATCCTGGCCGGCGGTCGCGGCGAACGGCTGGGCGGGGTCGACAAGGGGTTGCAGCCACTGCAGGGCAAGCCGCTGATCGACTGGACGCTGGACGTCCTTCGACCGCAGGTGGCGCAGCTGCTGATCAACTGCAACCGCAACCCTGAGCAGTACCGGCCGCGAGCGGACCGGCTGGTCAGCGATGCCCGCACTGATTTCGCCGGGCCGCTGCACGGCGTGCTCAGCGGCCTGCAGGCCAGTAGCGCCAGCCACCTGCTGGTGCTGCCCTGCGACACCCCGCTGCTGACCGGCGAGGTACTCGGTCGCCTGATCGAGGCCGCCCGCGAGACGCCGGAGCAGATCATCATCGCCGCGACCGAGCAGGGCTGGCAGCCACTGCACGTGGTGATCCCGCAACAGTACCAGGGAGACCTGGCCGCCTGGCTGGCCGAGGGCAACGCCAAGGTGCGCAGCTGGTACCAGCGCCACCCCCACCGGCTGATCGCCTTCGGCGACGAGCCGGCGTTTCACAACGTCAATTCGCCGGAAGAGCTGCAAGCGGTCAGCGGTAAGCCTTTAGAGCGGTAAGCGACAAGCGGCTTTGAGCAGGACGCTGTCCTCCTGCCTGACGCTTGAAGCTTAAGGCTTGAAGCTTTTTAAACGGTGGCCGTTTTCAATCGGCGCAGCAGTCGGCCGCCGAACACGTTGACCAGCAAGCCCAGCATCACCAGCGCGATGCCGAACAGTTGCACCCCGTTGAGCCCCTCGCCCAGCAGCAGCCAGGCGCTGAGCAGGCCGACCACCGGCACCAGCAGGGTCAGCGGCGCCACCTCCGACGCCGGGTTGTGTTTCAGCAGATAGGCCCAGACACCGTAACCGAACAGCGTGGCAATCGCCGCCAGGTAGATCAGCACCGCCCCACTCTGCCAGCTCATCGCCGCCAGGCTGTCGGCGATCAGTTGCGGCCCCTCCAGCCAGTAGGACATCAGCAGGAACGGCAACGGCGGCACCAGTGCGCCCCAGACCACCAGGCTCATCAGGTTGACCTCGCCACGCTGGCCGATATGGCGGTTGACGATATTACCCAGCCCCCAGCTGGCCGCCGCCGCCAGGGTCAGCAGAAAGCCGATCAGGGTCATCTCGCCGGCCCCGCTCTGGCTGCCCAGCACCGCCATACCGCCGGCCGCAATCAATAGCGCCAGCAACTGCTGCGGCTGCCAGCGCTCGCCCAGCAACAGCAGCGCGAACAACAGGGTGAACAGCGCCTGCGCCTGCAATACCAGCGACGCCAGCCCGGCCGGCATGCCCAGCGCGATGGCACTGAACAGCAGCGCGAACTGGCCGAAGCTGATGGTCAGCCCGTAGGCCAGCAGCCAGCGCAGCGGCAGTTTCGGCCGTGGCACCAGCAGCACCGCCGGGAAGGCCACCAGCAGGAAGCGCAACGCGCCCAGCAGCAGCGGCGGCAGCTCGTCCAGCCCCCAGCGAATCACCACGAAATTCAGCCCCCAGGCCAGCACCACCAGCAGCGCCAGCGTCCAATCCCTTCTGTTCATCGGCGTTTCTTTTCACTCCCCGAATGGTCCGTTTCTTGATCCACCAGTCTACGGCCGGGCCAGGCCCGCAGACCATACACAGTTGCTCCGTTAAACAGCGGCACAGATCTCAAGCCGCTTCCGGTTGGGATATACTCGTTGCCAGCAAACAACAGAATTAATGAACCAAATTCATCGCCGGGATTCATAGCTGGCAGCGGATTTTAAAAAACGAATTAAAGAAAACGAATTAAAGAAGACGAATTAAAAAAACCGAGTTTGAAAATAAGGACCTGAACTCAATGCTGAACTCTCTTTCGCGCAGCAGCGGTTACTGGCTGCTGTTGATCCTGCTGGTGCTGGCCATGGAAGGGATCGCCCTGTTCTACCAGTATGTACTGGATTACGGCCCCTGCGTACTCTGCGTCCAGATCCGCATCTGGTTGCTGGCACTGGGTCTGGTCGGCGTATTGGCATTGTTGTTGAAAGGCAGCCGTGGCGGCCGGCTGTTCAGTCACCTGGCCTCGACGGTGGTCGCCGTCGGCCTGCTGGAGCGTTCCTGGAACACCCTGGCGGTCGAGCGCGGCTGGCTGGAGGGGGCCTGCGACATGGATGTCGGCCTGCCCGACTGGTTCGCGCTGGACCGTTGGCTGCCGGCACTGTTCGAGCCCTGGGAGCCGTGCGGCTACACCCCGGAACTACTGTTCGGCATCACCATGGCGGAGGGGCTGATCCTGTTCAGTGCGACCCTGCTGCTGGTCAGCGCCGCCCTGACACTGACCACCCTGCGCCAGCGTTGATTCGAACATAGGGGCGGACGGATACCGCCCCCCTCTACGTTGTCTGCTGCTGGTCCTGCTGCTGGGCCGTCAGCAGCTGCAGCGCCTGGCGTTCCGCTGTCCTCAAGCCTTTCACCACCAGCGCGTAGGAGTTGTCGATCATCCGCTCGACCTCGCCGTTGGGCAGCGAGCCGTCCAGCAGCACGGTGTTCCAGTGGCGCTTGTTCATATGGTAACCGGGCAGTACCGCCTCGAAGACGTCGCGCAGCATCTGTGCCTCGGCCGGATCGCATTTCAGGTTGACCCGCAGCGACCGTTCATCGACCCACACCAGCGCGAACATCTTGCCCTTGACCCGGAACACCTGCACCTCCGCACCGAACGGATAATCCGAACTGACGCCCGGCCGCTGCGCCAGGTATTCCCGCAGTTGCTGTAGCTCCATCACCCCTGTTCCTCCCTAAATCGGTATTGCTTGATCTGCCGGCCAGTATATCCCAGCCCGTATACGATCTGTGCTGCCGGCGAAGCGGTCAACTGTATCTGGTTTCCCGACCGGGCCGGTTCCTAGACTGTGACACTGACGAGGACAATAAAAAACAGGAGTGACAGCATGAAAACCATCGGACTGCTGGGCGGCATGAGCTGGGAATCCACCCTCAGCTATTACAAAGCACTCAACGAAGGGGTCAAAGCGCAACTGGGCGGACTGCACTCGGCGCAGATCGCGCTGGTCAGCGTCGATTTCGCGCCGATCGAGCAGCTGCAGCACAGCGGCGACTGGCCGGCCACCGCCGAGCTGCTGGCCGCTGCCGCCCGCCAGGTGGAGGCCGCCGGCGCCGACTTCCTGCTGATCTGCACCAACACCATGCATAAGGTCGCCGCGGAGGTCGAGGCGGCGGTCGACATCCCGCTGCTGCATATCGCCGATGCCACCGCCGAACAGCTGAAACGGGACGGTATCCGCCGGGTCGGCCTGCTCGGTACCCGCTTCACCATGGAGCAGCCGTTCTACAAGGGGCGCCTCAGCGAACGTTACGGCATCGAGGTGTTGGTGCCGGACGCCGCACAGCGGGAGACCGTTCACCGGATCATCTACGATGAGCTCTGCCAGGGCCGGATCGAGGACCCAGCCCGCCGGCAGTACCTCGAGATTATCGAGGCCCTGCACCAGCAAGGCGCTGAAGCGGTGATCCTCGGCTGCACCGAGATCGCGCTGCTGGTCGAGCAGCAGCACACCGAGGTACCGCTGTACGACACCACCGCCATCCATGCCGCCCGGGCGGTACAGCTGGCATTGAACGGCTGAACCGGCAACGCCTTATTGCAGCTTGAAGCGGCCGACCAGCCCTTTGAGCTGTGCGCTCAATTCGCTGAGCCGGTCGTTGGCGGCCTGGGTATCCCGGGCCCCGTCGGCGTTCTCTCGGGCCACCTGCTCTATATTGACGATATTGCGGTTGATCTCTTCGGAGACATGCGACTGCTGCTCCGCCGCGGAGGCGATCTGGGTATTCATCTCGGCCAGCCGGTTGACCGCCGCGTTGATCCGTTGCAGCGCGCCGCCGGCCAGTTTCACCTGCTCGACGCCATGAACGGCTTTGCGCTGACCGGACTCCATCGCCTGTACCGACTCCAGCGCCTGGCTCTGCAACTGTCCGATAATCTGCTGGATCTCCTCGGTCGACGACTGGGTGCGCTGCGCCAGCCCGCGCACCTCGTCCGCCACCACCGAGAAGCCACGCCCGGCATCGCCGGCCCGAGCCGCTTCGATAGCGGCGTTCAGCGCCAGCAGATTGGTCTGGTCGGCAATATCGTTGATCACCTCCAAGACCGTGCTGATCGACTCGGTACGCTGCTGCAGCTGATTGATCACTGCCGTCGCCCGGGCCACCTCCTCGGCCAGCTCATCGATCGACTGCTCGGTTGCCAGGGTGATACGCAAGCCGTCCTCAACATCCTGCTGCGCCTCCATCGATGCCGCCAACGCGTCGCTGGTACTGGCTGCCACCTGGGCGATGGAGGCGGTCATCTGGTTGATGGCGGTCGCCGCCAGGGTGGTATCCTGCTGCTGCCGATCAATGCCGGACTGGGTCTGCATAACCGTACTGGACATCTGCTGCGAAGTATCCGCCAGCACCTGGGTCGAGCCGGCAACCCGGCCGACCAGATCGCGGATCTTTTCCACAAAGGTGTTGAACTGGCCGGCCAGCTGGGCGATCTCGTCACCGCCACGCACCTCCAACGCCACGGTCAGGTCGCTATCACCCTCGGCGATATCGCGCATATGCAGCGAGATCCGTTGCAGCGGCCGCACCAGCGAGTTGGCCAGCCAACCGGCCGCCAGAATGATAACCAGCACCGATCCCGCGAACACCAGCCCCAACAGCCACTGCATCTGGCGGACCGGCGCAAAAGCCTGCGCCTCATCCATCTCGGCCAGCAGGGCCCAATTGAGCCCTTCCACGCCAAGCGGTGCAAAGGAGGAGAGAACCTGCTGTCCGTTGTAGTCGACGATCAGGTCGGTACCGGAACGGCCGGCCAGCGCCGCCCGGCTGGCTTCGCTATCGACCCGTCCCCGATGCGGGTTGGCGAAGGAGGCCGTGACGCTATGGTGGGTCGGATCCAGGTAGGAGTCCGAACGCATCAGGCCATCGGCGCCGACCAGGTAGGTTTCGCCGCTCTCACCCAGGCCATCGCGCAGCGCCATGAAGCCGTTGATATCGTCCAGCGACAGCTGCAGCGCCACCACCAGCTGAACCTGGCCGGCAGCATTTTTCACCGGTTGGGCGACGAAGGCGGCGGGTTCATTATTGGAGGGCGCGTAGCGAGCAAAATCGGCGATCCATTCAGCGCCATCTGCCAGCGTCCGGCGGAACAGCTCCGCCAGGTTGCTGTCGGCGTAAGGGCCGCTCAGCAGATTGGTATCGTAATCCGGCTCTCGCGCCACCGAGTAGAAGATCTGTCCAGCCGGGGATATCAGGAACAGGTCGTGATAGCCGCCATTACGCTGAAATTCGCTGTAGAAACGCGCCGCTTCCGCGCTGACCCGATCCCCCGTTACCCCGCCGGCCATCTGCAGTTGGGCTGCGGCCCCGGCCAGTACCTGCAGGTCACGCTGGCGCTCCTGGAAGTAGCTCTGAATCTGATTGCGCTTGATTTCGCGGATACTGGTCAGTTGATGATATACGCTGAGGCTCAGCTGATGTTCGGAACTGAGCGACGCGATCAGGATCGCGATCAGCAATGGCACCAGCCCCATCACCAGCAGGGCCAGCTGCAATTTGCGCTTGATCGTATGGGCCTTGTGCATCGGGTTCCCTCCCTCGGGCTTTATCCAGCATCTTGCTGCATACGCACAATCAGTAGTCACCTCAGCAAATCTAGTCGAATTTGACCAAGCGTCAAATAAGAATGGATCTTATTTTAAGGTGATTATGTTTTACATTATTGATCGAGATGCGCAGCTGCAAAGACAGGTAACGGCCATCCGAGCCAGGCCGATGGGAGGGGTCAATAGCAGCTAGGAAGGCCTCAGCAGGCGCCTGCAAAGGGCATAGCGAGAGTCCGCTCAAAATAAGTAAGGCCGATCCCTTTTACAGGATCGGCCTTCGTCAGGTTCGTACACGGGAACGGGCCGTGTCGATACTGATAGGTCTGTTTATCGCTTATACACCTACCAGGAGCTGGCGCTGGTTTCCGGAACCGAGATTTCACTCGTTGCTTCCGGATCCCCCACCGACTATGGCAGCTCGGTGGCCAGACTTGTCAGTCGGCTGGAACTCGCCCTCAGGCCATCCCAACCGCTTGTTATCCCGTGCTCATCGCGACGCTCCGGCATAACTCTGGCATGTTTCAGTTTAGACCGTTCTGAGCCGATAGCAGCTCAGCAGACTTGAAAGTTATTCAATCGGATTCGCCGGCCCGCAGCTCGTCCCGCAGCTGATCAATCAGTGCCTGCACCCCGTCCAGACAGGCACCACAACCGGTATTGGCACCCGTTTGCTCACGCACCTGCTCGAGGCTGAACAGCTGCTGCCGGCTAATCGCCTCAATCAGCTCACCCCGGGTGACTTTCTTGCACAGGCAAACATTCCTCAGCATCGGATCGGTCGGCCCCCAACGGCGCGGTTCTGTCGTGGTTTCAGCACTCACTGGACGGCATCTCCTGATTACAGTGGCAAAGGCACCATTGTAGCCAAGGTGCCGCGCCCGATTAAGCTGGCCGCCGGAAATGGTACATCCACCAGCCGGCGGCAAACCGGCAAGATCACTGACAATAGCGCCGACAGCGGGGTTATCCGCCGCAACAGCGGCACGGCTTGCCCACTGTGATTATCCCGCTCCGATAACCCCGCCAGTCCTGGCAGGAGATCAACTTAGCGCGCCAAAAACAACGACTTGAATGATCTGATCCTGTGACTTCAACGATCCCATCCGGCTATAATCGGCCATCGAATGAGCAGATGCGTCAATTAGTGACAACATGGTAGGTAATCACAAAAGTTTATTGCGTACGGCGATCATCTCCGGGGTCGCCATCTTCAGCGCCGCCTGCAGCAGCATGGACAGTGCCTCCATTCAAGCTGCAGAAAGCCAGGACCAGCAGGCGACAGCTGCGCTGATGCCGGTCACTGCGCCCACGGCACCGGTCGCAACGACAATGGCAACGGCGAGCCCGCCGACCCAGTCGGCCAACCACACGCAGGCGATGGACAACGCCCTGGCACGGATCAAGCAGCTGGCTGCTGCCCAGCGAACCGATGAGGCGATGGCACTGACCGGACAGTTGTTGCAACGTTATCCGGACAACCCAGACCTGCGCCTGATGCAGGGGGTTCTGCTCAACCAGATGGGCCAGACCCAGCAGGCCGAATATGTGTTCAGGCAGCTGTCCGAGCAACACCCGGAGCTGCCGGAGCCGCTCAACAACCTGGCGGTGATCTACGCCAACCGGGGCGATATGAACCGGGCGATCAGCACCCTGCAGCAAGCCTTTGAAACCCATCCCAGCTATGCCCGCATCCAGAGCAACCTGCGCTCGCTGTACACCACCCTGGCATCGCAGGCCTACAACCGGGCGTTGAACCTGGGTAGCCAGGCACCAACACCGGACCTGGCCGAACTGGACCGTATCGCCGAAAGCCCGTCACATGTCGCCAATGCACCGGCGCGACTGATGACCGTGTCGCAACACAGCAGCCAGCCGCTGAGCCGCGACGAAGCCGCCGAATTCCAGGTCGAGCTGGTGCGAGCCGCCCAGGACCGGGCCGCCCAGCACAGAGCGGCCCGATCCGGCAGTGCCCAGCAGCCTGAAGTCGATGCACCGGCCGCCGCAGCACTGATCGCGGTAACCCGCCAAGCGCCGGCTGTATCGCAACAGCAAGACAGGGCGGCTGCCACGGCTGAACCGGCCACCCTGGCACCCGGCGGGGAGATGGCCAGCGCCGAGCCGGTCGCACCGGTGTCCACAACCGCCCCCCCGGCTGCCAACGACAATCTCACCCGTACGGCTAATGCTGAGACAGTCGCCACCAACACACCGGCCGACAGCGCCAGCAACGTGGCCGCAGCGGTGGAACAGAGTTTGCGCGACTGGGCGGCAGCCTGGTCGGACCAGGACATCACCGCCTACCTGGCCTACTACGTGGACGACTACCGGCCCGACCAGCGCACCTCGCATCAGGACTGGGTCAAGCAACGTAACCAGCGCCTGAAGCGGCCCAAATTCATCAAGGTCACTGTGGATCGGATCGAGCTGCGAATGCTGGATGAGAACCGGGCCGAGACCGTCTTCGAACAGCACTACCGCGCCGACCGCTACCAGGACACAGTCACCAAGACCATCCGCTGGCAGCGGGTAGGCGAGCGCTGGCTGATCGCCAGCGAGCAAAGCGACTGAACCTATCGGGTGAACGCCGGAGCCCGCCCAGGGCTTCGGCTAGCTTTTCTGGTTACACCACTCCCCCGCTGCAAGCCGAGCCGCCCGGCAAACACCGGGCAAGGCCTGCCGCGGATGCTGCAATGCATCGGGATCAGATTCTATATATAAGGAAGCAAGACTCGGGGACAAGGCAAACAGGGCCTATTGGCGTTTCACCGCAACCGCGGTAATACCGCCAAGCTTATATTGCTAATTGCCGCATGTCGGTCAGGGTTTCAGCGCAGCCCCTTGGAGGGCTTGCCTTCGTAAGCGATCTTCCAGCGGCCCTGCTCCAAGCGCCAGTACTGGCGCTTGATGGAGTCACTCTGGTGGTTGTCGCTGCGATAGTGCTGGTTGAAGGTCGCCACCATCAGCTCCGGCTGGTCCGGATAGCGGAACAGGCTCAGGCCGGTCAGCTCCACATCGATGTAACTTTTGGCTGCATTGACCTTGCTTTTGTAGCGCACAAAGCGGTTGTAATCGTAGCGACCGTCGTTGAATCCGGTCGAGTAATGCGACAGATAACGCGCGTTATCCAGGCTCTGCCAGGACTGGCGCCACTGCTCGATCAGAGCGCTGAACTGCTCGCGCTGGCGCAACCAGTCGTCACGCCGCATCCAGTTGATGTTCTCGCCGACAATCACCGGGGTATTGCGGATATCCACCTGCCGGTCCAAGGTCAGGAAATCAGGGTTGCTGAGCGAGATACAGCCCTCGCTGGCCAGCGGCGGCCGGCTGTAGCTGTCGACCGGCGAGCCGTGCAGCCAGATGCCGTTGCCGGTGCGCTTGAGCCGTTTATCCCAGGCATTGGGATAATTGAGCGGCAAGGCACCGGAACCGTACTTGGACGGCAGCGCCGCATCGGGAATGCGGCCGGTGACGAAATAGACCCCCAGCGGGGTTTTCAGATCGCCCTGCTTCTCCTTGCCAACCCCGCCACGGCCATAAGAGGCATAGTAATCCTCCACCAGCCGGGGGATGCCGTTGTGGTTTTCGAACAGGAACAGGCGTGACAGGCGGGTGTCCATCACCACCACGTAGCGTTGGTCGTCGGCCAGCTTCAATAGCGCCGACGGAATCATATCCTCGGCCGGTTTCTCCGCTTCGGTCAACAACCGCACCCGCGCTTCGGAGATCAGCCCATCCAGCATCCGGGCATCGGTCACCCGCTCGCTGCCGATCTTCTGCAACGGCTCGCTGTGGGCCAACATCAGGTCGCCGTAGATCAGCTGAGCCAACCGGAAGTCGGGCCGTTGGTCGGTCAGCGCACGCAGGTTTTGCGCGGCCGCTTCCAGCCGATTCTCACGCAATGCCCGTAGACCGTCCAGCAGCAAGTCCTCGCGCGCCTGCTCACCGTACTCGTTGGCACCGGCCGGCGCCGACAGACCGAGTATCCCTGTCATAAGAGTGGTTATGAGACGTTTGAACATCGTGACCCGCAGCCTTGGACGAAAGCGGAAATTATACCCTGTTCACCGCCCGTCGCCAGACATTTAGCCGGTCGTTCACGACATTATTACCGCTTTTAACGACCAGTTGACCGCTCCCACCGATCCGGCCATGACCACTTTTGATACCACCTGAGCCTGAACTTTCCGTTGACCTGTGCTATCCAAAAAGAGAGCGGGGTCACAAGCCCCACCTGCATCTAACTGGTGAATCTAACTAGTAGTTTTGGTTGTTTTCCAGAGATCAGGGCGTTCCGCAACCTGTGTCAGTGCTCAGTTGTCCAGGCCCGCAGATCACCACTGGCCCGACGCTCAGCCCTGAGCCAGCCGCCCAGACCCGGCGGTCACAGGCGCCGGTCCGGCCCGGTAGCACGGAGGATCCCGAGATGCTCGACCAGATGGAAAACGCCGGCCTGCAAGGGCTGCACTTTGCACAGGACAGGGCGACCGGCCTGCGCGCCATTATCGCCATCCACTCCACCGCCCGCGGCCCAGCGATCGGCGGCTGCCGCTTCCTGCACTACGATTCGGAAGAGGCGGCGATCACCGACGCGGTCCGACTGGCCCGCGGCATGAGCTACAAGGCGGCACTGGCCGGCCTGCCGCACGGCGGCGGCAAGGCGGTGCTGATCGAACCGGAGCAACCCTATGACCGGGTTGCTTTGATGGAGGCGTTCGGCCGGGTGGTCGAAGGGCTTGGCGGTCAGTACATCACCGCGATGGACAGCGGCACCAATGTCAGCGATATGGATGCGATCGCCCACACCAGCCGCTGGGTCAGTTGCACCCGCGACAGCGGCGATCCCTCCCCCTGGACCGCGTTGGGGGTGTTCGAGGGGATCAAGGCCGCATTGCGCCAGCGCTTTGGCAGCGACGAGCTGGACGGCTGCCATATCAGTCTGCAGGGGCTGGGCCATGTCGGCTACGCGGTGGCCGGTCATCTGGCCGGCGCCGGTGCCAGACTGACTGTCAGCGACATCAACCCGCAGCCGCTGGCCCGGGCCTGCGAGGAGTTCGCCGCCCACTCGGTGGCGCCCGAGCAGATCTACTCTGTCAATGCCGACCTGTTCTGCCCCTGTGGCCTGGGAGCGATCCTCAACGACCACAGCATCGACCGACTCAAGGTGGCCATCGTCGCCGGCTCCGCCAACAATCAGCTGCTGGAGGAGCGCCACGGCGACCTGCTGCATCAGCGCGGCATCCTTTACGCGCCCGATTACGTGATCAATGCCGGCGGGCTGATCTTCGTCGCCCTGCAACATGCCGGCAAAAGCCAGCAGCAGATCCGCCAGGCGGTGCTGAAGATCGGCGACAGCCTGCAGGCGCTGTTCGAAGAGGCGCGCCAGGCCGACCAACCGACCCACCTGATCGCCAACCGGCGGGCGGAACGGATCATCGCCGAGGCGAAACGCTACTGCCCGGCAGCCTGAGCGGCTGATATAAAGGAGGACGTTATATGGACACGGTATTCAAGGGTGAAATCCACCTGACCCGCTATCTGGACCAGCAGGGCAAGCTGCTGGCGCCGCTGCCGGATATCCCGGAGCTGCCGAGCCGGCTGGTCAGCTGTTACCGCAACATGGTGTTGGCCAGAGCGCTGGACAGCAAAGCGATCGCGCTGCAGCGCACCGGCCAGCTTGGCACCTTCGCCTCGATGCTGGGCGCCGAGGCGATCGACGTCAGTATCGGCCAGTGCATGAAGCCGGAGGATGTGCTGATCCCCTACTACCGCAACCACGCCTGCCAGCTGATGCGCGGCCTGCCGATAGACCAGCTGCTGCTGTACTGGGGCGGCGATGAGCGCGGTAGCGCCCACCCGGCGATGGGCCAGGATTTTCCCAACTGCGTGCCAATCGCCACCCAGGCGCTGCACGCCTGCGGCGTCGCCACGGCGATCAAGATCCGCGGTGAGAAGCGCTGTGCCGTAACGGTGATCGGCGATGGCGGCACCTCCAAGGGCGACTTCATGGAAGCGCTCAACGTGGCCGGCGCCTGGCAGCTGCCGGTGGTATTCGTGGTCAACAACAACCAGTGGGCGATCTCGGTGCCGCGCGTCATCCAGTGCGGCGCCCAGACCCTGGCGCAGAAGGCGTTCGGCGCCGGCATCCGCGGCGAGCAGGTGGACGGCAACGACGCCATCGCGCTGCACCAGGTGCTGGAGCTGGCGCTGGAGCGGGCCCGCGAAGGCAAGGGACCGAGCCTGATCGAGGCGATCAGCTACCGGCTGGCGGACCACACCACCGCCGACGATGCCACCCGCTACCGCGACAACGAGGAGCTGAAGGCGGCCTGGGAGCGGGAGCCGGTCAAGCGGCTGCGCAGCTACCTGCACAGCGAGGGGCTCTGGGACGAGGAGCAGGAGAAATGCTGGCAGGAGGAGGTCAACCGGATGGTGCAGGAAGCGGCCGACGCCTACCTGGCGATTCCGCCGCAGCCGGTCGAATCGATATTCGACCACCTCTATGCCGAGCTGCCCGAGCGACTGCGCGAGCAACGCGAGTGGGCGACCGTCAAAGCGATGCCGGGAGGGAGCCACCATGAGTAACGCAATCACGATGGTCGAAGCGGTCAATCTGGCGCTCGGCCGGGCGATGAGCCAGGACGAAAAGGTGGTGCTGCTGGGCGAGGATATCGGCACCAACGGCGGCGTGTTCCGTGCCACCGTCGACCTCAAGGCCAAGTTCGGCAACAAGCGGGTACTGGACACCCCGCTGGCCGAGACCATGATCGCCGGGCTGGCGGTCGGCATGGCGGCGCAGGGGCTGAAAGCGGTCGCCGAGATCCAGTTCATGGGCTTTATCTTCCCGACCATGGAGCATATCGTCGGCCACGCCGCCCGGCTGCGCAACCGCACCCGCGGCCGGCTCAGCTGTCCGCTGGTGCTGCGGGCGCCCTACGGCGGCGGCATCCACGCCCCGGAGCACCATTCGGAGAGCACCGAGGCGCTGTTCGCCCATATTCCGGGGCTGCGGGTGGTGATCCCCTCCTCGCCGGCGCGGGCCTACGGCCTGCTGCTGGCGGCGATCGACTGCCCCGACCCGGTGCTGTTTCTGGAGCCGAAGCGGATCTACCGGGCCAGCAAGCAGCCGGTCGAGGACAACGGCGTGCCGCTGCCGCTGGACACCTGTTTCACCTTGCGCGAAGGCGACGACATCACCCTGATCAGCTGGGGAGCGATGATCAGCGAAACCCTGCAGGCCGCCGATCGGCTGGCCGACGAGGGGGTCAGTTGCGAGGTGATCGATGTCGCCACACTGAACCCGCTGGACCTCGACACCATGCTGGCCTCAGTTACCAAGACCGGCCGCTGCGTGATCGTCCATGAGGCGCCGAAAAGCGGCGCGGTGGGGGCCGAGATCGCCGCCAGCCTGAGCGAACGCGGCCTGCTGGAGTTGCGCGCGCCGATCGCCCGGGTCGCCGGCTACGATACCGTGATGCCCTACTACCGGCTTGAAAACCACTACATGCCGAACAGCGCCGACGTAATCGACGCAGTACGCCAGACGCTGGAATTTGCCTGACCGGCGGCACAGTACCGCCAACTGTCCAGAGCGGGTCTGGGGGGTGGCGCTCGGGCCCCGTCAGGCGCCGTTTAGCAAACGTTGATGTTACACAGCGTATCGCCGCACGCGGCAACCGTGCGGCCGCCTGTTGAGGCAACCGATATACAGGGGAGTTGATATGAAATACTTCAAGCTGCCGGACCTGGGCGAAGGCTTGCCCGAAGCGGAAATCCTGGAGTGGCACGTCAAGGAGGGCGATACGGTAAAAACCGATCAGGTCCTGGTGTCGGTGGAAACCGCCAAGGCGATCATCGAGGTACCCTCGCCGCAGGACGGGGTGATCGCCCACCTGTTCGGCCAGAGCGGCGACACCATCCACACCGGCGAGCCGCTGGTGGAGTTCGCCAACGAGGAGCAGGAGGACAGCGGCACCGTGGTCGGCAAGATCGGCACTGCCAGCCAGGAGAGTAAAACCGACGACTTCATCATCGGTGCCGCACCCAGCAGCCGCCACCACCACGGCGTGCGCGCCACCCCGGCGGTACGGGCGCTGGCCCAGCGGCTGCAGGTCGACCTGAACACCCTCAGCGGCAGCGGCCGCGACGGCGCCATCACCCCGGAGGATGTACAAAAGGCGGCCGAGATGGACCGCCAACACGGCCCGGCCGAGCCGTTGCGTGGTGTGCGCAAGCAGATGGCGCGCACCATGGCGCAGGCGCACAGCGAAGTGGTGCCGGTCACCATCTTCGACGATGCCGATATCGACGGCTGGCCAAAGGGCACCGATATCACCATGCGGCTGGTACAGGCGATCGCCGCGGCCTGCAAGCGGGAGCCGCGGCTGAACAGCTGGTTCGACGGCCAGCAACTGACCCTGCGCAACCACGAGTCGATCCACCTCGGGGTGGCAGTGGATACCGAACAGGGGCTGTTCGTACCGGTGCTGCGCGATATCGGCAACCGCGCGCCGGAAGACCTGCGCGACGGCCTGAACCGGCTGCGTGCCGACGTCAAGGCACGCACCATTCCACCGAAGGAGCTGCAGGGCGCCACCATTACGTTGAGCAACTTCGGCACCATCGCCGGCCGTTACGGTACCCCGATCGTGGTGCCGCCGCAGGTGGCGATTCTCGGCGCCGGGGTAATCCGGCGGGAACCGGTGGCGGTGGATGACAAGATCCTGCTAAGGCGCATTTTGCCGCTGTCACTGACCTTCGACCACCGGGCCGCGACCGGCGGCGAAGCCGCCCGCTTCATGGCAGCGGTCGTTGAAAGTTTGCAGCAGCCAACTATCGAATTTATCTGAATTTTCAGCATCTAATTAAAAAAGCAGCGATAGCAAGTGTTAACCGAGGTTGACACCCAAAAGCTGGACTACACTGAAACAAAACCCAATGCGAGACGACGAAGATGAGCCCGTAGGAAAGTGCCCGCCATCAGCATTGAGTCTAAAGGAAGGTGAACGCCATGAGTATTTTCGAACACTACAAGTCCCGTTACTCATCCACTCAGCAGGAAGAGTTGAGCCTGCAGGAGTACCTCCAGCTCTGCAAGACCGAGCCGATGGCCTACGCCAGTGCTGCGGAACGCATGCTGCATGCGATAGGCGAACCGGAGATGGTCGATACCTCCCGACACCCCAGGCTCAGTCGCATCTTCTCCAACAAGTTGATCAAACGCTACCCGGCATTCGATGAGTTCTACGGCATGGAGGAAGCGATCGAAAATATCGTCTCCTACTTCAAGCATGCCGCCCAGGGGCTTGAGGAACGCAAGCAGATCCTCTATCTGCTGGGTCCGGTTGGTGGCGGTAAGTCCTCCCTGGCGGAACGACTCAAGCACCTGATGGAGCACGTCCCCTTCTATGCGATCAAGGGCTCGCCAATCTTCGAATCGCCACTGGGGCTGTTCAATCCGGTCGAGGATGGCGAGCTGCTGGAACAGGAGTACGGCATCCCAAGGCGCTACCTGAAAGGGGTGATGTCGCCCTGGGCGGTCAAACGGCTGCACGAATACGGCGGCGACCTGTCGCAGTTCAAGGTGGTCAAGCTGTTCCCGTCGATCCTTGATCAGATCGCCGTCTCCAAGACCGAGCCGGGTGATGAGAACAACCAGGATATCTCCAGCCTGGTGGGCAAGGTCGATATCCGGCAGTTGGAAGAGTTCCCGCAGCACGACCCGGACGCCTACAGCTTCTCCGGCGCGCTGTGCCGCTCCACCCAGGGGCTGATGGAATTCGTCGAGATGTTCAAGGCGCCGATCAAGGTGCTGCACCCGCTGCTGACCGCCACCCAGGAGGGCAACTACAACAGCACCGAAGGGATGGGGGCGATCCCGTTCGAAGGGATCGTACTGGCCCACTCCAACGAATCGGAGTGGCAGCAGTTCAAGAACAACAAGACCAACGAAGCCTTCATCGACCGTGTCTACATCGTCAAGGTCCCTTACTGCACCCGGGTATCGGAAGAGATCAACATCTACAGGAAACTGCTGGAACACAGCTCACTGAACGCGGCGCCCTGCGCACCGGACACCCTGAACATGCTGGCCCAGTTCACCGTGCTGTCGCGGATCAAGGAACCGGAAAATTCCAGCCTCTATTCGAAAATGCGGATCTATGACGGTGAAAACCTGAAGGACACCGACCCGAAAGCCAAGTCTCAGCAGGAGTACAAGGACGCCGCCGGGGTCGATGAGGGGATGGACGGCCTGTCCACCCGCTTCGCCTTCAAGATCCTCTCCAAGGTGTTCAACTTCGACCCGTCCGAGGTGGCCGCCAACCCGGTGCACCTGCTTTACGTGCTTGAGAAGGAGATCGAGCAGCAGCAGTTCCAGCCGGAAACCCAGGAGCGTTACCTCGGCTTCCTGAAAGAGTACATCGCGCCGAAGTATATCGACTTCCTCGGCAAGGAGATCCAGACCGCTTATCTGGAATCCTATTCCGAGTACGGTCAGAACATCTTCGACCGCTATGTCACCTACGCCGACTTCTGGATTCAGGATCAGGAGTACCGTGATCCGGAAACCGGCGACATTCTGGACCGACAGGCGATCAGCGAGGAGCTCGAGAAGATCGAGAAACCGGCCGGCATCAGCAACCCGAAAGATTTCCGTCACGAGATCGTCAACTTCGTACTGCGCGCCCGCGCTGGCAACCACGGCAAGAACCCGAGCTGGAACAGCTACGAGAAGATGCGCACGGTGATCGAGAAGAAGATGTTCTCCAACACCGAAGACCTGTTGCCGGTGATCTCGTTCAACGCCAAGGCCTCCAGCGAGGACCAGAAAAAACACAGCGAGTTCGTCAAACGGATGACCGAGCGCGGTTATACAGAGAAACAGGTGCGCCTGCTCTCTGAGTGGTACATCCGGGTACGCAAGTCCCAGTAAGGAAGCTGGCCTGCGCGATCAACAGGGCCACGTGGGGAGCGAAGTATGAGCTACATCATCGATCGCCGCCTTAACGCGAGAAAGAAAAGTACCGTCAACCGCCAGCGCTTCCTGCGCCGCTATCGCAAGCATATAAAGGAAGCGGTCGAAGACGCGGTCAACCAGCGGTCGATCACCGACATCGACAAAGGCGGCCAGGTCACCATCCCGCGTCGGGACATCTCCGAGCCGATCTTCCACCATGGCAACGGTGGCGTTCGCAAGAAGGTGTTTCCCGGCAACAAGGAGTTCGTGGTCGGTGATGAGTTCCGCCGTCCCGAAGGGGGCGGTGGCGGTGGCGGCAGCGGCTCCGGCAAGGCCAGCAACCAGGGTGAAGGGGAAGACGACTTCACCTTTCAGATCAACCAGGACGAGTTCCTCGACTTCATGTTCGAAGGGCTGGAGCTGCCCTACCTGGTCAAGAAACAGCTGCGCGACGCCACCGAATACGAAACTCGGCGAGCCGGCTATACCAACGCCGGCTCGCCGGACAAGATCCATATCATCCGTTCGCTGCGCGCCGCCAATGCGCGCCGTATCGCACTGTCCGGCAAAGAACGGCGTCGGGTACGCGAGCTGAAGAAAGAGATCGAAACGCTGGAGGCCCGGCTACCGGACGATGACGCCAGCGCCCAGATTGCCACCCTGCGGCTGGAGATCGAGGAGCTGGAAAAACGTATCCACCGGCTGCCTTGGATCGACGATTACGACCTCAAATACAACAACACCATCCGGGTGCCGGTTCCGTCCAGCAAAGCGGTGATGTTCTGCGTCATGGACGTATCCGGCTCGATGACCCAGAGCATCAAGGATATTGCCAAGCGCTTCTATATCCTGCTGTACCTGTTCCTGAAGCGAAATTACAAGCAGATCGAAGTAGTGTTCATCCGCCACCACACCCACGCCAAGGAGGTGGACGAACAGGAGTTCTTCTACTCCCGCGAAACCGGCGGCACCATCGTTTCCAGCGCGCTGAACCTGACCGCCGACGTAATCGCCCAGCGCTATCCGAAAGGCGACTGGAACATCTACGTGGCCCAGGCTTCCGACGGCGACAACTGGGATGGCGATTCCGATGTCTGCGGCAAGATCCTGCAATCGCGTATCCTGCCGAAGGTCCAGTATTACGCCTATGTGGAGATCACCACCGGGCCGCACCAGAACCTGTGGCTGGAATACCAGAACCTGCAGCAGGGCTGGCCGCACAGTTTCGCCATGCACCAGATCGAGGAGCCGACCGATATCTATCCGGTATTCCGCAAGCTGTTCGAACGCAAAACGGAGGGGGCGGCATGAAGAAGAAGGAACCGATCTCAACCGGCGCCGAATGGACCTTCGACCTGATCAATCGCTATGACGAGGAGATCGGACGGATCGCCGAAGGTTTCAGGCTGGACACCTACCCCAACCAGATCGAGGTGATCACTTCGGAGCAGATGATGGACGCCTACTCCTCGGTGGGCATGCCGTTGAACTACAACCACTGGTCGTTCGGCAAGCAGTTCGTCGAGACCGAGCAGAACTACAAGCGCGGCCGGATGGGGCTGGCCTACGAGATCGTCATCAACTCCAACCCTTGCATCGCCTACCTGATGGAGGAGAACACCATGACCATGCAGGCGCTGGTGATCGCCCACGCCTGCTACGGCCACAACTCCTTCTTCAAGGGCAACTACCTGTTCCGCACCTGGACCGACGCCTCGGCGATCATCGACTACCTGCTGTTCGCCAAGAACTATATCGCCAAGTGCGAGGAACGCTACGGGGTCAGTGAGGTGGAAGAGTTGCTGGACTCCTGCCATTCGCTGATGAACTACGGCGTCAACCGCTACCAGCGGCCGCCGCCGCTGACCGCCGAGGAGGAGAAAGCGCGCCAGGCCGAGCGGGAGGAGTATGTCCAGCGCCATATCAACCAGTTATGGAACACCATCCCGCAGAAGCAGGCCGAACAGCTGCCGAAGGAACAGCGCTTCCCGAAAGAACCGGAGGAGAACCTGCTCTACTTCATCGAAAAGAACGCTCCGTTGCTGGAGCCCTGGCAGCGGGAGATCGTGCGGATCGTGCGCAAGGTCGCTCAGTACTTCTATCCACAGAAACAGACCCAGGTGATGAATGAGGGCTGGGCCTGTTTCTGGCACTACAACCTGCTGCACCAGCTGTATGACGAGGGGCTGGTCACCGACGGTTTCATGATGGAGTTCCTACACTCCCACTCCAGCGTGATCTACCAGCCGCCGTTCGACAGCCCCTATTTCAGCGGCATCAACCCCTACACGCTGGGCTACAACATGATGCATGACCTGCGCCGCATCTGCGAGTCGCCCACCGACGAGGACCGCCAGTGGTTCCCCGACATTGCCGGCAGTCCCTGGCTGGACACCCTGCACGACGCCATGTGCAATTATAAGGACGAGAGCTTCATCCTGCAGTTCCTGTCACCGAAGCTGATCCGCGAACTGAAGCTGTTCACCATCCTGGACGACGCCGCCAGTCCGACCCTGAAGGTCTCGTCGATCCACGACGAGAGCGGTTACCGGCAGATCCGCGAGGACCTGGCCGCCCAGTACAACCTCGGCAACCGGGAACCCAACATCCAAGTCTACAGCGTCAATGTCCGTGGCGACCGTTCGCTGACCCTGCGCCATTTCGTCCACAACGGCCAGCCGCTGGGCGAGAGCTCCGACGAAGTGATGCGCCACCTGCACCGGCTCTGGGGGTTCGACATCCACCTGGATTCAGTGATGCCGGATGGCACTTTGTACAACAGCTTCCACTGCCCGCCCCGGCAGCAGGAACTGATCGAAGCAGTGTAATATTTTTCGGTCGCTATAATTCACCCCCGTATCTACGGGGGTGAATACTTTTTGGCATCAGTCTGGAACAGAGCTCAGGCAGAAAACCGAAAAGGGTGCACACTTGGCGTGGCGCGCTACCTGAAGCGGTACCCCACGCGCGGTTTGTCAGCCCATTCGCGCGGGCTATACTGGCTCCTTCATCGGCATGATTAAAACAATGCCCGACAAAATTTAAAAAGAATGCCCAGAAGAGAGAGCTGATATGGACTGCCTGTTCTGCAAGATCCTCAACAAGGAGATTCCGGCCCAGATCATCTACGAAGATGAGAAGGTGATCGCGTTCAACGATATCAATCCGCAAGCGCCGACCCACTGCCTGGTGATCCCACGCAAGCATATTGCCACCCTGAACCAGATCGAGGATACCGACCAGGAGCTGGTCGGCCATATGGTGCAGGTCGCGGCCAAGATCGCCGACCAGCAGGGTTTCGACCAGACCGGCTACCGTACCGTGTTCAACTGCAACGAACATGGCGGCCAGACCGTCTACCATATCCACCTGCACCTGCTAGGTGGCAAACCGATGGGCTGGCCCCCCTACCAGGAGAAGCTGAAGACTGCGGTCACGCAGTAAGCAAGCTGCAAGCTGCAAGCTGCAAGCTGCAAGCTGCAAGCTGATCAATGGTCGCCCGCAGCACCCGCAGGGCATAAAAGCGGGCTACTACAAGCGCCCCTACTGCAGAAACCTTCTCTCGATTCCGACCACAACGGCCTTCTACAGCCGTTGTGGTTGGAACTCCTGCTGGTTCTTCACCACACCGGCACAGCTGTGTACCGACTTGCGCATGACAGCGTCGGGCGATCCACCTGTAGGGCCGGACCCGGCCGGGTAGGCCCGGCCGGCCAAACGCCGATAGGCGTTTTCAACCGCCAGCGGCGGCCGCGCCCCGGGTGGCGCCCTACAGAGCCCTGCCGTAGCCCGCCCTGAGGGCGACCACCCACGCGATCGTTCTAGACCTGTCGCGGTCAGAACCCGCTGCTACGCAAAAGAGCGAGAAGCGGCAAGCAGCTCATCGAACCGGATGCCCCGCACGATGCCGGTGGATTCGTAGCAGACCGCTCCGAGGGCGACATCCACCGGACTGTGCCAACCCTGTCGCGGTCGGAGCCCGCTGCTACAGGGCCTCTGCCCACTGCGCCACTGTTAACTCAAATCTGTTAACTCAGCACTTAAAGACGGCCATCGCTCTGATCCGCCGGCAGCGCGGATTTGACGTCGAATAGCACATGCGCGGCCTTGCCGAAGGCGTGGATCGCATCGGCGCCCAGCTGCTGGAATTCGACATGGTTGACGGCTAGCACCACGGCGTCGTAGTCGCCCGGCTGCGGCCGTTCCACCAGCTCGATGCCGTACTCATGCCTGGCATCCTGCGGGTCGACCCAGGGGTCGTGGATATCCACCTCGATCTGGTAGTCAGCAAACTCGTCGAGCAGATCCAGCACCCGGGTGTTGCGGATATCCGGGCAGTTTTCCTTGAAACTGAGGCCGAGGATCAGCAGTCGCGATCCCGGCACGGTGATCCCCTTCTGCACCATCAGCTTGATCACCCGCGAGGCGACATGCTGGCCCATACCGTCGTTGATCCGGCGACCGGCCAGGATCACGTCCGGGAAGTAACCCAGCGACTGCGCCTTATGGGTCAGGTAGTAGGGGTCCACGCCGATGCAGTGACCACCGACCAGACCCGGCCGGAACGGCAGGAAATTCCACTTGGTGCCGGCCGCCTCCAGCACCTCCAGGGTATCGATGCCGACTTTCTCGAAGATGATCGACAACTCGTTGATCAACGCGATATTGAGATCGCGCTGGGTGTTTTCGATCACCTTGGACGCTTCGGCCACCTTGATGCTGCTGGCCTTGTGGGTGCCGGCGGTGATGATGCTGCGGTACAGCTGGTCGACCAGCTCGGCAACCTCCGGAGTGGAACCGGAAGTCACCTTGACGATGGTCGGCAGACGGTGGTTCTTGTCACCGGGGTTGATCCGTTCCGGGCTGTAGCCGACGAAGAAATCTTCGTTGAAGCGCAGGCCGGATACCCGCTCCAGCTCCGGCACGCAGACCTCCTCGGTGGCCCCCGGATAGACGGTGGACTCGTAGATCACCACATCGCCCTTAGCGAGCACCTCGCCTATGGCGGCGCTGGAGGCACGCAGCGGCGACAGGTCCGGCTGCTTGTACTCGTCGATCGGCGTCGGCACCGTAACGATATAGATATTGCAGTCCGCCACCTCACTCAACTGAGCGGTAAAGCTGAGCTGGTGCGCCTCGGCCAGCAGTTCCGGCTCGACTTCCAGGGTGCTATCCCGGCCGGCCTTCAGTTCGGCAACCCGGGCCTGGTTGATATCGAACCCGACCGTCGGCAACCGCTTGCCAAACTCCACCGCCAGCGGCAGACCGACGTAGCCCAGCCCCAGTACACAGATCTTCTTACCTTCAAGCGTCAGCATATTGATACCGTTTCTGCTTTCTACCGGCCCGCTGCCGTATAATGGACGCCGGCAACCCGAAGTCGCCGTTCCATCTCTGTTCGACAGGGCCACCGTAACTATGATTCAGCGCGCAGAATACCACCAAACTGTAACAATTTCGTTATGAAGCATACCCCCATCGAAGCCGCCACGCTCAGCTGGCAGGACAACACGCCGATCTCCGATCAGTTCGACGATATCTACTTCAACAAGGCCGGCGGGCTGGACGAGACCGACTACGTATTCCTGCGCGGCAATCGGTTGCAGCAGCGCTTCGCTGAGCATGAGGGCCCGCATTTCACCATTGCCGAGACCGGTTTTGGTACCGGGCTGAATTTCCTCTGCGCCCGCCAGCTCTGGCTGCAACAGAGCCGACCCGATCAGCAGCTGCATTTCATCTCGGTGGAAAAATTCCCGCTCAGTCGCGACGACCTGGCCCGCGCCCTGGCCCACTGGCCGCAGCTGGCCGATGGCGCCGGGCAGCTGATCGCGCAATACCCGCCTGCGCTGGCCGGCTTCCACCGGCTGATCCTCGATGGCGGCCGGGTACGGCTGACCCTGATGCTGGGCGATGCCGACGACTGTTTCCCGCAGCTGGACGGACGGGTCGACGCCTGGTTCCTGGATGGTTTCGCGCCGGCCAAGAACCCGGCGATGTGGAGCGACACCCTGTTCCGCGCCATCGCCGCGCACAGCGCCCCCGGCACCAGCTTCGCCACCTTCACCGCTGCGGGGCTGGTACGGCGCGGCCTGCAGCAGGTCGGCTTCGACGTCGAGAAGGTGCCGGGCTTCGGTCGCAAGCGCGAGATGCTGGTCGGCCGCTTCGCCGGCAGCACCGCAATCGACAGCACCGGTGTGCGCAACGCGCCCTGGTTCCAGCGTCCGCAGCCGCAGCCGCAGGACGACCAGCCGATCACCCTGATCGGCGGCGGGCTGGCCGGCTGCTGCACCGCCTGGGCACTGGCTCAACGCGGCCGCCGGGTACGCATTCTGGAGCGCGGCCCAGAACTGGCCGGCGGTGGCTCCGGCAACCGCCAGGGGGCGCTCTATGCCAAACCGACCCTGCAGATGACCAAGCAGGCCCGGCTGCATAGCCTCGGCATGCTGTTCAGCCAGCGGCTGCTGGCACAGCTGGACCCGCAACGCCAGTTGCACGACGACTGCGGCGTGATGCTGACGGCACCGAATGACAAGACGGCGACGCGCTTCGAGCAGGTCCTGGCCAGCGGCCACCTGCCTGCGCAACTGCTGCACGGGCTGGATGCCGCACAGGCCAGCGAGATCGCCGGCCTGCCGATCCATTCACCGGCGCTGCTGTTTCCGGCTGCCGGCTGGGTCAACCCGCCAGCATTGTGCCGACGGCTGGCCGAGCATCCGCTGATCGAACTGATCAGCGACTGCCAGGTGGAGAAGCTGCAATACGATCCGCAGCAGCAAAGCTGGCAACTCGAATGCAACAGCGGCCGTTACCGGGCCCGTCAGGTGGTGATCGCCAATGCCGCCGACGCCCGTCAGCTCGAACAGAGCCAGATGCTGCCGCTGAAAGCGATCCGCGGTCAGGTGACCCATGCTCCGGTGCCGGCAGATCTGCCGGCGCTGAAAACCGTGGTCTGCGCCGACGGCTATATTTCGCCGCCCTGGCAGGGCCAGTACTGCTTCGGCGCCACCTTCGATATCGGCGATACGGACAGCAACCTGCGGTCAAGCGACGTTCAGCGAAACCTGGCCACCCTGGCGGTAGCCCTGCCGGAACTGGCCGACGCGCTGGCCGAGCAGCCGCTGCATGAGGGCCGGGTCGGCTACCGCTGCGCCAGCAGCGACTATCTACCGCTGGTCGGCGAACTGCCTCGCCCGGCTGACTTTGTCGAACAGTACGACAAACTGCGCGACGACGCCCGCTGGCCATTCGATGACAGCCCGCCGGCGCGCCATCCCGGCCTCTACGTCAACCTGGCGCATGGCTCCAAGGGACTGATCACCGCGCCGCTGTGCGCGGAACTGCTGGCGGCGCTGATCTGCGACGAACCGCTGCCGCTCGACCGGGAGATCTGCGATGCGCTCGACCCGAGCCGTTTTCTGGTCAAGAAGCTGATCCGGCAGGCGATATAATAAGATAACAACAATAAACCAAGTGAATGCGTGCCCCCTGCCCGCATCCACCACCGGGAGGCATGATGGCACTGGTGATCTACGACCACGGCTACCGGGTACAAACCGATAGCAATGCGCTGTTCCCGGCCGGTAACGTGCGGCCTACCGAACAAATCAAGCCACTGCACCGCAGCGCCGATCTGGAGGATCAACTGCACGCCGACGGCAACAAGTTTCCACTGCCGGAAAACCTGACGCCGGAGCAACGCAAGCAAAAACAGGCGGTTCGCGCCTATGCCAACACCGACGAGCAGGCCCCGCCCGACAACCGGCCGCCGCCGCTGCTGGTCGGCCAGGTGATGAGCAAACCGGCACATACCATCTCGCCGGACAGCTCGGTGATCCGCGCCTGGCAACGGATGGAGAGCCTGGAGATCCGCCACCTGGTGGTGGTAGCTGATGACGGCCGGCCATTGGGCGTGGTCTCCGACCGCGACCTGTTGCGCCACGGCAAGGATTCCTTCGACAAGCTGTCAGGGCTCTACTCGGGGCAGTTGGTCGCGGCAAAGCGCACCACCGAACTGCGCCGGGTGGTTGCCACCTTTCTGGAACAGCGGATCTACTGCATTCCGGTGGTCGACGACAACGACCAGGTGATCGGCGTTGTCTGTCGCAGCGACCTGCTGCGACTGCTGATCAGCGGAGTGCATATGGAAGGCTGGGCCTGACTTAGCTGAGCTTTCAACGATAAGCTTCAAGCTGCGCATCGAGGCGGAGAGTCCGGCGCGATGCCGGTTGATTCGTAGCAGCCCGCTTTTATGCCCTGCGGGTGCCGAGGGCGATACCCACGGACTGTGCCAATACTGTCGCGGTCGGAGCCCGCTGCTACAGGGTCCACGCTTCGTAGCAGCCGCTCCGAGGGCGGTACCCACGGACGGTGCCAATACTGTCGCGGTCGGAGCCCGCTGCTACAGGGTTCACGCTTCGTAGCAGCCGCTCCGAGGGCGGTACCCACGGACGGTGCCAATACTGTCGCGGTCGGAGCCCACTGCTACAGGGTCCGTGCTTCGTAGCCCAAGATCGGTAGCCCAGATCGGTCGCCCGCGGAGCGGGCTGCTACGGCAGAATTGGCAGCGCCCTGAATGCTTGGCTAACGAGGGCAGCTGGTCATAAGCCAATGACCGGGCATTTAATCACCCGATCTACCTGGCCCATCCAGTTTCGCCGCCGGCGGGTTGGTAACCGGGGTCACCGGGCCTTTCGGCAACTCGGGCGGCTCGGAACCCGCCATGCCGAAGAATCGCAGGATCGCGCCGAACACCTTTTTCACCCCGCGCCACAGCTTCGGCAGCAGCCAGATCATCAACAGGATAAACAGCAGCAGACCGGCCAGGAACCAGGCCGGATGGTTCAGCGCGGTCCACAAACCGGCCAGCACCAGCAGGTCTTCACTGACCGAGGCGGTCCAGTTGGTGACCGGTTCCGGCGAGGTGTTGATCATCACCCGGCTGCCGGCCTTGACCGCATGGGCACCGGCGGCCAGCGAACCGCCCACCAGCGCCGCCGCCAGCTCCACCGCCGGGCTGATATCACCCACCGCACCGGCCGCCAACGCGGCCCCGGCCGGTATTCGGATAAAGGTATGCAGGCCGTCCCAGCCGGTATCGACGCCGGGCACCTTGTCGGCGAAGAACTCCACGCAGTACATCAAGCCGGCCGCCATCAATACCAGCGGATCGGCGACGATCTGCAGTTCGGCCGGCAGTTGGATATGGCCCATATTGCTCAGCACGCCGAGCATCAGCACGGTGGCGTAGAGATTGATACCGCTGGCCCAGGCCACCCCCATCGACAGCGCTATCAGGCTGACAATCTGATCGAGTTGCTCCATGGGGTACCTCCTCTAGCGTGAAAGAACAGCCCGGTCGGGTTCAGTCGAGCCGGGACCTTTCTACGATATTGCACTGCCCTGTCTGCTGGCTGAACAGGATCACCACCTCACCGAGGGCCAACAGTCGCTGCACCTGCGCAACCCGCGCCTCAAGTGAAACCTCCTGCTCGCCATAATCGGTACCGTCACGGCTGACGAACTCCTCCAGCAAGCCCTGCAGCGCCTCCGGGGAGAGTTGTTGATAGGGAATAATCATCAGTATAGGAATTGTTGCCAAGGGAACGGTCTGGCAGCACTACCAGACCTGCCACCAGCGCTCGCCGGCCACCGTCGGCGGACAGCGCTGCAGCCTGGCCTGCCATTGCTCGGCGCGCAGCGCGGCCTGTTCGGCCTGTTGTTCGAGCTGCGGATGCTGGCCCTTGATACGGCGGAAATAGCCACCGTGGCCGAGCCGGATCGCCAGGTAGTGATCGCTCACCTGCTGCCAGTCCAGCCGCAGCCGCTGCTTGCCGCGCTGACCAAACCAGCCGATGAAGTCGACCGAATCGGCCAGTTCAGCGGCGCTGGCCGACCAGTTTTCGCTCTGCATCCGGTACTCGTCCCAGTCCAGCGGTCGCGGCCGCACCCAGGGCGGCCCCTTGGGCTCCAGCAGGGCCAGACCCACCGCCGGCGGCATCTGCCAGCGTTGCAGGGCAACCTGTACCGCCGCCAGCTGATCCTCCTCACGGCCGCTGTAATCGCAGCTGTCGCCTGGCTGGGTCTGCCACAGACAGCCCTGCAGCAGCGGGGTCAGCATCACCAGCGACAGCAACGACCTCATGACTGAATTCCGTGCTCGGCCAACAGTTGCATAAACGCCTCCTCGTCGATCACCTCCAGCCCCAGTTGCTGGGCCTTGGCCAGCTTGGAGCCGGCGCCGGGACCGGCCACCACCACGTCGGTGTTCTTCGATACACTGCCCGCCACCTTGGCACCCAGCGCCTGCAGATGGTTCTTGGCCTCGCTGCGACTGAGCTGTTCCAGCGTGCCGGTCAGCACATAGATCAGCCCGTCCAACGGCAGTGCCGCACTGGCACTTGGCTCCGGCTGACACTGCCAGTGCATGCCGAACTCCAGCAACTGGGCTTCCAGCTGACGGGCCCGGCGGCAGAACGCCTCTTCGCCAGTATGGGCCAGCAGGCTGTCGATGGCACGTTTGGAGAGTTTTTCCACCAGCCGCAGCTGCAGTTCGTCGGCGGCCAGGATCGCCTCCAGGGTCTGGAAATGATCGGCCAGCCGAGCCGCCGTGGTCTTGGCCACCGCCGGGATCTCCAGTTTCACCAGCAGGTCGGCCAGCGAGATGGCGCCACCCAGGCGCGGATCCAGCTCACCGCTCTGCTGCAGTTCGATGCCTTGCTGCAGCAGGTCGTCGATCGCCTCGCAGTTGTGCGGGTCGGTGAAGAAATGGCTGATCTCCTGCGCCACCTCGCGGCCGATATCCGGCAGCCAGGTCAGCAGGTCCGGCAACGCCCGGCGGATACGGTCCAGCGTGCCGAAACTCTGCGCCAGCACCCGGGCGGTCTCCTCACCGACATCGGGAATACCGAGGGCATAGATAAAGCGGGCCAGCGGCACCTGCTTGCTGGCCTGCAGCGAAGCCAGCAGGTTGGCGGCGGACAGCTCGCCGAACCCCTCCAGCGGCACCAGCTGCTCCTTGCGCAGCCGGTACAGGTCGGCCGGGGTGCGGATCAATTCCTTGTCCACCAGCAGTTCGACACTCTTGTCGCCGAGGCCGTCGATATCCATCGCCTTGCGCGACACGTAGTGGATGATCGCCTGCTTCAACTGGGCTTCGCAGCTGAGCCGGCCGACGCAGCGGTAGGCGGCGCCTTCCACCTGCTGAACCTGGCCGCCCTTGCCGTAACGGGCGATCTGCACCCGCTCGACATCGGAGCCGCAGACCGGGCAGTGATCCGGCACGGCAACCGGCGCGGTGTCTTCCGGGCGACGCTCACGCAGCACCTTGACCACCTGCGGAATCACATCGCCGGCACGGCGGATCACCACACTGTCGCCGACCCGCACATCCAGCCGGGCGATCTCGTCCATATTGTGCAGCGTGGCATTGGAGACGGTGACACCGCCGACGAACACCGGCTCCAACCGGGCCACCGGGGTAATGGCGCCGGTACGGCCGACCTGGAACTCGATAGCGCGGACCCGGGTGATCTCCTCCTGGGCCGGAAACTTGTGGGCGATCGCCCAGCGCGGCGCGCGGGCAACGAAGCCGAGTTCCCGCTGCAGTGCCAGCTCGTTGACTTTGAACACGATGCCATCGATATCGTAGGGCAGCGAATCACGCAGCTGCGCCAGCTGAGAGTAATAGCCGAGGCAACCCTCTACGCCCTCCACCAGCCGCATATGGCGGTTGATGCGCAGCCCCCACTGCTGCAGTTGCTGCAGGATCGCCACATGCTGGCCCGGCAGCTCGCCCCCATCGACTATGCCGACACCGTAGGCGCACATCTCCAGCGGCCGTTGGGCGGTAATCCGGGAGTCCAGCTGACGCAGGCTGCCGGCGGCGGCGTTGCGCGGATTGACAAAGGTCTTATCGCCGCGGGCACGGGCCGCTTCATTGAGTTTGTCGAAGCCGGCCTTGGGCATATAGATCTCGCCGCGCACCTCCAGCCGGCGCGGATAGCCCTCACCGATCAGCCGCAACGGGATGCTGGGGATGGTGCGTACGTTCTGGGTAATATCCTCGCCGGTGGTGCCGTCGCCGCGGGTGGCGCCACGCACCAGTACCCCCTCCTCGTACAGCAGGCTGACCGCGATGCCATCCAGCTTGGGTTCGCAGGCGAACATCAGCGGCCGCTCGGCCGGCCACTCCAGCCGGTCGCGGATACGGCGCTCGAAATCACGCATATCGTCGGCGCTGAACGCGTTGTCCAGCGACAGCATCGGCTGTTCGTGGCGAACCTGACTGAATTCGCCGAGCGGCAGCATACCCACTCGCTGGGTCGGTGAGTCAGGGCTGACCAGTTCCGGATTATCCTGCTCCAGCTGCTTGAGCTGCTGGAACAGGCGGTCGTATTCGGCATCGGGAATCTGCGGATCGTCCAGCACGTAGTAGCGGTAGTTATGCTGGTTGATCTGGTCACGCAGACGCTGAATGTCCTGTTCGATAGACACGCGCAAGGGTTCTCAATCTATTAAAGCGGAAGGAAAAGCGCGTCGCCGTTCAGATGTTACGGCGACGCATGTTGTGCATTTCGAAGTCGCGTACGCGCTGGCGGTAGTGTTCCTGGGTTTGCGAGCGCATCACCGAACGGTTTTCGTCCACCAGCTCGCCGTCTAGATAGCGGGCCACGGTTTCCGCCGTCGCCAGCATGCAGTTGAAGGCGTTCATCACTTCGTGCGGCTCCTCCATCGACATGAAGAAGGAGACCGCCGGGGTGTTCTCCCGGGCCATACTGTCGATATCGAAGGTACCGCCACCGACTGCGTTGGCCATGCTGAACTGTACCGCGCCCCGGTCGATACCATCTTCGAAACGGTGGAAGATATCCATATCGCCAAAGCGCATGCCACAGGCCAGTACCAACTGCAGCAGTGCCTGGCCGTTCAGGCCTTCCGGCGATCTGGCCAGCACCGACACCACCAGCACATTGGCCGGGTCCGGCTCCTTGCGCAAGGTGCCGCCTTTGACCCGGGCGTTCTGCAGCGAATGGCGGGCATCAGAAGTATCTTCACGGGGATCGAAACTCTCGGCCAACTCCGGCGGCTGGGCGACTTGAGGTCCGGCTTCCCGGGGTCCGGCCTGCCGGGATACGGTCTCCGGAGAGATGGTCTGCCGTGCAGGAACAGCCTGCGGCGGCTCCAGCTCGATCTCGGCGGCCCGATCCAGCTGTTGTTCGGCCTCGGCCCGGAAATCAACGGAGGTTTCGACCGGCGCCGGCTCGACATCAGGCTGTGCCGGCGGCTGTTCAAGCTTGGCCGAGGGCTTTTCAGGCTTGGCTGAGGGCTCTTCAACCTTGGCTGAAGGCTCCGGTTGTGTCGCCACAGGCTGCGCTTCAGGCTCGGCATCCGGCTCCAGCGCCAGTTCGGCCTGGCTGTGGGTTATTTCAACCGCAGCTGTCTCTGCTGCTCGCGGTGCGGTCCGGCCGGGAGCGGTCCGGCCGGGAGCGGCCTGACGCGGCGCATCGGCACGCTGCGCCAGCAGTTCGGTGATCGGCTTGTCCAGGTCCATCAGCGGATCGTCGCTGAGCGGTCGCTGCTGATCAGCAAGTATCGGTTGCTCATCACCGATTCCCCGCGGTTCAGGCAACGGCTGGTCAGGCAACGGCGCCAGCAGCGGGTCCGGCTTGGCCGTTTCCGTCTCGCGCAGCGGATCGGCGTCCTCGGCAGCGGGCTGATCGGTCCAGTCGGCGGTCTGTTCTGGTGCCGGGCTCGGTTCAAGCGGCGTTTCGAACAGCGGTTCCGCGTCGCTCGGATCGACCGGCTCGGGCGTCTCGACGGCCGCCGGTCGAATCGGTACGGACTGCGGTTCCGGCTCGGTTTCCGGCTCCGCCAACTCGGTGATCAGCGGCACCCGTTCCGGATCGACAGCAGAGGGCTCCTGCGGCGGGTACTGATAGGTCGACTGCGCAGCCTGCGGCGGCTGCGGCTTACGCTCGGCAACGGCCGGCTCGGCAGCGTCGTCCAATTCGATCGCGGTATCGAAACGCGGCTCGATATGCTCGAACAGCGGTTGCGGTTGGCTCGACACCCGGGCGCCACCGTTGGGCAACTCCGGATTGAACTCATCTTCCGGCGCATCGCTATCAGGCAGTTCCTTGTCGATATCCAGACGCAGCCGGTTGTTGCGCGCACCTTTCATGCGCCGCCAGCCGTCCAGGATGATCAGCAGGATCACCAGGATGCCACCGATAATTAGCCATTCACGCAGACCGATTTCCATACGATCAACAGCTTCCCGTCGCTAAAAGTTAAAGAATGGTGCAACTATAGAACGAGCCCCGCTCGCTCTACAACCGCCGCTTACTCGACAACCTTGTCGATCAGCAGCTCAACCACCTGATTCTCGCCACCCACCTGCACCGGAGAACGGCTGCCATACAGATCACCCGGTTGCTGTTGCGGCTGGCCCGACGCAGAAACCTTGGCAGTCACCTCCACCTGTTGCACCGACGACAGCTTCGCTTCCGGCATCATCGCCAGCGAATCGTCCAGCACCACTTCGGCCGGCAGTTCGGCAACGGTCAACTTAAGCGCCGCCAGCGGCATCCGGCCGCCGACCGGACGGGCGAATACGAACACCGTATCCTCGGCCGAGACCTTATCCCGCAGGGTTTCAGCCAACGCCACGCTGACCCGGATCTGTACCGGCGCCAGTTCCGGCAGCTCCGGTGCCGGCTTGCCTTGTGCAATCAACGCTTCGCGCGCTTTGCCGATACCGGTGCGCAGGGACTCAGCGGCCTTGCCTTCGGCACGGTCGAGTGCCTTGCGCCAGTAATCGATCGCCGCTTCATACTGCTGCTGTTCGAAGGCATCGATACCCAGCAGCCCCAACGTGGTGACCTCGAACGGGTCGATCGCCAGCACCTGGTCGATCTGCTTGCGTATCTGGTCGGTCATCTGGCCATCGGCGGCGAAATAGAGTGCCTGGGCGTACTGCCCCATCACGCCGGGATACTGCGGCGCGTCCTGCGGCAACAGTGCAACCACCTTGCTCAGCGCCTCGGCGCCATCGGCATACCGGCCCATCCCCAGATAGGTACTGGCCAGCATATACCAGCCTTCGGCATTATCCGGCCGTGCCGCCAGTTCTTGCTCCAGCTGTGCCAGCGCTTCCTCCAGAGTCGGCTGGCGGCCGTCGAACGGGTCCTCGGCGAGTTGCTGGGCCACCATCAGGTCATCAAACCGGCCCAGCTTGGCATAGAGACCGAAAGCGGCCGTCGGCAGGATCAGTGCCAGCAACAGCACGGTGATCAGCTGGCGACCGTCGAGCTGGACCTTGGCCTGCAGCGGCAGAGCCTCGGCGTCATGCAGCAGGTTTTTCTCCAACTCCAGCTTCAGCTGCTCGAACTCGGCCTGCGCCAGGTTACCGCTGTCGAGTTCCTGCTGCAGCTCGGCCAGCCGCTCGCGGAAGATATCGATATTCTGCTGGCGGCGATCCTCGACCTGCTCGGCCAGTTGGGCACGGCGGGCCCGTACCAGCGGCAGGAACACAAACGCCAGCGCCAGCAGGGTCAGCAGGCTGATGCCGATCCACAAACTACTCATTTTTTATCGGGGTCCTGTTTCAAAAGCTCATCCAGCTGCCGACGCTGCTCGGGATTCAATGTTTCTTCAGGCTCAGCGTTGTCGGCCCGACGCTTGCGGCGGCTGATCATCAGCACCACCAGCGCACCGATCGCCAGCAGCAGGAACGGCCCGTACCAGAGCAGGTAGGTGCTGCCGGTCAGCGGCGGCCGATAGAGGACGAATTCGCCATAGCGGGTGACCATGAAGTCGATGATCTCGCCGTCCGGCTCGCCCGCCTGCAACATCCGGTGGATCTCGTTGCGCAGATCCTTGGCGATCGGCGCGTCGGAATCGGCAAGATTCTGGTTCTGGCACTTCGGGCAGCGCAGTTCGGCGGTCAGATGCCGAAACCGTTCGCGGGTCTGCTCGTCCTTGAACTCGTAAGTATCGATCGCCGCCCAGCCCTGCAACGGCCACAGCAGCGCCAGCAACATCAGCCAGCGTTTCATGAGCGGTCACCCGCGTTGATCTGGGCGATCACCTGCTTGAGCTGCTGCCATACGGTTTCATCGACCACGCCGACATGCTTGTAGCGGATCACCCCGTCACCGTCCACCACGTAGGTTTCCGGCGCACCGTACACCCCCAGGTCCAGCCCCAGGCTGCCCTTGTCGTCGTAGATATTGAGCGCGTAGGGGTTATCGTATTTGCGCAGCCACTCATTGGCCTGATCGCGGTCATCCTTGTAGTTGATGCCGACGATCTTGACGCCCTCTTCTTGGGCGATGCGATTCAGCTGGGCGTGCTCGACTTTGCAGGAGGGGCACCAGGTGGCCCAGACGTTCATCAACACCGGTTCGCCAAAGCGCAGATCGGCTTCGGTGAGCAGCTTGGCTTCGTCATCCAGCGCACTGAGCTGGAACGCTGGCACCGGCTTGTCGATCAGCGCCGACGGCAGTTCGGTCGGGTCCAGCTGCAATCCCTTCCAGAAGAACAGCCCCAGGACAAAGAAGATCGCCAGGGGCAGGAACAGTATAAATCGACGCATCGGGCCTCTCCGTTCAGGCAGTCACTTGTTCAGCGGAATTCGCGGCAACGGCCTGGCGGCGGCGCTGCTTGCGATAGCGCGGGTCGGTGGCGGCCAGCAGGCCGCCCAGGGTCATCATCAGGCCGCCGAGCCAGAGCCAGCGCACGAACGGCTTGTGCTGCACCCGCACCGCCCAGGCGCCCTGCGCCAGCGGCTCGCCGAGCGCGACATAGAGATCGCCGAACAGGCCGGGATCGATCGCCGCCTCGGTCATCACGTTGCCGCGTGCGGTATAGAGCCGTTTCTCCGGGCGCAGTTCGGTGTAGGGCTCGCCCCCCTTCAGCACCCGGATCACCCCCATATCGGAGGTATAGTTCGGGCCCTCGGCGTGGCGGGCGCCCTCGAAGACGAATTCGTAGCGCTTGAACGCCAGCCGGTCACCCGGCGCCATACGCAGGTCGCGCTCTTCGCTGTAGACCGACACCAGCGCGACCCCCACCACCGTCACCGCCACCCCGACATGCGCCAGCACCATGCCGTAGTAGCTGCGCGACAAGCCGCGCAGGCCGCTGGCCAGGTCCGGCTTGTTGGCGGTCTTGTTGCGCAGGTCGCGCAGGCCGGAGAAGCAGATCCAGAACGCCAGCGCCATTGCCAGCGCTACCCCGCCATTGAAGCCGTCGCCATAGATCAGCGGAAAGGCGATGCCCGCCAGCAAACTGGCCAGTGCCGGCAGCCACAGCTGTTTCAGCAGCAGCTTGCCGTCCACGCGCTTCCAGCGGCTGATCGCCCCGACACCGAGGAACAGCACCAGGATCGACATCAGCGGAATGAACAGCGCATTGAAGTACGGCGGGCCGACCGACAGTTTGCCCATCCCCAGCGCATCGATGAACAGCGGATAGAGGGTGCCGAGCAGCACCATCATCGCGGTCACCACCAACAGGATGTTGTTGACCAGCAGGAAGGTCTCACGCGACAACAGCTCGAAGCTGGATTCGCTCTTCACATGGGCCGCCTTGACCGCGTACAGCAGCAGCGAGCCGCCGATGGTGATCGCCAGCAGCGCCAGGATGAAGTAGCCGCGCTCCGGATCGGAGGCGAACGCATGGACCGAGGTCAGCACCCCGGAGCGGACCAGGAAGGTCCCCAGCAGGCTGAGCGAGAAGGCGAAGATCGCCAGCAGCACGGTCCAGCTCTTGAACACGCCGCGTTTCTCGGTCACCGCCAGGCTGTGCACCAGCGCGGTACCGACCAACCAGGGCATGAAGGAGGCGTTTTCCACCGGGTCCCAGAACCACCAGCCGCCCCAGCCCAGTTCGTAGTATGCCCACCAGCTGCCCAGCGCGATGCCGAGGGTCAGGAACGACCAGGCGATATTGGTCCAGGGGCGCGACCACTGGGCCCAGGCGGCATCGAGCCGGCCGCTGAGCAGTGCGGCGATGGCGAAGGCGAAGGCAACGGAAAAGCCGACATAGCCCATGTAAAGCATCGGCGGATGGAGAATCAGGCCGATATCCTGCAGCAGCGGGTTCAGGTCGCCGCCCTCGGCCGGGAAGCGCGGCAGCAGCCGCTCGAACGGGCTGGAGGTCAGCAGGGTGAACAGGATGAAGCCGACCGCAATCAGCCCCATCACCCCGAGTACCCGGGCAACGATATCCAGCGGCAGGTTCTCGCTCTTCAGCGCTACCGCCCAGGTCCAGCCACCGAGGATCAGCACCCACAACAGCAGCGACCCCTCGTGGCCGCCCCAGATCGCACTGAGCTTGTAATAGATCGGTAGAGCGGTATTGGAGTTGCCGGCCACGTACTTGACCGAGAAGTCGTCGCTGACGAAGGCATACCCCAGGCACAACATGCTGATACTGAGGAACAGGAACATGCCGCTGGCCAGCGGCCGGGCATAGCCCATCCAGAGTGCGTTGCTGCGGGCGGCACCGGCCAGCGGCACCACCGCCAGCAGCGCCGCCAGGCAGAGCGCCAGGATCAGCGAGAATTGACCGAGCTCGGGAATCATTTGTTGTACGCCTCCGCAGCCTGCCGCGGCATCTGGCCGGATTCCTTCAGCGCCTCCGCCACTTCGGGCGGCATGTAGTTCTCGTCATGCTTGGCCAGGACTTCCACCGCCTGGAACACGCCGTTTGCATCCAGTTTACCCTGCGCCACGATGCCCTGTCCCTCGCGGAACAGGTCGGGCAGGATACCGGTGTATTCGACCCGCACGGTGTCGGCGTAGTCGGTCATGTCAAAGCTGACCTTGAGGCTGTTCGAGTCGCGCTGGATACTACCCTCCACCACCATGCCGCCGGCGCGGATGCGGGTGTCCAGCGGCGCTTCGCCGGCAACGATCTGCTTCGGCGAGTAGAACAGGTTGATATTCTGGCTGAGCGCATACAGGGTCAGCCCGACGGCGACAGTCACGCCAAATACAATAAATAACACGATCATCAACCGCTGCTTACGCTTGGCATTCATCAGCTTTTCGCCTCCCGGCGCAAACGACGCGCCAGCTCGGACAGCAGCTGCTTGCGGGCAAGCACCGGACTGACCAGGTTAACCAGGATTACCACCAGGGCGATGGCGTAGCTCAGCCAGACATAGAGGCCATGCCCGTCCATCGCCAGAAACTCGGAAAAACTATCGAAACTCACCGCTCACCTCACACGCGCTGCAGCAGATCCCGCACCCATCCGGCACGGCGTTCACGTCGCAGAATTTCGTTGCGGACCCGCAGCATCAGCGAGACCGCGAAGAAACAGTAGAAGCCAATCACCATCACCAGCAGCGGCAGCCACATCTCGACCGGCATCGCCGGGCGTTCGGTCAGGGTGAAAGTGGCCGGTTGGTGCAGGGTGTTCCACCACTCCACCGAATACTTGATGATCGGGATATTGACCAGGCCAACCAATGCCAGCACCGCGCTGGCCTGGGCAGCGGTCGCTTCGCTTTCGATCGCCGAGTGCAGCGCGATCACGCCCAGGTAGAGGAACAGCAGGATCAGCATCGAGGTCAGTCGGGCATCCCATACCCACCAGGCGCCCCAGGTCGGCTTGCCCCAGATGGCGCCGGTGGCCAGCGCCAGGATCGCCACGGTGGCGCCGATCGGTGCACAGGCCTTGGCCACCATATCAGCGACCTTCATCTTCCAGATCAGGCCGATTGCGCCGGCCACCGCCATCAGCATGTAGCAGGACTGGGCCAGGATCGCCGAGGGCACATGAATGTAGATGATGCGGAAACTGTTGCCCTGCTGGTAATCGGCCGGCGCAAACGCCAGCGCCCAGACCATACCGGCCGCCAACAACAGCGCCGCCGCCACGGCAAACCAGGGCAGCAACTTGCCGGTAAAGTCGTAACACCAGCGTGGCGATGCCATCTGGTAGAACCAGCGCGGCATCCACTTCTTATTCTCAGCCATATACCTCTATCCGCTCACCGAAATTCTCAATGCCGCCGCGATCGCCAACGGCGCCAGCACCACACCCAATGCCAGCATCGCGCCGAGCAATGCCAGATAACCGCCCAGCGGCAGCCCGGTCACCGCCGCCTGCACGGCGCTGGATCCGAAGATCAGCACCGGGATATAGAGCGGCAACACCAGCAGCGAGATCAACACGCCGCCTTTGCGCAAACCGACCGTCAGCGCCGCGCCGATGGCACCGACCAGGCTCAGCGTCGGGGTGCCCAGCAGCAGACTGACAATCAGCCCCCACATCCCCTCTGCCGGCAGGAACAGCATCACCCCCAACAGCGGTGCCATCAACGTCAGCGGCAGCCCGGTCATCATCCAGTGCGCCAGCACCTTGGCCAGCACCACCAGAAACAGCGGCTGCGGACTCAGCAGCGTCTGTTCCAGAGTGCCGTCGTCGAAGTCGGACCGGAACAGGCTGTCCATCGACAGCAGCGTCGCCAGCAACGCACCGACCCAAACCACCCCCGGCGCCAGTTGGGCCAGGAAGGTCGGTTCCGGGCTGATCCCCAACGGGAACAGACTGGCCACCATCAGGAAAAAGATCAGCGGGTTAAGCAGGTCGCTGCGGCGCCGGAACGCCAGTAGCAGGTCGCGTTTCAATACCGCCCAGAACAGCGCCATTATTCCCTTCTCAACCGACTCCAGCCGGGCATTGGTCACGGGATTGTTCATAAAGTTCCCGCTCCGTTGGAAAGATCGAGTCGTCGGATCCGCTCGCCGAGCGCCATTTCGTGGTGGGTGGTCAGGATTACCGTGCCGCCGGCCTGGGCATGACGCAGGATCAACGCCTCTTTGGCCGCCACCCCCTTCTTGTCGATGGCGGTGAACGGCTCGTCGAGGATCCACAGCGGCGCATCGCTCAGGTAGAGCCGCGCCAGGCTGACCCGGCGGTGCTGACCCGCCGACAGGGTATGACAGGGGACATCCTCGTAGCCGCGCAGGCCCACCCGTTCCAGCGCCTCCAAGATACGTTCGCTATCCACCGACGGGTGCATGGCGGCATACCAGCTCAGGTTTTCCAGCGGCGACAGGGTGCCCTTGACCCCCGGCTGATGGCCAAAATAGAGCAGCGAACGATGGAACTGGTCACGGACATCGGCCAACGCCTCGCCACGCCAGTAGATCTCACCTTCGTAGTTGCGCGACAGGCCGCTGAGAATACGCAGCAGGGTGGTCTTGCCACTGCCATTGGGCCCTTCGATCTGCAGCACCTCGCCGCCGTTTACCGAAAAGCTCAGATCCTCGAACAGGACTCGGTCATCGCGCTCGCAAAAGAGCTTCTCTACGCGCAGTAACGGCTCGGACAACAGACACACCCCAGGCTGATCGACAGCTAAAACTACTTCACTTTTCGCGACTTTCGCCGACGAATAATAAAGCGAGTCATTATATACAAAATCCGGTTCGGTGTAGCATTGAGCCAACGTACTGATACTGCTGGAGTAGCAATCCTTGATCCCGGGCATACCATCCCCACCGCCAGCCGGCACCAGCCGCAACGACAGCAGCGACCAGGCCGCAGGGAAGACGTTGCCGGTCGATACGCCGATCAGCGGCAAGGTGGTGTCGGTCAGCCAACCGGCCGGTGGCAACAGCTACCGGCTGACGGTGGAGGTCAACAACCAGCTGCTGCAACTGACCGCCAGCCAGCCGCTGGCCAAGGGTTCGCTGATCGAACTGCTGCAACAGCAGGACGGCCGGCTACAAATTCAGCAACCGGCCAGCCCGCCACTCCCGGCCGGCACTGAGCAGGCCAACCGCCAGGCAAGCCTGCTGGCCCAACAGGCCCGCGACAGCGTGACCCTGCAGTTGAGCCGGCTCCAGCCGGGGCAACAGCCGGCAGAAAGCCCGGCGCTGCGCCAGCCGAGCAACGGGGTGGTGATCAGCAGCCAGCCGCAGCCCGCAACGGCCCAGGCCAACAACAACGGTGCCGCCGCAGCACAAACCGGCACCTCCGCCACGACCACAACAACAGCAACGGCAAGCCAGAGCGGCATGTCCGGACCGCCCAGTACAACGGCGGGCCCGCAAAACCAACCGCCTGCAACCACCGCCGGCACGACCAACAGCGGCGCAAGCGGCCAGACGGTAGCCAACACACTCAGTACACCGACCGGCAATGGCAGCGAAACGGCGCCAGCGACCCGGACAGCAGCCACCACGGCGCCGCCGCCAGGTAGCGCACCACCGGCTCCGTCGACACCGATAAATGCGACAAGCACAGCGACGCAGGCGGACGGCGCCAAGCCGGCACCCCAGCCAACCACCACGCTTGCGCCCCGTCCGTCGACCACCAACACCACGGCACCGATCGGACGTCCGGCCAGCCCGCCGCCCTCGCCGGCACCAACAATCAGCGATACCCCACAGCCAGCCAAGCCTGCCGCCCAGCCAAACGCCCCGCAGACCGCTTCGCCCGCGGCAGCAGCGGGCAACACCGGCAATCGCCAGACCACCGTTGTGCAAACGGCAACGAACACCTCAGTAACCACAACCGCACCAAGAGTCGAAGCAACGCAGACAACGCAGACAACGCAAAATATCCAACAGCCGCACCAGTTGCGGGTGCAACTGGCTGACAGCCGCACCCTTGAGCTGACCAGCCCGCGACCGGTTGCCATCGGCACCCAGCTTCGGTTAACGCCGCAACCGGACGGCAGCATCCAGGCCCGCGCGCTGGCGCCGCCGCCGGCGGTGCCGATGACCGAACAGCAGCAACGGCTGGTCGACGAACAGCTGCGCCAGGCCTTGCCGCAGCAGCAACCAACCGGCGAGGTATTCAGCCAGCTACAGCAGTTGGCCAGTCAGAACGGGGCCGTCAACCGCAGCCCGGTGGCCAACGCGGTCCGCTCGATGTTGTCGCTGTTCGGCGTTACGCCCGGCGACATCGACAGTCCGGAGGCGATCCAGCGCAACCTGGAGTTGGGCGGTCGGCTGACCGAATCCAACCTGGCACAGGGCAAGGGGCTGCCGGCGCAGGATATGAAAGCGGCACTGCAGCAGCTGCAGCAGCTGGGTGAACGGTTGCCGGAAGACGCCCGCCGCCAGCTCGACCAGTTGATCCAGAAACTGCAGTCGCGCCATACCAGCCAGCAGCTGGGCGCGCTGCAGCAGTGGCGCGAACTGCCGGACGGCGGCCAGGAGCGGGTGATCCAGCTGGACCTGCCGGTCAGGCAGGAGGAGCGCTACGAGAATGTCGAGGTGAAGATCACCGAGGAGCAGCGCCGCAGCCAGGATGAACGCTTCCAGACCCAGTGGCGGGTGCAGCTGCAGTTCGACCTGGCCAAGCGCGGCCACCTGACCGCCGAGCTGGTGCTGCAACAAGACGAACAGCTGTCCGGCAGTTTCTGGTGCGAACGGCGCGAGACCGCCAGCGAGATCCGCCAACGACTGCCCCAGTTCGTCAGCCAGCTGGACAATCAGGGCTTCGAAGTCAACGAGCTGCACTGCCATATCGGCCGCCCGCCGGGTAACAAGGACAGTGTCCGCAAGCAACTGATCGACCTGAAAACATGAACGAGAAGATTGAAAGGACCGCGCGGACCGATACGACCGACCTCGACAAGCAGGCGGTTGCGCTGCGCTACGAAGCCGACAAGGGTGCCCCCTATATCGCCGCCAAGGGCCGCGGGCTGATCGCCGAGCAGATCATCGAGCTGGCCGAGCAGCACGGCGTGCATATGCACCAGAGCCCGGAACTGGTTGATGTGCTGGTGAGATTGGAACTGGGTGAGGAGATACCGGAAGCGCTCTACCGGGCGATCGCCGAGATCATCGCCTTCGCCTACAGCCTGAAGAATGAGCAGCTCAGCCGCCCGTCGGTGCAGCGCGATGCCGGTTACCGGTCGTGACCAAGCGCGTCGTTGGATTGCAGCTCTTTATGTAGCAGCGCCATCAGCTCGGCCTCCGGTCGGCCGATACCACAATTCTTGACCAGGTCGTCGACGTCGGCGCCCATCTCCATCAGCCGGGCCGCCTGATTGTAGGCCAGTACACCCGGGTCGCGATTTTCCAGCTCCAGCTGTTTCTCGCTGGTAACGTTGAGGCGCTGCTCGACATCGACCAGCCGCTTGCCCATGCCGATCGAACTGCTGGTCATCGCCTGGATCTCATTGCGCAGTACATTGATCAGCGCATAGTGACTCTGCTTGTGGGAACGCAGCCGGCGCCAGAGCGCCAGCGCGATGCCCAGCGAAAAGGTCGCCAGAAGCAGAGCGGTGATAATGAGGGTCCACGCAGTGGCGGTCACGGCTATTCCTGTTGTAGAGCGGTTCTCGCGTACAGGATACTAGAGGAGCCTGCGCGACACCAACTCCTGCTCAAATCGAACGACTGCTCACAGAGCGCTATTTAGCTGGCTGATCAACGCGTCCACATCGAGGATTGCACAGCGCTCCGCCATGCAGGTACCCAACAACCAGGGCCGTCGGCTACGGTCCACCGACCAGGCGACCGAACTGCAGGGAATTCGCACTGAACGGGTCATCTCGTCGCAGGCCAGCGCCCAATAGCCGCCATCCAGCACCACCATATCCTGATAGCTGCACTTCTCGGCATCGTAGAGTTCCGGCATCAACCAGTGTGCGCTGTCCAGTACATAGGTGAGGGTATGATCATTCTTGACGATCTGACCGAGAATCCAGTCATGCTCCAGCTCCATGCGCAGCGACACCTTTTCGATACTGGTCGCCGACTGGATGTGCTCCATCGGGATCGCCACGTTGATGCCATAAACGGTGACCATGACGCAGTTGAGCTCGTCGCCGGCCCAGGCCGGTTTCTCCCCCACCGGCAGTGCCGGCGCAACGGGGACAGGTGGCTCAAGCGGCGCAGCAGGCTCGACCGGAGACTCGGCCACTGCCGCTTCGGCGGCCGCCAGCATCGCGGCGTCGGCCTCCGCTTCGAGTCGTTCGGATTCGGTCAGCTGTGGCAGGCCGTCATCATCCAATGCCGGCACCATCTGATCCAGCAGCGCCAGATCCTCCTCGCTCAGCTGAATGGCTTCAGGTTCGGCCGTATCGATAGCTTGCTCGATCACCACCGTATCGGCCAGCAGCTCCTGGTCTTCCGTCGGCAACTCCGGCAGCTCCAGCTGAAACTCAGCGTCAGCCGCCACGAGCGATTCTTCATCGAAGTCGGCCAGGGAGATATCGGTGACCGCCGGCTGTTCAGCGACGGCTGCAGGCTCGACCGGTACAACAGGTTCGTCAGCCGCCGACAGTTCTACCGGCAGCGGCTCGGAGATCGTCAGCAGCTCGGTCGCGTCAATCGGCTCCGGCGGCTCGATCGATTCGAGCGCCTCAAGCACATCCTCAGCCGCCAATGACTCGGGAACCTCAGGCACCGGTTCTGAGGTCGCTGCTGCCAGCTGCTCTACCGGCGCCGCGAGGTCCGTCTCAACGCTCAGCTCAGGCAATTCAGCTGCCGGCGACTCAGCCAGCGGGGCCGTATCGGCGAGCGACGGAATCTCCTCGGGCTCCGCCAGAGGTTCGCTATCGACCGTGTCAAACTCTTCGAGCACAGCGTCGCAATCACCAGCCGTAGCAACCTCGACGTGCTCGGCGCACTCTGGCAGGCCGATAGCATCTTCGACTGCCGCAAACCCGGACTCGGCCTCTGCAAGCGGCTCAGCCGTCAGCTCGGTCTCTGCGCAAGATTCCGCCGGAACCTCTTCGGCCGCCACCTCTTGCGGTTGCTCGGCTTGCGACGGCTGATCGAGCTGCGGATCCTCATCCAGAGGCTCGGCCAGGTCGGCCATCACCATCTCTTCCAGCAGATCCAGTTCCGGCTCCGCCTCCTGCAGCAGGGAATCCAGGTAGTCCTGTACCAGGCGCTGACCATTGTTCATCTTGGTATCGCTCATGACGCTTCCTGCTTCGAAGATTCCAGCAAAGACCGCAGCAGGCGGGCGTAGGCATGTACGCCACGACTGCTGGAATCCAGTTCAGACGGCACCACGCCGGCGATACTGGCATTACGCAGTTTGGTATCGGTCGGCACCACCGCGCTGGAGATCTCGCCCGGGTAACGATGATGCAACTCACGCAGGCTATTGACCGAAGCCTGGGTGCGGCGATCATAGAAGGTCGGGATAATGGTGTAGCGCAGTTCGCGGCGACGGGCGCGATTTATCATCCGGATGGTGCGCACCATCCGCTCCAGCCCCTTCATCGCCAGGAATTCGGTCTGTACCGGCACCAGCAGGTGGTGAGCGGCCGCCAGCGCATTGACCATCAACACCCCCAGCACCGGCGGGCTGTCGATCAGTACGAAATCATAATCGGCCTGTACCTGGCGCAACGCCTTGGCGACCTGCAAGCCCAGCCCCTCCTGGCCAACCGCCTTGCGCTCCAGGGTGGCCAACGAAGTCGCCGCCGGGACCATCGAGATCCGGTCATGACTGGTCGGTACGATCAGGCTGCGCACCATCTCCCGATCAAGCGGTTCGTCACTGTCAAACAGGTCGTAAACGCTACGCTCGAGCTCATCCGGATCGTAACCGAAGTAGCTGGTCAAGGATCCATGCGGATCCAGGTCAACGAGCAGAACGCTGTAGCCCACTTCGGCCAGCAGTCCAGCCATCGTCACAACGGTGGTGGTCTTACCCACGCCACCTTTCTGATTAGCCACGGCCCACACTTGCATCGTTATTGTTCCTGTTCAGCGTGATTCGTTACTGGTTCTGCCTGGCGGTACAACATGCCACCCCGCTCCGTTCGAAATTGTTCAATCACCGGCGGCTGGTTCGATATCCCGGCATCTTCCGGCAATATCTCGGAAATTGTCGCGCCAGACAACTGCTGCGCACCATAGATGCTGCGCAGCTGACCGATCTGGGCGTCTCGCGCCACCACCAGTACCACCCGCCGGTTCTTGCGGCGCCCTTCGGCCGTCCGATTGCTGTAGGCCGGCCGAAATTCACCATAGCCAACGGCAGACAGTCGTTGCGGCGCAACGCCAAACTCGGTCAGCAGACGGACCACCGCCGCCGCTCGGGCCGCCGACAACTCCCAGTTACCGGGGTAAGCGCCCCGCTGCACCGGCTGGTTATCGGTAAAGCCCTCCACCTGTATCGGCTGCGCCGATTCCAGCAGCGGCTGAACCAGTTGCTCCAACAGCAGCTCCGCATCCTCCGAGGGGGTGGCACTGCCGGAGCTGAACAGCAGGGCGGCATCAAGCTCCAGCTCCAGCCAGAGGCCGTCACCACCGAGCGATACCCGGCCCAGCTCGGGCTGGGCTTCAAGTCGCTGCTGCAACTGCTGCTGCAGTACGGCGAAATTGCCGCCCGCTGCGCGCCCCTGATCGGGCAGTAACCCGTCGTCCGCCAGTGCCGCCGGTGCAGTCGCGGCGACTGCATTGTCGTTTGCCGGAACCGCTGTGCCGCTGGATTCCGTGTTCTTGACGAACACATCGGACAGCGCAGCCGACAACTGCCGGTACTTCTCCTCGTTGACCGAAGAGAGCGCATACATCACCACGAAAAGGGCAAACAACAGGGTAATAAAATCTGCGTACGAGATCACCCAGCGGTCCGCATGGGGGTCGCTATCGCTGCGTACCCGGCGCGGCATTACTGGAGATACCCCATCAATCGACGCTGCAGAGCCTGCGGCGTATGGCCATCGGCAATCAACATCAAGCCCTCCAACACCATCTCCTGGTACTGGTAGCGGGCCTGAACATACGCCTTGATCCGATTGGCCAGCGGAATCAGCAGTAGATTGGCCAGCCCCACCCCGTACACCGTGGCAACAAAGGCGGTGGCGATACCGCTGCCCAGTTGCTCGGGGGCGGACAGGTTGCCAAGCACCTGGATCAACCCCAGCACGGCACCAATGATGCCCAGGGTCGGCGCATAGCCACCCATGCTTTCGATCACCCGCGCGCCCTGCAGATCGCGCTGCTCACGGGTGACCATTTCGATCTCCAGGGTGGCCCGCAGGCTATCGACGGTGCCGCCGTCGACCAACAACCGCAACCCCACCCGGGTAAAATCATCGTCCAACTGGTCGGCCTGCTGCTCCAACGCCAGCAGGCCATGCCGCCGCGCCAGCTCGCACCAACCCACCAGTTGACTCAAGCCGCTGCGACAATCCGGCAGCGAGGAGCGGAACAGCCCCAACATCAGACGGATGGCATAACGAAACTCGGCTGACGGTGTTTGCACCGCGGCGGCGGCCAGGGTGCCGCCGACCACGATCACAGCGGCCGGCAGGTTGGCCAACTGGCCGAGTTCACCGCCGTCCAGCTGGACTGCACCAACCACCGCGAGCAGTGCCAATAGCAGCCCGAGCAGGCCGGACAGGTCCATCAACGTCCTCCGGAGAGGATCGGGCCGATCTGCTCCAGATCCAGTATCTCGTTCGCCAGGCCGGCCTTGATGACCGCCTGCGGCATACCGAAGATGGTGCAGCTATCCTTGCTTTGCGCCCAGACGTGAGCGCCGGCCTGCTTGAGCAAGCGAGCTCCTTCACTGCCGTCCGCCCCCATCCCCGTCAGGATGATCGCCAACACCCGGTTGCCGTAACTTTTGGCCGCCGAGCCGTAAGTAACATCGACACTCGGCTTGTAGGTCAGCCGGTCGTCGCCCGGCAGGATACGGATCCGGTCATGCTGCTTGCCGTCGACGATCAGCTGGTGACCACCCGGCGCCAGCAGCGCTCGGCCCGGTTGCAACCGGTCGCCATCCTCCGCCTCCTTGACGGCGATCTGACACTGCTGATTGAGCCGTTCGGCAAACACCGTGGTGAACGTCTTCGGCATGTGCTGGATCAACAGCAACGGATAGGGGAAGCTGGCCGGCAACTGGGTAAGAATCTCCTGCAACGCCGCCGGGCCGCCGGTCGATGAGCCGATCACCACCAGCCGGGTATCGCGCGGGATAGCCAACCGCTGACTGCCGCGCAGCGTCGAGCGGGCAGCCAGATCCGCCGCAGCGCCACCGCCAAGCGGGCGGCGCAACGCCGTCGATGTAGCCGTCGATGCGGCCCTCGAATTAACTGTCGACTGCGCTGCCGGAGCCGGTGATGCGGACGCCGCAGCCGCGTCAGAAGATCGGCTGCGTTGCGGGCGGAACACCATGGTGGTGCTGCTCTGGCCCTCTTTCGCCCGGCTGCGCGCCATGAACGGGGTCAGTGCCCGTCCCTGCGAGCCGATGGTAACGATCTTGTCGCAGAGCTGTTTCTGGAGAGACAGCGAGCGATCCATCCAGGCCCGCATATCCTTGGAAAGGTAATCGACCGCCCCAGCCTCCAGAGCCTGCAGGGTAACCCGCGCGCCTTCCTGGGTCAGCGATGACAACATCATCACTTTGGTCGGACAATCGCGCATGATGATCCGGACCGCTTCGATGCCGTTCATCTGCGGCATCTCCACATCCATGGTTACCACGTCCGGTCGCAGTTTTTTGACCTGTTCAATCCCTTCCCGGCCATTACTGGCGCTACCGACCACCTCGATACGCGGGTCGGACGCCAGCAGCTCGCTTATACGATGTCGAAAGAATCCTGAGTCATCAACGATTAATACCCTAACTGCCATAGTCAGCGTTTCATTCCAGTTGAGCTACGCCCCCTCAGGAGGCGTAGTTCTTCAGCAGGTTCGGGATATCGATGATCAGCGCGATGCGACCGTCACCGGTGATGGTGGCGCCGGACAGACCCGGCGTGCCGTGCAGGATTGAACCGAGCGGCTTGATCACCACTTCCTCCTGGCCAACCAACTGGTCCACCACGAAACCGACCCGCATGGTGCCGACGTTGACGATCACCACATGGCCCTGATCGGGCAGCTTGGCCTGCTGCTGCCCCTGGATCAGCCAGCGCTTGAGATGGAACAACGGCAACGCCTGGTCGCGTACGATAATCACCTGCTGGCCGTCGACCGCGTTGGTCTGGGTCAGGTCCAGGTTGAAGATCTCGCTGACGTTGACCAGCGGCAGCGCAAACGCCTGATCTTCCAATACCACCATCAGGGTCGGCATGATCGCCAGCGTCAGCGGTACCTGGATCGCGATACGGGTGCCCTGGCCGAGCACCGAATCGATGCTCAGGGTGCCGTTCAACTGGGTGATCTTGGTCTTGACCACGTCCATGCCGACACCGCGGCCGGAGACATCGGAGATCTCGGTCTTGGTGGAGAAGCCCGCCTGGAAGATCAGGTTGAAACACTCCTGCTCGGTCAGACGGCGGGCGGCTTCGGCATCCAGCATGCCACGATCCACCGCCAGCTTACGCAGCTTTTCCGGGTCCATACCGGCACCGTCGTCCTGAATCACCAGCAGGATATGATCGCCCTCCTGCTCGGCGGACAACAGCACATGACCTTCACGCGGTTTGCCGATCCGATCACGCTCCTCCGGCGCCTCGATACCGTGGTCGACCGAGTTGCGTACCAGGTGGATCAGCGGATCCGCCAACGCCTCGACCAGGTTCTTGTCCAGGTCGGTCTCTTCACCGCGCAACTCCAGCCGGACCTCTTTGTGAAGGTTGCGCGACAGGTCACGAATCAGCCGCGGGAAGCGACCGAACACCTTCTTGACCGGCTGCATGCGGGTCTTCATGACCGACATCTGCAGATCGGCGGTCACCATATCCAGGGTTGCCAGCGCCTTGGCCATCTCCTCGTCTTCGCGGGTCACGCCAAGACGCACCAACCGGTTACGGATCAGTACCAATTCACCGACCATGTTCATGATCTTGTCCAGCAGGCGGGTATCCACCCGCACGTTGCTCTCCGGCGTTGCCTTGGCCTGGCCTGCCGGCGGTTTACCGGCGGCGCTGTCTTTCATCACCGGCTCCGCACTGACGGCCGGCGCAGCCACCGGAGCCGGCGTCGCGACAGCCGGTTCAACAGCTTCATGACGGGCATCGCGACGCTCTTCATTGACAAAGGCGAAGGCCCCCTTGCCCTGAGCCTGCAGATCATCCAGCAGGGCCTCGAATTCGCTATCGCTGATCAGTTCGTTGGACGATCCCGCACCTGTCGACTCGGCCACAGTGTCACCTCCGCTCATCTGTCCTGGCGCGCCACCCGGTCCGTGCAGCTCATCCAGCAGGCTTTCAAATTCATCTTCGGTGATCAGTTCCGAGCCACCAGCCGCCTCGACCGGATCCGCTTCGGGGATAGCCGCCGCATCGCCGGCGATATCCCCCAGCAACATCTCGAACTCGGCACTGGACTGGTCAGCCGCGCCACTGCTCGGCGCAGGCTTGGCCACTGGTGCCGGTGCCGGTGCCGGTGCCGGTACGACAGCCGGTTGCGGTTCCGGTGCGGCCGCCACTGCCGGTGCCGCCGGCGCACCACCGTTGACATAGTGATCCAGCGCAGCCAGCAGGCCGGCATCGGCCCGCTCAAGCCCCTGACCGTCGCGTACCGCCTCGAACATCATGTTGATGGCATCCAGCGCCCGCAGTACGACGTCCATCAGCTCGGCACTGATGCCGATCTCGCCGTTGCGCAGCATATCGAACAGGTTCTCGGCCTTGTGGCAGCAGTCGACCATCGCTTCGAGCTGCAGGAAACCGGCACCGCCTTTTACGGTATGGAAGCCACGGAAGATCGCATTCAAGAGCTCCCGATCATCCGGACGCTGTTCCAGATCCACCAGCTGTTCCGATAGCTGCTCCAGGATCTCGCCGGCTTCGACAAGGAAGTCCTCGAGAATCTCCTGATCCACATCAAAACTCATAGGAAGCTCCTTTAAAAACCAAGACTCGACAGCAATTCATCCACATCATCCTGATCACAGGCCACGTCGGGCGCATCCTTCTTGATCTGCGGACCTTCCGCCTGAACAGACGCCGTCTTGTTTTCATTCGGCTCAGCCCGGCTCGACAGCACCTCGGCCACATCGATACCGCTGAGCCGCTCCACCTGCGCCGCCATCTCCATCAGCTTGACCAGGTGTCCCTCGACATTGGTCACCAGGGTGATCACCCGGCGGATAAGCTGGCCGGTGATATCCTGGTAGCTTTGTGAAACCAGGATATCGGTCAACTGGCCGCGCAGGGTTTCAATTGTTTGTTCGGACTCTTCCTTCAAGGTGCAGGTACGGTCATATACACCTCTCAGGCCCTCGAACTCCCCTTCCAGCTGACCCACCAACGACAGCAGATCCTTGAAACGCTCACTCTGCTTGTCCAGTCGATCGACCAGCGTCAGCGCGGTATCGATCCGGTCCATGGTGTCATGGGCATTACTTTCGGTGACTTCGATCACATAGGCCAACCGTTCCGATGCATCGGCGAATACCTGACCGGCACCTTCAGCTTTGCTCTTGCCGTCAATCGCGTTGCCGACATCGCTGCTAAATGCCTTGATCGCCTCGTGCAACCCCCGGGTCAGGAAGCCCACCTCATTGTAGAAAGCGCGGTGTTTTGCCTCGTTGAGTTCCTGTATCAGAACCATGGCGCTGGCGAGATCACCCTGCTCCAGGACATCGACCAGCTCCCGCGCCTTGCTGTGCAGCAAGCTTTCGAACTGGTCGATCCCCTGACGGAGGTCCGGTGCGGTCATAACGGTAATTCCCTTAGGCTCAGTTCAAACGCTCGAAGATTTTATCGATCTTCTCTTTCAGCACCGCCGCAGTGAAAGGCTTAACCACATAGCCGTTCACACCGGCCTGAGCCGCCGCAATGATCTGCTCACGCTTGGCTTCTGCTGTCACCATCAGCACCGGAATATGTGCCAGGTTGGCATCGGCCCGTACGTGTTTCAGCAGGTCGATACCGGTCATGCCCGGCATATTCCAGTCGGTGATCAGGAAGTCAATTCCGCCCGCTTTCAGGATCGGCAGTGCCGTCTGGCCATCGTCGGCCTCCTGCACATTGGTCAACCCCAAATCCCGCAGCAGGTTTTTGATGATGCGCCTCATTGTAGAAAAATCATCTACAACGAGAATCTTAATGTCTTTCTTCAAGACACGTCTCCCCTATAGAACCACGCAACTCGTTGAGTTTAATCTTCATTAGGTCAATTACGTTGAGTCCGGTCAAGCCTTTTCATTGCCAGTCACGCAACCGGCTGCGCAATCGCATGGCGGCCTGACTATGAATCTGGCTCACTCGGGATTCGCTGACCCCCAGCACCTGACCGATCTCCTTGAGGTTGAGCTGCTCGTCATAATACAGCGCCAGCACCAACTTCTCGCGCTCCGGCAGACGCTCTATCGCCCCGGCCAGAGAGCGCAGAAAACTTTCTCGCGACACATGCCTTTCCGGACCGGGATCATCATTGGCGATATAGTCGCCCGGCCCTTCATCGGAGGAAGCAACCAGCTCGTCATAACTGAACAAGCGGCTCTCCATCGAATCTTTCAACAGCGCATAATAGTCGTCCAAGGTGACACCCAGCTCCGCCGCCACTTCGGCATCGGCGGCATCGGCACCGGTTCGCGCTTCGATTTTATGGATAGCGTCAGAAATACGACGGGTATTGCGATGAACCGAGCGCGGCGTCCAGTCGCCACGACGCACTTCATCGATAATGGCTCCGCGGATGCGGATACCGGCATAGGTTTCAAAGCTGGCGCCCTTGCAGGGGTCGTAATTGCGGTACGCCTCCAGCAAACCGATCATGCCGGCCTGTAACAAATCATCCAGTACAACGGATGACGGCATTCGTGCCTGCAAATGATGGGCGATTCGTTTAACCAACGGCGCATATTGCTCAATCAGCTCATCATTCGAAACAAATTGCACCTGGTTATACATGCAGGACCTGTACTAATCCTTTCTGCCTGCGCCACGCACCAACCGTTCGACAAAAAACTCCAGATGCCCGCGTGGCGTAGCCTGCACCGGCCAACTGGTGACTTTGTTCGCTAACTGACGGTAAGCCTGGGACGCTTTGCTGTTAGGAAACTTTTCAAACACAGCACGTTGCATCTGCACTGCCTTACGAACGGATTCATCATAAGGGATTGATCCGACATATTGAAGTGCCACATCCAGGAAGCGATCTGTAACAGTTACTAATTTATTGTACATATTTCGCCCCTCCTGGTCGGAGCGCACCATGTTGGCCAGCACCCGAAAACGGCTGATCCGGCTGTCACGGTTCAGCAACTTGATCAGCGCATAGGCGTCGGTGATCGAGGTCGGCTCGTCGCAGACCACCACCAGCACCTCCTGGGCAGCCCGCACGAAGCTGAGCACCGACTCGGAGATACCGGCCGCGGTATCCACCACCAGCACGTCTAACTCATCCTGGATATCGGCAAAAGCGTGCACCAGTTCAGCATGCTGATGGGGACTGAGCTGGGTCATCTCCTGGGTACCGGAGGAAGCCGGCACGATCTGCAACCCCGGCTTGACCGGCACCAACACCTGTCGCAAGGTACAGTCGCCAGCCAGCATATCGGCGATGTTGCGCTGCGGCCGGATACCCAGCATCACATCGACGTTGGCCAACCCCAGGTCGGCATCCATCAACACTACCCGCTGCCCCATCGCGGCCAGCGACAGCGACAGGTTCACCGACACATTGGTCTTGCCGACCCCGCCTTTTCCGCCGGTCACCGCAATCACCCGCACAGCTGCTGGGCTCATCATCTCGTCAGCCCCCTCAACCGGCCTTGAACAACGGTGTGACTTTGGCGGATTGCGCGATCTTCGCCTCAGTAGCCCGGCTCTTCTGAGCAGTCACCACGGCCCGGCTGACCAGCTCATGCTTACGCGCCACGCTGACATCATCCGGGATTTTCTGACCATCGGCCAGATAGGCGATCGGCAGCCGCTGCTCTACTGCCAGAGACAGCGCCTCGCCGAGGCTGCCTGATTCATCCAGCTTACTGAGCACGCAACCGTTCAGTCCCATCTCCTTATAGGCCGCATAGGCGCTTTCCATCACCTGACGCTGGCTGGAGCAGGACAGCACCAGCAGTTTCTTCAGCCGTACGCTAACCGAGTCCAGCATCTCCATCTGCAGTTCACTGTGCGGCTCGCTGGCATTCAGGCCGGCGGTATCGACCAGCACCAGGCGCTTGTTACGCAACGATTGCAGCACCTCGTCCAGAGTTTCTTTTTCGTTCACCACCCGCACCGGCACATCCAGTATGCGGCCGAAGGTACGCAGCTGTTCATGCGCCGCAATCCGGTACGAGTCGGTGGTCACCAGAGCCAGGCTGGCGCTGCCGTACTTCAGTACGTACTGGGCCGCCAGCTTGCCGATGGTGGTGGTCTTGCCGACCCCGGTCGGACCTACGAAGGCGATCATGCCGCCACGCTCGATGAAGTCTTCGCCGATTACTGGAATCGACTCGGCCAGCCGCGCCAGGGTGTTACGCCAGGCCTTGTCGGCGGCAATATTCGGTTCCACACCAGCCAGCAGCTGCCGGCTGAGGCGTTCGCTGATACCGATCAGGCCAAGCTTGCGGGCCAACGGACCGGCATCCCGCATCGAATCCGGCGCAGCCGAAGGCTCCACCAGGTCCGGTGCCGGCGGCTCCGCCGGAACCGAGGCGCTACGCGCCTGCTGGGCCTCCTGCGCCTGTTGCACCAACATCGCCTTGAGCTGCTGGATCTCATCCTGCATCGCCCGGATCACGGCATCATCGGCCGCGGCCGGGGCAACCGGTGCGGGAGCCGCCGGCTGAGGTGCGGCCTGTTGAGGAGGAGCCGGCTGAGGTGCGGCCGACTGGGATACGGACGGCTGAGGCGTAGCCGGATCGGCCAACGGAGACTGAGAGTGTCGACCGCGAACCGGCGCGGATACCCAATGCTCCGGCTCGTCGAGTTGAGGTTCCACCGCCAGCGGATCATGCAACCGCTGAGTCTGGCGGTTACGCTCGAAATTCTGCGCCGCCTCATTGGCCTTGGCCTTCTGGCGCGCCTTCAGCGATTCCAGGATCGCCCGCAGCTGTTCGTCATCGCCACCACGCATCTGCCGGTTGCCCTGCTGGGACGCCGCCATATCGGTACTGCCGGATTGCTGCGCCACGGCGATACGGGACTTGGCACGCAGCAGCTCTTCGCGTAACTGATCGGGCGACAACGCCTGGCGCGACGACACCGCCGCCCGCATCCGCTCCTCCTGCTGACGCTGACGGGTCTGCTCACGCTGAAACTCGGCCTGGGCGGCATCGTATTCATGCTCTTCGGCAGCCACCACTTCCACGCCGCCGGCCACCCGATGGTTGGAGACGATCACCGCATTAGCGCCGATCTCCTCGCGTACCCGGCGCATCGCCTGGCGCATGTCCGGCGCGAAAAAGCGTTTAACCTTCATACCCGTCCTTTATCGCGGCCCTCAGTTGCCGCCGCCGCAGATCAGCCCACATTCTGCCCCCCGACCGTAGCAACGATGGTAACCTTCTTATTTTCCGGTATCTCCTGGTAGGAGAGCACGTGGATATGCTGCTCTCCGTAGCGCACGAATTTGGCCAGCAGCGGCCGTACCGGCGCCGCCACCAGCAGTACCGCCGGCTTGCCGGCCATCTCCTGCTGCTGGGCGGCACTGGCCAGGGAGATCTGCAAGCGTTCCGCCATACCCGGCTCGATCACCAGGTTGTCGTCACCACCGCCCTGCTGCACCGAACCGAGCAACAACTGCTCCAGCTGCGGATCCAGGGTGATCACCGGCAGTTCCGGCTCGGAACCGTTGATGGTCTGCACGATCAGGCGCGCCAGTGCAATACGCACCATCGCCGTCAACATCATCGGATCCTGGGTGCGGGTCACCGCATCGGTCAACGCCTCGGCGATGGTACGGAAATCCTTCAGCGGCACCTGCTCCATCAACAGGTTCTGCAAAATCTTCAACAGATTGCTGATCGACAGCTTGGCCGGCACCAGCTCCTCCACCAGTTTCGGCGACGACTTGGCCAGCATATCGAGCAACTGCTGCACCTCTTCATGCCCCAACAGATCCTTGGCATTGGCCTGCAGAATCTGGTTCAGGTGGGTGGCGACCACGGTGGAGGCGTCCACCACGGTATAACCAAGCGACTGGGCGCGCTCCTTGTCGGACAGCTCGATCCAGACCGCGTCCAGGCCAAACGCCGGATCCTTGACGTCGATCCCCTTCAGCGAACCGAACACCTGGCCGGGATTGATCGCCAACTCACGATCCGGGTAGACCTCAGCCTCACCGACCACCACCCCCATCATGGTGATCCGGTAGGCACCGGGCAGCAGGTCAAGGTTATCGCGGATATGCACCGAGGGCACCAGGAAACCGAGTTCCTGTGACAGTTTTTTGCGCACTCCTTTGATCCGGTTCAGCAACTGACCGCCCTGCAGCTTGTCGACCATCGGTATCAACCGATAGCCAACTTCCAGGCCGACCATGTCGACCGGCATCACGTCGTCCCAGTCCAGCTCCTTATGCTGTTCCACCTCTTCCGCCTGGGTGGCGGGCAGCTGCTCGGCTTCCTGGACGGCCTGCTCCGCCTGCTGTTTCTTCTTGCGATCGATCCACCAGACCGCACCGCCAACCACCGCCGCCAGCGACAGAAAAGCGAAGTGCGGCATGCCGGGCACAACCCCCATCATCGCCAGAATTGCGGCGGTGACGCCCAGCGCCTTTGGCGACGCCATCTGGGCGATTATCTGGCCGCCCATATCGTGGGAGGCGTTCTGCCGGGTCACCATGATCGCCGCTGCGGTAGACAGCAACAGCGACGGGATCTGGGCCACCAGACCGTCACCGATGGTCAGCAGCGAGTAGAACTCCGCCGCGGTGGCGAAATCCAACTGGTGCTGGGCCATACCGATCGCCAGCCCACCGATGATGTTGATGAACAGGATCAGGATGCCGGCCACCGCATCGCCACGTACGAACTTGGAGGCACCGTCCATCGAGCCGTAGAAGTCCGCCTCCTGAGTCACGTCCTGACGGCGGGCCTTGGCTTCCTCCTGATTGATCAGGCCGGCATTGAGGTCGGCATCGATCGCCATCTGCTTACCGGGCATGGCGTCGAGGGTAAAGCGGGCGCTTACTTCCGATATACGGCCAGCGCCTTTGGTGACCACCACGAAGTTGATGATTACCAGAATCAGGAACACCACCAGACCGACCACGTAGTTGCCGCCGATCACCACCGAGCCGAACGCCTCGATCACCTTCCCGGCGGCGTCGCCACCTTCGTGGCCGAACAGCAGCACCACCCGGGTCGAGGCCACGTTCAGCGCCAGCCGCATCAGCGTCGCCACCAGCAGGATGGTGGGGAATACCGCAAAATCCAACGGCCGCATCGAGTAGACGGAAACCAGCAGCACCACGATCGACAGGGCGATGTTAAAGGTAAACAGAACGTCCAACAGGAACGGCGGCATCGGCAGGGTGACCATTGCCATGATCACCAGCAACAACAACGGCACCCCGAGGTTGCCGTTGGTCAGGCTGCGCGCGTTCGCAATTAGACTTTCTTTGTTCAGACCGGCTAGCAAAGCGTCAAAATCCCAGCACCAAATAGACGTAAAAGTGACAGATTAACGGTTTCATCTGATGATAGCCATGCATCCTGTACTGTTTATTGACGCCGATGACCATCGCGCGAATTACAATGCAAGAAACCGGCCAGCCCCGGAGAGCGTGCTTAATAATTCAATTAACGCGACTGCCCCCGAATTATCGCCAGACAGGGCGCGAGGAAAGACGCTCGGTATTCCAAATCAGTCATCCCGGCGCAAATCGTGCGGTATATCCAGATCCGCATCACCCGGCGGAGTCGGCTTGCTGTCCTGATAGCTCTTGTAGCGACGCAGCTGATAGACGTAAGCCAGCACCTGGGCCACCGCCATAAAGAGACCGTCGGGAATCTGCTCGCCGATTTCGGTGGAGTAATAGATCGCCCGGGCCAGCGGCGGCGCGGTCAGGATCGGCACCTCGTGTTCGCGGGCCACCTCACGGATTTTCAGCGCCACGAAATCGGCCCCCTTGGCCACCATGATCGGCGCATCGCTGACACTGGTGTCGTACTTCAGCGCCACCGAGTAATGAGTCGGGTTGGTAATCACCACGTCCGCCTCAGGCACCGCACCCATCATATTGCGCTGAGCGATCTCCCGCTGCAGCTGGCGGATACGCCCTTTCACCTCGGGCTTACCCTCGGTGTTCTTCATCTCATCCTTGATCTCCTGCAGCGTCATCTTCAGCTTCTTGGTGTACTCGTAAATCTGGTAGGGCACATCAATCGCGGCAATCAGGATCAGCGACAACGACATCACCAGAAATACCCACATCACCAGCTCGACCGCATCGCCCATCGCGGTACGAATGTCACTGCTACCCAACGCCAGCAGGTCGTCTTTGATCATCCATAACGAGAACACGCCAAAAGTGCCCACCAACAGAAACTTGGCCAGCGCCTTGGCCAACTCCACCAACGCTTTAACGGAGAACATCCGCTTCAAGCCGGATAGCGGATTGATCCGGTTCAGCTTGGGGGCCAACGCCTGACCGCTGAAGATCCACCCCCCCAGGGCTATCGGACTGATCAGCGCCGCCAACAACACCAAGCCAAAGAAGCCTCCGATACCGAGCAACCCGTCAAACAGGCTGCTGCCGAGATGCTCAAACATCATTTTGACATCGAATACCGCATCGCGGTCCAGGCTGAAGTTGTAGCGCAGCATACCGGCCATCAGATGGACCAGATAATTACCGAACACCAGCGCCGCGGCCACGCTGGCCATCAGCACCGCCATAGTGCCCAGTTCTCGCGATCGCGGAACGTCCCCCTTTTCGCGGGCGTCCTGCAATCGCTTGGGTGTTGGCTCTTCGGTCTTTTCCTGACCGTCTTCGTTTTCTGCCATCAACGCCCCCCGAACAGCACGCTGGTTACGAAATCGAGCGCGAACTCACTGATACGCTGGTACTGCCCCAGGAAGCCGGACAGACTGGCGTAGACCACGAACAACCCCATGGTCATGGTAAACGGAAAGCCGATGGCGAAGATGTTCAGCTGAGGGGCGGCACGGGTCATGATGCCGAACGCGAAGTTGACTACCAGCAACGCGGTGACCGCCGGCAACGACATCAGCAGAGCAGCGGAAAACAGCCACAGGCCCGACAGCGCGATCTGCCAGAACACGTCGGGCTTGAGCCCCTCCAACCCGACGGGGATCAGATTGAAACTGCGCACCAGCACGTCAATCAGTACCAGGTGGCCGTTCATCACGATAAACAGCAACATCACCAGGGTCAGGTAGATCTGACCGAGAATGACCACCGACACCCCGTTGGCGGGGTCGGTCATCGAGGCGAACCCGAGCCCCATCTGGGTGGCGATCAGCTGGGCGCCAAGCACGAACACCTGGAACAGGATCTGCGCGATAAAGCCCAGTACGGTACCGATCAGCACCTGTTGCAGGATCACCAGCAGGGTCTGCAGCGACAGGCCGTCGAACTCGGGCATCGGCGGCAGCAGCGGCACCACCAGCACCGTCACCGCCAGCGCCAGGCCGAGCCGGATCCGCACCGGCACCAGCTGCGAGCCGATCACCGGCATCACCATGAAGAACGAAGCGATACGGAACAGCGGCCACAGGAAGGCGGCTACCCACTGCTCGATCTCCAGGATGCTGATCTCAAACATCGCCCTAACCTATCAGCAACGGGATGTTCTTAAACAGATAATTGAAGTAGTCGCTGATCTTGGTCACGATCCAGGGACCGGCCCACATGATCACCAGCAGGGTGATGATCAGACGCGGCAGGAAGCTGAGGGTCTGCTCGTTGATCTGGGTCGCCGCCTGAAAGGTGGAGATCAACAACCCCACCGCCAGACTGGGGAATACGATCACCGACACCAGCAATACGATCAGGTAGAACGCCTCACCGAACAGGTCCAATACCAGCTGCGCGGTCATTCTGACCTCCTATATGCCAAAGCTGGCCGCCAGCGTGCCGATCACCATCGCCCAGCCATCGACCAACACAAACAGCATGATCTTGAACGGCAGCGAGACAATCACCGGCGACAGCATCATCATCCCCATCGCCATCAATACGCTGGCGACCACCAGGTCGATCACCAGGAACGGAATGAACAGCATGAAGCCGATCTGGAAGGCGGTCTTCAGCTCGCTGGTAACGAATGCCGGCACCAGGATATTGAACGGAATCTCCTCCGGGCCGTTGACCGGCGCGGTGCCGGAGATCTTCATGAACAGGTCGAGGTCGCTTTCACGGGTCTGATGCATCATGAAATCGCGGAACGGGCCGCTGGCCGCCTCCAGGGCCTGGATCACATTGAGCTGTTCATTGATATAGGGCTGCACTGCCACCAGGTTCACCTGGTCGATCACCGGCCCCATGATAAACAGCGTCAGGAACAGCGACAGGCCGATCAGGATCTGGTTGGACGGGGTCTGCTGCAAACCCAGCGCCTGACGCAGGATCGCAAAGACGATAATGATGCGGGTGAACGAGGTCATCATCATGAGGATCGCTGGCAGGAACGTCAGCATCGTCATGAGGATCAGAATCTGCAGCGTCACACTGTAGTTGGTCGCACCATCCTCGCCGGTACTCAGGGTGACCGCCGGAATCCCGCTATCGGCCGCCCAGCCAAGACTTGGCAGCAACATCAGCAGCGGAAACAACAGCAGTTTCAGACCGCGCATCATGCCTGCCGTCCCCGCACCGCATCGCGCAGCCGCTCGCTGAACTGGCCACCGGCGGCGGCATCCACCACCGGCTCGTCAAACTCCGCCAGAGTGCTGACCCGGCCCGGCGCCACACCGAGCAATACCTGCTTGCGATCCCCCACCTGCACCAGCACGACCTTTTCGCGGCTGCCCAGCGACAGGCCGGCAACCACCTTGATCGCGCCCTGCTGGACCGCAAGGCCACCGAACCGGCGCATCAGCCAGGCCAGCAGCAGGATCATCACCACCACCGCCGCCAGCCCCAGCAGCAACTGCATCACCGAACCGGCATCGATCGGCGTGGGCATCGCAGGCGGCGGCGCCTTCGGCTGCGCCGTCCCAGCCGGTTGCTCGGCGGCCAGCAGTGGCGGGCAAAATGCCAGCAACAGCAGGCCGAGCAGCAGGCTACTGCGGTAAACCAGTTGGGTGATTAGAGCCATGAAATAAATTATTTGAGCCGCTTGATTCGTTCCTGGGGGCTGATCACATCGGTCAGCCGGATACCGTAGCGGTCGTTGACCACTACCACTTCGCCATGCGCGATCAGGGTGCCGTTAACTTTGACGTCCAACGGCTCACCGGCGACCCGGTCCAGCTCGAGCACCGAGCCCTGGCTTAACTTCAGCAGGTTACGGATCGGAATCTCGGTCTGACCCACCTCCATGGTGATCTCGACCGGGATATCCATAATGACATCCAGCTTCGGATCGGCCACCGGCACCGCCTCGTCTTTCAGCTCCTCCAGCTCGACCGCCTTGGCCGCCGCAATCTCGGCCTCCTGGGCCGACATATCCGCCATGATGCTATCGACATCCACACTGGCGTTGCCGGTCTGCTCGCCCAGCGCGGCAGCCCATTCGTCAGCCAGCGCCTGCGGATCCTGATTATCATCACTCATGCATCAAACTCACTAAACTCACTGCTCGGCTATTGCAGCTTTTCCAGCTGCTCAAGGATTTTCACTGCCAGGCGCCCGCGGGAGACGCCCAGTTTACAACTGAAGACCGGTACCTTGTTGGCCTTCAGCTGGAAGGTTTCAGGTATCTCCACCGGAATCACGTCACCGGCCTGCAGCTCCATCACGTCGCGCAGCGTCATCTGCCGCTCGGCGATGCGCAGCTCCAGATCCATCGAGGCCATCTTGAGGTCGCGCTGCAGCGCCCGCTCCCAGCGTTCATCCTTGGCCTCCTCGTTGTTCTGAAAGCCGGAAACCAGGATATCGCGTACCGGGTCCAGCATCGAATAGGGCATGGTGACATGGAACTCACCACTGCCTCCCTCCAGGTCAACCTGAAAAGTACTGACCACCACCACCTCGGTCGGATTGACCGCGTTGGCCATCGCCGGGTTGACCTCGTGACCGACATGCTCGAACTCCAGATCCATCACCGGTCGCCAGGCTTCCTTCAGGTCGGCAAAGAACTCGTTGACCGCCTTGAACACCAGCCGCGTCTCGGTTGGCGTGAACTCGCGCCCCTCGATCTTGGCATGACGACCATCACCGCCGAAGAAGTTATCGACCAATTTGAACACCAGCTTGGCGTCCATGATCATCAGCCCGGTACCGCGCAACGGCGAAACCCGCATCAGGTTCATACTGGTCGGCACATAGAGGGTATGGATGTAATCGCCGTATTTCATCACCTGCACACCGCCGACGGTAACATCGGCGGTGCGGCGCAGCAGGTTGAACAGGGTGGTGCGTACCGAACGGGCAAAGCGTTCGTTGATCATCTCCAGGGTCGGCATCCGGCCACGAACAATACGTTCGTGGCTGGCCAGGTCGTAGGGGCGTATATCGCCGCCGTCCGACTCCTGTTCGTCCTGCTCCTCGGACACATCATCGTCTACGCCATGCAACAGCGCATCGATTTCATCCTGGGAGAGGAGGTCTTTGACCGACATAGAAGTAGTTAAGCCTGCCCGGACTTATTGCATTACGAAGTTGGTAAACAGGATCGTCTCGATACCCGGCTTGCCAATCTTCTCCATCATGATCTCACGCACCAGCTCGGTCGCTTGGCTACGCAGTTGTTGCTTGCCCTCGACCGTGCGCAGCTGGGTGAATTTCTGGGTCGCAAACAGGTTATTCAGGCGCGATACCACCAGCGGCATATGCAGCGTCAGCGCGTCTACCACCTGCTGATCACGGGTCTTGGCCTCGACATAGGCCTGCATGTAGTGCGGCTGGCCGTCCCCCTCGCTCTGCAGGGTCACCACGAACATCGGCTTGCCCCCCATGGTGCGCACCTTGGTATAGGCCGCCTTCTGGCGCCCCTGCTGCTCCGCCGCCGCAGTCTCTTGCTGTTCGCCACTGTCGCCGAGCAGGAAGTAAGCCGCCGCCCCACCGCCGCCGCCAATGATCAGCAACGCCACCAGTGCAATAATGATCAGCTTGAGCTTGGAACCTTTCTTGCCGGAGCTCTCTTCGCCGTTCTGTTCGTCTGCCATCGAAAACCTCTAACGCTGTTTTACCGCCTTCGGGAAACCGCTGAAGGGCATCCTGTTGGGATCGCCTAATATAACACGGCGGCGCGGCACGTAAGAGCCTGGCCTCAATCTTTTGCCCGCCTGCGTTGTCGCCTCAATTAGCACCAGACAAGGCGCGAGAAGCGACGTTTAGTTGACCTAAATAAGCGCCGAGCAACGCGGTATGGCGCTATTTGCGGCACAACCCGAAGGGACCGGGCTATTTTCGCGCATTGCTGCGTTTTTCGTCGCTCATGTACCGCAGTACAGCACGCTCCTCATTCCTTGCACTGCGCGAAAATAGCCTCCGTCGCAGCCGGCAAAAGATCGAGGCCAGGCTCTACGCGTAATAGTCGACCAGAGAAAGGCCCTGAGCACCGTCCTGCTGGCTCAATTCCTCATCGCCGCCCAACCCGGATTGGGCATAGCCGGCCCGTTCGCCCGACTCGCCATCACGGCCCTCGTGACGCTCACCGGAGGAGTGATCGGCCACCGACGAATCGGCCAGGTTGAGGCCCTGTTCGGCAAACATCTCCCGCAACCGCACCAGACTCTGTTCGACCGTATCGCGTACCGAGGCGTGCGGCGAAACGAAGCTGACGCTGACCTGATCCTGGTTCACCTGAATGCGCACCTGCAACGAACCCAGCTCCGGCGGATCGAGCTGAATCTCGGCCACCCGGCTCTGCTGATTCGCCAACCAGACCACTCGCTCGCCCAACGCCGACGGCCAGTTGGGCGACTTGAGATGAGGTGATCCCGGCAGGTTGAACTGCTGCGGCTGTTGCTGAGCCGCTGACGGCTCGGTGGCGGCCTGACGGACCAGCTGAGCAAAGCCGCTGCTCGGCGCCCCGTTCTGGCCACCGGCGCCGCTACCACTATTCTGGCTTGAACTCTCTCGACCGCTACCGTCGGCGCCATCACCGGCCAGGTTACGCAGCCGTTCAGCCAGCACCGGATCAAGTTCACCTTCAACCACGGGTTCGTTAACTACCGCTGCGGCCTGGGCCCCGACACCCTGCGCCGGCGTGCTGTTGGCGGCGGCCACCGCCTGCGCCATGGACGAGGATCGAGTACCGGCCGGCGCCTGTTCGGCCATACCATCGGCCTGCGGCAGCGCCGATTGTGCTGCCTGCTGCGCGGCCTGAACCGCCTGCGCCGTGTTACCCGCACTACCCGCCGTCGCAGTGGCGGTGGACGCGATCGACATCCCCGCTGCAGCCCCCCTGTTTTCGGACAGCGTTTGCTCAAGCCTTTCCGACAGCCCGGCGGCGACCGCCGCCCCCGGCTGCATCTGCTGAACTTGCTGCATCGCCTGATCGGCCGGAGTCAGCCAGCTATTATCGTCAGCCGCAGGTACGGACTGCGGGTTGCTCAGCATCCGGGCCAGCGCACGGTTCTGAATCGCGCCCTCCAGGGGGAGCGCCTGCTGCGCAGCGGCGTCGGCCGGCATTCGCTCATCGGCCGCAGCCACTTCAAGGACCAGCGGCAGCTTTTCCAGCACCGGCGTTGTCTCGACGGCCTGATCGCGGGCGGCGGCAGCTAGCTGCGTGTCGTTCGCAGGCTGTGCCGGCGTTGCCTCAGCAACCTGACTATCGCTCCCGCTGTCCGCCGCTACGTTTTCAGTCTGCCCCTGATCACTCAGCCCGAGCCGTTGCCGCAATGCGACAGCCAGTTCCGCCGCCAGCGGTTGCTGCTGCTCCGCCAGCGCATCCAGCTCCTGCAGCAACTGCTGCTGCAGCTCGGGCGGGAAGCCCTGCTGCTGCAGATCGGCGACCAGCTCATCGGATAGCTGCCCGGCAGTCAGCTGCTGCAGGGTATCGGCCGACAGCTGGCCTTCGGCCAGTTCCTGCAACGCCTCCTCCGACAGCTGCAGGGAGGCAAGCTGCTGCAGCGCCTGTTCCGACAGCGGCAATGTTGCCGGCGGCAAACCGTCGGCCATCAGCGCCCCCTGGGGCGGCAAATTCAGGCCCATCGCCGGCAAGCCCTGACCGGCCTGGGCAGCCTGACCGGCGCCGCCGGGCGTCGTCGCCATCAGCGACTGACCAAGCAGGCCGGCAAAGAAACCGCCCTGACTGAAGCCGCCCGGCAGCCCGTTGGCCAGCGTTGTCGCGCCGCCTTGCAGCCCAAGGCCCAGCAAACCACCGGAAAGGGTTGGGGAAATCTGATTGTTCATTTGGACTCCTGCACCAGGGTAACCTGGACAACAGAACTGCAAAATAGAGGCCAAGGTTGAATGAGCTGCAAGCCCACAGTTTATCTGCGGCGGTGACTCTGGAAGGCAATACCGGCGCGAAGAGCGCCGGCGATCAGAAAAAGTCGGGAGGGCGGCGCTGCGAGCGCTCATCCAGCTCTTTCTGCAACTGCTTGTCGGCCTGAGCCCGCTCCTGGTCGACCGCCTTGGCCTGCAAGACCTCCATCGCCTTGAGATGGGCATAGCTCTTCTGCCAGTGCTGCTCGACCGCAACCAGCTCCTGCTGATTCTGCGCCATGCCTTTGCGGTGCTGTTCGATCGCCTTGGTGATCTTTTGCATGAACGCCTGGCGGGTCTGCATCTCGGATGGACCCAAGGTACGCTGACCGGCCTGCTGGAACTGCTGCTGGTACTCCAGCAGGAAGTTCTGCAGCTGCTGCAGGCTTTGCTGATCCTGCTGGGTACGGGCACGGCTGGCGGCCAGGAACTGATCGGCCTGCTGCTTCTTGCGCTCGGCCAACTCCTTCACCAACTGCAAGCGGTCAGATCGCTTTGCCATTCGCCCCCCTCATCATCTCTTCTGGCCCGGCATCGGCTCGAGCGACATAAACAACTGCTGGATACACTGCTTCAGCGGCAGGGGTTCATCCATGCGCTGCTGCAGGAAGGCCCGCAGTACCGGCATCCGCTCGATCGCCTGATCGGTTTCCGGGTCGCTGCCGGCGACGTAGGCGCCCACCGCGATCAGATCGGCATTCTGCTGGAATTTCGAATAGAGTTTCTTGAACTCCAGCGCCTTAGCCAGATGATCCTGGCCGACAATTGATGGCATCGCACGACTGATCGACGCTTCGATATCAATCGCCGGGTAGTGCCCCTGCTCGGCCAGCCGGCGGGACAGCACCACGTGACCGTCCAGAATCGCCCTTGCCGAATCGGCCACCGGGTCCTGCTGATCGTCCCCTTCGGTCAGCACCGTATAGAATGCAGTCACCGAGCCGCCGCCCGGCTTGCCGTTGCCGGCCCGCTCCACCAGCTTCGGCAGTTTGGCGAACACCGACGGCGGATAGCCTTTGGTGGCCGGCGGCTCGCCCACCGCCAGCGCGATCTCGCGCTGCGCCTGGGCATAACGGGTCAGCGAATCCATTAACAGCAACACGTTCTTGCCCTGATCGCGGAAATACTCGGCGATCCGGGTGGTCAGCTGGGAAGCCCGCAAGCGCATCAACGGCGAATCGTCGGCCGGCGACGCCACCACTACCGAGCGGGCCAACCCCTTCTCACCAAGGCTATGCTCTATGAACTCCTTAACTTCACGGCCTCGCTCGCCGATCAGCCCCACCACGATAATCTCGGCCTCGGTGAAGCGGGTCATCATCCCCAGCAACACCGACTTACCGACACCACTGCCGGCAAACAGTCCCAGCCGCTGTCCGCGACCAACGGTCAGCAACGAATTGATCGCCCGAACACCGACATCCAGGGTCTGATGGATAGGTTCACGCGACAGCGGGTTGATGGTCTCGCCGGCCAGCGCCACCTTCTGTTCGGTATGCAAAGGGCCACGACCGTCGATCGGCTTGCCGACGCCATTCAGCACCCGGCCGAGCAGTTCCGGCCCGACCGGTACCGAGCCCACCTCCTGCACCGGAATCACCCGCGCGCCAGGTTGCAGGCCATCGATGGTATCGAGTGGCATCAGGTAGACCCGGTCGCCGGAGAAGCCCACCACTTCGGCTTCCACCCGGACGCGGGGATTCAATTCGATCAGGCAGCAGTCGCCAATGGCCACCTGGATACCGACCGCCTCCAGGGTCAGGCCGATCATCCGGGTGACCCGGCCTTCAATCCGGGCCCGGGCGGGGCTGTACCTTAACGTGCGGTAACCGGCCAGACGCTCGATCAGCTGGCTCATTCTGCCGAACCGTTGTCCTGCCGGGAAAGATAGTAGTCGCGCAACTGGCTGGCCACCTGCTGGTAACGCTGCGCCAGGGTGTTGTCGGCGAAGGTGTTGGCGGTCTGCACGATGCAGCCGCCCGGCTCGACGCTGTCATCGCCGACCACCTGCCAGCTCTCATGGTTACGCTGCGCCATTTCAGTGACGATATCGACAGCAGCCGGATGCACCCGAATGCGGACGTTTTCATGCGGCTTCGGCAGCTGGTCAATCACCTCCTGCACCGCCTGGCGCACCACCTGCGGATCGAACTCCGCTGCCAGCTCGACCACTGCGCGGGACAGCTGCAAGACCATCTCCACCACCTGGTTTTCCAGCTGCTCGGCGATACCGTCCAACGGCGCCTGCTGGCGGGCGATCATCTCGGCCAACTGCTGCTGCAGCTGTTCGACCTTCTCGCGCCCCCCACCGAAGCCCTCTTCATAGCCCTGCTGCCGCCCCTCCTGTTCGCCCTGAGCACGCCCCTCCGGCAGACCGACCTCATAGCCGGCCTTCTTGCCCTCGGCAAAACCCTCCTGATAAGCGGTTTCGCGGATCTCCTCAAGCTCGCTGACGGTCAGCTTTTCCGCCGCCAACTCCTCCTCGACCACCTCGACCCGGCCGCCTTCGCGCTGCACGAAGCCGAACAACCGGGTACCGCTGACAGAGGGCAGATCCCAACCGGCGGTTTCGGCCGGCAGATCGGAGGCGGCAATGCGGGCAACCCGCGTATCGATCCGTTTCATAAGCTTATCCGAGCATCCCGTTGCACCGCTGGCAGCCGGCTTCGCACACGCATCACCGTGCCCGAGCAAACGGACCAGCCGTTCAACGCGCTCATCAGATCATCTCCTCGCCACTGCCGCCGAGCATAATCTCGCCTTCGTCGGCCAGGCGACGGGCAACGGTGAGGATCTCTTTCTGGGCCTCTTCCACTTCGCTGACCCGTACCGGCCCTTTCGCCTCCAGATCATCACGCAGCAGCTCGGAGGCACGCTTGGACATATTGCGGAAAATCTTCTCCTGCAGGGCGGTTTCGGCCCCTTTCAACGCCACCACCAGCACGTCGGTGGAGATTTCGCGCAGGATAACCTGGACACCGCGGTCGTCCACGTCGACCAGGTTGTCGAATACGAACATCAGGTCCTGGATCTGGGTTGCCAGATGCTCGTCCACCTCTTTGATGCCTTCCATCATCTCCACTTCGACCGACGAATCGATGAAGTTCATGATATTGGCGGCGGACTGCACGCCGCCCAGCGACGCCAACTGGCTGCCGGCGGCACCGCCACTGAACTGGCGCTCGAGAATATCGTTCAGTTCCTGCAACGCCTGCGGCTGCACCCGATCCAGCGCCGCCACACGCATCAGCACGTCGAGCCGCACTTTCTCATCGAAGAACGACAGCACATTGGCCGCCACGTCGGCATCAAGGAAGGCGATCACCACCGCCTGGATCTGCGGGTGCTCGAAACGGATGATCTCGGCGATCTGGCGCGGCTCCATCCAGCGCAGGGTATCCAGGCCGGAGGTATTGGTGTTCATCAGGATCCGGTCGAGCAGGGTCTTGGCCTTCTCCTCACCCAGCGCCTGGTTCAGCATCGCCCGGATGTAGCGGTCGTTGTTGATGCCGATACCGGTCTGGTCGGATACCTGGTCCATAAAGGCTCCCACCACCGCCTCGACCCGGGTCTGGGGTACGTTGTCGAGCTTGGCCATCGCCTCGCCGATCAACTGCACCTCCTTCGGCCCCAGATGCTTGAGGATTTCGGCCGCGTCCGACTCGCCCAGACTGATCAGCAGGATGGCTGCTTTTTCAACATTGCTGAGCCCCACGATGGAGCTTTCCGCGTCGTCACTCATCCTCTGCGACCCACTGTTTTACAGCCTGCGCCACCCGGGCCGGATCTTCGGCCACCAGGCTGCGAATGGCATTGATCTGATAATCGAAACTCTGATTGGGGGTCGGCAGCAACCCCTCGTCGCTGCCGAAGGTAATCTGGTCGTCGGCGATGCCGGCCTCCTCCAACCCTTCCAGTTCGGCCATTACATCACCGGCCGCGCCGAGCCCGGTGACCTTGCCCTCGGTACCGGTGACCGCCAGCGAACGCAGGATCGGCCGCAGGATGCCGAACACCAGCAGCAGCACGAACAGCACCGCCAGCACCTGCTTCACCACATCCCAGAACCAGTCCTGCATCCAGAAAGGCGCGTCCTCGACGACATCCATCTCCGGCGGCACAAACGGCGAGTTCACCACATTGATGCTGTCGCCACGTACCGCCGAGTAGCCCACCGCATCCTGGACCAGCACGCGCAGCCGCTCCAGCTCGCTCTCGCTCCATGGCTGACGCTCGACCGCACCACTCTGCGAATTGAGGGCGCTCAGGTCATCCACCACCACCGCCACGGTCAGACGACGCACCCGGCCCAGCTGATGCTTGGTATAGCTGATCGAACGATCCAGCTCGAAGTTGCGGGTCGCCTGCTTACGGCTACTGCCGGCCTGGGCCTTGGCGACCGCGTTAGCCCCCTCACCGACCGCCTCCTCCGGCACCGCCGAAGCGCCCGGCGGCTGGTTCGACAGGGCGCCGGGAATACCGACCGGCGCATTGCCGCCTACCCGGTTCTCGTCCAGCGTCTGTTCGGAGCGCAGCGCCGGCAGGTCCGGGTTGAACATCTCGTCGGTCTGCTCGACTTCGGTAAAGTCGATATCGGCCGACACCTCGGCACGGAACTTACCCATGCCAACCACCGGCTGCAGAATACTGTTGACCCGGTTAAGCAGCGTCTCCTCGACCTTGCGGGTGTACTCCATCTGCTTGGCGGCCAGTACCACGTCGCCGTCAATCTCGCGGGTGTTCAGCAGATGGCCGCGCTGGTCGACCACGGTGACATCCTTGGCGTCCAGTTCGGGGATACTGGACGCCACCAGGTTGGCGATGGCCGCCACCTGGTTACGCTCCAGCTTGCGGCCGGCAAACAGCTCGACGAACACCGACGCGCGCGGCTTGCGCGCGTCACGAATAAACACCGATTCTTTTGGGATCGCGAGGTGGACCCGGGCACTGCGTACCGAGATCAGACTGGCAATGGTGCGTGACAACTCCCCTTCCAGGCCTCGCCTGAAACGGGTGGTTTCCATGAACTGGCTGGTACCCAGCCCCTGTTCTTGGTCTAGCAGTTCGAAGCCGACCGTCTTGTCGGCGGTAAAGCCTTCCGCCGCCAGCCGCAGTCGCGCCTGGTGCACCTGCTCCTGCGGCACCAGGATCGCTCGACCATCGGCATCGAATTTATACGGCAGGTTATACAGGCGCAGCTGCTCGATCACCTGGTTGGCGTCGGCGAAACTGAGATTGCTGAACAGCACCCGGTACTCGGGTTTCTGGGACCAGAGCACCACGGCGAAACCGATGGCAATACTGGCAGCCAGACCGATCATCAGGCCTACCTGGCGTACAATGCCCAGGCGGTTGAATCCGATAACCGGATTGCCTTTATCAGTACCAAGTTTTGCCGGATTATCCGCCATCAACTAACTCGCGCCACTCACCCGTTGGAATTAACAACAGCCGCAATATTCAAATCGGCATTTTGGAGATATCTTCGTACGCCGTTACCAGCCGGTTGCGCACCTGAACCATCGCCTGGAAGGAAACCGAGGCTTTCTGCATGCTGATCATTACTTCGGGCAGGTCCACGGTCGGATCCCCTTTTTCATAGGCAACCGACAATTTTTTGGCTTCGGTTTGGGTCTCGTTGACTTTATCGACCGCATTCTTCAACAGGTCGCCAAAGCTGCTCCGTTCTGCGCGAAGATCCGGTTCAGCGCGTACCGGCTGGATGGTGCTGGTCGGATCCATCTGTGCCCGGATCGCCCGCATCTGCGCCAGCACACTGTTTATATCCGCACGATCGACCATTCCGCCCCCTAAATTCGGCAATTAATTGACATTATAGAGAGCAACACCCGCCCATCAAGACCGACAACGCCCCATAACGCCAATAAATTGGCTTAAAACAGCTGTTTAACCCTATCGAAAGTAGTCTTATGCAAGCATCAAGCCAACATCCTAAACCGCCGTTCAGGATGGCCGCTCTACAGACGGGATCACAGCCGGCGCCAGCCGGCTGGCCAGAATAGCAGATTCCGCCCCGCATCGCGCCCTTAGATTAATCACCGATTCAGGTCGACGGTAATGTGACGCGATGGCAGGGCCGAGAAGGCGAACAACGGGGCAACGACTAATAGTGTGCTGCCGGCGCCTCGCCATATTTCAGTCGCACATACATCAGGGCCACGGTGATGGCATCCCCCAGCGCCGTGTGACGCTCGAGAATCGGCAGGTCAAGCTGACTGGCGATGGTGTCGAAACGCAGGTCGACATTACCGCCCACCGCTTTCCATTTGATGATGTCGTGGTAGACATGGGACAGCTCGATCGCCTTGTTCGGCAGACCGAAGCCGAAGCGCGGCCGGATGAATTTCTCCAGCATGCGCATATCGTAGTTGACGTAATAGCCGAGGATCGGCCGGTTGCCGACAAACTCCAGCACCTGGTCCAGCGCCTCGTCCAGCGTGATGCCGTCACATAGGTCACTGGCGCGCAACTTGTGGATCTTGATCGAGTCGCCGCTCAATGACTCGGGCGGCTGCAACTTGATATCCAGCCGCTCGCTGGTCATCACCTTACGGCCTTTGATGCGGACCGCGCCGATCGACAGGATCTCGCCTTTCTTGATATCCAGCGAGGTGGTTTCGCAATCGAGCGACACCACTTCGTCGCCGTCGTAGGGTTGAAACAAATAACCGTAAGGGCCGCTCCGATGGTCGATACGCTCTTTGAACTTTCTGATCGTTTTCGGAATGATCATCCGCTCAGCTCCCCAAGTGGTATCTCAGCGCCAGATGCTTCTTGAACCCCTTGACGATATGCAGGGCATCGCGCAACAGGTCTCGCTCCATTTTATTCAGCGATTGCAGCTCGATGATATTAGGCGTTTGGTCTATGCCCGCCTCGCTGCTGTCGACCCGCTTGATCTGCTGACGCAGCCGCAACTCGACAAACAGGCTCAGCGCCTCGGCCAGATCCTTGGCATGTTTCTGCTCCATCTGGCCGGCCTCCACCAGCGCCTCGATCCGCTTGAAGGTATTGGTGGCCAGAATCCGGTGCTCCAGCGCCAGGGTGCGCACGCCGTGCACGATCGGGAAGATGCCGCCTTTCTTGATATCCAGTTCGCCCTTCTCCTTCAGGTTGCCGAAGAAGGTCAGCGGGGTATCGAACTCCAGCGATGCCTTGGCGAAGTGTGAGAAAAACAGATCATTATTGCGCAGGTGGCGCAGGAACCAGTTACGGCCCGCCTTGAAGATTGCCGGGTTGCCGGCCACCGGCTTGCCGTCGACGGCGATCGCCAGGTTCAGCAGTGAATCGCCATCGCAACGGGCCGACCAGTCGCCGAGCATCTGGGTCCAGTCGCCCAGCGACTTCACCCATTGCGGATTGGACACCATGATGTTGCCCGGACAGGGTGGAAATCCGAATTCGATCAGCGTCTTGCTGTAGCGCTGCATGGTCGGCAACATCTCCGGCCAGTCCAGCCCGTCACGGTGGATCAGGGCGTTGTCCTGGTCGGTCTTCATGATCTGCTCGGCACGCCCCTCCGAGCCCATCACGATCAGGCAGACGTGCGGCTGCATATCCGGCGGAATCATCAGATCGAACAGCTTGGCCATGATGCGGCCGTTCATCGCCGCCAGCAGGTCCATCGCGAAGCGGGTCTTGACACCGTGCGACACCAACGCCTTGATCAGGTCGTTCAGCCCCGCCGCCGCTTCTTTCAAATCCTCGACGGTCGAGGCGCGCTCGATGCGCAGGCCGATGACATGGCTATGGCTGGAGAAATAGCTGAGCACATCGGTCAGCTCGACGATCCCCTGCAGCTCGCCCTTGGCCATCACCACCACCCGCTCGATCTGCTGCTGGGTCATGATGATCAAGGCATTGAACAGGTAGTCGTCCGGGGTGGTGGAGATCAGCCGGTAGGATGCGATCTCGGCAACATCCGAGTCCAGCGGCTTTTCGCACAGCACCGCCGCATTGAGCAGGTCGGTGCCGGTAATCATGCCGTAACGATTGCCCTTGCGCACCAGCACGCAGTCGGCCTTGCGTTCCTGCATCAGCGCGGTGGCCTCCTTGATGGTGGTACCCTCCAGCACGATCAACGGCTCGCGGATCAAGCCGTCCGATACCCGCGCCAGCATGAATTCGGTCATATCCTGGTCGCCGTGCTGGGCGACGATCTCCGACTTGGCGGCCAGGTTCTGCTGGAAGTAATCGGCAAACAGCGAATTGCTGGACACCAGTTCAAGCAGCACCCTGGTCGGCAGGATGTGACAGATGGTCTCCTCCTCGGCGATAAAGTTATGGATCGCCCGGCCGCGAATTGCCGACCAGCCGCCGAAGTAGTCCTCATCGGTATAGTGCACGAACACATGCTGGGTCTGCTCGGCGCTGTCGTCGCGGGCCTCGCTCTCGCTAACCCGCCCTTTCAGCACGATATAAACCCCTTCGGGTTCGTCGCCGGCGGCCAGAATCACTTCGCCACGCTGGTAATAGCCGATATCCAGGCTGGAACGCAGCAGGTTCTGCTCCGGCTCGCTCAGCAGGCTGAACGGCATGTTTTCCATCTTGAATGAGGTAGGCATATCCTTTCCGACTCCTATAAAGAGAAAAGGCACACCAGCTCGCGCCGGTGTGCCTTGTCAGCTTTTACGGGTAACTCAGGCGCGGATCAGTGCGCGTGAGCTGTACCGGCACCGCGCGGGATACGCAGATCTTCCACGATATCCTGAATCTCCTTCGGCGGTTCCGGCGTCATGCTGGCAACCACGAAGGCCACGACGAAGTGCAGGATCATACCCACGGTACCGAAGCCACCCGGCGAGATACCCATGAAGTACTCATCCGGCGTGCCGCCGCCCCAGACGAAGTACCACATGTACAGCACGGTGGAGACCAGACCGGTGAGCATACCGGCGATAGCGCCCTGAGTGTTCATCCGCTTGTAGAAGATACCCATGACGATGGCCGGGAATACCGACGCACAGGCCAGACCGAAGGCCAACGCCACCACCTGGGCCACGAAGCCCGGCGGATTGATCCCGAAGTAACCGGCGATACAGATCGCGACGATGGCCGCCAGGCGGGCATACATCAGCTCCTGCTTGTCGGTGATGTTCGGGTTGATGGTCTTCTTCATCAGGTCATGCGAGATCGCGGTGGAGATTACCAGCAGCAGGCCCGCCGCGGTGGACAGTGCCGCCGCGACCGCACCAGCCGCGACCAGCGCGATAACCCAGTTCGGCAGCTGCGCGATCTCCGGGTTGGCCAGTACCATGATGTCGCGGTCGACGTAGACTTCGTTGGCGAATGGCTGCTTGCCGGCATCGAAATCAGCCGAGGCGATCGCGTTGCTGGTCAGGCGCTGGTTGTTCTCACCACGCTCATCGGTGAAGGACGGTTTACCGCCTTTGCCTTCGAACGCCGCACCGGCAGCATACTGCACCTTGCCGTCACCGTTACGGTCGTTCCACGCCAGCAGACCGGCATTCTCCCAGTTCTTGAACCAAACTGGCATCTGGCTGTACTCGGTGCCCGCATTGTCAGCGCCGTTGATGGTCTGGATCAGGTTAACGCGACCAAAACCAGCAACGCCCGGTACCGAAGTGTACAGGATGGCGATGAAGATCAGCGCCCAGCCGGCAGAGGTACGTGCATCCTTGACGCGCGGTACGGTGAAGAAGCGTACGATTACGTGCGGCAGGCCCGCAGTACCGCACATCAGCGCAACGGTCAGGAAGAAGATATCGATAGTCGATTTCTTACCGGCGGTGTACTGCGCAAAGCCCAGGTCCATTGACAGCTTGTCCAGCGTCGCCAGTACCGACTGGCCGGATTCCAGGGTCGCCCCCAGGCCGGTCTGCGGCAGGATATGGCCGGTGATCTGCGCGGACAGGAAGAAGGCCGGCACGGTGAATGCCAGGATCAGTACGCAGTACTGCGCCACCTGGGTGTAGGTGATCCCCTTCATGCCGCCCAGTACCGCGTAGAAGAACACGATCGCCATACCGATCACCACGCCGGTGTTGATGTCGACGTGCAGGTAGCGGGAGAACACGATACCTACACCACGCATCTGGCCTGCCACGTAGGTGAAGGAGATGACGATGGTGCAGACCACGGCGATGGTACGCGCGGTGCTGGAGTAGTAGCGGTCACCGACGAAGTCCGGCACCGTGAACTTGCCGAACTTACGCAGGTAAGGTGCCAGCAGCAGTGCCAGCAGCACGTAACCACCGGTCCAGCCCATCAGGTAGGCGGAACCGTCACGGCCGATGAAGGAGATCAAACCGGCCAGGGAGATGAAGGAAGCCGCGGACATCCAGTCCGCCGCGGTTGCCATCCCGTTGGCCACCGGCGGTACACCGCCGCCCGCCACGTAGAACTCCTTGGTCGAGCCGGCACGCGCCCAGATGGCGATGCCGATATAGAGGGCGAAGGAGCCCCCGATGAACAGGTAGGTAAGTAAGTCGAGACTCATATGACTGCCGTCCTTAATCGTTATTATTTTTATTCGTGAACGTCATACTTCTCGTCCAGTTTGTTCATGCTGGCTACATAAGCCCAGATCAAACCGACGAAGACGAAGATAGACCCCTGCTGACCAAACCAGAACCCCAGCGGGAAACCGAAGAACTGGATTGCGTCCAACTGTTCGACGAACAGGATGCCGCAGCCGTAAGAGACCACGAACCAGATCGCCAGATAGGTCATAATGATGCGCAAGTTCTCACTCCAGTAAGCTTGCGCCTGATCGTTGCTGATTGACATGGCACCATCCGTTTTTTTGTTATTAGGTAGTAGGCATAAAAACAGGCCCTATCGAGACTATCAGACCGCCTATATCGGAGAAGCCCGACTTTAGTCGCGCCCCGCCGCGCCCAAGGTTGTCAACAATCTCGAACAAAACGCCCGAACCCAGGCGTGGCCTGGGCTGCCGCCCGACAGCAAACATAGAAAATGGATTCGGCCACAACAAGCTATACAAAGGTATTACAGGACCAGTAGACTGGTTTTCATGGTGCCTGAAGACGTACTATCCGGCACCGTCAAGCAGGAGTTTTTGTCGACATGTTATCCGGCTGGTCCATTATTCTGATCTCGCTCGCCTATCTGGGCTTGCTGTTTGCAATCGCCTACTTCGGCGACAAGTACGGCAGTAACAACAACAGCGGAAAACCGATTATCTATTCCCTTTCGCTGGCCGTTTACTGCTCGTCCTGGACCTTTTACGGCGCTGTTGGCCGTGCGTCGACCAATGGCTGGGAGTATCTGGCCACCTACCTTGGGCCGGTGCTGGTATTTATATTCGGCTGGCGGCTGATCGAAAAGATAATCCTGATCAGCAAGCAGCAGAATATCACCACCATCTCGGACTTTATCTCGTCGCGCTACGGCAAGAGCCAGTCGCTGGCGGTGATGGTGACGCTGCTGGCGGTGATGGGCACCATCCCCTATATCGCCATGCAGCTGAAAGCGGTGGCGATCAGTTTCAACGCCCTGACCGCCACGCAGGGAGGCACCCTCGACCTGGGTGCCGACACCGCGCTGTTCGTCGCGATCCTGATGGCGGTATTCGCGATCCTGTTCGGTACCCGCCAGATCGATGCCACCGAACACCACCAGGGGCTGGTATTGGCGGTGGCTTTCGAATCGATCATCAAGCTGGCGTCGTTCATGGCGATCGGCCTGTTCGTCGCCTTCGAGCTGTTCGACGGCGTCGGCGAAACGCTGTTCAATATCCGCCTGCAGCTGAGCTACAGCGAGAAGTTCTCCAACTGGCTGACCGACAGCTTCATCACCGAGACCCTGCTGGCCTGTGCCGCGGTGATCTGCCTGCCGCGTCAATTTCACGTCACTATCGTCGAAAACACCCAGGCCAGCGACCTGAAATTGGCCCGCTGGCTGTTCCCGCTCTACCTGATCCTGATCTCGCTGTTCGTGCTGCCGATCTCCGCCGCCGGCAGCCTGCAGTTCGACAGCAATCAGGTCGACGCCGACACCTTCGTGTTGATGCTGCCGCTGGCCAACGCCTCGCCGGACCTGGCCACCTTCGCCTTTATCGGTGGTCTGTCGGCGGCCACCAGCATGGTGATCGTCGCCAGCATCACCCTGGCGACCATGGTCTGTAACGATATCGTGATGCCGCTGCTGCTGCGCATCTCGCGGCTGCGGCTGTCGGAAAATCGCGATCTGGGTGGCCTGCTGCTGAAAGTCCGCCGAATCACCATCTTCTGCCTGATGCTGCTGGCCTACTTCTACTACCGGATTCTCGGCGATCAGGGCAACCTGGCCTCGTTTGGCCTGCTGGCCTTCGCCGCGGTGGCCCAGTTCCTGCCGGCGATCATCGGCGGCATCTTCTGGAAAGCCGGCTCACGCCAGGGGGTACTGGCCGGCCTGATCGGCGGTTTCAGCCTGTGGCTCTATACCCTGTTGATCCCGACCATGACCGAGGCCGGACTGATCGCCGGCGCCCTGCCGCTGGATGACCGCCCCGGCTGGCTGATGCCAACCGCGCTGTTCGGTTTCGACCAGCTCGACCCACTAAGCCACGGCGTGTTCTGGAGTCTGAGCGTCAATATTCTGCTGTACCTGCTGGTCTCCCACTACACCAGTCTGCGGCTGGTCGACCGGATCCAGGCCAGCGCCTTCGTCGACGTCTACGATCAGAACCTGACCGAAACCCTGCGCCAGTACAACAATGTCACCGTCGGCGACCTGCAGGTGCTGGCCGAGCGTTTCCTCGGCCAGAGCCGAACCCAGCACGCCTTCTCCAGCTTCGCGCTGCAGCGCGGCGAAGAGCCGCCAATCTCCGGCGACCGGGCCACCCCGGAACTGATCCAGTTCGCCGAACGCCTGCTGGCCGGGGTGATCGGCGCCTCCTCGGCCCGGATCGTACTGGCTTCGACCCTGCGCGGCCGCGACATGCATATCGGCGACGTGGTGACTATCGTCGACGAGGCCTCCCAGGCGCTGCGCTTCAACCGCTCGCTGCTGCAATCCACCATTGAGAACATCAGCCTGGGGATCAGCGTGGTCGACCAGCAGATGCGGCTGGTCGCCTGGAACCGCCGCTATGTCACCATGTTCGACTACCCGGAGGGGCTGATCTGCGTCGGTCGTCCAATCGAGGAGATCTTCCGCTACAACGCCATCAAGGGCGAGTACGGTCCCGGCAACCTGGACAACCAGGTACAGCGCCGGATGCAGATCATGAGTTCCGGCAAGCCACACAGCTACGAGCGTCAACGTCCTGACGGTACCGTACTGGAAGTGCGCGGCAACGAGATGCCGAATGGCGGCTACGTCAACACCTACATGGATATCACCGACCACAAGAAGGTCCAGCAGGCGTTACGTGAGAGCGAGCAGAACATCCGTATCTACACCGATAACGTACCGGTGCTGATCGCTTACCTGGACAGCGAGCAGCGCTTCATGTTCGTCAACCGGGCCTACGCCGAGGCCTTTGAACTGGACCGCCACAATATCGCCGGCGTGCCCTGCTATGAGCAGTTCAGCGCCGCCGACTACGCGATCCGCCGCCCCTATATCCTGGAGGCGCTGAAAGGCCGTCGCCAGCGTTTCGAACTGGCGCTGCCGGTACGCGACGGCGAACGACGCTACGCCGAGGTCACCTATATTCCGCACATCGGCGAATATGGCGACGTACTCGGCTACTTCACCCTGTACCAGGACATCACCGAACGACGCAAGGCGGAAGAGGCGCTGCAGGAGACCAACGAGAACCTGGAACTGCGCGTCAAAGAGCGCACCCATGCGCTGTCGGTGGTCAACAAGGAGCTGCGCAAGGAAAACACCATCCGCGCGCTGATGGAGGACGAATTGCGTCAGGCCAAATCCGATGCGGAAGCCGCCAACCTCGGCAAGACCCGCTTCCTGGCCGCCGCCAGCCACGACCTGTTGCAGCCGCTTAACGCGGCCCGGCTGTTCACCTCGGCGCTGGCCCAGCAGAGCCACAGCGACGAGACCCGCCAGCTGGTCGACAACCTGGACGGCTCTTTGAAGGCGGCAGAGGAACTGATCACCGCGCTGCTGGATATCTCCAAGCTGGATGCCGGCGCGCTGGAGCCGTCGATCAGCGATTTCGCCATTGGCGACCTGATGACTCAGCTGAGTTCCGATTTCGACGCCCTGGCCAAGGACAAGCAACTCAAGTTCCGCTGCGTCGATTGCAAACTGGTGGTCCGCTCCGACCAGCAAATGCTGCGCCGCATCCTGCAGAACTTCCTGTCCAACGCCATCCGTTATACCCAGCACGGCGGCGTGTTGCTCGGCTGCCGCCGGCGCGGCGACCAGCTGCGCATCGAGGTCTGGGACACCGGCGTCGGCATCCCGCACAGTAAACTGCGCGAGGTGTTCGAGGAGTTCAAACGGATCGACAACCCGAAGCACAGCCAGGTGCAGGGGCTTGGCCTGGGGCTGGCGATCACCGAGCGGATCGCCCGTATGCTCGACCACCGTCTCGATGTGCGCTCCTGGCCGACCAAGGGCACGGTGTTCAGTATCGACGTGCCGCTGGGCGACCCGGCACTGGCCGCCAAGGCCCGGCCGGAGAAGCGCGGCTGGATCCGCAGTAAGGGATTGCACGGCATCCGGGTATTGGTGATCGACAACGAGCCGAAGATCCTGGAAGGGATGTCTGCACTGCTGCAGGGCTGGTCGTGCGAGGTGATCACCGCACTGTCGGGCGAGGAAGCGCGCGAGCTGTGCCAGGTGTCGCCGTTCGAGCCGGATATCATCCTGGCCGACTACCACCTCAGCGCCACCCATACCGGCATCATGGCATTGCGCGACCTGGCCGACCTCTGGTCGACGCCGGTCCCGGCGATCGTGATCACCGCCGACCGCACCGACGAGGTGAAAAGCGAAATCAACGACTACGGCGCCCAGCTGCTGACCAAGCCGATCCGGCCGGCGGCATTGCGGGCGATGATCAACAAGGTGATCGCCAGCGCCCGGGCGGTGGCTTCCTGACCCCTTGGGGCGCTGCTACAGAGCCCGTGCCGTAACAGCCCGCTCCGAGGGCGACCGATCATGGCACCAATACCGATGTAGCCTCCGACGGTCGCGGCTAAAGCCGCTGCTACAGGGCTCGTACCGTAGCAGCCCGCTCCGAGGGCGACACCCACCGGAATCGGCCAACCCCGTCGCGGTCGGTACCCAAAGGGCATGCCAAGCCCGCTGCTACAGGGTTCCGTGATCCGTAGCAGCCCGCTCCGCGGGCGACACCCACCGGAATCGGCCAACCCCATCGCGGTCGGTACCCAAAGGGCATGCCAAGCCCGCTGCTACAGGGGTCCATGATCCGTAGCAGCCCGTTCCGCGGGCGACACCCACCGGAATCGGCCAACCCCATCGCGGTCGGTACCCAAAGGGCATGCCAAGCCCGCTGCTACAGGGTTCCGTGATCCGTAGCAGCCCGCTCCGCGGGCGACACCCACCGGAATCGGCCAACCCCATCGCGGTCGGTACCCAAAGGGCATGCCAAGCCCGCTGCTACAGGGTTCCGTGATCCGTAGCAGCCCGTTCCGAGGGCGACCAATCATGGCTCCAATACCGATGTAGCCACCGACGGTCGCGGCTGAAGCCGCTGCGACGGGGCCCTCGTCGTGGCAAGGCGACAGTTTGCGCGAGATTCAATGGAGAGGTCGCAGATGCCGGCATTTAACCGCCTGCGGCAGTGGCGCCCCGGATGGCGCCGGACAAGGCGTGACAGGGGTACCAACGCGGCACCCCGAGATATTGAAAAGAATCAGCCGAGGTCGGTTTTCGGCGGTTCGACGCCCAGCCGCTGAGCGGCGATCACCGCCTGGGTGCGGCTGTGTACACCGAGCTTACGCAGGATCGCGGTAACGTGGGCCTTGATGGTGGCCTCGGAGACATTCAGCTCATAGGCGATCTGCTTGTTCAGCAACCCCTCGGTCAGCATGGTCAGCACCCGGAACTGCTGCGGCGTCAGCGACGCCAGCGCTTCGGCGAACTGCTGGTCCTCTTCGCTGACCTCATCCAGGTTTTCGGCAATCTCCTGCGGCAGCCACTCCTCGCCTTCCAGTACCGCCAGAATCGCTTCAGAGATGGTCTCCAGCGGTGCCGACTTCGGGATGAAGCCGGAGGCGCCGTAGTCGATCGCCCGCTTCATCACATGGCTTGCTTCGCTGCCAGACACCACCACCACCGGCATACCCGGGTTCTGGCCACGCAGGAATACCAGGCCGGAGAAGCCGTTGGTTCCCGGCATATGGATATCGAGCAGAACCAGATCGGCATCGGGGTTGTTCTCCACCGCTTCCTGTACCGCCGCCAGGGTGTCCGCCTCGACGGTTTCCACTCCGGGCAGGGCCTGTGCCACTGCCTGTTTCAGCGCGGCACGAAACAACGGGTGATCATCCGCGATGATGATTTTCTGCGCTAACTGCTGCATGCGTACTTTCTCCCTAGCCGAATACGGATATCCGACACAATCCTACGAAGCCACCCTATCGACAGGGCTCATTCATACCATAGATTCGGCATGGATTCGCGGTCCAGCAAAGTCGTCGAGCAACTCGCTTCCCGGCCCCGGAGATGGCCATTCTTCGGCAGGCCGGGACAACAAGGCTGGCCCGCCTCTGTTCAGTGTGAGCAAACCGGGCAAAATCGTCGACACTTGGACAGCCTTCTCGCCCGACCAGCCGAAGGGCATCATAGCACCTCTAAACGCAAAACTCCCCCCGAGCCCCATGGCACGGAGGGAGTTTAAACGACTAATCGTCAACAACCGTTTCGATCAGCTTTTACGGTTCATACGATGCTCGATAAGATCGTCGACAACCGACGGATCCGCCAGCGTGGAGGTATCGCCCAGGGCACCAAAATCGTCCTCGGCGATCTTACGCAGGATACGGCGCATGATCTTGCCGGAGCGGGTCTTCGGCATGCCCGGCGCGAACTGGATCAGGTCCGGCGAGGCGATCGGGCCGATCTCGCTGCGTACCCAGTTGCGCAGCTCCTTCATCAGTTCGTCGGACTGCTCGTAACCGGACTGCAGGGTCACGTAGACGTAGATCCCCTGGCCTTTGACGTCGTGCGGATAGCCGACCACCGCCGCCTCGGAAACCGCCGGGTGCGCAACCAGCGCGGATTCCACTTCGGCGGTACCCATGCGGTGACCGGAGACGTTGATCACGTCATCAACCCGGCCGGTGATCCAGTAGTAGCCGTCGGCGTCGCGACGGGCACCATCACCGGTGGTGTAGCAGCCCTTGAAGGTGGAGAAGTAGGTCTGCACGAAACGCTCGTGATCGCCCCAGATCGAGCGGCTCTGGCCCGGCCAGGAGTCCTTGATCACCAGGTTGCCATCAACGGCGCCCTCCAGCTCGTTGCCTTCGTTATCCACCAGCGCTGGCTGCACGCCGAAGAACGGACGGGTAGCGGAACCCGGCTTGGTATCGGTAGCGCCCGGCAGCGGGGTGATCATGATGCCGCCGGTTTCGGTCTGCCACCAGGTGTCGACGATCGGGCAGTTACCCTTGCCGATCACCCGGTTGTACCACTCCCAGGCCTCCGGGTTGATCGGCTCGCCGACCGAGCCGAGAATCCGCAGGCTGGACAGGTCGGCGTCGCCCATCACGTCGTCACCCTGCTGCATCAGCGCACGGATGGCGGTCGGCGCGGTGTAGAACTGGTTAACCTTGTGCTTCTCGATCACCCGGCCGAAGCGGCTGTTGTCCGGATAGCTCGGCACCCCTTCGAACATCAGCGTGGTGGCGCCGTTGGCCAGCGGACCGTAGACGATATAGCTGTGACCGGTTACCCAACCGACATCGGCGGTGCACCAGTAGATATCGCCCTCTTTGTAGTCGAATACGTACTCGTGGGTCATCGACGCGTAGACCATGTAACCGCCGGTCGTGTGCTTGAGCCCCTTGGGCGCTCCGGTCGAACCGGAGGTGTACAGGATGAACAGCGGCGCTTCCGCCTCCATCTGCTCGGCCGGGCACTCGGCGGACGCTTCGGCGACCAGCTCTTCGTACCAGCGGTCACGGTTGTCATCCCAGGCCACATCCTGGTCAACCCGCTTGACCACCACCACGCTCTGCACGTAGCGCGCCGCGGCTTCGTTGGCCAGCGCCTTGTCGACGTTCTCTTTCAGCGGCACCACCTTGCCACCACGCAGCGAGTAGTTGGAAGTGATCACCAGCTTGGATTCGGCCCCCTGGATACGAGCGGCCAGGGCATCCGGCGAGAAGCCGCCGAATACCACCGAGTGGACCGCGCCGATACGGGCGCAGGCCAGCATCGCCACCGCCGCTTCCGGAATCATCGGCATATAGAGGGTGACCACATCGCCTTTCTCGACGCCCTGTGCTTTCAGGGCGTTGGCGAACTTGCTGACCCGCTGGTGCAGCTCGCGGTAGGTGATCTTCTCGGATTCGCTCGGGTCGTCACCTTCCCAGATGATCGCGACCTGGTCGCCGCGGGTTTCCAGGTGACGGTCGAGGCAGTTGTAGGAAGCATTCAGGGTGCCATCCTCGAACCAGCGGATATCGACGTTGTGCGGGTCGAAGCTGGTGTTCTTGACCTTGGAGAACGGCTTGAACCAGTCGATACGACGGCCATGCTCGCCCCAGAAGGCGTCCGGGTCGTTGACCGACTGCTGGTACATCTGCAGATATTTTTCGTTATCACAATGTGCCGCTGCCGCGACCTCCGGCTTGACCGGATAGACCTTTACTTCACTCATGGTGATGCCCTTAGCTTGCTTGTTTTAATTATCGAATCCACTGCGTCCACTGATAATAGTTATTGTTTTAGACGACGCAATAAATGGCTGAACTGCATAGGGTTATACCGAACCGCTTCGCCACGCCTGAATTAGACATTGGTCTATCGCAATAACGGAGGGACCTTCCGGGTAAGTAATCACTTACGCAGCAGGCTATCCAGATCGATACCCGACTCGCGCATGCGAGCCAGTTTGTACCTTAAAGTACGAGGGCTGATACCCAGCTTGTCGGCCGCCTCTTTACGACTTCCGTTGGTGGCCTGAAGTGCGTCAATAATCAATTGGAACTCACGCTGGCGCATGCCGTCGCCCAACTGGCTGCCGGCCGAATCCAGATCGGCACTGCCGAGTGCCTCCTCGACGGCCGGTGCCGCTGCCACCGGGGCCAGCTGCTCGACCGGGATCGCGCCGGGCGTCAGGTGCAGGTCAGCCGGCTGGATCAACACACCGGGCTGCAGGATCAGCGCCCGCTGGATCACGTTATCCAGTTCACGGACGTTGCCGGGCCAGGGGTGGCTGGTCAGTGCCTGGACCGCCTCCGGCGACAGCGTCACCGCGCCGCGACGCATCTTGCGGCAGTACTTGACCAGCAGCCGCTCCGCCAGCGGTACGATATCCGCCGGGCGTTCGCGCAACGGCAGCCACTGCAACGGGAATACGTTCAGCCGGTAATAGAGGTCTTCGCGGAACTTGCCCTCCTGCACGTAACTCTCCAGCTGACGGTTGGTGGTGGCCAGCACCCGCACATCCAGCTTGATGGTCTGGCGACCGCCGACCCGTTCCACCTCCTGCTCCTGCAGTACGCGCAGCAGTTTGGCCTGCAGGCCGAGATCCATCTCGGTGACCTCGTCCAGCAGCAAGGTGCCGCCGTTGGCCTGCTCGAATTTACCGGGGCTGGCGGCATGGGCACCGGTGAAGGCGCCCTTTTCATGGCCGAACAGGATCGCCTCCAGCATGTTTTCCGGAATCGCGGCACAGTTCAGCGCCACGAACGGTTTGTCCGCCCGGGCCGACTGGTTGTGGATATATTGCGCCAGCACCTCCTTACCGGTACCGGATTCGCCGGTGATCAGCACCGTCGAATCGGTCTGCGCCACCCGGCAGGCCAGCTGCAGCAGCTGACGCGAGCTGTTCTCTTCGGCGATCGGTTCTTCAGCGGCGGTACCGGCAGCCAGGCCCACCGCAAACCGCTTGATGGTCGCCACCAGGGTATCGGCATCGAACGGCTTCATCAGGTAATCGACCGCGCCGTTGCGGATCGCCTCGACCGCTTTCTGCACCTGGCCGAAGGCGGTCATCAGGATCACCGGCAGGCCGGGATACTGCTGGCTCAACCGGGCCAGCAGCTGGTGCCCGTCCATACCCGGCATATTGACGTCGGTGACCACGATATCGACCATCCCCTGCTCCAACTGGGTGAGCGCTTGCTCACCGTCACCGGCCTCGCGGTAGCTCATACCGGCCAGTTCCAGGGTGTCGCCGATCGCTTCGCGCAATTCGGGATCATCTTCAACGATCAGTACCTTGATACTCATTCAGGATCCACTTGATAGATAGGTAGGGTCAGGGAAACCACAGTGCCGATACCCGGCTGCGACTGCAAGGCGAACCGGCCGTGGTGGGCGTGGGCCACCACCTGGGCCACCGCCAGCCCCAGCCCGGTACCGTGCGATTTGGTGGTAAAGAACGGCTGCAGTGCCTTCTGCCGGGTCGCTTCATCCATACCCGGCCCGTTGTCGGCGATGGTCAGCTGCAACATCGATTCCAGCCGCTGCATCCGGATCATCAGAGTGACTTGGTTACCGCCGGCCTGCAGGGCGTTTTCAATCAGGTTCATCACCGCGCCCAGCAGGGTCTCCTTGTTGCACTGGAACTGCAGCCCCTGTGCATCGTTACGCAGGTCACAATCCCCTTCGTGATAGGCCAGCGGTATATCGAGCTGATCGTCCAGATCGCGGAAGAACTGCTCGGTGCTGATACGGTCCTCCAGCTTGGTTTCACCGCGGGCGAACACCAGCATGTCGCGCACCTGCTGTTCAAGGTTCTCCAGTCGCGAACGCACCTTGCCGGTAAACCGGCTGCGCTGTTCGACGCTGAGATCGGGCCGGGCCAGATGATCCATATAGAGCAATGCCGCCGACAGCGGCGTGCGGATCTGATGCGCCAGCGACGCCATCATCCGGCCCATTTCGGACAGCCGCTGGTAGTGCGACAGCCGGTCCTGCAGCAAGCGGGTTTCGGTCAGGTCGGTCAGCAGCAACAGCTGGCCCGGCTCGGAGGTCAACGCACAGGTCGCCAACTGCACCCGCCGGCCGCTCTTTAACGAGATCTCGTGACCGTCGTCCGACTGCGGCGAGAAGCTGCGCTCGATCACCTGCGCCCAGATCTCGCCGACCAGCGGCGTACCCAGCATCCTCTCCGCGGCCGGATTGCAGTCGTAGACCCGGCCGCTGTTGTTGATCAGCAATACCCCGGCCGGCATCAGGTCCAGCAGGTGGCGCAGCCGTGATTCCGCCTGCTCGTTAGCGGTTTCCGCCTGCTGCTGACGGGTCGCCTGCTGATCGACCAGCGCCCTGAGGCGGCGGTTCTCGGCGATCAGCGCACTGACCTGGGCGTCGCTCAGCTTACTGGCGGCTAAAAATTCTGACATCTGTTTTTTCTTTAAACTTGCTTTGCTGTAGGGCGCCACCCGGGGCGCCATGCCGACTGCGGTTGAGAACGCCTGCCGGCGTTTTGGCCGGCCAGGTCCGGCCCTACATCCATCCCCTGTAGCGCGCCTCCTACGCTGGTCGTGCCAGCACTTGTGGGAGGCGCGCCCCGCGGCGAACAGAACATTACTTACGCTGGATACCGTACTTGCGCATCTTTTCCACCAGCGTGGTACGCCGGATCTGCAGTTTATCGGCGGCGCGGGCCACCACATGGTCGCTGGCTTCCAGCGCCTGGCGGATCAGCGACTGCTCGATCTGCTCCAGGTGCGCCTTGAGATCAACCCCCTCCTCCGGCAGCTGGTCCATTGGCACCGCCTGCCCCGCATTGATCGACTGCGGCACCAGCAGCGGCAACGATTGCTGGCCCGTTGCGGCAATGTCCGGAAGCGTCGCAGAACCGGCACCATAGCGAAATTTGGCCGGTAGTTCATCGATACCGATCACCCCGTCGGGGTACATGATCGCCAGCCGCTCGACCAGGTTGGCCAGCTCGCGCACGTTGCCCGGCCAGTCATGCTGCATCAGCGACTCCAGCGCCGATGGATGGAAGCGCAACCGCCCCATGCCGGCATCGTCGATCCGCTGCACCAATTCGTCCAACAGCACCGGCAGATCGTTCTGCCGTTCGCGCAGCGCCGGCATCTCGATCGGGAATACATTGAGCCGGTAATAGAGGTCCTCGCGGAACCCGCCGTCGAGGATCATCTGCTCCAGGTTCTTGTGGGTCGCGGCGATCACCCGCACATCGACGCTGATGGTCTTGATACCGCCGACCCGCTCGAACTCCCGCTCCTGCAGTACCCGCAGCAGCTTGACCTGCATCGGCAGCGGCATGTCGCCCACTTCATCGAGAAACAGGGTGCCGCCCTGGGCCAGCTCGAAACGCCCCTGCCGGCTGGACACCGCACCGGTGAAGGCGCCCTTCTCATGGCCGAACAACTCGCTCTCGAGCAGGTCCGGCGGAATGGCGCCGCAGTTGATCGGTACAAAGGGGCCATTGGCCCGGGTAGAACGGTTATGCAGGGTTTGTGCCACCAGCTCCTTGCCGGTGCCCGACTCGCCGGTGATCAGCACACTGACATCGCGGCCGGCCACCTGGGCGATCATCTGTCGCACCCGCTGCATCTGCGGGCTGATGCCGACCAGGCCATCCTGCATCGAAAAGTCGTCGCAGGTCGCCTGGCGCTGGGCACGGCAGGCCTGAGCGTAATGCTGCGCCTGGTAGAGCGCATCCATCAGCTCCTTATAACGGTAGGGATAGTGGATCTGGGCGCAGATCATCTGCTGCAGCGGCGCCGGCAGGGTCTCGACCTCGGCCCATTCGGCCAGGAACAGCACCGCCGTGCCGGGCTGCAGCTCCTGCAGTTCCAGCAGCATCTTCTCCAGCGACACCGGCAGCGAACTCTCGCCGAACGCGATCACCGCGCCTTCGGCCAGCGGCTCATTGCGGTCGCGCTGCAACCAGCTGACGAAGTCGGTGACCCGGCTGCGACAGCCTATGAACTCCAGCAACCCGCCCAGCTCCGTACGGCGCTGTTGGTTGTCGTCGATGACGACTATTTCCTGGCCCATTGCGTACCCATCACTGAAGACGTCAAATATTGGTCGCACTAGTATGCCTTGACGCCACGTCAAGTCAATTAATTGGCACGCAGATGGCCAGTGTCAGTAGGGTCGCATCTAGGCGACCAAACGCCGCCAGCCCCCCCCCTGCGGTGGCATCACCCCATGTGTGGGGGAGGAAACGCCCTACAGCCTGCTCCAACCAGGGAGGGCATATTTAGAAAGCCTCAAAATACAAAAAAGCGGCCGTAGCCGCTTTTCCAATACCTGATGTCTCGCGCAGAAATTTACTGTTTATGCTCGTCGGGCATCTCTTCCCAGCCCTGCTTCACAGTCAAAAGCAGATCCATAACTTCCTGAACTTTCTCAGCGCTGTTCTCACGGTTAGCCTGCAACATGGTACGAACGATATAGTCATACAGCGCATCAAGATTGGCGGCCACTTCGCCACCCTTCTCATGGTCCAGCATATCGCGCAAACCCATCACGATATCAGTGCTTTTGTTCAGCTGTTTTGTACGGCCCTCGATGTCGTTCCGCTCGATTGCGCCACGCGCTTTCGCCAGGGCTTCCAATGCGCCATTGAACAACATAAGAATTAGCTTATGCGGCGAAGCGGTCGCCACAGACGCTTTCAGATCGACACTTTGATACTGCTTAAGCGCGCTCAGATTAATACTCATATCTGCCAATATCCGGTAATAATTATTTGTACTGCGCCGTAAACGGCAGGTTAGCCAGCATACCTTCGAGAGAATCCCCGGTGGTCTTGAACTGTGCCAGTATACTTTCCATCGCTAGGAACTGGGCCATCAATCGGCTCTGCACCTTATCCATCCGGCGATCCAGATCTTCCTGATCGCTTTCTATCCCCGTGAGAGCCTTGTTGATGTTCGCCTCTCGCAGAGCGATCGGGGCCGGATTCTCATCAGTGCTCTTTTCTCTTAGCAGAGTTGAAGCTAGCAGGTCAAGCTCGCCCGCCAACCCCCGGGAGAAGTTAATACTGCTAGTGCCAAAACTTCCCGGCCCTACAGTAAATGTCAAACCATTTAACGGGTCGCCAATCTCAGGCAGTAAGACATCACCACTGCCAAATGCAGCTCTGCCATCGATGGTGCCAGCAACATCGGTACCATTGCTGGCAACCAGCGCATCGCTCAAACCGATATCGGTCAAGCTCGCACTGACACCGGAGAAACTGAAATTGTAGTCTGAACCATACTCGCGACTGTTGAAGGTCAGCTGGTTAGAGCCGGAATCGTAGCCGACCTCTATACGCTGATAGGCGTCCAAATTACTATCGCCATTGATCAGCGACTGCAGCTCCGACGCCAACTCATCCCCAGAGGCGTATACCTTATCCGGCAGCGTAAGCTCATTGGTGGTGGTACCATTTATCGTGAACTTGAATGTATGCGGACCGCCGGCACTGAGGTCCAGCGAAGTGATAGCATTTCCAGAGGCTTGCGCCTGAGTCGGCTCGGTGGTGATATTTAACTCGTAGGTGCCGGCCGAGACATTACCGGCATTGTAGCCTAACGACACAGCAACATTACTGTTGGTCGAACTGGTGTTCACCGAAAAGAGCTTGGCAATATCATCGAATCCGTCAGCAATTGCCCGCTCAAAGTCGGTTTTGCCATCGCTGCCCTCATCATCGACAAATTCTAGAGTGCCATCCTGATTGGTACGAATACCAATATAGGTCAGCATATTAATGTCGCTAATACCAGGGACCGCTGTAGCAATAGTTTTCCGCAACGACGACAAGATGCTCTTGGCTGTACCATCAGTCGACAGTACACCCGCTTGGTTCTCCTCCAGCTCCTCATCATCCTTCGCCAATTTAACGCCGGTCAGGTTCTTCATGGTTTCATAGAGTGCATTGTAAGCCTCCACGAAATCACGGATCGCTTGCTCGCCGGTAGCTTTGTCTTGAGAGATGGAAAAAGTGAACTTGTCGCCGGGACTTGCTTTGTTCAACGTAAAGTCGAGCCCTTGGATCACATCGTCGATATCGTTGGTATCCCGCTTCACAGTCAGGCCATTCAGCTCGATCTCGGCATCTGCACCGCCCTGGGTCTGCAGCATACTGCCGGCACCGGTCGCCTCGTTAAATGCGAACTGATCCAGATTGGCATCGCCGGTAACCGTAATCTCCATCTGCCGGCTCTCACCGGAGGGCGCGGTCAGCATCAGCTGGCTCTGGCCATCGGTAGTAATGATCGATGCCTGCAGATCTGAGTCGGAATCGTTGATCTTCCTAACCAGATCCTCTAGAGAATCGTCAGCATCCAACTCGACTGTCAGGCTATCCTCGTCGGCATTCACTGAGAACCCAACCGGACCACCGGCTTCGGTATAGCTGGTCCAGCTGCCGAAACGGATCGACAATTCGCCTGCCCCCAGTGCCGCACTGGTATCAGTAATCGCCCCGCTGGCCAAGTTCTGCGCCTGGGCTACACTGAGGACCTCTATCTGGTAGGTACCAGTCTGGGCGTTGGGCGACAGTGAGTTCGGCGTGATGACATCGGTTTCCGGAAAAGAGACCGAACGGGCATTGAAGGTATCGGGATTGGAGAGCGGTGAAAGTACGCTCTGAAATTCGCTGATGGCGCTTTTCACCAGGCCGTAGGCCGAGATCTGCGCTTCCAGCGTCTCTTTCTGTGAATTCAGCCGGTTCTGCTGAGGGGCTTTTTCGATCTCAACCAGCTGGTTAACCAGACTGGATACATCAATACCTGAACCACCTCCCAGTGCGCCTACGATATTGTTGCTCATTGCTCCCTCCCGGCGGCTAGATACTGAGCCCTCCTATTACCGGCAAGGCTCAGGCATGGTCATTGAAGATAACGCCAATTACCCCTTCCAGGTTCTTGGCAAAATTCAGCGTCTCTTCATTGGGTATCTGACGGATTACTTCGTCGGTCTGGGAATCCTTCACCTGGACCACCACCTTGTCGAGATCCCGATCGACACTGAATGACAGCGAACGCTGGCTGTCTTTCATCAATTCGTTGAGCTTTTCGATCGCCGCTTCAAGTTGCTCGACCGACAGCTCTTCTTTCTCGCCCGTTACTTCGGGGCTGTTCGAAGAGGCCTTCACCTCTGACACCGGCGTTAACGGCTCGACCGGCTGTTTCTGTTCCGTTTGCTGGGCCGCACTCTGCGCAGTGACAGTCGCGGCGGCTGTGTTCATAGCGTCGATTTCCATGACACACCCCCTGTTATATCCAAGAAAGCTGCCCCACCAGGGGCAGGGCAGCTTTAGCTAGTAACGTAGGATTATCCCACTTACTGCAGCAGAGACAATACCTGCTGCGGTGCAGAGTTGGCCTGGGCCAACATTGAGGTACCGGCCTGCTGCAGTACCTGCGCTCGGCTCAGGTTGGCGGATTCCTGGGCGAAGTCCGCATCCTCGATCCGGGAACGGGCCGCAGAGGCGTTTTCCGCTACGCTGGACAGGTTGTTGATGGTGAAATCCAGACGGTTGTTGACTGCACCAAGGTTACCACGGGTTTCGTTGATGGTATCCAGAGCATTATCGATAACATCAATCGCCTTCTGTGCGCTCGATGCGCTAGAGATATCGATGCTGCTGATAGAAGAACCGAAACCTGCACCACCAGTGCTGGCGTTCTGTTCAATCAGGCCGGTGTTGGCTGCACCGCTACCGCTCAGTTCGATACTGATCGGGTTACCGCTCAGTGATTTCAACTCCAGACCAGCTTGATTGTTACCAGCACTCAGCCCCAGACTATTGAGAACCTTAGAACCGTTGACATCACCTTCCGCAATGGTAAAGGCAGCATTAGAGCTCAGTACCAACTCACCCTGATCATTGACTGAGGCGAATACACCAGTGGTGCTCTGGGCGCCATTAATATCCGAAATGATCGCATCCATGGACGATACATCAGTCAAGACAACCTCGTTATCATTGATCTTGATAGTGTCGTTGTTTTGAATAGTGGTAGCAGCGGTTGTTGTGGAAGCTGCGGCAGATGCACCGATTGAAGCGCCCAAGCCAAAGTCGGTACCGAAGGTACTACCATTGGTAGTACCTTGGAACATGGTGATGTTGCCTTCGGAGTACAGATGCAGCTGGTTGTTTTCGTCGGCCCGTGCAGTAACCCCTGTGTCGCCAGTAGAGCCATTAATATCGGCCACGATAGTCGCCATATCAGTACCAGTGAAGGTAATTTCGGTACCGTTAATATTGATTTGGTCACCGATGGCGATAGTTACACCACCTGCCGGCGGGTACGCTGTACTGGTCAACTCTGTAGAGGTTTTGGTCAGATCTGCAGTGCCATCGGTTTCAGCTTTCAAGCTAGCAATGACACCAGTATCACCCGATGCAGCATTGATGTTATCCACTTTGCCCTGCAGAGTGTCGGTATTTTCGTGGTCAATCACGGTACCGTTGATTGTCAGCTCTCCATAGGCCAGCGCGGTGTTATTCAGCGCCCCGCCAACCACAGTACCGTCCGCCCGGGACTCCTGGAAGCCCAAGTTGGCCAAATCAGTCGCAGTGCCGCTGACGCCAGCTTCAACAGTAATATCGGAACCGTCATCAGAGCTCAGCGCGATCTGGCCGTGTGAAGTTGCGGTGATGTTACCGGTGATATCCGACAGGGTACCGCCACTGGACAGCGCAATGGTTGCACCAGTGTCGTTGGACAGAACCAGTTGGCCGTCGTCGTTCAACTCGGCCGCCACTTTACCGCCGGTCTTGTCGTTGATCGCAGCAACCAGCTCATCCATATTGTTGGTGTCCTGGATCACGTACTGCGTAGTGGAACCATCGGTATCGGTGATATCAATGGTCAGCTCAGCCGCTGCAGTGGTAACACCGTCACCGACGGAGGTCGCTTCGACGGTGTTAAAACCGGATGCGGTCACACCGTTGACATTGGTATTAATCTGATCGATCAGGTCGTCGAAAGTCTGGCTAGCGCCATCAAATGCACCGATGTTCTGGCCATTGATCAACACATCACCGTCGTCGATGGTGGTGGAGCCCAGCGCCTGGGCCAAGTGGGTACCGGCGACATCGGCAGAAGTAGAGCCCAGGCCCAGAGACTTGGAATCCATTGCACCGATTTCCATGCTGATGGTCTGGTTGGATTCGGAGCCCACCTGAATTTCCAGTTTGCCCTGCGAGCCATCCAGTACCTTCTGACCGTTGAAAGTTGTAGTCTCGGCAATTCGGTCCAGTTCTTCGGTCAGCTGCTTCAGCTCAGCGTTCAGGGTGTTTCGGTTCCCTTCGGTGTAGGTGCCGTTGGCAGACTGCACCGACAGTTCACGCATACGCTGCAGGATGTTGGTGGACTCGTCCAACGCGCCTTCAGCGGTCTGGATCATGGAGATACCGTCGTTGGCGTTACGCACCGCCTGGTTCAGACCGGTGATCTGAGAGGTCATCTTGTTGGCGATTGCCAGACCGGCCGCATCGTCCGCTGCCGAGTTGATGCGCTTACCGCTGGTAAGACGCTCCATCGCCTGGTTCTGCTCAGCCTGCGCAGTATTCAGGTTGCGCTGAGCATTCATCGACATGATGTTGGAGTTAATTACCATAGCCATGAGACTTTCTCCTTAGTGGTTCACCCGGCGCGCTGTCGGTACCGGCTGTAACGTATCTTTCGTTCATTTCGCCTGTCGGTCTGTTTTCTCCGGCAGGCTGTCAGAAATCTGTACTCAGGGTTATCGACCGGTTCAGATGCCTCTTTAGCGATTATTTTCCGTAAAGAAGCGATTTTTTTGCCGCGCCAACAACTGGTTGCTTTATGGTTAGCGGCCAGTACCCTTGGATGCTTAAGGACTTTTCGCAAACAATCGTCAAACGGGCGTTTAACCATGTTGCAGACCCTCGAACAGGCGCTGACCTTGACTCACCAACTGACCGAGCTTGCCGCCGAACAGAAGTGGTTGGAATTCGAGCAGCTGCAGCAGCAGCGCAGCGAGCTGATCGCCCGGATTGCCGATCAGGCACCGCCGCCCGAGGACGCCGGCCGGGTGCGTGAGTTGATTCACCAGATCCAGCAGATCGACCAGCAGCTGATCGCCCAGGCCCAGGCCCGCCGGCAGCAGGTGGTCGAAGAGAAGAAGAAGTTGAACCAGGGTGGCAAGGCGGCCAAGGCGTATCGGGCGTTTAAATAAGAACGACAGCAGCCGAGCCTTTCCAGCTTAGCCTCCGGCAGGCTGCTGTAGGACCGGACCCGGCCGGGTAGACCTGGCCGGCCTAACGCCGGCAGGCGTTTTGTTTCAACCGCCTGCGGCGGTGGAGCCCCGGGTGACGCCCTACAGGAGATCTGCCGTAGCAGCCCGCTCTGAGGCCGATATCTACGGTCCCTGCCAAGCCCCGTCGCGGTCGGAGCCCGCTGCTACAGGACGGCGCTTCGTAGCAGCCCGCTCTGAGGGCGACACCCACGGACCGTGCCAATTCCTGTCACGGTCGGAGCCCGCTGCTACAGGACGGCGCTTCGTAGCAGCCCGCTCCGAGGGCGACACCCACGGACCTTGCCACCCCTGTCGCGACCAGTACCTAAAGGGCATGCCTAGTGGTCTGCTACGGATTAGAAAGTCACCTGAAAAAACTTAACGGATATGATCGAACAGGCTCAGCGACTGCACCTTGCCGAACACCGTCTGCGAGGCCTGCAGCAGGGTCTGCTCCAACTGCAGCTCGGTGATCACTTCGGTCAGATCGGCATCTTCCAGATTGGACAGGGTGGTTTTGGTATACAGCTTAAAATCCTCGTTGGCGGACTTGATATCCTCCAGCGTGTTCAAGCGTGAACCGATCGCCGCAGTGGACTGGGTAATCCGTTCCTGCGCTTCATCGATACCATCCAATGCCGTTGCCAACGCATCATTCAATTCGTTTCGTTGTGTCTGACTAAGTACCGGAGTTTCCAACACTTCTGCAAGGTCCAGCGCGACATCGAGGATATTCTTCTGCTCCGGCTCGACCTTGATGGTCGACTGAGCCCTGGGCGGCACATTGATTGTCAGCCGCTCACCATCGACCAGGGTCCCGGTTTCCAGTTTCAGACCGGTATCGACCGCAACGCTGGGCAGTACCGGATCGGTACCGAGGTTCACATCCGGCAGCGCCGAAAGGTTGAAGGTGCCCAGAGAAACGCCACCGTCATCGAACAGCTCATAGGTACCAGCGCCGGTATCGAACACCACATCCATCTTGCCGCCAACCGGCATCGCGGTGGAGAAGGTTGCAAATTGCGCGGTATCGACAATCTCCACATCGGTCACATTGGAGACCTGCCTGGTGATCTCCGGGTTGGTGGTCGGCGCCTGCACGGTAAAGCTGTCACCGGTCACCGGCGTACCCAGCTGCACCTCGATACCGCCGTAGCTGATGGTGCCGTTATCGACATAGTTGAAGGTGGTCGTACCACCGATATCGATCGGCAGGCCGGTCACCGACGAGACCAGCTCATATTCCTTGAGGAGATCATCGGTGAAATTGATGGTCACATCGCCATACTGCTTGGCAAAGCTTTCCGCTGCAGTGCGGTCGGTCAACGACACCGCCTGGACGCCGCTAACCTCCGCAGAGGTTTCAAACTCCAGCGAATCAAGCGGCGGTGCTACCAGATCGAACTGCAACCCTTGGAAGTTCACCGCAACCGGGCCAGACGACAACGCCCCCCCCAGCGATTGGGCAGCCTGCAATTCATTGCCGCCACTGTCCAGGATACGGTAGCTGTAGGACAGCGGATCGGCCTGCTCGACACTGATCTCGAACTGCAGATCACCGGTCTGGTTCAGCTTTTGATAGTCCTTGAACTGAGTTTCAGCCGCGGTACTGGCAAACCGGGCATTCTGGATCGCCAGTTCAGCCTGACCATCGCTGTTTGGATCACTGTTCAGGCTTATCTGCAATGCGCCGGCGACCGACTCGAACAGCTCGAAGCCGGAGTCGCCGGCCGGCACCGTCAGCGTCGAACCGACCTGGATATGACGCTGGCCGTCGTCGCCGTTGTAGTCATAGCGGCCCAGTGCATTCTGGGTATAGGGCTGCTGGAAGCCTTTGTTGCCGGAAAAGATATACTCACCGGCGGCATCCTTGGTATTCATCAGACCGGCCATGCTGTCGACGATCTGGCGGATCTCTGCTGCGATTGAGGCCCGGTTGTTATCATTCAGTGCGGCATCGCCGGCCCGGATAGTCACTTCGCGCAACCTGTCCATGGCGGTATTGATATCACCCAACACCGTCTCTTCCAGCTCGATCCGGCGCTGGGTGACCTCGACGTTGTTCTGGTACTTTTCCAATTCGGATAGCTCGCGGTTCAGCTTGACCACCTGGGAGGATACCAGCGGATTGTCACTGGGCTGGCTGAACTTCTTGCCGGTGGCAACCTGGTTCTGCAGGTCGGCCAGGTTGCTCTGGTTACGCTGCATATTGCGTACGGCGTTGGCATATTGCTGCTGGGTGGAGATACGCATGACAAGCTACCTTAGAGGCTGTTCAACAGACTGTCGAAGATGGTCTGGGAGGCGCTGATCAGCTGTGCCGCCGCCTGATAACCTTGCTGGAACTGCACCAGCTTGGCCGCTTCTTCGTCCATATTCACCCCCGACACCGAGGCGAACTGGTTGACGGTGGACTGCAGCATCGCATCGCTGGCCGACAGGTTTACCTTGGCATTGGCGGTCTGACTGGAGACCGTTTCCACCAGCACATCGTAGCTCTGCTGGTAGGTGCCCTGCGGGGTCAGTTTCTGGCTCTGCAGGTTGGACATCGCCAGCGCGTTGCGGTTATCCGACACCCCGTCGCTGTTGTAATCGAAGGTGAAGCGGTCACCCGGTTTCGGCTGGTTGTTGATGGTGATGGTGTAGCCATCCATATCGATGCTGTCGCCGGCCGTGAAAGAGATATCTTTCATCGGACCGTAGCCCTGGTCATGGGGCACCGGGTTGTCCGGATCGCTGATATCGTACACCGTGTAGCTGAGCGGGTCGGTGTTATTGAATACCACCTCCACCGGCGGGGTCAGCTGCTGAGTGCCGGTCGTGAAGGTCGGCCGGGTGACATCGTCAACCTCCACCAGCGCGATACCGTTGCCCTGATTATTGGCATTTTCGGTAATCCGCACCGGACTGCCCAGCGCCAGTTGATCGGCCGCGTTGATCTGAACATCGAAATCGCGCGCACCGTAGCGGGCCGGCTGGATCAGATACTCGTTGTTCAACCGAAAACCGCCATCAACCTCCAGCTCAGTCCGAAAACCATCGACGCTGACAGTTAGCTCACCAGTACTCCAATCCACGTAGTAGCTGCCGTCGGTGACATCCTGCGGATCGGTCACCTGGGTCAGCTGCGACATCTTGATGACCTGGCCATCCGACTCGCGGGTGATGCTGAAGTCGCGGATCGAGGTGAACTTCAGATTGTAATCACTGGCCTCCACCTGGGTGATGTCGGTGATATAGACGTACTGCTTGCTGGGGGTCGGCCCCTTGTTTTCGTGGTTCGGCAGAATGCGGGCGCGGAGCGCACTGGGGTCGTTTATGTCATTGAACAGCTCCCCGCCCAGATTACCGTTCAGGTCGACGCCTTTCTGGTGCTGGGCATTCATCGTTTCCGCCAGTACCAGGCCGATTCGACCGATCTCGTTGATCGCGGGGTTCAGCATGCTATCGCGATAATCGATCAAGCCGCCCAGCTGGCCGCTTTTAATCTGGTCGGTTACTTCGACCGAATTGTTGCCGATCCGCACGCTGATCTCGTACTGATTGATGCGCGGGTTACCGGTCGAGACAACCATCTCGTTGGCATCGATGCCCACCACCAACGGCACCCCGCTGCCGATAAAGATGCTCTCGGTGACACCGCCGTTGTTACTGCTGACAGAGATTTCCATTATCTCGGACAGCGACTTGATCGCCTGGTCGCGCTGGTCATAGAGCTCGTTGGCCGGCGTCCCCTTGGCATCGGCCAACTGAATCTTTTCGTTCAGCTGGGCAACCTGCTTGGTCAATACGTTGACCTTATCGCTGATATCGGAGAACTGGTTGTTCAGCACATCGATCTGACTGTTCAGCGTATCGTCCAAGGTATTGAAGCGTCGTGCCAACGCCTCGGTATCTTCCAGGAACAGATTACGGTTGGGGATCGATGTGGGGTCGTCAACGATGTTCTGCATCGACGTGAAGAACTTATCGATCGCACCATCCAGACCGCTGGAAGCCGACGCCAGGATATTATCCAGCTGCGAAGAGTACAGCGCCTTCTGATCGTCGAAGTTGTAGGTGGAGCTATCCCCTCGCAGCTGCTTGGCAAGGAACTGGTCGACGATGCGCTCCACGGACGAGACCACCACCCCGTTGCCGCCCTCACGGGTGGCCCAGTTTGCCGTCTGGCGGTTGTAGCCCTCGGTGTTGACGTTGGCGATATTCTGGCCAACCACCGCCAGTGAGGAGCTGTTGGCATTCAATGCCTGGGTACCGATGTTCAGCAATCCGAAAGACATGGCATCCACCTACCTTGATTCGTCCGTGCCCACAAAAAAGGGGCCAATAACATTAGTTAAGTTAGCGACAAGCGATCAGGAATCTTGAGGCGTAATTCCCGCCAGCAGCAGCGGCCGGCGGGCAATCTCGATAATCTTGTCCGCATAGGCCGGGTCGGTCGCATAGCCCGCCTGCTGTAGCTCCTGCAAATAGGCTTCCGGGTCGGCCGCCTGATGCAGCGCCTGCTGATAGCGGGGGTTCTCCTTCAGGAAGGCGACATAGTCGTCGAAACTCTCCTGATAGGAGCCATAGGCGCGAAACGCCGCCTGTTCCCGTTGGGCGATACCATCCCGGTACTCCAGGGTGCTGACGCTGGCCCGCTCGCCATCCCAGCGGCGGTCCGCCTTGATGTTGAACAGGTTGTAGCTGTTGCTGCCATCTTCACGGCGCACCATATGCTTGCCCCAACCGGTTTCCAGTGCCGCCTGGGCCAGCAGCACCTGCGGTCTAACACCCAATTCAGCGGCCGCCCGTTCGGCCAGCGGGGTCAGTTCGCTGACGAACTGCTCGGCACTGTCGAAGCTATCCGGCAACACCTTCGCCACTGCGGCCGGTTCAGTCTTCTTCACCGGCACCGGCTGCAGTTCGGCAGAATCAGGAGCGGTGATATGGGGCGGTAGCTCCTGCTTTTGCGGCTGTTTTGATTCCACCACAGCGGCCGACTCGACTATACGAGCGATCAGTGCTGTGGGATCTGCAGCCGGCTCTGGCCGTGGCAGCTTAGCGCTGCCCACACCGGTGGAGGAGACAGTCTCTCCGGCATTATCCGCCGCCTGGCTGGCCGCCTTTTCTCCGCCGCCCGGCAGCGTCTTGGAAAGCTGGCGGACCATCACCTCCGCCAAGCCGACCCCCTGCTTCTTGGACAGCTCCAGCGTCAACTGGCTGTCGAGCATCTCCTGGTAAAACTGGACATCGTTGGAGTTCAGGAAGTTGTCCTTGCCGAACGCCTCGTTGGCCTGGCGCATGCTTTTCAGCATCATGTTCATGAACAGCTGCTCGAACTCCTGGGCGACAGCCTGCAGCGCCTCAGGGGTGTTGCGGTTGTCTTTCGACTTCAGTTTCTGCAGCTCGGCCAGATCGGTGAACAGCTTGCTGTCGGCGGCACTGGGGGTTTTCAGCATGTTAGATAACCACCAATTCAGCCTTCAGCGCCCCGGCCTGCTTCAGCGCTTCCAAAATCGCCATCAGGTCGCCCGGCGCAGCGCCAACCTGATTGACCGCTTCCACCAGATCCTGCAGCGAGGCACCCGGCGCGAACTCGAACATATGTCCGGAGCCCTCCTCCACTTCGATGGTACTGCGCGGCGTCACCACGGTTTCACCGCGACCCAACGGATTGGGCTGAGTGACATCGAAGTTTTCGGTGATATTGACGGTCAGGCCGCCGTGGGTGATCGCCACCGGCGAAACCCGCACGTTCTGGCCGATGATGATGGTGCCGGTGCGGGAGTTGATCACCACCCGGGCCGCTTCCTCGGCCGGCTGCACCTCCAGGTTTTCCAGGATCGACAGGAAGGAGACCCGCTGCGCCGGATCGCGCGGCGCCCGAACCCGGATCGAGGAGGCATCCATTGAGGAGGCGATCTGCGGTCCGAGCAACGCGTTGATCTGCTCCGCCACCCGACGTGAAGTGGTAAAGTCCGGGTTGTTCAGGTTGATCACCAGGCTGTCACCGTGGTTGAACGCGTTCGGCACCGTCCGTTCGACCGTGGCGCCGTTGGCAATACGGCCGACACTCGGCACATTCAGCGACAACCGCGAGCCATCGTTGCCTTCGACACCGAAGCCGGACACCACCAGGTTGCCCTGGGCGATCGCGTAGACCTGCCCGTCAGCCCCTTTCAGCGGCGACATCAGCAGACTGCCGCCACGCAGGCTCTTGGCATCACCGATCGCCGACACGGTGATATCGATCCGCTGGCCGGGCTTGGCAAACGGCGGCAGCTCGGCATGAATCGCCACGGCGGCGATATTTTTCGACTTCGGATCGACCGACGCCGGAATCGCCACGCCGAAGTTGTTCAGCATGTTGCGGAAGGTCTGCGAGGTAAATGAAGTTTTGTCACCGGTGCCGTCCAGCCCCACCACCAGGCCGTAACCGACCAACTGGTTGGAACGCACCCCGGAGACGCTGACGATATCCTTCAGCCGTTCTGCGCTGGCGGTCATCGATACCAGCAGCAACAGCATCAACGAAATCAACTTCTGCATCGCATGCACCTCGGTTGTTAGAACGGCCAGAGCGGGCTGATAAAGAACTTGCTGACCCAGCCCATTACATTGGAATCACTCACGCTACCGGTACCACTGTAGGTGATCCGGGCGTCCGCCAGCTTGGTCGACAGCACCGTGTTATCCGCCAGCACGTCTCGCGGCCGCACCATGCCGGAGATGCGGATATATTCGTCGCCCTGGTTCAACGTCAGCCACTTTTCGCCCCGTACCAGCAGCGTACCGTTGGGCAACACCTCATGCACGGTCACCGAGATATTGCCGCTGAGGCTGTTGCTCATGTTGGATTTACCTTCCCCTTCGAACTCGGTGGTGCTTTCCGGCAAGCTGAAGCTCAACGGGTTGCCAGCGATCGAAACCGCATTGCCCAGCACCGTTGGTTGCTGAAGCGTGGTTGAGCCGGATTTGTCGACCTCCGTCTTGGCGCTCTTGCTGGACTGGGTACTCTCGGTCAGCACAACGGTCAGGATATCGCCCACCCGGCGAGCACGACCTTCGCCATAAAGATCCATACTGGTGGCCGGGTTATAGATGGAACCGGTCACCGCCTGGGGTTGCACCAGGGCCTGCGGGCGTACCGGCGCATAGACCGGATTGTCCGGCTTCGGCGGCTTGTTGACACAGCCACTCAGCAGCAACACCGCCATTGTCCACAACAGGACCGCTCTCATCGTCTTCACCTCAATCCGCTATTACAGGTTCTGAGTCACGTAGGACAGCATCTGATCGGCGGTGGAGATCACTTTTGAGTTCATCTCGTAAGCCCGCTGGGTGGTGATCATATTGACCAGCTCCTCGACCGCGTTGACGTTGGAGCCCTCCAGCATCCCCTGGTTGATCAGGCCGGCACCGCCGTCACCCGGGTTGTTCAGGATCGGCGCATTGCTGGCCGCCGTCTCCAGGAACAGGTTCTGGCCCATCGCCTGCAGGCCGGCCGGGTTGATGAAGTCAGCCAGCTGAATCTGACCGATCTCCTGCGGATTCGGATCACCGGCGGTAATGACATTGACGAGACCGTCTGCCGAGACGGTAACCTCCACCACCTCCTCCGGCAGGGTGATGTTGGGTTCCAGCAGATAGCCTTCCGCCGTCACCAACTGACCGTCGGGGTTGATATGGAACTGGCCATTGCGGGAGTAAGCCAGGTCACCATTGGGCAGGCTGATCTGGAAGAAACCGCGCCCGCTGATCGCCAGGTCATAGGTCTCGCCGGTAACAATTGAATCGCCATCTTCGAACAGCTTCTGGCTACCGACCACCCGCACACCGCTACCCACCTGCAGGCCGGACGGCAACTGAGACTCTTCCGACGACTGGGCACCCGGCTGGCGGCGCATCTGGTACACAAGATCTTCAAAGGATGCGCGATCCTTCTTGAAGCCGACCGTACTGACGTTGGCCAGGTTGTTGGAGATCAGCTTCAGGTTGGTATCCTGGGCTCCCAGGCCGGTTTTCGCGACAAACAACGCACCGTGCATCTTGTACTCTCCTCAGGTCCTACGCGATCAGCTCAGGCGCATGATCTGGCTGGCGGTGGAGGAGTTCTCCTCCGCGGTCTTCATCATTTTTACGTGCATCTCGAACTGACGCGCGGTGGCGATAATGCTGGTCAGCTCCTGCACGGCATTCACGTTGCTGGACTCCAGATATCCGGAGCGCAATGCAACATTCAGATCCTGCGGCAGCGGCTGGCCGTTATCGGTTTGCATCAGGCCATCCGGCCCCTTCCACAGGGTACCCGGTTGCGGGTTGACCAGTTTGATCTGATCGACAACTTCAATTTCATCCGGACCGGCGCCCAGCGGGCGAATGGTGATGGTGCCGTTTTTAGCAATTTCCAGGCTTTCCATGTCCGGCAAAACGATCGGGATGCCGCCGTTGCCCATCACCGGCAAACCATTGCCAGTCACCAACTGGCTGGCGGCATTGATCTGCAGTTCGCCGGCACGGGTGTACCCCTCGGTTCCATCCGGTCGCAGCACCGTAATCCAGCCGTCCCCGTCGATCGCCACATCCAGTTTGCGGCCGGTATCGATCAGCGTGCCGGTGGTGGTATCGGTCGCCGGGCGCTCGCTCTGAGCGTAGACGCGGGAGGCATAGCCTTCACCAAACACCTGCATCGCGCGGGCTTGCGCCAGGTCGCTCTTGAATCCGGTGGTATTGGCATTGGCGAGATTGTTGGCGTGGGCACGCTGCGCCAGCATGTTCTCACGCGCACCGCTCATTGCCAGGTAGAGAACCTTATCCATCTCAACTTCCGCTTAAATTGGTCGGGTGGCCTTTGCCACTGCATCGTCATTTGATAAGAGAAAGCAAAGAGTGGGCCAATCTGTAGAAACGGGCCTGGCATGCCCCTGGGGCACCGATAGCGGAAGGATTGGCGTAGGCTGCAGAGGTCGCCCTCAGAGCGGGCTGCTACGACAGGTCCCTTTAGGGCGCCACCCGGGGCGCCAGCGATACCCGCCGATGGCACCGAGGGTTGAAACGCCTGCCGGCGTTTGGCCGGCCGGGTCCGGCCCTACAGGACCTCTGTACGGGGCAGCACCGTCGCAGGCGATGAAAACACGCCGGCACCTACCCGGCCAGACCTACCCGGCCAGACCTATCCCGCCGGACCTAAGACCGCAACGAAACAAGGGGCTGCAAAGCAGCCCCTTGGAGAGAAAAGACGGCAAATGCCAAGCGATCAGATCTGCAGGATCGACTGGGTCACCGTATTCAGGGTTTCCAGCGTCTTGGAGTTGGCCTGGTAATTACGCTGCGCTTCGATCAGCTTGACCAGCTCTTCGGACAGGTCGACGTTGGACTGTTCCAGCGCCGCCGACCGCAAGGTACCGCTCAGGCCGGTGCCCGGCGGGTTCAAACTGGCCTGGCCGGATTCCAGCGTCGCCACCCACTCGGTATCGCCCGCCGGTTGCAGACCGGACTGGTTTTCGAAGGTGGCAACCGCCACCAGCCCCAGGTTCATCAACTGACCGTTACTGAAGCTGGCCACCATCTCACCGGTTTCAGCAAAGGAGACGCCGATCAGGTCACCCTTGGTATAACCATCCTGAGAACCGCCCGGCTTGACGATATTGGCATCCCGGTACTGGGTCGAACCGGCGATATCCAGCTGGATACCTTTCAGGTTATCGATATCCGATTCCAGAATCGTATCGGTCGGGTTGGCCGGGTCAGCGCCCAGGATAGTGAGCTTCGGCACCGCACCGCCAGCGATCAGCGTTTCGCCGTTTACCTCAGACAGCACACCGGTGGTCGGGTTGAACCTGATCACCACCGGACCAACCTCGGTATTCTGAGCGGCAAAGCCGGCTTCGCCCGGATCGACCCGCTTACCCAAATTGAGCTGCTGATCGTCGTTCAGGTAGCCATACATCCGGTAGACACCCATGAAGCTGTTGTCACCCTTGACGTTGCTGGCAGGCGTGTTATCCGCCGTGGTGAACGGGCTGGTAGCGCCGCCGCTGACCGGTAGGATACCGACATCGCCAGACTCCTCCTCCCAGATGATATCGAAGGTATTGGTGGAGCTGTCATACTGAACCGCCTTGATATCCGGGTTCAGCTCCTTGATCGACTCGGCGCTGTCAGCGATCAGCTGGCCGATATCATCTGCGGTCATGCTGGTATCCAACGGAATCAGATAGCCGCCGATATCGAGATCAGTCGCCGCCAGCAGGGTGCCGTTTGCCGCATCAAAGATCGCCGCATTGGCCGCATCCAGGGTGTAGCTCTGCACCTCGTTGGCATCGCGGGTGGCCGGATAGCCATCGATGGTCAGGTTATTCGGCACCAGAACCGCCTGGGTAGCGAGATCACCGATGCCATCGGCGTCGGTATCTTCCAACCCCACCACACGCACGTCGCCGGTGGCGGACGAGTCGGCTTTCAGCTCGAAACTCAGAGTCCCGGTCGCCGGATCGAAGGTCATGCTGTCGACGTCGATACGCGGATCCTGCTGCTCCAGATCAAGCCGATATTGCGTATAGGTGGCGTTAGCCCCCCAGTCGATGTGGTTATCAGCGGTCAGCTGGGCAGCCAGGTCGGCAATTGCGATACCGGAAATGGTCGCCGGGAAAGTGCCGTCACCATTACCATCACCGGCGGTGGCGTCGTCATTTTCCATAACGGTGTACTCGTACACCTCGCGCACCGGCCGCTGCTCGGCAAAGTTAAACTTGATATTGTGCGAATTACCCAGGCTGTCGAAGGTTTCCACCGTGGTCGACCAGGTAAAGGAGCTGGCATTGTTCTTATCGTAGATCGGCGCCAGCAGCGAAGAATCAGCCGCCGAATCGATGTTGAACGACAACGCGATGTTCTCGGTGGCGTGCGGCGGGCTCTCTTTCTGGTCTACCGCCATATTGCGCAGCGGCAGCTGGTTGCCCTGGGCATCCAGGCCGTAGCCCTGCAGGTATTTGCCGTTCTTGGAGACGATAAAACCGTCCTTATCCAGCTCGAACGAGCCGGCACGGGTGTAGGTCACTCCGCCCTGGCCGTCGCTGAGCTGGAAGAAACCGCTACCGTTGATCGCCAGGTCCAGGTTGGAGTTGGTAAATTCGATGGTACCGCTCTTAAAGTCCTGCGCGATATCGGTGACCGTCACACCGGACCCGGCCACGTTACTGGAACCCGCGCCGACCACCGCATTGGAGTAAATATCACCGAACTCTGTGCGGGAGGCCTTGAAGCCGACCGTACTGGAGTTCGCAATATTGTTACCGACAACATCCAGCTCTGTGGTCGCAGACTTGATGCCCGTTACGGCTGTATTAAAACCTGCCATCTGCTCTTCCTCACGCTCCGACTTTTACAATTTCACTCATTTTGTAGCTGCCCGCGGGGGTATTCAGCTCCATCCCCACGCCACTGCCATTCAGGGACACACTGTTAACCGGCATATTCATCGCCACAGCCACGTCCTTATAAACACCGTCCTCATCAGGCACCTGGGCCACGAACTTGTACTCGCCCGGCGGGTACTGAACCACCTGAATCTTATCTCCATCCGGATCGCTCGGATCTACCGGCTGATCGCTGTCCACCATCGGCGATTGCCAATAGAATGGAGCCTCTCCCTTGTCCTGCGCCCCCATGTCCGCGGTGGTGATCAGGCTACCGCTGCTGTCGTACACCTTGACCCTCAGGTTCTCGGTGGCCTCATCCAGCACGGCATAGCCCTCCGCCCAGGCGTTGGCGCCATTCTGGCCGATCGGCACCGTATTACTCTCGACATAAACGCTCTTGCCAACCATTGAAGAGGCCTGCAATGCCTGCTGACTGCTCAACATGGAGCCGGTGAAACTCTCCATATTGCTGTTCAGGTTGTTCATGCTTTCAACCATCGACATCGACGAGATCTGCTGCATGAAGGCATTGGTATCGGTCGGCGCCGTCGGATCCTGGTTTTTCAGCTGCGCAATCAGCAGCTCCATGAACATCTCGTTGTCGGCGTTTTCCGTCTTCTGGGTGCTGTTTGCCTGCTCCCGCTGGTTGATCTGTTCGTAGACGTTTTGGCTACTGTTAATGCCATTCACAGCCATAACTAGTCTCCTCGTTACTGACCAAGCCGCAGGGTCTGCTGCAACATCTGCTTGGCTGTATTCATCATCTCGGCATTGATCTGGAAGGACCGCGATGCCGAAATCATATCGGCCATCTCTTCGACCACGTTGACGTTAGGGTAGTAAACATAGCCATTCTCATCGGCCATCGGATGGTCCGGACTGTATTCCTGGCGCAGCTCGGCATCGCTTTCCACCACCCCCAGCACCTGGACGCCCTGGCCCGGTTGCAGGCCATCGGCGTTATCGCGGATCTGTTCCGGCTCCGGCGAGCGGACACTGAACACCGTCTTACGGGCCCGGTAGGTTTCTTCCAGACTGGAGCTGACACTCTCGGCGTTGGCCAGGTTACTGGCGGTGGTGTTCAGCCGGATGGTCTGGGCACTCATGCCAGAGCCGGCAATACCGAATACGTTACTCAAAGACATCGTCATTCACCCTTAATCGCCGAGCTCAGCCCCTTGAACTTACGGTCAAGGAAGTTGAAGGAGGCCTGGTAATCCATCGCGTTCTTGGTATAGCGGGCCATCTCCTCCTGCACCTCGACGGTGTTGCCATCGACCGAGGCCTGATGAGGGATGCGGAACATCAGTTCGGCAGCATAATCCGGATCGGCAATGCCGTACTGGTGCGCGTTGTCGGTACGCGACATCTCCAGCGGCTTCTCCAGCTGCATCTGGCCTTCCAATACCGCCTTGAAATCAAGATCCCGCGCCTTGTAGTTCGGGGTATCGGCATTGGCGATGTTGTTTGACAGCACTTCTGCCCGGCGCGCCCGCAACAGCATCGCGTCGTCATGAATTCCCAGTGCTTTATCAAAGGTGATGGCCATCGGTTGCCTCCGTGTTCGTTACAACCACTTAAGCAAACTACAGGCCAAAATGAAAAAAGCCCGTTATTACGGGCTTTTTCGGTGGAAGCAAGAGTATGTGGCCGCCACCGGCGGCAGCCATTTGCCGCTTGAGCGGCAATCCGTTCTAGATCGCACGGTACATGATGCCGGGGCGGCAATGCACCATTTCGTACAGGTCGGACAGACCGGACAGTGATTCGGAGGCACCCAGGAACAGGTAGCCGCCCTTGCGCAGCACGCCGTGCATCTTACGCAGGATCTCCAGCTTGCGCTCAGTGGAGAAATAGATCAGCACATTGCGGCAGAAGATAATGTCAAACCGCCCCAGGCTGCCATACGGGCCCAACAGATTGAAATGCTGGAAACGGACCTTCGACTTGATCGCCGACTGTACCTCCCAGGAACCATCAGGGCGTTCATGGAAGAAACGATTCTTGCGCTCCGGCGACAAGCCACGCCCCAACGCCAGCATCTCGTACACGCCCGCCTTGGCCTGCGCCAGCACATGGGTAGAGATATCGGTGGCAACGATCTCCTCGCCCAAGCCGAACGCGCTGCGGTTCTGCTCTTTAAACTCCGACAGGATCATGCTCAACGAGTACGGCTCCTGACCGGTCGAGCAGGCCGCCGACCAGATTCTTAACTTGCCGACGGCGTTGTTCTCAACCAACTCGGGCAACACCCGGGCTTTCAACAGATCGTAGGGATGGCTATCTCGGAACCACAGGGTTTCGTTGGTGGTCATCGCATCGATGACCTGCTCCTTCAAACGGCTGCCGCCCGGTCGTGACAGACGGGACACCAGATCGCTCAGCGAACTGACCTGCTGCTCCTGCAATATCTTGCCGAGCCGGCTCTGCACCAGGTATTGCTTGTTCTCGGACAGCACAATACCGCAGCTATCCTCCAGAAAGCGGCTGAACAGAGCGAAGTCATTACGATCGATCGACAGCGGGCTCGATAAGCCTGAACTCATTAATCATCCAACCCTGTATCAATGAGCGCTGATGTCATCAATGCGGTTCACCACCACACTGGCCAGCTCATTGGGGTTGAACTTCGCCAGGAAGCCGTCTGCGCCGACTTTCTTCACCATCGACACGTTGAAACCACCCGACAGAGAGGTATGCAGGACAACGAACAGGTCGCTCATCCGCTCGTCTTCACGCACCATGGAGGTCAGCGTATAGCCGTCCATTTCCGGCATCTCGATATCGGAGATCATCATCAGGAAATACTCGGTCACGTCGATGCCACGCGACGTCAGTGAGTTGAGCAGATCCCAGGCGATACGGCCGTTGTTGGCCGAGGTCACCTTCAGACCCAGCGACTCCAGACTGCGCTGCATCTGGTTACGGGCCACGGAGGAGTCGTCGACGATCAGCACATGGTGCTGCTTGGCCTGCTCCTTGACCCGGTCGGTGGCCACATCGGCGCTGACTTCGGTCGACATCGGATACAGATCCGCCAGGATCTGTTCGACATCCAGAATCTCGATCAGCTTGCCGTCATGCTCGAATACCGCGGTCAGGTAGTTCTCAACCCCGATTTCGGTCGGCGGTGCCATGATCTGGTCCCACTGGGTATTGAGAATGCGATCGACCTTGCGGACCAGGAACGCCAGGGTGCGCTTATTGTACTCAGCAACCACCAGGAAGCAGCGCTGGCGGTCGGTCGCAGGAATCGAGGATCGGCCGATCGCCTCCGACAAGTCCAATACCGGAATGGTTTCGCCACGGATATGGGCCATCCCCTTGATCGCAGAAGTCTGTCGCGGTACTTCGGTCAACTGAGGGCACTGCAATACTTCACGCACCTTGAACACGTTGATGCCGTACTGCTGTTCCGACTCCAGCGCGAACAGCAGAAGTTCCAGGCGGTTCTGCCCCACCATCTGGGTACGCAGGTTTACACTATCTAGGATACCTGACATGATTTCTCGATCCTGTGGACTATTTCTTACGTCTTTGACGTCACCCGCCACCCCTGAACCCGAACTATCCAGAGCCGGACGGTGAACATCACAAATCTAGTACGAACCGCCTTGCAGATAGGCATGTTGTTGATGCCTTTATACAGTTTTGGGCAGGAAACAACCAGCGCAATTGAGCAGCAGGCGGCAAAATTCCTGCACCAACACTACCGCGAGCAATTTCCCGGCGCGCTAATCGAAGTCAACGTAAATCCTATTAATAACCTGGTCTCACGCAAGCGCTGCACCACGCCATTGCGATTTACCACCCCTAAAACCAGCAGCAGCCGGGTGGTGATCAAGGCCAGCTGCAACGCGCCGTTGTGGAGCCTGTTTATCTCGGCCAACGTATCCGCTTCGCGCAACGGCCTGACAGCCGCGGTACGCATCCGCCGTGGCGAACGGATCAGCAGCAAACACCTGCGGATCCAGTCGCTGGACATGATCCGTCATTCGGACAGCCTGGCCACACCGGAACAGGCGATCGGCAAGATCGCCAATCGCACGCTCAGCGCCGGCCGCATCATCAGCAGTGGCGACCTGCAGGTCGCCGCTGCAGTCAGCAAAGGCGACTCAGTCATTATCGAGGCCCAGCGTAATGGCGTGGTGATCCGCGCCACCGGCATCGCCCAACAACAGGGCCAAGTCGGCGACCAGATCCGGGTCACCAACAGCCGCTCCGGCAAGGAGGTGAAGGCGGAAGTCATCGGCAAGGGGTTGGTGCGTACGCCTTAAACAAAGGCTTTATGCTATAGTGGCTCTGCGAGCGGAATTTTTGTTAAAGTTCCGCCGAGGGACGCCGATAACCATAGCAACAGGACACCAGATCAAGGTCTTACCAATGGCTATCAACCCATTAAACCTGACCGGCCAGGCAGCCAATGTCCGCAGTCGAGTGAGCGAAAACGCGCAAACGACCCAGGGCAATAATGTACAGCGTCAGGATAACAATGTTGCTACGGCGCCTCAGGATACCGTCAAACTGAGCGGTGCGGCCCAGACTCTGCAGGGTGTTGAGCAGAAGCTGGCCAATACGCCGGATGTTGACCAGAAAAAAGTCGACCGCCTCAAAGCGGAGATCGAAAGCGGCCAGTACAAGGTGAACGCCGAAAAGGTCGCCGAAGGTTTCATGAGCTTCGAGAAGTTATTTAGCTAATCCTGATCAATGCCGAATCGATTTCAGAACCTGACTGAACTTCCGGCCCTGCTACGGCAGGGCTGCAGCTATTTGCAGCAACTGAGCGACCTGCTCGACCGGGAGCGCGATGTACTGACCAAGCCGGACAATGCTGAACTCGAACGGATCATGGCCGACAAGCAAACCCTGCTCGGTCAATTCGACCCGTGCAAACAGCAATGGTCGCAACTGATCTCCAGCCACGCCGCCAGCATCGACGACTTCTTTACCCTGCTGCCTGATGCGCTTAAACAGCACCTGCTACCACTGTGGCAAGAGTTGGAACGGTTGAACCAGCAGGTCAAGCAAGCCAACCAGCGCAACGGTCAGATTGCTAACGGCCGCCAGCGCCAGCTCGGTCAATTGCTTTCCCTGATGCAGGGCCAACGCAAGCAAGATCAACTGTACACCGACGGCGGTAACAGTAATAATTACCGCGCTCAAAATCGGCTCGGCAAAGCCTGAGTCGCCCCTCTGTTTTTGTGCCCCCGTAGCTCAATCGGATAGAGCGACCCCCTCCTAAGGGGTAGGTTGGAGGTTCGATTCCTCTCGGGGGTACCATCAATTCTTGCTGGTAGAACACCCACTAACTTCTCCTGCCAGCCTCCGGTCAGCTAGCGGAAATCCCGCGACTTCACTTTCAGCTGATCCCACCGGAAACTGATATCCCGCAGTCGGCCGGCCACCACGTGGATCACCTCCCCCTCCCGCTCCAATACCCCGGACACCTGCAGAATACGGGAGGTCAGCAACGCCGAGCGCTGCGCCTTGGCGGTCGCCTGCCAGACCACCAGGTTGATCTGGCCGCTTTCATCCTCCAGGGTGACGAAGGTGGCGCCGCTGGCGGTGCCGGGCCGCTGCCGGTTGGTGACCAGCCCAGCCACATGCACCAGCTGGCCGTGCCGACATGCGCGCAGCTGTGCAGCGCTCAGACAGCGTCCCAGCACTCCCTGCTCACGCAGCAGCGCCAGCGGATGGCGACCCAGGCTGAGGCCGAGGTGACGAAAATCCTCCTCCAGGTCGGATTGTTCACCCGGCGCCGCCAGTTGCACCCGCTCTGCGTCAGCGCTGCCGACCGAACCATCCGGGCCAGCCAGCTCCAACTGCGGCGGCTGTTCCAGCAGCTCCCAGCGCGCCTGGTAGCGGTGCCGGGAGAGCGGATTCAGCGCCCCGGCGGCGGCCAGCGCATCCCAGTCACCGCGACTGAGCCGACACAACCGCCGAGCCTCGGCCAGCGAAACAAAGCCCGTCGCCGGGCGTTGGGACAGCAGCCGATCGGCAGCGCTACGGGAGAGTCCTTTTACCAGCCGCAACCCCAGCCGCAGCGCCGATACCGGATTATGTCGTCCGCAGCAGGCGCTCTGTAGGGCGTCACCCGGGGCGTCAATACAACGCCTAGCGGCGTTTGGCCGGCCGGCTCCAGCCCTACAACAACCCTCTGTCGCAGCGGGCTTGGCACGCCCTTGAGCTACTGATTCCAAGGCATGATCCCAGCGGCTTTCATTGATCGACACCGGTAATACCTCTACGCCGTGCCTTTGGGCATCCTGTACCAGCTGGGAGGGAGAATAGAACCCCATCGGCTGGCTGTTGAGCAGGCCGCAGAAGAAGGCCGCCGGGTGGTGCCGCTTGAGCCAGGCGGAGACATAGACCAGCAGCGCAAAGCTGGCGGCATGAGACTCGGGAAAACCGTACTCGCCGAACCCTTCGATCTGTCGGCAGATCCGCTCGGCAAACGTGCGGTCGTAGCCCCGCTCGAGCATGCCGTCAATCAGTTTCTGCTGGTACTTGCGAATCTGGCCGCTACGCTTCCAGGCCGCCATCGCCCGGCGCAGCTGGTCCGCCTCGCCGCCGCTGAAGCCGGCGGCAACCATCGCCAGCTCGATCACCTGCTCCTGGAAGATCGGTACCCCGAGGGTACGCGCCAGCACCGCGCGCACCGCCTCGCTGGGATACTCCACGTCCTCGATGCCATCGCGCCGCTTCAGGTAGGGGTGCACCATATCGCCCTGAATCGGCCCCGGCCGGACGATCGCCACCTCGATCACCAGGTCGTAGTAGCTCTGCGGCTTCAGCCGCGGCAGCATATTCATCTGGGCGCGTGACTCCACCTGGAATACACCGACGCTATCGCCCCGGCTGAGCATCTCGTAGGTGGCCTTGTCCTCGCGCGGGATATCCTGAATCCGTAGCGGTCTGTCCGGAGTTTCGCCCAGCAACGCCAGGGTCTTGCGGATTGCGGTCAGCATCCCCAGTGCCAGCAGATCCACCTTCAACAGGCCGAGCGCTTCCAGATCGTCCTTGTTCCACTGGATCACCGTGCGCTCCGCCATCGCCGCATTTTCCACCGGCACCAGTTCCGCCAGCGGCCCCGCGGAGATCACGAAGCCGCCGACATGCTGGGAGAGGTGGCGTGGGAAATCGAGAATCTCCGCCACCAGCTCGACGAACTGGCGATAGAGCGGCGCCGGCCGCTCGCCACCCAACGCCGCCAGCTGTTTCAGCCAGGGGTTGCCGTGGTCACGTCGGTCGAGCCGACTGATCAGCCAGGCGAGATAACTCTCATCCATGCCCAACGCCTTGCCCACATCGCGGATCGCGCTCTTGGCGCGGTAGCTGATCACCGTCGCCGCCAGCCCAGCGCGGTCGCGGCCGTACGTGCGGTAGATGTACTGGATCACCTCCTCACGCCGCTCGTGCTCGAAGTCCACGTCGATATCGGGCGGTTCATTGCGCTCGCGGGAGATGAAGCGCTCGAACAGCAGGTTCACTTCGCGCGGGTCCACCTCGGTAATATGCAGGCAGTAGCAGACCACCGAATTGGCTGCCGAGCCGCGCCCCTGGCAGAGGATGTCGCGACTGCGGGCGAACTGCACGATATCGTGGATGGTCAGGAAGAAGTGGGCATAGCCAAGCTCGCGGATCAGCTGCAACTCCTTGTCGATCTGCGCCTGCACGTTGGCCGGCACACCATCGGGAAAACGGCTGCGGCAACCCGACGCCACCAGCTCAGCCAGGTACGCGTCCGCCTGTTGCCCCGGCGGTACCAGTTCGGCCGGGTATTCGTAGCGCAATTCGGACAAGTCGAAACGGCAGCGCTCGGCGATGGCGAGGGTCTGTTCACGCAGCTCCGGCGGATAAAGGCGGCGCAACTTATTCAGCGAGCGCAGGTGGCGCTCGCCGTTGCAAGCCAGCGCCTGACCCGCCCGCTGTACCGTGGTGCGCAGGCGGATTGCAGTCAGCAGATCCTGCAGGCGCTGCCGCTGCGGCAGGTGCATATGGACATCGTTGGCGCAGACCAACGGCAGGTTCAACCGCCGCGCCAGCCCCTGCAGCTGTCGGAACTGCTGCTGGTCGTCGGCCTCCAGCAGCCGCTCCACCAGCAGCCAGCAGCGTTCGGGGAAGCAGCCAGCCAGACGACGGCCGTGCCGGTGCGCCTGCACCTCGTCGCGCGGCGGTCGGAACAGCAGCAGGCAGCCATCCAGCCCCGATTCGAAGTCGGACCAATGAATTTCATAACGGCCCTTCCCGGCCCGCCGCCGGGCCTTGCTTATCAGGCTGCAGAGCTGGCCATAGGCGGTGCGGTCCGGCGCCAATAGCACCTGGCAGCTGTCGTCCAGCCGGAACTCGGCACCAACAATCAGCTTCAGATTATGCCCGGGCGGCAGCTCACGACAGGCCTGCCAGGCCCGCACCACCCCGGCAACGGAACACTCGTCGGTCAGCGCCAGCGCGCGATAGCCCAGCTCGGCCGCCCGCTGCACCAGCTCCTCCGGGTGGGAGGCGCCACGCAGGAAGCTGAAGTTACTCAGGCAATGCAGCTCGGCATAACTCATCGGCAGACCCCGCTCAGCCCCACTCAGCCATACCAGCCGTGCAGGTACCAATCACCACAATCGTCGCGGAACAACCAGCCCAGCCGGCCATCCGACCAGCGGCCAATATAATAATCGCGCCGCACCGGCAGGCCGTCCCACCAGCCGCCACTGATCCGCTCCGGCCCCTTCAGCAATTCGACTTGCCGCTCCAGTTGCGCCTGGGCCAGTCGCTCCGGCTGGCGCAACAACCAGGCCGGCCGCCCCTTTGGCACGGCGACCACCTCCAGATTGGCAGTTCCCTGAGTGGTCCAGCCCTTCTCTGGCCGGTGATCGGGATAAAGTGCCAGCGGCTGCACCGCCTGTTCGCCGAGCCGAACCCGCAACCGACTGAGCAGCTGCGCCGGACGCTCCCGTCCCTGGGGCGGACTGAACAGGTCGACGGTTTCCGCATCCAGCTCGCGGAACTGCTCGACCAGCAACTGCATCGCCAGCACCGGCTGTTGTAGCCGCAGCTGCTCGAAACGCAGCCTGCATAGTTCCAGCCAGATTCCCGCCTCACTGGCACCACCGGCATGACAGATCTCGAGCAATTGCTGTTCGCCATCGCGTGCCACCAGCAGCAGCTGCAGCTGTTCCGCCTGCAGGCCTCGCAGCCGCAGATAACCCTGCAGGGATTCCAATATCGGCCGCAACGGAAACAGCAGCGCCTGGCTGCTCTCCAGCTCGCGGCTGAATTCCAGCAGGCGGACGAACTGTGGCGGCGGCAGAAAGGGCGACTGGGGGTCCGGCGTGCGGCCGACCAGGCGGTCCAGGTGATCCAGCAGGTGAGGCCCGAAGCGGTTACTGAGCGACTCGCGCGGCAGCTGCAGCAGCTGGGCCAGCCGCTGCAGCCCCATGCCGTTCAGCTGTTCGGCCATGCGCGCAGGCAGCTCCAGCTGATTCACTGGCAGCTCCTGCAACTGTTGCAGATGAGCGTGTTTATCGGCCAGACAGAGCTGGCGCCCCGCCCGGGCCAGCAGCCGGGCGGCCTGCGGGGTGTGGCCGGTGGCACGACAGGCACCGTAGCCCAGCCTCAGCTGCTGCTGTTCCAGCCGTTGCCGGAACGATTCCAAACCGCCGAAATAGTGCAGCATGCTGGCGATCTCCAGCAGCAGGCCGTCTGGCGGATACAGACTGATCTGGGCGCTGAAGTTGCCGGCCCAGAAGGCCAGGGATTCCAGTTGATAACGGGCCTGCTCGGGGTTCGGCTTCAGCAGCTGCAGTTCCGGACAGATGCTGTAGGCCGTCGCCGGCGCCATGCCCTGCTCCACCCCGGCCCGAACCGCGTCACCATTGCACAGCCGCAGCTGCCGGCCCGCGTCGTCCAACAGGGCGGCGGCGCCCGGCGCAGCGACGCCCGACAGATTCAGCTGGCACTCCAGCGCCAGCAGCGGGAAGTGCAGATAGAGCCAGAGCGGTTCGCGCCCGGTCGACGCTCGGGAGGCGGTCATCTCAGTCCACCAGCCGTAGCTCGGGCCGTTCCTGGTGGATGGCGGGCAGGATCCGCTCTTCGCCCAGCAAAAGATGCATGGCCGGCAGCGCCCAACCGCCGCGACGCTTGAGGATGGTCACCTCCGCCCCCGATGCGCGGTTCTGCAACAACAATCGGCAAGGTGCCGCGCTGCTCTGCTCACGGCAGCCGGCCGGTCGGAACAGGAACCCGGCCGCCCCGCCCTCGACAGCAGCCACCTGCAGCCGGCGGATCGCCTTTTCCTGGCCGGTCGGCAACCAACCCAGCACCGCGCTGCAGCAACCGCTCTTCAGTGCCTGCTCAAGGCACCAGAGCCGGTCACGCCGGCTGTTGCTGCGCACCACCAGCACCCGCGCCAAGTCCACCCCCGCTTCGGCCAGTGCCGGTGCATAGGGGATGTGTGGCGGATCGACCCACAGCAGCCAGCCCGGTTCCCGCTCGTCCGCGCCTTCGCGGCAAAGCTGAGCCAGCGCCGGCAATAGCAACCGCAGCTCGCCGCCCCCTTCCCGGCGGTACAACAGTTCGACCAGCTGGCCGCGCTGCCAGCCACTACCGGGCAACGCCTGGTCCAGTTCCGGATAGCCGGTACTCAGTGATACCGCCTTGTCACTTGGTTGGCGGTACGCCTGCCAAACCACCCCTTTCTGTAGCAACGAATGCAGAGAACCTGTTTCCACAGCCATAACGCATCCAAAAATACTGCTTATTTATACAGTATTTTTATTGAAAGTCTGACTGACTGCAAGCGATCAAGCAGACCTCTCGCTCTGCTCTGCGCTACCGGCAAAGACCACCAACTGGCTGCATCCGGTGCCGGGCATAAGTGGTATAAACAACATTGCGGTCAACCTGCGTTGACTGAGGATGCGCAAGACGAAGCAAAGGGGACAGAATCGGGCAGGAATAGACAGGGAACAACAGGAATATTTCAGGCACAAAAAAAGCGGCCACCTTTCGGCTCCGCTTTCTTCTGAAGCCCCATATTACAAGGCTTCTAGATTGATCATCGATGAGATGATCGACATGGTACCAGTGGCCGGACTCGAACCGGCACGCCCGTGAAGGCAACGGATTTTGAATTCTATATTGGATATTGAATGGTTTTTCACAAACCATATAAATCAATGTGTTACGAGGCATTTGATCAGTGAAAAGCTGTCGATAGCACACAAAATAGACAGAAAAATCAGACTGCGTTGACATTCCGTTGACCAACGACAGAATGTGACTATGGCGATAAGGAAAACAGAATCCGGCTGGAAAGTGGATATCCAACCGGGGGGCAGGAGTGGCCTGAAACGATACCGGAAGACCTTCCAGACCAAAGCGGAAGCCTTGGCCTATGAAGCGTTCATCCGAAGGAAGTATATCGAGGGCGAGCCCTGGGGACTGAAGAAGAAGGATCAGACCCGGCTATCAGAGCTGATCGATCTATGGTTCTCCCTGCACGGCAAACAGCTCAAGGACACTGAGAACCGGCTGAGAATTCTCAAGGGCACTTGTGAACGCTTGGGCGACCCTCTGGCCGTCGATCTCTCCCCTTCCATGTTCACCCGTTACCGGGCCACCCGTCTAACCTCGGTGAAGCCAAACACGGTCAACCATGAACAAGCCTACCTATCGGCGGTTTATGGGACTTTGGTCAAGTTCGGGGAGTGGAAGCACGGTAACCCTCTTGCTGGCCTACCGAAAATCAAGCACGATGAGGCCGAGCTATCCTGGCTCAATCACGAACAGATACAACGGTTACTCAGCCACATGGATGAAATGAGAAACAAGGACGCTGCATTGATCACCCGGCTTTGTCTATCGACCGGGGCCCGTTGGTCAGAAGCCGAAAACCTCAAGCGCTCCCATGTACTCCCCGGCCGGGTTCATTTCGTCGGTACCAAGTCTCGAAGAAATCGATTCGTCCCGATCTCCCCTGATCTTGAACAGGATCTACGCCGACGACTGAACAAGGGACCGTTCGACAGTTCTTACAACACCTTCACCACCGCACTGACGAAAGCAGAAATCGACCTACCCAGAGGCCAGCGTACCCATGTGCTACGCCATACCTTCGCCAGTCATTTTGTGATGAACGGCGGGAATATCCTCACCCTGCAAAAGATCCTTGGGCACTCTGATATCAAGATGACGATGCGCTATGCTCATCTAGCTCCCGAGCATCTGAATGAGGCGGTAAGAATGAACCCTATATCTAAGATGACATAATTTAAAAGAGGGATATAAAGCCTCCATATTAACAAAGGAAACTCAATGGACTTTTTATTAGACAATAAAGAATGGTTGTTTAGCGGAGCCGGCATATTTGTCATATCATTAATAACTGGTCTTTTTATTAGCAACAAATTAAAAAACAAGCAAATTCAAAAATCAGGATCCAATTCAAGAAATTACCAGTCTGCTAGAGATATAAATATAGGAAAAACTAATGATAAATGATAAGAATCAAAAACAACAAGGCGGGGATTGCTCAACAAACCTACAAGGACAGTCCATTGTCATTAACCAAGGAATTAGCTACTCAGATGCAAAAGAAATAGCTCTTGATGTATATAAATCTAACTTTTTACAGCTTTCACAAGATGCAGCTGCAATAGCAATAGGTAGAGCCGAAGAGTTAACAGATAGCTTTTTATCAAAACTAAAAGAGGAAAACGAAGAGGCAATAAGCCAAATGAACCAGCCAGGTATGCAGGCTGCACTGTATGAAGCTCAAAAACAATATGCAAAGACAGGTGATAAAGATTTAGAAAATCTTCTTGTAGATATATTAGTTGAAAGAGCCTCAACCCCTGAAAGAAACATTCATCAAATAGTATTAGATGAAGCATTGCAAGTTTCGGCCAAGCTAACCACCGAACAGATGAATACACTAACAATAAACTTTTTAATTACGCAAACAACAAAGCAAGGACTTTTAGAGCCAGATGATCTTGTAAAATATTTGGAACAAGTAATCTTGCCATTCACAAAAGACATAAAAAATTCAGATTCTTGCTACCAACACCTAGCATACACCGGTTGTATCGGATTGATGGACACAAGCTTTTATAAACCATTAGAGCAAATATTACTAGACCAATACACTGCATTTCTTTGCAAAGGTTTTACCCTGCAGGAGTTTGAGGATATATTTGAAGATACTGATCCGGCTTTAGACCTTATTATGAAATGCTTTATATTTGAAGACAAATATCAATTTAGAGCTATAGATAGTATAGCCTTTAAGAAAATGATGGAGGGGAAAAATATAGATCCAAAATCTGAGAAAAAGCTTTTAAAGCTTTATGAATCTAGCAAAATGGAAAGTGAGGAAGCGAAGAAATACATATTAAGCAAAAGCGAAAAACTAGAGCATCTATTCAAAGAATGGAAAGACACAAATCTATCTAAATTTAGACTCACAACAGTTGGCATTGCAATAGCCCAGGCAAACTTCAGAAAAAGCACGGGTGTAAAGCTAACCTTAGGGACATGGATTACATAAGCTTAAGCTCCAATTAACCTTAATGTATCTCCATCACATTAAATAAAGAAAAGGTCACATTGCAAACGATGCTTTCACAAATAAAAAAACAAAAAGGACAGAACAAAAGTGAGAGATACCTTGCTAGATTAGCAGATAGCACCTTCTTTGGATTATGGAGCTACCCAAACGTTTACACTGATGAAGGATTTAAAAAAAACAAACAAGGCGATGAGCTTTGCGATTTATTAGTAGTATTTGAAAATAAGGTTTTGATATTTTCTGATAAAGAAATATCATTCAATAAAGAAATTGATGTTGAAGTAGCCTGGAAACGCTGGTTAAAAAGGTCTGTTATAAAATCCGCATCTCAGCTTCATGGTGCAGAATCATTTATTAAGTCGAACCCGTCACGCTTATATTTAGACAAAAAATGCAAGCAAAAATTTCCAATCCACCTAGATTCTTCAGATATTGAAGTATACTTGATAGCAGTAACAAAAAATAGCACAACCCCAGCAATTAATTATTTTAACTCTATAGACAAAGGAAGTTCTGGAACTTTATTGCACTGTTATTACCACACAATGGAAGATTGTTTGGAGAAACCTTTTGTACTAGGCGACATAAATCCTAACAAGACGTTTGTTCATGTTTTTGATGAGCTAGCTTTGGATTTAATCTTTAGTAAATTGGATACAACTTATGACTTCATTTATTACTTAAAAACAAAAGAAAAAGCCATTAGAAGTGGAGTTTTACTTTCAATAGCTGGGGAGGAAGAACTTTTAGCCTACTACTTGAGTAATACCTCAAAGAAGCTAGTCGGAGACATTCCCCTACCTTTGAAAAACAAAGAAAATGCTTTGCTAGTGCTTTCCGAAGGGGGGTGGGAAAGGTTTCAGAGCTCTGAATATGACAAGTTTCTTCGCTCAAATAAAACCAAGAGCCAATACTGGGATAAGTTAATTTCCATTTTCTCAAAGAGCATTTTGGATGGTACGGTTGATCCAGAATTAAATCTTCCTTTTAAAACACACGAGGAAGCATTGAAATCATTGGCTTCTGAGAACCGAGTTTCAAGAGGCATTTTATGCGAGGCATTTTTAGACAAATTCAATTCCGTGCCTGAAGAGGCAAGAAGCTCTCGTTTGGTATTTTCACCTCTTTACCCCAATAGGCTCTATATATTTCTATTTTTCCCACGATACGAAGAGATTGATTACAAAGAATACCGAGAATCCAGAAGAAACTGCATGAAAGCATATTTGCTTGTCGCAAAATACTTAAATCCGAAAGTAGACGATATAGTGATACTAGCAACAGAAACTAAAAACTCTAACGGTCGCTCTGAAGATATCATGTCAGTAAAATTTAGTGAGCCACTGACTCAGGACCAAAAAGATAAAGCAAAAAAAATAATGGATGAGCAATCTGTCTTAAATCAAAGTAAAAAATTCAATTCAAGAGAGCTTTCAGCTGTACAAAGGCCATACTTAAATATGAAATTAAAGATAGGAAGAAATAATCCATGCCCATGTGGATCGGGAGTCAAGTACAAGAGATGTTGCGGGAACTAATTCAGTTACCCATAAACGCCCCCTCCTACCTACATCAATCGGAACCATCTTCCCCTTATCTTCAGCGCTACTTGGTATCCGTCCCTGTTTCTCGGTAGTCGTCTATGATCTGCTCCAGAGGTGGCCTAATCTGTCCGATATCCGGCTTAACTTCGCCGATGGTTAACCAGAAGGTGTACTGGGGATAGAGCTTGCATAGCATCTGCAGGATGGAAGATGCAGGGTCTGTTCCCTTGTTCTCGATGCTCTCTAGCGTTCGTTGAGAGATCCCTAGACGTTCTGCGAACACCTTTCGTCCCAATCCCTCACTATCCCTGAGACAACGAATTTTTTTCGAGAGATCGCTTGACATACCCATATCTGCGTATAGACTCATATTTAAGCTACGCATATATGAGTAACCCATAATGCCGTAGCCACCTAAAGCATAGTCGATATTGTTGTCTGCCCCTTCGGCGCCAACCAGAGAGGGGCGAGCATAACCATCAAGTATACAGGTGTCGTTATGGAAAACGCAGCGATTGCCGAGCTTCAAAAGCTCACGAACCTGGGAGTGGGGCCGTTTGTACATCCCCGCCGTATGGCCCAGCTCATGGGCTGCTCTTACGCCCAGATCATCAAGGGAATGAATCGAGGTGTGGTGCCGGTGGCACTGCCCTTCGCCCAGGGCTTCGGAAAAGAACGCCCTACCCGTTACGTGGATATGCTCCGCTGGATCGAACAGGTCCGGTCACAACGCCCCTATTAGGGAAAGCTAAGCCAAGGAGGCCGCCAACATGCTTACGCAATTGGAACGGCGCATCCGGGGCAGTATCAGGGATGCCAAGCACGTTTGCCGTGCAAAGCTGGTTTCAGGCCAGCACCTTCAATTTCTCAAAGCCGAGTACAACCAGATCTGCCGGGATTGGGCCGTGCATATCTGCGGCTATCCAAAGCCCGACATCACCCGTCTTCAGCGTCTGCTGTTCCGGCTGCGCCGCTGGTTAACCCTGGCCGAGTCTCGCCACTTCCGCACCTCTGCCCTGGACATCTATTCCGATCATCCGGCTTCGGTCCGTTCGCTGGCGTGGTTCCGCTACCGCTGTGGCGAAGAGGGGATTATTCACCGTCTGCGCAGTGAGGGCGTTATCCACCCCCCTAAGCGTTACCGCTGCCCGCTGACTCGGGACATGTTCTTGCCTGGGGCGCCGGTCGACGCAAACGAGCCGTACCCGTTTGTGTCGGGCGGGGGCCTAACGGCGGCGGTAGCACTCCGACAAGAACCCCGGCGCTCATTCCGCTGTTAACGCACCCAACTAGAGGACGGACCCCATGTACGGCATAGAGGGAAAACCGGGACGTTTCTGCCGCTGTGGCTGGTGCGAAATGGAATACGGCCAGCACCGGCCCTACGGCGGTTTTGTGCCCTTCCTGGACCCGATCTATCACCCCGGCCTGAAGACCCTGTACGGCATCGAGTGTTGCGCGCATTGCTACCGCTGGCTGTGCAATACCGATGTCGGCCAGCGCTTCGAGTGGGCGGTGCACTGTGGCCGGAAGCTGGGCGACGAGATTCAGCCGTCTAACTTCCCCGGCCTCGATGTCTGGCAAGCGTTGTCTGTCGGTTGCTATCCGACTGCCTCGCCGCTGTGCCGTCTGGCTCCGTCCTCTGTGGATAACTCCGCTGCTGCCTTTCCCCCTGTCCAACCCCGCGAAGCGGCCAGACCGTCCAACCATCTGCGCCGCCTCGGTCGGCTCAAGGGGGTTCACCTCTGCCGCACCGATTGGGCAGAGACTCGCGGCGCTCCGTACTACGACCCGGCCCGCTGGTACCGGCCCCAGTTTCAACCCGTGGCACCCGACGATGCGGAACTAGCTGCCCGCTCGGGACTGCCGACGAAAGCGGGACGCAGAAAACCTAGCCTGCGTCCCTTCCAACTCCGCTAGGTAACTACTCGAGGATACGACCATGAACACCACTATGACCAACGTCCGCATCGTCGCCGCCAAGCGCTTCAAGATGGACAACGGCACCTCCGGCGCGCAGTTCTTCTGCCTGGGCGAGAACAAGGACGATGAAAACTACATCGGCAACGAAGTGATGAAGATGTCCGGCGACTTCGAACTGCTCGACCGGGTACGGGGTAACGTCCCCGGCTCCTTCGATGTCGATGTTGAACTGGTTCGCGGCGCGCAAGACAAGATGTCCTTTCGCGCTATCGCCTTTAAGCCCGTTCCGGGTCCCGCTGCTGGGAAGAGTTCTTCAGCTGCGGGCAAGGACTAAGGAGGGCTGAGCCATGCGACTGCTAAGAAATAGCACCGCCTTCGCCCTGGGGCTGCTGTTGGCGGTCGCCAGCTCCCTGCTACTGATCCCCTCGGCCCATGCGGTCGAGGATCAAGTCTTCCGGGATGAGGTCGCCATTATCAGCGAGGAAACAAACAGCATCATCGTGCAATCGACGCTCGGTCTTGCCTATTGCCTTGGCTGGGTGGCGGGCTCGTTCCGGTAGGGGGAAAACGTGATGACCTTGGAAACCTTCCTGAGTGAATACAGCGGCCACATTCTGGGCGCCTTCGCGCTGGGCTATGGCTCCTCGATTCTCATCACGTACTTAAAAAAGCTCTTCGAGCAACTGTGAAATCCATCAGAGAGGAAACGACCATGAAAAGCGTCGACAAAAAACTGATCAACAACGAAGCCCTGAAGTCCCGCTTTGCCACCCTGCTGCAGCGGTCTACCGCTGCCCGTATGGCGGTTGTCACCATGCTGGCGACTGCCGCCGTAGATGCTAATGCGGCGCTACCGGCTGCCATCGGTACCGAACTGGCTAACGTACAGGCTGACGGTCTGGCCTTGGCCGATCTGGTGTGGCCGGTGGTGATCACCCTGTTCGGCGCGCTGGTGCTGTTCAAGCTGTTCAAGCGCTTCGGCTCGCAGATCTAACCGGGAGGGTAGGTCTATGTCCGTCCAGCACGGGCGCAAAGGGCGGGCCTTCGTGCTCGCCCTTTTATACGTCCTGATTCCAAACGTTGGTGAAGCCTTCGATTTCAGCGTCAACGCCCGCGAAGTCACCGGTGCCCGCTGGAACGGCCAAGCTGCCGATGTCGAATACTCCGCCCAAGCCAAACTGCCCGGCGGCAACCGCCGCTATAAGAAGATCCGGGCGCAATACTCCGCCAATCGCATCGTGCAGATCGCCAAGAAGTCGCGGGCCCTGAATCCCGGTGCGGCGGCCTTCAACTTCGCCATCATCGGCGCAATCTCGGCGGCAGGTTGGTTTATCGACGACCTGACCGGCCAAGTGCTGACCGGCAACCCTGGTACGGGTTCCGGCTCCGGCCAAGCGGGCCACTTCTACATTGCCAACCCCGGTTACACCCCTTCATCTGAATACCTGCCCAGCCCCGAAGCCGCGCTTGAACAGTGGTGCGGGATGACCGGCCATAGCAACTGTTATCTCGTAAGCCCAACGATGGGTAAATACACTCATAGCGGCAACGGCATTGAATACAATCTCACCATCGGCGAATACAGCTGTACCAACTACAGCCAAGATTGGCTGGATACCTACGCCCCCAACAGCGGCTGTACCGTGGCTCCCCCGGAACCGGTCACCGAAGAGGAGCTGCAAGAAGCGCTGACCGAAGCCATCGAAGAACTGTCCCCGGCTGAACTGCGCCAAGCGTTCGAAACCATCGCTAACAACCCGGAAATGTTCCCCGAACTGGCAACGGCCCTGCAGGACTGGACCCAAGCCATCGAAGACGAAACCGGCCTCGATGGCAGTGAGATAGACGAAGACCCGACCGACGAATCGGAAGACGCCCAAGATGTGTTGGACGTGCGGGTGGTCGAACCGGTACAGATCGACGAAACCGATGTGCCGACCGAACGGGAAATGGATGAACTGCCCGACGATCTCTACAAGGACATCACCAACTACGCCGACAACCTACCGGACCTGCCTAGTATCCCAAGACCCGGTATCGGCCTGGACCACTCCAGCAGCTGCGAGACCCTGACCCTCAGTTGGCGAGGCACCTCGGTGGTGTTCCCCAGCACTGACCAATGCCAGAAGCTGAACGCCATGAAAAGCATCATGGAGTGGTTCCTGTCGGTGGTCACGCTCTTTGGTTGCTGGTACATCATTCTCGGCAAGCGAGGTGTCCCCAATGCCTAAGCTAGCGGAACTGATCGGCTTCCTGTTCAACAAGCTGTTGGGGCGCTTCGTCCAGCATATAGACGCCGGCATCGTCATGCGGCTCACCCTGGTCGGTGCCTTCGTCGGCGTGGTCGGGGTGGGGTACGCCACCGTATCCGGCATCATCGGCGGGCTGTCGTTCATCGTCAGCGACGACCTGGGCCGCGCCATGTCCTGGGTGGTGCCGGACAATGCCGTAGCCTGTATCGGCGCGTTAGTCTCCGCCTCGATAGCGAGGGCCACTATCGACTTTCACGGCACCCTACTACAAATGCTCAAGGGATAGAGCCATGTATTACCGCATCCTGACCGGCACGTTAGGGGCCGGTAAAACCGCCACCGCCGTTTACCTCGCGGTCACCCGCTACCTCAAGAAGGGCCGTATCGTCTGCACCAACGTCGACTTCTACCCGGAACACTTCAAGAACAAGCATGACAAGTCGATGCGGATCTACCGGCTACCCGATCACCCCACCGCCGACGACCTCAAGAACCTGCCGATCGGCAACAAGGGGCTGATCATCGGCCCAGACGGCAGCTATATGCCCGGCCCCAACTACAACGCCCGCGAAAACTCCCTGCTGTTGCTCGATGAGCTGGCCCAGAACATGAACACCCGCGACTTCAACAAGAAAGGACGGCTAGAGCTGATCTCCATCGCGGTGCTTCTGCGCAAGATGGGCTACGACACCCTGTTCCTGGTGCAAGACATCGAAATGCTCGACAAGCAGATCAGAAACTCGGTCGGCAACGAAACCGGCTTCGGTATCAATATGGGGGTGGTGCCAATACCGATTATCGGCAAGCTGTGGCGGATCTTCACCGGTGACGCGCTCTGCTTCCCGTCCTCCACCATCCGAACCAAGTTCTACCTCGGCCACTCCAACGCCAAGGGCAGCCTGAAAACCTCGGTGGTGCACTTCAACATCAACAGCGTGAAGCGGGTCTACAACACCGCCCAGAAACTCAGCGAAGAGTATGCGCCGTCCTGGGCCATCAAACATCACGGCACCGCGGGAACCCACTGTCTGCTGACTCCATACCACCTCAAAGGCTACAAGCTGCCGCCACCGCCCACGCTACTACAGCGCCTCAACAAAGCGTTCTGCCTGCTGATCTTCAGCATCAGCCTGCTTGTTCAACCCTTCACCCCTAAACACTGGTGGGAGTTCCAACGATGAGTATCGCCCTAGTGTATGTCGGCTTGGCCTTGATGCTTTGGCTCAAGCTCTGCCAATCCAACGACGACGATGAAAGCTAACGGCCCGTAGCCCCGGCTGACGCGCAGCAGGCAGCAGGGGCGACGGGCCGGGGCCGTCCGACACGGCCCTGTAGCACGTGTCAAAAAATCTAACCAACGTTCACATAGAGTGGACAGATACGAAGAAAGGGAAATCAGATCATGAAAAAGAAAATGCCCGGACGTTATCTATCACCTGACCAAGGTGGGATTATGCAGGAGTCCCCGGAAGGAAGAATTTTCTGTTGGCCTGGTCAGATACAAGACCTCAGCTCGATACAGCTGCTCCGTTCAACAGTCGACACGGTACGCCAGCTCTACCGCTGCCAGCTCGACATGAAGGTCTACGAAGAGATTTATGCTCTGTACGAAGAAGGTATCAAGAAGACGCAGACTATCCATGTACACGGCTATGAGTTCGCGGTCTGCAACGGCGGTAGCTCTGGTTATAAGATCCGGCTCCAGAACAACGAGATTGGTCTGATCGTGTTCATCAAGTCACGCCATGCCAAGATCGAGAACACCTCCAGCCATATCAAGGTCGAGTGCTCACCTAAGTTCCTGCTGAAGTACGCCCCGGAAGACGCCCAGAACCTGATGGACGGTATCGCCTATTGGCTGTCGGTTGGACCGATAGAGCATCAAGGTGTCGCGGTGCACCTCGCCCTGGACTTCCAAGGCTGGCAACCTGGGGCTGACTTCCTCGACCGGCTCACCTGTCGCGCTCGGCGTTGTGCCACCCGTGACGGCCTGGACAGTTTCACCTTCGAAGCCTCAGACGTGGCGCTTAGATACGGTGGCTTGCAGTCGATCACAGTCGGTTCGGTTAAGTCCCTGCAGATGTGCCTGTACGACAAGACCAAGGAAGCCCATGCATCCGACAAGCTCGACTTCTTCCGCTCCCAATGGGAAGGCGAACAATCGGGGATCTTCCAGCACCTCGGCGGTAGCTATGACCCTGACAAGCCCGTCCAGCGTCTGGAAATGCGTTTCCATCACTCGGTGCTGAAACAGTTCGAGCGGGGCTCTGACGTGGGTCTATCGAACTACCTGGAAGCCTTCGACCACCTCAAAGGGCTGTGGCAATACGCCTTGGACAGTATCCGCCTCGACTTCAATACCGCTTGGGTCGATCCGATCTGGTGCCTGTTGCATGATGATGTGGGTTTCGAACGCGCCTCCGAGAAGGTGCTGAAACGAGCGTACAAAACGCCGGGACTCGGCAACGAAAAGAACGTGGCGCTTTTTCTGGGAAACTTCGTATCCATCATCGCCAGAAACGGGATTACGGTTGATCAAGCGTGGAACTGCCTGAAGGCGTCTGGCTGCTGGGAGGATATCTTAGGCTACTATCAGAACAGGGGAATGAGTCAGTCGGATCTGTATAGCTGGTTGGCTCTTTCGATCAAACAACGAAGGCTTGTCGGAAAGGCTGCGGCCTGATTTTTTTTGGCTCTGCGTTGACACTTCGTTGACCACTTAGGAATGACAACAAACAACGCTTAGGGGGATGTGCTTTGTAAACCCGTTTAGAATCAAAGGGTTCACATGGTACCAGTGGCCGGACTCGAACCGGCACGCCCGTGAAGGCAACGGATTTTGAATCCGTCGTGTCTACCAATTTCACCACACTGGCACATCGTGAGGCCGGTATTATAGGCGGCCCGGCGCATCCGTCAATGCTCTGTCTACGCTGACCTGAAAAAAAGCTGATTTTCCGGTACACTTCGCCGCTTCCTCAACCTCACTTTTTTGGTTTCATGCAGGTTAAAGACTTTCATTTTGAACTACCGGACGAGCTGATCGCCCGCTATCCGCTGGCGCAACGCTCCAGCAGCCGGCTACTCTGCCTTGAGGGCAACAACGGCACGCTGGCGCACCGTACCTTCAGCGACGTGATCGAGCTGATCGAGCCCGGCGATCTTATGGTGTTCAACAACACCCGGGTGATCCCGGCGCGGTTGTTCGGCCAGAAAGAGAGCGGCGGCAAGGTCGAGGTGCTGATCGAGCGAATCCTCGACCAACAGCGGGTACTGGCGCATGTGCGCTCCAGCCGCTCGCCGAAGGCCGGTGCCATCCTGCTGCTGGAGGGCGGCCTGCGTGCCGAGATGACCGGCCGCCACGAGAACCTGTTCGAACTGCGCTTCGAGCTGGAAGGTTCGCTACTGGAGGCGCTGGAGCAGCACGGTCATATACCGCTGCCGCCCTATATGAAGCGCGAGGACGAGTTGTCCGACCGCGAGCGCTACCAGACGGTATACAACAGCCAGCCGGGCGCGGTGGCGGCACCGACCGCCGGCTTGCACTTCGACCAGCCGCTGCTGGACAAACTGGCCGCCAAGGGCGTGCAGACCGCATTCGTCACGCTGCATGTCGGCGCCGGCACCTTCCAGCCGGTCAAGGTCGACAAGATCGAAGACCATATCATGCACAGCGAGTATATCGAGGTGCCGGAGTCGGTGGTCGAGGCGGTCAAGGCAACCCGCGCCCGCGGTAAGCGGGTCATCGCGGTGGGCACCACCAGTGTACGCAGCCTGGAGAGCGCCAGCCGCAGCGGCGAGATCGAACCGTTCTGCGGCGAGAGCGATATCTTTATCTATCCGGGCTATCAGTTCCGCTCGGTGGACTGCCTGATTACCAATTTCCATCTGCCGGAGTCGACGCTGCTGATGCTGGTCAGCGCGTTCGCCGGCTATGAACACACCATGCACGCCTATCAGGTGGCGGTCGAGCAAAGTTACCGCTTCTTCAGCTATGGCGATGCAATGTTTATCACCCGTAAAGACGGGAGTTCGGAGACGAAATGAGTCGACAGTGTTTTATGAAATTCGAGCGGGTCGCCACTGAGGGCAAGGCCCGCCGTGCCCGCCTGAAGTTCCCGCGCGGCACCGTGGAAACCCCGGCCTTCATGCCGGTCGGCACCTATGGCACCGTCAAGGGGATGCTGCCGCGTGATATTGAAGCAACCGGCGCACAGATCCTGCTGGGTAACACCTTCCACCTGATGCTACGGCCGGGTACCGAGATCATCTCCCAGCACGGTGACCTGCACGATTTCATGAACTGGGACAAGCCGATCCTGACCGACTCCGGCGGTTTCCAGGTGTTCAGTCTCGGCGCTATGCGCAAGATCACCGAGCAGGGCGTCACTTTCCAGTCGCCGGTGGACGGTTCCAAGGTGACCCTGACACCGGAGCGTTCGATGGAGGTACAGCGCGCGCTGGGCTCCGATATCGTGATGATCTTCGACGAATGCACGCCTTACCCCGCCCCCCAGAAAGAGGCGGAACTGTCGATGCGGATGTCGCTGCGCTGGGCCGAGCGCTCCAAGCAGTCCCACGGCGACAGCCCGTCGGCGCTGTTTGGTATCATCCAGGGCGGCATGTACGAGCACCTGCGTGACGAGTCGCTGGAAGGGCTGACCGAGATAGACTTCGATGGCTACGCGATCGGCGGCCTGTCGGTCGGCGAGCCGAAAGAGGAGATGATCAAGATCCTCGACCACCTGGCCTACAAGATGCCGGAAGACAAGCCTCGTTACCTGATGGGCGTCGGCCGGCCGGAGGATATCGTCGAGGCGGTGCGCCGCGGCGTGGACATGTTCGACTGCGTGATGCCGACCCGCAACGCGCGCAACGGCTACCTGTTCACCCACACCGGTATCGTCAAGATCCGCAATTCGGCCAACAAGGCCAGCACCGCGCCGGTCGACGAACAGTGCGACTGCTACACCTGTCAGAACTTCAGCCGGGCCTACTTGCATCACCTGGACAAGTGCAACGAGATCCTCGGTTCACAGCTCAATACCATCCACAATCTGCACTACTATCAGACCCTGATGGCTGGTTTGCGTCAGGCTATTGAACAGGGTAAATTGAGCGACTTTGTAGACAACTTTTACCATCAGCGAGGGCTCGAAACGCCGCCGCTGGAAGCGTAAGAACATCCATATTTTTCATAGAGTTATTAGGAGTTAAGCCGAATGAGCTTCTTTATCTCCCCGGCATATGCCGAAGGCGCTGCAGGCGCTGCGGCTCCGGAGATGTTCAACATCCTGTTCCTGGTCGGCTTCGGTCTGATCTTCTACTTCTTCATGTGGCGCCCGCAGGCCAAACGCGCCAAGGAACATAAAAACCTGGTCGGCGGCCTCTCCAAAGGCGACGAAGTGGTCACCAGCGGCGGCATCATCGGTAAAGTGATCCGCCTGGACGACGACTACGTGGTACTGGAAGTCAGCGAAGGTACCGAACTGAAGTTCCAGAAACTGCACGTTGCAGCCGCGCTGCCGAAAGGCACGATCAAAAACATCTAAGGCTGCGGATACAAACGCCACTGCACAGTTCAGTGGCGTTTTTCTTTTCTTGCTTGAAGGATCCGGGCACCGACCATGCTCAATCGATACCCCCTGTGGAAAACCCTGCTGATCGTACTGGTGCTGGCACTGGGCACGCTGTACGCAGCACCGAACCTCTATCCGGATGACTATGCGATCCAGCTATCCGGCAGCCGTGACGCCTACCAGGTCGACCAGCCGCTGCTCGACCGCGCCAAAGAGGCACTGGAGCGCGAAGGGATCAGTTTCACCAGCGTCGAACTGGACGAACGCAACGGCCTGATCCGTTTCGCGGACAGTGAAACCCAACTGAGGGCCAAGGCGGTGGTCGCCAATGCCCTGGGCAGCAACTACGTGGTGGCGCTGAACCTGGCACCGACCACGCCGGACTGGCTGACCGATATCGGTGCCGGGCCGATGAAGCTGGGCCTTGACCTGCGTGGCGGGGTGCACTTCCTGTTGGAGGTCGACCTGCCGACCGCAGTTGCCCAGAAGCTGGAAAACTACGCCGCCGAGATCAAATCCAAGCTGCGTGAGGAGCGGCTGCGCTACCGTAGCCTGGAAACCCGCGCCGACGGCTCCCTGGCGGCCAAGTTCGCCCAACCCGAGGTGCGCGACGAGGCGTTGTCGCTGCTGCGCAAGGAGTACCAGCAGTTCCTGGTGACCACTGACGATCAGGACGATGCCTACTACGTAGTGGTCAACCTCAGCGAAGCGGCAATCCGCGAGATCGAGGACTACGCCCTCAAGCAGAACCTGACCACCCTGCGCAACCGTGTCAATGAACTGGGTGTGGCCGAACCTCTGGTGCAGCGTCAGGGCCGCAACCGCATCGTAGTGCAGCTGCCGGGCATTCAGGACACCGCGGCCGCCAAGCGGATCATCGGTAAGACCGCAACCCTGGAGTTCCGCCTGGAGGCCGCGCCGCGGGCGCCGAAGGCCACCACCGAAACTTACGATTTCCGCAGTGAGCCGGGCCGCACCGCAACGCTGGAGAAGGACATCATCATCAAGGGTGACAACGTCTCCAACGCCGCCGCGACCTTCGACGAGAACGGCATGCCGCAGGTGTCGATCACCCTCGATTCCCAGGGCGGCGAGCTGATGGCACGCACCACCCGTAACGCGGTCAAGCGCCGCATGGCGGTACTGTTCGTCGAGCATAAGCAGCGCACCGTCTACAAGACCGTGGACGGACAGCAGGTCGAGCAGCGGGTGCCGTACGTCGAGAAGAACATCATCTCGCTGGCCACCATCCAGACGGTACTGGGCAACCAGTTCCGCATCACCGGCCTGGACGGTGCCGGAGAGTCCTCCGAGCTGGCACTTCTGCTGCGTGCCGGCGCCCTGGCGGCGCCGATCTACTTCGTCGAGGAGCGTACCGTCGGGCCAAGCCTGGGTGCCCAGAACATCGAACTGGGTGTGACCTCGGTACAGATCGGCTTCGCACTGGTGCTGATCTTCATGGCAATCTACTACCGGGTGTTCGGCCTGCTGGCCAACGTCGCCCTGACACTCAACCTGGTGCTGCTGGTAGCGGTGATGTCGATGCTGTCGGCCACACTGACCCTGCCGGGTATCGCCGGCATCGTGTTGACGGTCGGTATGGCGGTGGATGCCAACGTACTGATCTTCGCCCGCATCAAGGAGGAATTGAAGAACGGCCTGCCGCCGCAGTCGGCAATCCACGCCGGCTTCGAACGCGCCTTCTCGACCATCTTCGATGCCAATATCACCACCCTGCTGGCCGCGCTGATCCTGTTCGCGATGGGTACCGGTCCGGTGAAGGGCTTCGCGGTTACCCTGTCGGTCGGTATCTGTACCTCCATGTTCACCGCCATCCTGGTGACCCGTCTGCTGGTCAACCTGGTCTACGGCGGTCGCAGCATCAAGAAACTGGCGATCTGAGGGGGATGACCGAATGGCGAATACAGTGAAAATCTACAACTTCATGGGCCTGCGCAAGGGCGCGGCCGCGCTGTCGATCCTGCTGCTGGTGATCTCCATCGGCTCACTAGCGGTCAACGGCCTGAAATTCGGCCTGGACTTCACCGGCGGTAGCCTGGTGGAGGTCGGTTACGAACAGCCGGCCGACCTGAACCAGATCCGCGACCAGCTGGCCGCCGCCGGCTACGACGATGCGGTGGTGCAGACGTTTGGCTCTCCGACCGATATCCTGATCAGGCTCGGCCGCGACCATGACCCGCAACTGGGTGACAAGGTGGTCGCCGCGCTGCAACAGGACAGCAGCCAGACCCTGACCTTACGCCGCAACGAGTTCGTCGGCGCCCAGGTCGGTGAAGAGCTGCGTGAACAGGGCGGTCTCGGCATGTTGCTGGCGCTGTTCATGATCATGGTCTACGTGGCGTTCCGCTTCCAGTTCAAGTTCTCCGTCGGCGCGGTAGCAGCGCTGGCCCACGATGTACTGATCGTGCTGGGCTTCTTCTCGGTGCTGCAGATCGAGTTCGACCTGACCGTGCTGGCGGCGGTGCTGGCGGTAATCGGTTACTCGCTGAACGACACCATCGTGGTGTCCGACCGAATCCGCGAAAACTTCCGCATGATGCGCAAGGGCACCCCGATCGAGATCATGAACAACTCGCTGAGCCAGACCCTTGGCCGCACTCTGGTGACCTCGTTGACTACCTTGCTGGTGCTGGTGGCGCTGGCGGTGTTCGGTGGCGAGATGATCCACGGCTTCGCGGTGGCGCTGCTGGTCGGCGTGCTGGTGGGCACCTACTCCTCCATCTACGTGGCCGCCAATGTGCTGGTAATGATGGGGATCTGCAAGGAAGACTTACTGCCGCCGGAGAAAGAGGAAGAGGTGGACGACCGGCCCTGATTGTTCTTCAGACAGTCAAAACAACAACAGCGGGCCCTGCCCGCTGTTTTTTTAATCCACGCAGTTAGGCTGCTCTGCCACTATCACGACCGTCATCCACTGCAGTGCGCCGTCACAGCCCCTCTCTCCCGCTCAAGCTATAGGGTTAGATTCGCCAAGCCCCCGCATGACGCCTAAGTTTCGCCCAGAGGCGCCAGTCCCTTTTTCCAAGTTGCGATATACCCCGAAGTCCTCTGCCTTATCACGATGCAGTTCGGCTCAGGTATGCCCTTTATTGCATACCGCAAGAATATTGCGGTCCCTGTACAGATAGCGGGCGTTGGCCGATATCAGAACCGACTTGGCTTGAGCGAGCTGCGCCCCCAACCGACGTAGCCTAGGCGAACGGCCTGGCGCCTACGGTGGAAATAAACGGATAGGATCAGCACTCGTAGCGTTATAGCAACAAAACCAGCCTAATCGGAAGCGGGGTTTCTCACATGAAGCAGCACTCGCCGGGAAACCGATTCCAGCCAGGAAATTCCCCAGGAAACTGCCACGAAAATAACGTCCACTGCTGGTTGCCGACGTCGGGTGCGTATTCCGGCGAAGTTGAACACCGATTCCGGACGAACGTGAACACCTGATTTCTCAACGCATCACGCCCAGACGTTTTTAGCCCAGGTGTTCATCTTCGGTCAACTGGCCGAGGATTTTCCGCATCGATTCACCCTTCAGCTGTAACCGGTGGGCGTTGTGCATCAACCGGTCGAGGATGGCGTCTGCTAGGGTGCTGTCGCCGATGCTGGCGTACCACTGATCGGTCGGCAGCTGGCTGATCACCAGCGTCGAGGTCTGGCCGTGCCGGTCGTCCATAATCTCCATCAAGTCATTGCGGTGGGCCGGTTTCAGCGGCTCCAGTCCCCAGTCGTCGATCATCAGCAACCGAACCTTTGCCAAGTATTTGAGCAGCTTGTGGTAGCTGCCGTCGGCCTTGGCTTGGGTCAGCTCCAGCAACAGCCGAGAGAGCCGGTAGTAGCGCACGCTGTAGCCCCGCAGGCAGGCGCTGTGGCCCAGCGCGCAGCCAAGGTAGGTCTTGCCGCTGCCGCAGGGTCCGGTGATCAGCAGGTTC
>NZ_JAILYN010000069.1 GCF_019795155.1 Marinobacterium arenosum | reverse complement strand
GAAGAGAATAGGAGCCGGGGCCTCATCTACAGGGCAGTCTTTTCGACTTCGCAGCCCGCCTGGCTCACCGGCTCCTTGCGATGGGCGGTAGCTAATCACCCATCAACGAGAGATACAAGCAGCTCGCTCCGCGAGCGACAGGCTTCAGACTCCGAAAGAACGACCAATGGTCGCGGCTGAAGCCGCTTCTACCTCGATAGCAATCTCAGCGGCGGAGCGGGTCCTTTCAATAGGCATCAAAATAATCAAAAAAATCAGGCGGCGTTCGGCAGTACGAACCGATCATACAGGTAGTCGGCGACGGCCTGATCGGTCTCCAGGTGGAACTCCTGGTTCAACAGTTCGCAGAGCATCACCGCGCTGTCGATCGGCCGCACTTCGGTTTCACCGTGGCGGATCAGGTGCAGGGCGTCGTTGCGCAGCGAGCGGATCTCGTCGGCGTTCTTGGTGCAGACCACCAGGTTGTTGACGAAGCCGGCTGTCGGGTAGCGGTGCGAGAAGAAGTGGCCGGTCAGGCAGTCCGCTTCGCTGTAGTCGCCCAGGTCGAACCGGTACAGGGTAAAGAAGGCGCCATCCTTGAGGATCTGGTAGCCGAAGCTGCCGTCCGATAGCGCCTCGATCCGGTAGGTCGCATCGCCCTGCTCCTGCACCAGGCCGGGCTGCAGCGCCACCGGGTAGCGCGCGCCGTAGTGGCCGAAGCCGGTGTCGACGATATATTGCTGGCCGTTCAGGGTCAGCAGGGTAATGCGATGGCTGCGTGGCGCATCCCTGTCCTGGCCATACACTACCCGTGCCAGCAGGATGCGGACTTCGAAGCCGAGGTCGGTCAGCGCATCGAAGGTCAGCTTGTTGTGCTCGAAACAGTAGCCGCCGCGACCGCGGCGAACGATCTTGTCGAACACCGAGTCGCTGTCGATCGGCACCTCCTGGCCCAGCACCACCGCCAGGCTGTTGAAGCTGTAGCGCTCCAGATGGCGGCTCTGCAGCTGGTTGAGAAACTCGATATCCGGCCAGCCGACGCTTAGCGCCAGGTCTTGCAGGTAGGCTTGAGTATTGGTTGAAATGTTCATCCGGTCGTTCTCCATTCGTTGATGGGACCAGAGTAGCGGGAGGGCGGCGGCGGGTAATTAACCTGGGTTTAGCGGCCTGCTAAATGAATGTTTCGATTGGGGGGCAGAGCGTATTTTCGATTGCAACGTCCGTTCATCCAGCTCCAACCCACCTGCTCCGAGATCTACCACTGCCCCTTGCGCCAGCGCTTCGCAGTCAGCTTTTCCAACCGTCGACGAAAACGCTTGAGAGACAGTGCGCTATCTTCACCCCGTGACAGCTCATGCATCTGTTCGGACAACACCGCGGCTACCGCATGAACGGCATCGTGCCGGTCCAGCCCCTGTCGCGTTAGCCTCGCTAGGGTCACCGGCACCGGCTCCTCGCCCATCGCCAGCTGGTTTTCAACCACCACATGCATCATCGCGTGCATATCCTCGGAGCCCGCCGGCACGTCTTCAAGATGCGCCATGTGGAACTGCTTAACCCGCTGAATACGCTCCTGTTCATCCAGGGCAAGCCATGCTTCAGGGTTAGGCGCTTTCATCGGGTTATAGGCATCAGTTGTCATATTCGGCTCACTGCTCTCGTTCCGGATAGCTTGGTTACCTTCACCTCTTTTCGGCTAGCGCTCCACGGGGCCGGTAACCGATCAGGGCAATGCAATCTTAGCAAGGAAAACAACCTCTCCCCAGACGCCAACTCAACAGGCCGGTCAGGGCCGGCTGGCCTGGTACAGCTCCCACAGCTGCTGTTTCTCCAGCCAGAACATCGGCGTGGTGTGAAACTGGTCTGCCAGCCGCAGGGCGGTATCGGCGCTGATCGCCCGCTGACCGTTAACGATCTCGTTGACCCGGCGGCGCGAGATGCCGAGCTGCCGGGCCAGTTGCGACTGGCTGATGTTCAGCGGGATCAGGTAGCAGCGCTCCAGCAGCTGGCCGGGGTGTTCCGGCCGGCGGGGTTTATAGCGCCAGTGTTGGTTGGTTTGTGAGATCGGCACGATTATACGGTTCGGGGTATTCATGGTTGGCCGCTGTGTGGATGCATTCAGAGAGTGCATACCCTGGCACAACGTTTTACGCATCCTTCTGGCCGGCAAGTCGCCCACGGAATGGGCTGCTACAAGAGCGTGGCGAAAAGCAAAGAGCGGTCGCGACTGAGCCTGCCCGGCCGTAACCCCTCCTACAATTTTGATTTCACCGCCAGCTGCGCTATCGGATATTAAAAAAATCAAAAAAACCGGCGCGGCACTGGGGCCGGCCGGCGTAATGGCTACATCGAGGTTGAACAGGGTTCAGTCGGGACGGTCATCCTTGAACATCCGCCAGCCGCCGATCATCGTGGAGATCAGGCTCTGCCGGGACATGATGTCCTCGCGCACCGCCACGTAGACGTGGATCATCACGAAGATGATCAGGTACCACATCCCCAGGTGGTGCCAGCTGTGCACGCCCTGGCTCTGGCCCAGCAGCGGGATCAGCCAGCCGAACAGCTGGTCGGCCCAGCTGTCCTGGCCCAGCCCTTCGCCGTACAGCGCAAAGCCGGTGAAGATCATGAACAGGTTGCCCAGCACGAACATGAAGAACATCGCGCACTGGCCGAGCGGGTTGTGGCCGATGTATTTCTTCGGCGTTTTCTCCAGGAACAGATACCAGCGCACCTCGTGCCAGGCCTCCCGCCACCATTGCACCCGGTGCAACGGCACCAGGAACAGTTCGCGGGCGTGGCTGTTGCCAACCAGGGCCCAGTAGATGCGGCCGATGAAGGCCACCGCCAGCAGGTAGCCGGCCGCGAAGTGGGCGAAGCGGATATAGCCCATCAGGTAGTTGTCCGATGCCTCGCCCGGCAGGGTCGGCAATGGCGAGCCGATCAGGTAGCCGGTGACGCAGAGGGTCAGCACCGAAAACACGGTGACCCAATGCCACAGCCGCAACGGCGCCTCGTAGACATAGACCGCGGTCTGCCGGCGCTTGATCAGCCCGGCGTCCCGCGTCGCCTGGCTATCGGCGGTGGCGGTCTGTTGTTTGTTGACTGCTGTCGTCATTTCAAACCTCCCAGGCCCCGGCGCCCCGACCTTCTGGTCAGGTGCGGAGCACTTAGCGGATTTTGACCTTGGTGAGTTCCCGGCCATCCTCCGACATCACATGGGTGGAGCAGGCCAGGCAGGGGTCGAAGCTGTGCAGCGTGCGCAGGATCTCGACCGGCTCGTCGGGCCGCTCCATCGGGGTGTTCAGCAAGGCCGCCTCGTAGGCACCGATGTTGCCCTCGGCATCACGCGGGCTGCCGTTCCAGGTGGTCGGCACGATCGCCTGGTAGTTGTCGATCTTGCCATCCTTGATCTTGATCCAGTGGCCCAGCGCGCCGCGCGGCGCTTCGTTGATACCGACCCCCTTGGCCTCCTTGGGCCAGGTACTCGGGTCCCACTTATCCACATTGGCGGTCGAGCTGTCGCCGTTCCTGATGTTGTCGACCAGTTGGTGCCAGTCATCCAGCATGCTGTCGGCACAGAGTTCGCACTCCAGCGCCCGCGCCAGGGTACGGCCCAGGGTAGAGGGCAGGAACTGCTTCAAGCCCAGCTGCAGACCGGTCGCCTGGTTGAAGGTGGCCAGCGAGCGGTTGACCTGCTCCTGCACATATTCGCGGCCGGAAGCGTAGGCGATGATGTAGCGGGCCAGCGGGCCGACCTCCATCGCATGGCCCTTCCAGCGCGGCGCCTTGATCCAGCTGTACTTGGCGGACTCGTCCAGCTGCTTGATATCGGTCCTGCTGCCCTTGGTATTGGGGCCCAGTTCGAATTTCGGCTCGGTGACGCCGTCCCAGGGGTGCAGCCCCTGCTCGTCGTTGTCGCCGTAGCTGTACCAGCTGTGGGTGACGAACTCCTGGATCTCGCTCGGGTCGCGCACATCGACCGGATGTACCTCGTCCCAGTTTCCGTTGACGATGGCGCCGGCCGGCAGCAGGTCGGTCGACTTGTCGCCCGGCACCTGGGTATAGGTGCCGTAGCTGAGCAGGTTCTGCGACGCCAACCCGCCGCCGTACAGCCAGTCCTTGTAGATGCTCGCCACCGCCAGCACGTCCGGCAGGTAGACGTTCTTGGTGAATTCACGCGCTTCCCTGATCCGCTCCAGTACGAAGTTCAGGCTGGTCATGTTGACCGGCGCACCGCTGGCGCCGGTGCCGTCCAAATTGATCGCACAGGCCACGCCGCCGACCATGAAGTTCGGGTGCGGGTTCTTGCCGCCAAAGATGGCGTGGATCTTGACGATATCCTTCTGCAGATCGAGCGCTTCCAGGTAGTGGGCCACCGCCATCAGGTCCGCCTCCGGCGGCAGCTTGTAGGCCGGGTTGTCCCAGTAACCGTTGGCGAACAGCCCGAGCTGGCCGGTCTCGACGAACTTCTTCAGCCGGGTCTGCACATCCTTGAAGTAGCCGGGGCTGGATTTCGGGTGCGCCGGCGACACCATCTGCTGCAGTTCGGAGGTGGCTTTCGGGTCCGCCTTCAGGGCGTTGACCGGGTTGACCCAGTCCAGCGCGTGCAGGTGGTAGAAGTGGACGATATGGTCGTGCACCTGCAGGGTCTTATCCATCAGGTGGCGGATCAGGTGGGCGTTGAGCGGAATCTCGATGCCCAGCGCGTCCTCCACCGCCCGCACCGAGGTCAGCGCGTGCGTGCCGGTGCAGACCCCGCAGATCCGCTCGACGAAGGCCCAGGCGTCGCGCGGGTCGCGCCCTTTCAGAATCACCTCCAGGCCACGCCACATGGTGCCGGTGGAGACCGCGTTGCGGATCACGTTGTTGTCGTCGACATTCACTTCGCAGCGCATATGACCTTCGATCCGGGTGACCGGGTCGACCACGATACGGCGGCCGGTGTTGTCCAGCTGACTGGCGTTCAGCTCGCTCATGATTCCTGCTCTCCTTTATGCTGGGCTCGCTTGATGGCACTGACGGCGGCATGACCGGCGATCGCCGCACCGACGCCGCCGGCCACCGCCATACCGATCTGGTCGGCGTTCTGTTCGATACCGAACTGCTGGATGTTGCTGAGCCGGTCGTAGAACGAGCCCTTGTCCCAGAAGCCCTCCTCGGAGCAGCCGATGCAGCCGTGGCCGGCCTGGATCGGGAACGAGGTGCCCTCGTTCCAGCGCACGGTGGAGCAAGCGTTGTAGGTGGTCGGCCCCTTGCAGCCCACCTTGTACAGGCAGTAGCCCTTACGGGCGCCTTCATCATCCCAGTGTTCGACGAACTGACCGGCGTCGAAGTGCGGCCGGCGGTAGCATTTGTCGTGGATGCGCTGGCTGTAGAACATCTTCGGCCGGCCTTGGCGGTCCAGCTCCGGGATGCAGCCGAAGGTCAGCATGTAAGTGATCACTCCGGTCATCACCTCGGCGATCGGCGGGCAGCCCGGCACCTTGATGATCGGCTTGTCGGTGATCACCTTGTGGATCGGCACCGCCTGGGTCGGGTTCGGCCGCGCCGCCTGCACGCAGCCCCAGGAGGCGCAGGAGCCCCATGCGATGATCGCCTTGGCATCCTTGGCGGCGTGCTTGAGCTGGTCGAGGAACGGCTTGCCGCCGACGATGCAGAACATGCCGTCCTCGTTCAGCGGCGGATTGCCCTCCACCGCCAGGATGTACTCGCCCTTGTACTTCTTCATGGTGTCTTCCAGGCTCTGCTCCGCCTGGTGACCGGCCGCCGCCATCAGGGTGTCGTCGTAGTCCAGCGAGATCATCGACAGCACCACATCCTTCACCAGTGGATGGGCGGAACGGATAAAGGACTCCGAGCAGCAGGTACACTCCAGGCCGTGCAGCCAGAGCACCGGCGTGCGCGGCTTGGTTTCCATCGCATTGGCGATCTTCGGCGCGAAGGTCGGCCCCAGGCCGAGCGCCGCCGCCGTCAGGCTGCAGTATTTGAGGAAGCTGCGCCGGGTGATCCCCTGCCGCCGCATCACCTCGTAAAAGGTTTCGATCTGAGACATTCGGTCATCTCCGCTTGCTTGCTGAAGGAGCGGCGTGCCGCCCGGCCCTTCATTTCTTATCGTTGTTATTGGTTATCCGGTTGCCTCAGCAAAAAACGGTCCATGTTTTTTTGTTTTTAATTTTCAATGGGTTACATGGAAATCAAACAGGGAGGTGACAGAGCGGAAACCAGCTTGCCGGCAAACTGGAAAGTTTTTTTGCAGTTGTTTTGATAATCGGGAGATGGGGACAGGAATGGGGGATATCGCCGGCGGCATCGGCAGGGCATTGTAGGGTCGACTTCAGTCGACCAAACGCCGGCAGGCGTTTTTGCCCAACGCTATTGGCACCCCGGGTGTCACCCTACAACATGATGGGCCCGGCCCACCAGCCGACCGGCCGGCACAACGCGAACGCCATAAACAGAAAAACCGCCCCGAAGGGCGGTTTTACCAGAGTCTATCTAGCTGACAGGCTCAGACCTTGTGGTAGATCTCGGCGCCGGTGTCCTTGAACTCGGCCGATTTCTCGGCCATGCCCTGCTCCGCCTGGGCGTTGATCGCCGCCACCTGTTCGTCGTCCAGCTCGCGCACCTCCTGGGAGATCTTCATCGAGCAGAACTTCGGACCGCACATCGAGCAGAAGTGAGCCACCTTGGCGGACTCCTTCGGCAGGGTCTCGTCGTGATAGGCGCGGGCGGTGTCCGGGTCGAGGCCGATATTGAACTGGTCCTCCCAGCGGAACTCGAAGCGCGCCTTGGACATCGCATTGTCGCGGATCTGCGCCCCCGGATGGCCTTTCGCCAGATCGGCGGCGTGGGCGGCGATCTTGTAGGTGATGATGCCGGTTTTCACGTCGTCCTTGTTCGGCAGGCCAAGGTGCTCCTTCGGCGTTACGTAGCAGAGCATCGCGCAGCCGTACCAGCCGATCATCGCCGCACCGATACCGGAGGTGATGTGGTCGTAACCCGGCGCGATATCGGTGGTCAACGGGCCCAGGGTGTAGAACGGTGCCTCGTGGCACTCCTTGAGCTGCTTGTCCATGTTCTCCTTGATCATGTGCATCGGCACGTGACCCGGACCTTCGATCATCACCTGCACATCGTGCTGCCAGGCGATCTTGGTCAGCTCACCGAGGGTCTCCAGCTCGGCGAACTGGGCTTCATCGTTGGCATCGTAGACCGAGCCCGGACGCAGGCCGTCACCCAGCGAGAACGCCACGTCGTAGGCCTTGCAGATCTCGCAGATCTCTTCGAAGTGGGTGTACAGGAAGTTCTCTTGGTGGTGCGCCAGGCACCACTTGGCCATGATCGAGCCACCACGGGAGACGATGCCGGTCATCCGCTTGGCGGTCATCGGCACGTAGCGCAACAGTACGCCGGCGTGGATGGTGAAGTAGTCCACGCCCTGCTCCGCCTGCTCGATCAGGGTGTCGCGGAACACCTCCCAGTTCAGGTCTTCGGCGACGCCGTTGACCTTCTCAAGCGCCTGGTAGATCGGCACGGTGCCGATCGGCACCGGCGAGTTGCGCAGGATCCACTCGCGGGTCTCGTGGATGTTCTTGCCGGTGGACAGGTCCATGATGGTGTCGGCGCCCCAGCGGGTCCCCCAGGTCATCTTCTCCACCTCTTCCTCGATCGACGAGGTCAGCGCGGAGTTACCGATGTTGCCATTGATCTTCACCAGGAAGTTGCGGCCGATGATCATCGGCTCCAGCTCCGGGTGGTTGATGTTACAGGGGATGATTGCGCGGCCCTCGGCCACCTCTTTGCGGACAAACTCCGGGGTGATCTCGTCCGGCAGCTGGGCGCCGAAGCTGTGGCCCGGGTGCTGCTCGGCTACCACGTTGCCTACCGCCTTCAGCTTGGACAGCTTCATGTTCTCGCGGATAGCGATGTATTCCATCTCCGGAGTGATGATCCCCTGGCGGGCATAGTGCAGCTGGGTCACGTTCTTGCCCGGCTTGGCACGCAGCGGCTTGCGGGTCAGCTCGAAACGCAGGTGGTCGAGGCGCAGATCCGCTTCGCGGGCGCGACCGTACTCGGAGGTTAGCCCAGCCAACTGCTCGGTATCGTCACGCTCGGCGATCCACTGGGCGCGCAACGGCGCCAGCCCCTTGCGGACATCGATCTCGACCTCCGGGTCGGTATAAGGGCCGGAGGTATCGTAGACGTAGAGCGGCTCGTTCTTTTCGCCGCCAAAACCGGTCGGGGTGTCGTCCAGGGTGATCTCGCGCATCGGCACCCGGATATCCGGCCGGCTGCCTTCGATATAGACCTTGCGCGATTTCGGGAACGGCTGGACCGAGTCCTGATCGACTGCGGCCGTCTGACTCAGCGTGGTGTTGGGTTCTGCCATTGGACCTACCTTCAAATTGTTATCGTTCTGATTCAGCATGCGAATCCCGCCGGCCCACCGGATAGCGGCGCCGGCTGCTTTCAGGGATCGATGCCGTGCTGTTGCCAAAGGGCATGAAAATGGTGCACCGGGCCATGCCCCCGCCCGACTGTCAGTGCATCGGCGGCGGCGATCGCCGCGCCTATGTAACGTTTGCCGCCGGCCACCGCCTCGGCCAGCGGCCAGCCGCGCGCCAGCAGCGCGCAGATCGCCGAGGCCAGCGTGCAACCGGTACCGTGGGTGTTGTTGGTTGGCAGCCGGGCCGCGGCCAGTTCGATGCAGTTCCGACCGTCGAAGAACAGGTCGATACTCTGCTCGGCATCGTTCAGGTGCCCCCCCTTCAACAGCACCGCCTGGCTGCCCAATGCGTGCAGTGCCCGCACCTGCTGATGCATCTCGGCCAGCGAGCCGGACTCATCGCAGCCCAGCAGCACCGCCGCCTCAGGCAGGTTCGGGGTTAGCAGGGTCGCCTGCGGCAGCAGTTCGGACTTCAATACCTCGACGGCGCTCTGCTGCAGCAACGCATCACCGCTCTTGGCGATCATCACTGGGTCGATCACCAGCGGACGGGACGGACGGGCCGCCAACGACCGAGCGACGACCGCAACCGTGCCGGCATCACCGAGCATGCCGGTCTTGATCGCCGACACATCCAGGTCGTCGAATACCGCGTCCAGCTGGGCCTGGATCATCTCGACCGGCACCGGCTGGATCGCCCGAACCTCGCGGGTATTCTGCGCGGTCAGCGCACTGATCACCGAAGCGCCATAAGCGCCCAACGCGGAGAATGTCTTCAGATCGGCCTGGATACCTGCGCCGCCGCCGCTATCGGAGCCGGCAATGGTCAACGCAATCGGCGTATTAGCTGTTCGGGTCATCGGCATCATCCACTTGGGGATAATCCGCACCGATGCCCGGTAAAGGGAGTTTCTGCATCATGGACGGTTTATCTCGCTTTCCTACGCCGGTATCAACCGGATCAGGTTCTACGGGTTTAATCTCAGCCAGCGACAACCGGCACCCCGACAAGACGTCGCGACTAGTGTAGGGGGTCAGGCAACCCTTTGTCTATGTACCAGTTGACCGTTTCAGCCACTACCAACTGGCCCAATCCAGCCCCGGCGAGCGAAAATTAGGAATTTTTCCTATAGGCAAATCTGACCCATCAGCCATACTGGGACACGTGGATCTCATGCACGAATCGATTGCCAGGACGGCACCGATGACACGGATGGAAAGCGGCAAGGGACCGCAGGGATGCAAGCAGGATGCAACTGGATAGCCGCAGGGACTAAAGGATCAACGGATTGCCACTGAATCTGGGAATGAGGCGCTTCAAGGATTGAAGCGCCTCTTTTTTTGGTTATTCGCGGGTGAGCGGAAGCATTTACTTCCAGAGAACAAGTGCCGCGTGGGCACAAAAAACGTGCCCACCCTAACAAGGTTTTGTTGCTTATTCGCGCTTCTGTCGTGGTCGGTACCCAAGGGGCATGCCAAGCCCACTGCTACAGGGGCTGTGCTTCGTAGCAGCCCGCTCCGAGGGCGACACCTACGGATTATGCAAAGCCTGTCGCGGTCGGAGCCCGCTGCTACAGGGGCCGTGCGTCGTAGCAACCCACTCCGAGGGCGACACCTACGGACTACGCCAGGCCAATCGCGGTCGGAGCCCGCTGCTACGGGGCCGTGCTTCGTAGCAGCCCGCTCCGAGGGCGACACCTACGGACTACGCCAGGCCTGTCGCGGTCGGAGCCCGCTGCTACAGGAGCCGCGCTTCGTAGCCGCCCGCGCCGAGGGCGACACCACGGACTACGTTGCCCCATCCGCGAAGAAGCATAAAAACAGAACTACCGCAAAATTAAGAATTTTTCCTATAGGCATACGGCCATAGAAATCCATAATGAGGGTACTGGATCTCCTGTTCACGGATTGAATAGCAAAGGACGGTACAGAGGCGGCAAGGGACCGAATGGACACAGGCAGGAAGCACGGATAAGCCGCAGGGACTTAGGGACACCAACTCGGGGCCTTTCCGGATGAAAGGCCCCTCTTTTCTCTCCGCGCTGTAGCGAATGCTCACTGCATAGCTGCAGTTGCTCATCTACCCTAATATGACCGCCCCATCTACGACATTAGTCGAACTTCCGTCGATCTCTTAAAAAATTAAGAATTTTTCCTATATAAAAATTCGGTATCTGAGCCATACTCAGTGCCGTGGATCTCCTGTTCATGGATTGAATACAAGGATGGCACGCACAGCGGCAAGGGAGCGAACGGACACCGCAGGACGCACTATTGGCCGCACGGAAACAAGGACACCAATAAGGGGGGCTTTTCAGGGAATGGAAAGCCCCTCTTCACTTTTCGGCTCACTCATCCCTACCAAACCCCACCACTCGCAGTGCGCCCACGTTCCAAGCTATATAATGCAAAATCAGGCCACCCGCTGATAGGCTTATAGTCTCCCGCCATTAACCCGCAGATACCGTAGCAACGACCTCAGTCAGCCCCCAACGAGAACAGCCCGATCGCTCCCAGCATCAAAACCGACGCCGCCAGTCGCTGCCAGAACACCCGCGCAGGCGGCAGTGTCTCGGCAAAGCGCCAGCCGGCCAGGCTGAGCAGGAGCGCCAGGGCGATCGAGATCAGCCCCCGGCTGGACTGCACGATACCACCGAACACCACGCCGATCTCGGCAAAGCAGGCGAACAGAAACAGCATCCCCGCCAGCCAGCTGAGCGCCGCCGGTGCGCTGTGCAGCAGCAATCCCCGCTCTTTAAGCCTGGGCCAAAGCAGCAGACTGCCGAGGCCGCAGAGGATGTAGACCAGCGCCACGCTCAGGCCGGCGGCATGCAGTAGCGCTAGCTGATCGAAGGCCCGCATCAGGTAGAGGATACTGAGGTCTGACAGCGCATAGCCGATACAGGCCGCGATTACCCACAGCAATGCCCGTGAGCTGATCCGGCCGCCGCTGGCGCTGAGCCAGAAAGCACAGAGCACGCAGAGCCCGACGCCGGCCCACTGCAGGGCCTGATACTGCTCTGCGAACCAGAAGGTTCCCATCAGCGCCAACACCAGTACTTTCAGCCCCAACAGCGGCGACACCCGCGAGGCCAGCGAATGGCGGATCGCCTGGTACAGCGACAGCTGACCGACCAGGTAGCAGAACGCCGCTGCCAACAGCGGCAACCAGTAACGGTCCAAGTGGACAGCCGCCGGATGCCACAGCAACGGCAACGCCAGCAACGAAACCGCACCGATCAGCAGATGGGTGAGGCTCAGGTGGGCGACCGCGCCGCAGTTGAAGCGGGCGATAAAAGCAGCGGAGCAGATATAGGAGATCGATTGCAGCAGCGCCGCCCCGATGCCATAGAGAATTCCGGCCAGCATCTTGGTCCATCCGTTGATACAGGCTCGGCATTGTGACAGCCGGACCGGGCACTGCCTAGGGAACTTGCGAACAACTCTGTTGCACCTAACGCTGGTCCAGGGAACCGGCCTCGCTGGGCTCGGAACGTTCAGCCGTTACAAACAGAAGCCCGGGCTGGCATCTCGGACGTCTGCCAGAGCGCTTGTGCCAGATCGCGGGCCGGGGTGGTCGCGCCCGTAGCGATCCATTGAGACAAGGCACCGGCCACATCGGGATAGAGCTGCGGCTCCGGCGCCCCCCTCTCCAGCCATTCCGCCAGCATCTTAGGATCGTGCCGTTCCAACACCACCGCCAGGCCGAGCCGTTCCAACACTCGGGCATTGGACAGTTGCTCCAACTGCCCTTTCAACGGCTGGGTCAGTACCTTCTTGCCATACTGGATCGCCTCGCTGATCAGGCCGAAGCCGGAGTTGCAGATAACCCCGGCACAGGACGCCAGATCGTGCTGGAAGCCGTCGCGCGAGAACGGCCGGATATGCAGGTTGCCGCGATCCTCGGGCTTATCGACGCCGGTATAGATATAGAACTGGTAGTCGCCGAGCGGCTGGAAACGCCGCTCCAGCTGATCCAGCGGATCGAACGGCAGATAGACCAGGATCTTGTCCCGCTCGTGACGCGGTGCCAGCGACGGCGGCTGAATCATCGGCGGCAGGATCGGCTGATCGAAGTGATGCCAGTGCAGACCGATGGCATTGTCCACCGGCGCAAACAGGCGCACCATCTTGGCCATCGAACCGGCCCGGACATGACCGGGAACCGGGTACAGGAAGGCGTACTGGTGGGCAATGCCGATGCTGGGCACCCCCTGCTTGCGCGCCGCCCAGGCGCTGACCGGCTCGAAGTCGCTCAGCACCAGGTCATAGCCGGACAGGTCCAATTCACGCTGGTCACGCCAGTACTCGCGCAGGTGCAGGCTGCGCAATGTGCGCCACCAGTCCACCTTGCCGTGGCGCAATGCGAACGTCAGCCCACGGCGGGTCTGGTAGTCGCCGAACGGCTCCATATTGAAGTACTTGTCGGCCTCCCGGCCGCTGAACAGGTAATCGACCTGCAAACCGGCCGCCGCCAGCGCCGGTGCCATGACGCGGGCACGGGTGATGTGGCCGTTACCGGTGGCCTGAACGCCATACAGAATTCGCATTGTCAAAACAGCTCGAAGATATTGAGGCCCAACGCTGCACAGCCGATTCCCAATAGGGCGCCAGCGGCAATGTCACAGGGATAGTGCACCCCCAGCATCACCCGTGACAGGCCGATCAATGCCGCTAGGGTATAACTTAGCGGGCCCAGGGTCGGGTAGAAATTGCTGATCACAGTGGCGAACAGGAAAGCGGCGGCGGCGTGGCCGGAGGGAAAACTGAACTTGTCGGACGGCACGATCGCGGCATCGAAGCCGTCGAACCGGTCACAGGGCCGGTCACGCTTGATGGTGTTCTTCAGCAGCAGATAGAGCGGCAGTTCGATCGCAAAAGCCAGCAGGCCGGCCATCAGGAAAGGGATGCCGTCGACCGCTTCGAACAGTGCCAGGGTAATACCCAGGGTCAGGTAGAAACCGCCATCGCCAAGCTTGGAGATCAACCGGCTGAAGCGGGTCAAGCCCGGCGCACGGGCATGGTCGAGGCACCAGTGGAAGACAACCGTGTCGATACTGACCAGTTTACGCAAGGTGTTCATGGCGGCGGACCTGTAACGGCGGTTATTTAATCGCCATGGTCCACATTCCAGATGACACCCCGGTGACTGCCGATTTACGTTTTAATGACAACGGCTTATGCGTTATCACTGCAACGTAAAGGCGCCACGCCATCGAGCCGGTTGTCAGATCCGGCGGATCAGCCCAGTGACTGTGCGAACCAGTCGGCCGCCTGCTCGACCATCAGATCGGTACACAGCCAGGGCGCCATATGGCCGGTGCGCGGCATCACCCGCAATTCGAACGGATGGCGACAGTGGTCGATCACCCGCTCGGAATAGCTCAATGGCAGCACTTCGTCCCGATCACCATGCAGAATCGCCGCCTTGAACGGGTAGCGGTTGCGCACCACCCCGCAGCGGGTACTAAACAGGCTGGACAGGGTAGACAGCGGGTAGTCGAACACGATCAACGGATCGCTGTTGATCGCGGCACCGGCCGGGTGACCGGCCAGCAGCAGGTCGAAGTCGACGAAACTACGCAGCGGCACCTGCAACCAGGGAAAGAAGAAGGCGCTGCCCCAGGTCCACTGCCAGCCGGCCAGGTGCACCAGGTCCGGCGGCAGGTCCGGCAGCAGCAGCGTGCCGCACAGCAGCGCATCGATCCGTGGCTCCTGCTCGGCGGCCCGTAGCGCCAACAGCGCACCGATCGAGAAGCCAAACAGGCCGAAGCCGCCGTGCAACTCTTCGGCGAGCTGATCGATGGTGGCGCTAACCGCCTGGCAGACCTGCTTGACGCTGTATTCACCACGCGGCCCGGCGGAATAACCATGGCCCGGCAGGTCGATGCCCACCAGGTTGAAGCCGCGCCGCGACAGTTTGCCGAGCAGTTCGCCGTAAAGCTCGACATAGGTGCCGATGCCGGGCAGGAACAGGATGGTCGGCGCCTCTGGATGGTGCAGGTAGAGCTCGCAGTGGATACCCAGGCCGCTGAGTTCAAAGCATTCACGCCGCTGCAGCCAGGGCTCCAGGCCCAGCTGCGCGCGCAGCTGCTGACGACGAACAACATCAGGGTTATCAAACGGCGGGGGGGTAGTCATCTCTGTTTCCTGAGGCCAGTAAAGCGGCGCTAGCGTTGGCAGTGGCGACAGAACACCGTCGAGCGCTGTCCCAGCCGGATCTCCTGCAGCGCTGTACCGCAACCGGGACAGGGCTCACCGGCCCGGCCGTAGACGTTCAGCTGCTGGGCGAAGTAACCGGGCTTGCCGTCACTGCCGACAAAATCCTTCAAGGTGGTGCCACCCTGCTTGATCGCCTGCGCCAGCACCCGTTTTATCTCCTCAACCAGGCAGGCCAGCCGTTGCCTGGAGATGCGTCCGGCGGCCCGCTTGGGATGGATACCGGCAGCATAGAGCGCTTCGTTGGCATAGATGTTACCGACCCCGACCACCACCCGGTTATCCATGATGAAGGTCTTGATGGCAGTACGCCGGCCCTCACAACGTGCGATCAGGTAGTCGGCGTTGAAGTCGTCCTCGAGCGGTTCCGGTCCCAGTCCGGCCAGCAGTTCATGCTGCTGGTCGGCCGGCTGCCAGAGCACCGCGCCGAAACGGCGCGGATCGGTCAGCCGCAGTGCCTGGCCATTGTCCAGGCAGAGATCGACATGGTCATGCTTGCCGGCCTCGCGGTCCGCCTCGATAATCCGCAAACTGCCGGACATGCCGAGGTGGATCAGCAGGGTGCCCCGTTCAAAGCGGATCAACAGGTATTTGGCTCGTCGCTCGACCGCCACCACCGGCTGTTCAGGCAGCAGGTCGTGCAGTTCGGTCGGCACCGGCCAACGCAGCTGCGGCTGGCGCACCACCAACTCGGTTACGGTGCGTCCCAGCAGGTGCGGCGCCACACCGCGGCGGGTGGTTTCCACTTCAGGCAATTCGGGCATGATCGGTCTCGGTTACGGCTACTACGACGCCATGATACCCGATGGCCCCGGCAGCGTCAGGAACGGCGCCGTACCGTCAGGTACACACCGGCCACCGACAGCAGGATACCGGCCAGCGCCAGGGCATTGAGGATCTCGTCGAACAGCAGCCAGGCTTCCAGCGCCGCCTGCGGTGGCACCAGGTAGAAGTAACTGGCCACCCGGCTGGCTTCGCCCTCTCGGATCATGAACAACAACAGCAGGATACCGGCCACTGACAGCCCCAGCACCAGCCAGGCCAGCGACAGGATCAGCTCGGCAGTCCACTGCACCTGACCGCTGTCGAACCACCAGGCCAGCAGCGCCATTGCCAGCGCGGTGGACAGATACTGGTAGAAGGCGCCGACCAGCAGGTCGACACCGCCGCCGAAGCGTTTCTGGTAGAGGGTGCCGATAGAGATCGACAGCAAGGCGACCAGCGCCGCAATCCAGGCTTCTGCGCCCGCCCCGGCGGCTCCGTCAGCGCGGGTCTGGCTGACCACCAGCAGCACCCCGGCCAAGCCAAGCAGCAGGCCCAGCCACTGCACGCCATTCAGCCGTTCACGCAGCCACAACCAGCCAATCAGTGCGGTCAGCAACGGCTGCAGCCCCATGATGATGGCGGTGACCCCGGCCGGCATCTGCCAGTGGATCGCCGAAAACACCGCCCCCAGATAACCGGCATGCACCAGCAGCCCGACCACCAGCTGATGGCCCGCCTGAACCCGGTTCGGCCACTGCGGCCGGCGCCACCAAAGCAGGCTGGCGAAGACCAGCAGGGTCAGCAGCATCCGCGTCAGCAGCACGCTGAACGGCTCCATATGGGGCACCGCGTACTTGGCGCCGATAAAGCCGGTACTCCAGAGCACCACAAAGGCCCAGGGCACCAGCGGAACCAGCTGCTGTCTGTCGACCACCATCTCGTTACCTCCTTGTTTACGGATCGGCATTTCTAATTGTTGCCAAAAGAACGCCGCCAGCCGTCGATCATACCCTGCAGGCCAGACGACAGGCACAAAAAAACCGGCCAACCGGCTAATGCCAGTCAGTTAAGCCAACTGACTGGCATTTTTCTTTCTCACGGGGTAGCGGCATGGGCAGCTCTTTAATGCCCGGGGATAACGCCGCTCTCGCCTTGTCGGCAACACGAAAGTG
>NZ_JAILYN010000068.1 GCF_019795155.1 Marinobacterium arenosum | reverse complement strand
CGGTTTTGATGGATTTTGCGGCTTCGCGAGCGAAGGCCTCCAGTTGCTTCTTGTCCATACTGCCTATCCTTAGCCATTGCTGGCTCCATGATAGGCAGTTACACAGTTTTATCTACAGTCTCTCCGAATCGTATCGAGATTGATTGTTTTCCGGGCTTCCTCCAGATCGTAGTCGTCCTGAAGGCCCAGCCAGAATTTTGCCGAGGTGCCAAAATACTGCCCCAAGCGAACGGCGGTATCGGCGGTGATCGCGCGCTTTCCGTGGACAATCTCATTAATCCGGCGCGGGGGCACACAAATTGCCCGCGCCAGGGCATTCTGGCTGAGACCCAAGGGTTTCAGGAACTCTTCCAACAGAACCTCACCCGGATGAATATTAGGCAACATCGATCTCGCCTCCTTAATGGTAATCAACTATTTCGACGTCAAGAGCCCCATCCCGCCAAGTAAAACAAACTCTATACTGGTCGTTAATCCGAATACTGTGCTGTCCTGCTCTATCGCCCTTCAGCAACTCCAAACGATTGGCTGGCGGTATGCGTAAGTCATCCAATGACTGGGCGTTGTTCAGCATCCTCAGCTTCCTTCGCGCCACGTTCTGGATCGTCTGGGGCAAGCGACGCGAAGCCCGGCCATTCCAGATCAGCTCTGTTTCCTTACACCTGAACGTCTTGATCATGAGACAACTATAACGCCGCCCATCATATGACGCAAAGCGTCATAGCGCCGGAGTCTTTACTTACCGAGGAAGCCCCACCCAATGCCTACAGACGGGGCCCACACCATCCAGAAAAAAAACCTCCGACTGTCACCAGCCGGAGGTTTTTTAATGTCCGTAATGTAAGAAGTCAGCCGGCGATACCGACAAAGTCATAGCGTGGTTGCGACTGCTCCTTGCCGCTCTCCCGCATCATCTCCGCAGCAGATGTCACCGTGGTTTTAACCACCGGCTGAACATCCCGAGTCTGTTTACTGATCTGCGTTGCTGTCGGCTGCTGCTGAACCTGTGCGCTCATACTGACTCCTGCTACTCGATGCGTGGATTGAAAACGGCGGGGTTACTGCCTATTGGGGCCAGTTCCCGCCTATCGATGGAGCCAGTATAAACATTCCGATTAGCATCCAAAGGAATATATATTGATATTTATATTTCTTTTTAGAATATATGGTTCTCGGGTTCGCCCACTCACGGTGCCACTTGGACCAACTCCCGAGCCGGCGCTGGTGCTAGGGCGCGCTATCAGCGGGATATATATTCCAGCCATTGGCTTCAAACCCGGCCGATTAAAAGCCTGGCCGTTGACATTCGAAGGCTGACACATGACATCAATCCTGCAGATGGTCGATGAAGATCCGCGCGTGCGCTGGTCTTCCCCCCACCCTGCATTCAGCTCCGGTCATGATGCCCGCAGCAGCGAATGCGGCCTGTTGACGCTGTTCTACGGCAACCTGGAACGGGCCTCCCGCTACGCGTGGCTGAATGCCGGCCGCACGCTGATCGACAAGACCTATCTCAGCATCCTCTGGCAAACCCAGGGCCTGCCACCCACCGGTATCGACAACACCCGGCTTGCCGGTAACCTGGACAGCTTTATTCGTAGCGAACTGGAGCAATGTTGGGAAAGCCTGGAGATGCTCGCGCATGAGGAACGCCATGAGCTGGCGATCGAACTGGTCGAACAGGCCGCAGTTCAGGTACTAGGGGACAGCCAACAACATCAGGCTGCCGCCAGTTACCTGCTGTTCTACCTCTGTCCGCAGCTGCCGGTTTTTCCGCTGAAGGTACCGTTAGCCGGTGAGGCTGAATCCGCCAACTATAGCGCCCATCACCGGAACTGTCGTGAACAGTTCGCCCGGCAGCTGCCCCACCTTGCCGAAGCGCCGCCTCAAGCCTGCTACGGCAACGACCGGGAGCAAGCGATCGTCAACGAGGCGCTGGTGCGGAGCGATTGGTGGTTGCGTCGGATGCTGTGCTATCGACTGCAGACAGGTTGAGGCTATCTGCGGGGCGGATGGTTTATCGACGCTTTGCCTGCCGGGTCTAGCCCCTAGAGGACGTCACCCGGGACGCCGCCGTCGGATATACGGCGTTCTCCCCACCGCCTCAAGACAGGGACTGCCGCGCATGTTCTGACGCCCGTTGCATCCATGTAGGGTGGGCACGCTTTTAGTGTCCATGCGGATCATGCAGCAATCCGCCTTGGCAAGCCGGAATAGACTTTACGAGCCTCAGCCTGCCAAACACCGACAGGCACTTCAACACTTTGAAGCGCAACACCCATGATTTATCTGCGAGAGGTGGTCAACCGCTGCTTGGCTTGATGCAACTAGATCGATTGGTCCTCCAGCCCCAACGCCTGCCTTAGCGCGTCCAGATGCCCGTCATAGTGCTTCCAGCGCGCGACTGCAGACCGGTAGATGGGTTTACGCACCTGCTGATCGCTGAGGGTATGTACTTCGCGCACATTGTTATAAAACTGGAGACAGTCGGCATCCCAATCAAGCTCACAGAACGAGAGAATCTGTCGACTAACGGCTTCCTGCCGCTCAACCAGCGCCTCGTATTGAACCTCGAGCATGGGGAGTGGCAGCACCCTTTTCCAATGCTCCATTAACTGCTCATACGCCCGATAATATTCACCCAGTTCCTGCATGTTGTAGGTAAAGTACTGACCAGTAGAAAACCAGTTCAAGTAACAGGAAAGGCAGTTATCCAGTGGATCCCGCTTGCAGTGGATCACCTTGGCATTCGGAAACATCAAGGCGATAACGCCTAGATACAGGTAGTTATCCAGCTTCTTGTTGGTGATAAATTCATGGTCGCCAAAGCGTCCCCGTAGCCCATCCATATACGCTCGCGCCGACACCTTGAGATCGACATCTGCAATCGCAGTCAGGGACGCCGCGAAATTCCCGGAATCGATATACCTGGAAAGCACCTGGTCCAGCACAACCGTTTCGCCACCACCGTAGACCCGGCCATGAGTCGCCAGTATCTGCTCCACCAGGGTAGAGCCAGAGCGCGGCATACCAATAATAAAGATGGGCGACTCAGCCGAACCAGCTTCTCCAGCACGCGCCTTGAAATAGGTATCATCGAAGCATGACTCGAAGGAGCGCAGAAAATCCAGGCTCAAACCATGTTGATAGCCTATCAGCTGACGCTGTATATCATTCCCTTGCTTGTAACGGAAAAAAGCCTGGTCGTATTTTTGTAATCTGTTGTAAACGATACCTAACGCGAAATTCAGATAAACCTGACTCTGCCCCGGCACAGATCCCTGTGACAGAACAGCCTCAACCATGTCAATTTGTGCGGAGCCAAGACAAGGTTCAATCTGCACAAGGTTAAGGTAAGCGCTGCCCTCATAAGGGTTTATTAAAACCGCCTTTTCAAAGGCGTCCGCCGCTGCCTGCAAGCTGCCCGCCTTGCGCAAGGCAACCCCCAGATTATTTGCAACCGCATAATTACCGGGATTGATAGCCAATGCCTTTCTCAGGAAGACAGCGGCCTGCTCGAAATTCCCCCTGGCCAGCAGCATATCACCGACCGTGTTTAAAGCCGGCTCATTGCCGTCGTCCAGCGCGAGCGCTTTTCTGTATTCGGCCTCTGCCAGCGTATATTCGCCTCTCGATTTGAAGATAGCGCCCAGGTCATTGTAGGCACTGACATTAGACGGATCGGCGGCAGCCGCTGCCCGGATGCAGGCAACACCGTTCTCCAGATTGCCTTTGCGCATCTCAATCCGCCCCAGCAGGTGCAAAGCGACGGGCTGGCCCGGTTCAAGCTGCAGGATCTTTCGATAGATCTCTTCAGCCTGCCGTTCCTGATGAGCCTGCTCGCATTGCCGCGCCAACTTAAGCATATCCTGTACGTTCGGCATCTTTACATCCTATAAAAATGAACGGAGGGGGCCTGAATCTGAGTCTATCGTTCGTCTCAGATTGTTTATCTCGCCACTTCCCGTATGTGACATTATTTCCAGGCCCAATCCGCTTGTACCCAGCACCATCTCATCATATGCAGAGTCAACAGGGAACCCGTCTGAATTTCGGCTAGGTTATGGAGCAATGCCCGGCAGTCTCCTGGTTGAACTCCCTAAGCGAATAGGCTATCAATAACATACCCATCGGATTGTAGTTGTACGAAAGGATTCGTAATGACTGATCGCTATCTCAAGCTGCCTCTGACATTCGATACAGCGCGCTTACATGCGGATCTCAAGCGACTGCAGCCCCATAACTGGCTGCAGCATATAAACCAGCGCGCCCATAACGGTGGCTGGCGCGCACTTCCCCTGCGCTCCGTCGATGGCTGCCTCGAGACCATCGCGGTCTCCAATATGGACCAAACCCGCTACGCCGATACCTGTTACCTGACAGCATGCGATTACCTGCCGGACGTACTGGCCCAACTGAAGTGTCCCCTTCACTCTGCCCGCCTGATGTCTCTTGCAGCAGGCGAAGAGATCAAACGGCACACCGACAATGCTCTGTCCTTTAAGGATGGCTGCGCCCGTTTGCATATCCCGATGCAAACCCACCCGGATGTGACCTTCACCATTGACGATCATACGGTGCATTTTGGTCAGGGTGAGTGCTGGTACATGAATGCAAACTACCCCCACCAGGTCAGCAATGACAGTCCGCTGGACCGCATTCATCTGGTGGTGGACTGCACCGTTAATGCATGGCTGTCCGACCTGTTTCACGCGGCAGGTTATCAGGAAGCAGCTGAACACTATAAATATGGCGACCCCAGCATCACCGATGAGAACGCGCCACAGGTAATTGCACAGCTGGAAACGATGGACACCCCGGCAGGGATAGCAATTGCGCAAAGAATTCGATCGATCTGGCAATCGAATAGGCACCGTTAGACTCCAACGAAAAGTGCGAGTAAAGGATTACCGACGATGTCAAAGACGATAATAACAACAATAAAAAATCTGCTGACAAGCGCGCGCCCTGAAATATCAGGCAATCGCCAGCAAGTTCAGGACCTGATATCCCAGCTGTGTGAAACCACCGGGGTCACACTCCATCCAGACATGTTTAAGGATGAAGACGCCACACTTACCGTCCATGGCAAAGCAGTTTCCATGACCACCGCCGCGCAATGTGCGGAAGATTACATGCGTACCCAGGTATTTCTGCGCGGCACCTATCAGGCCATTCAGGAACAGCTGCAATCACAGTCGACGGTCGAGCTTCTTTACGCCGGTACCGGCCCCTTTGGTTTGCTGGTAATACCGTTGCTCCCGTTCTTCAGCGCAGAGCAGATTCAGGTTACCTTGCTGGACATTCACCCGGAGTCATTGGAGGCGCTAGGCACACTCATTGACGCACTGCAGGTCAGAGACCACATCCGAACAATCCAATGTGTCGATATCCTACAGTGGCAAGCACCGGCGAAAACCCAATACGACCTGATCGTCTCGGAAACCATGAAAGCGATGCTGGAGCAGGAACCCCAGGTCGCTATTTTCACCCACCTGAGCCGTTGGCTGAAGCCGTCTGGCCACTTAATACCCGAGAGAATTCAGATTAATGCCTGGCTCTGCAACCAAACAGGCGAACCCGACCAGCAATACCTTGGACCTGTTTTCAGCCTGGACCAACAGACGGCATGTCGCCTCCACGCAGGTGACCGCAGCATGCTGGCCGCTCAATTACGGATTCCTGAGCACCCTTCACAACTGCGGGATATCAAATTCACCACCGACATTACCGTCTACGCAGGGCATCGCCTGACCGAAAACCAGAGTTCGCTGACGCTACCCAAACGGATCAAGAACGCCAACCCCTTGGGCGGCAGCCGTCTGAAGTGCCGCTACCATACCGGCACCTATCCAAAGTTCAGGTTCCACTACCGCCGTGCTCCCTGTTTAGCGGAACAACCACTGCCCGACAGCTCGGATACCAGCCTGCTCGGCATCCTCCACTTGAAACGGATGTGGCATAAGGCGCAACTGAACAAACAGCAGCAGCTGGATAAAGACCTGCACCGACAGGAGTGGCCCCTCGATCAACACCTACTAAACGCACTGCAACTCGACAGTACCAAAGTACTGCAGCTGCTGTACCTGAGTGATACAGCAGAGGATTTTCAAACTGGACTACATGCCTGTAACCCGGGGCTGTTCACAGCCGACAGGATCAACCATATCAACCAAAAAATAAAACAGGCACCGCGGGTGCCCCACAATACGACTCAGGACAACTGATTCATGAGCGAAACACTGAAACCGGTCTTTGCCACCGCGCAACCCAGCGCCATCGATAAAGGGTTGCAGCAACTGTTCAACCAATCCCTGCGCGAGCAACTGCACGCCTGCATGAGCGACGCGGAGCAACCCGAACACCAATCAGCCCTCAAAACCGCGATGGCGGCACTGACGGAGTTGCTGTTGCATCAGCCCGATGCAGACCATCAACAGCTGGTGCAGCAGTTTGCCCAGGCCAACGCGCAACTGGCAACCAGCTATGCCCAAGCGGAACTGACCGAGTCTGAAAACAACAGCGCCTTCATTAACGCTACCGGCCTGGTGATGGCGGTTAAAGATGCGATCCATACCGTCAACGACATCTACCGCGTCAAAGCCTTTATCCGGGGCATCGATCAAGCCCTGGCCAGCCGCGAAGCAAACCACCCCATCCACCTGCTCTATCCCGCCTGCGGCCCCTTTGCCCCCCTGCTGCTGCCGCTGATCAGCTACTACCAGCAACGTGACATAGGCCCGCAGCAGCTGCGCATCACCCTGATCGATCTCCAGCCGGGGGCCGTCAAGGTGCTGAACCAACTGGTGGATGATCTCGATCTTCGCGGCTATATCCACGAGATCCGCTGTCAGGATGTGATGGACTATCAACCGGAGCAGCCCATTGACGTGCTGGTGATGGAGGCCCTGCAACACGGCTTCACCCGCGAAGGCCATCTCGCCTTTGCCCGTCATTTGAGCCGTTTTTTAAGTCCGGACGCGATCATGATTCCGGAAAAAATCTCCGTGACTGCGTCGCTGAACGAGGGGCAACGGGAGTATGTCGACCAGTGGTCGGACCAGGAGCGCACCCATTCCAGCCTGATGGACCCGGCCATTCAGGCGGCACGCACGCCGCTGAGCGAAATTTTCACCCTGACCTTGGACTCTCTGCGCAAGCTGAATGTGATCCCGCTGGGCGACAGCGCGGAACTGGTGGAGTGCAACCAGGTGCGGATTCCGACCGGCGTCAGCAATATCAACAAGCAAAGCCTGCTGCTCAGCGTCACCGCCACCACCTTCGGCCAGGAACAGATTCTGGAATACGACTCCGGCATCAGCCATCCGCTGTACGACCTGTCGCTCTGTATCGATTTTGTCCCCCAAGTCCCCGAACCGGACGACCTGCTGGCGAAAAGCGGCGACAAGCTGAAGTTCTACTATAAGCTGACCGGCACCCCCGGTTTCCTGCCCACCATCGCCTGAGGACACCCGCATGAACGAATTAAAGATCACCGTATTGACCTCAGGCGGTACCGGCCTGCCACTGGCCTCCCTACTGGCACAACGTCAGCAGTTGGCCGGTGTTCTGCTGCTCGGTCAGTGGGATCAGGAAAAGCAGATGATGGACAGCCAGCTGAAACAGGCGGGCATCCCGGTGCAATACTGCCTGCCCGGCGATGCCGACGGCATCATCACCGCGCTGACCGCCTGGCAAAGTGAGTTGGGACTGGTGTTCTGCTGCGGCGAGAAGATCCCCATGACTGCAGCCAACACCCCCAAATACGGCATGATCAATCTACATGGTTCGGCACTGCCGGAGTATCGGGGACCGGACCCGATCTACTGGCAGGTCCGCAACGGTGAAACCCACTCAATGCTCACCGCGCACCGACTGGAAGAGATGTTCGATACCGGCGCGATATTGGCGCAACAGCCGTTCGATATAGGCCCCTACGACACCCCCAATCGGGTATTCAGCAACCTGCTACAACAGCTGCCTGCGATGCTGGACAGCCTGCTCAGTCAGCTCGAACAGACGGATCAACTTAAGGGCCAACCACAAGCAGCTGAAGCCCTCCATACCGCCCCGCGAGTGGCTGAACAGGACCTGCTGATCAACTGGCGCGAGGTATCCGCCACAGCGCTGTGCAATCAGGTACGCGCCGGCAACCCGCTACACGGCGGTGCCAGGCTGGTGATGGGACAGGGCCAGGCCCAGCTGCTGCAGGCCAGCCCGGCATCACAGCCGGCCTATGGCGTCACACCCGGCACGATTATTCACCTATCGCCGGAGCAGGGACTGATTGTTGCCCTGAAAGAAGAGAGCGTACGGCTGGACATTATCGCCAACAACGACGGTGTTTTTGACGGCTACCGTTTTGCGCATACCTGCCTGCTGTCGGCGGGTATGCGATTCCAGTAACAAAGCTATTAACCGTTGTGAGCCATCACAAGGTCAAGCGGAGGCCAACCGGCAGTCCCATGGAACGCCTCCAAAACAATCCCGGCTGCCAACGACATATAGGCAGCCGATTCAGATGAAGGAGAGATTATATGGATTTTTTCATGGGTGGCATGATTATGTTTGGAGGCAACTTCTCCCCCAGGAATTGGAGTTATTGTAAAGGTCAGACAATTCAAATCAGCGATTTCCAGGCTCTGTTCGCCATTATGGGCACCACATGGGGTGGCGATGGCCGTACCACATTTTGCCTGCCGGATATGCGAAGCCGTGTGCCAGTTGGCCTGGGCCAAGGTCCAGGCTTGACCAACATTTTTCAGGGAGCGATATATGGATTAGAGACGGTACAACTGGGGATACCTCATATGCCACCTCACAGTCACGATGCGATCTTTACCGGTACAGGTGGTGGTAGCGGTGATGGCGGTGGAATGACCGCAACTGCAACCGCAGTCATGAAAGTAAACTCAAGTACTGGGAAGTACAGTGATCCTGTCAATAGATACCTGGCAGAGATTCCCGACGCCGGCTTAAACCCGATTCACGCCTATAGCCATAGCCCGGGGTCATCAACCACACTCGCGGAGGACGCCATTGAAGTTGATGTGCAGCTTCATGGCAGCGGCGGTGGCGGAATCACCGGTGGCACCGTAACTGTTAATAACACCGGTAGCGGAGTGCCTTTCCCGATTATTCAACCCTCGATTGGGATGAATTACATCATCGCAATGGATGGCATATTCCCAAGCCGCAACTGATCCCTCCATCAGCCCATAGCTGTATAGCCGCTATGGGCTGATTTTAGAGGTTCATCAAAGATACCGATAAACAGCCTCAAACCGTGACTTACTAAACATCAGACACTTATCACAAAACGATGCCTAATACCACCACATCCGTTTTACGCTGTCTCCCGCCCATGCTACGATGCAAAGCATCTAATATTAGGCGCTAACCTTCTCTGTCAAAATGGATAAGAGCTAACGTTTTCTAACGGGCTTGCAGATTAAAGGAACTATCATGCGTACCATCCATACCCAGCTTCTGTTTGTTGACCCGACCGTTCCCCAGCCAGAGCAACTGTTGCAGCACCTGCCTCCACATATAAAGGCGGTTTACCTGAACAACTATACGGATGCGATTACACAGATAACCGAGCATCTGCGCAGCCATCAGGCACTGACAGCGCTGCATATTGTGACCCACGGTAGTCCCGGTCAGCTGCACTTCAGTAATACAGTACTATCCAACGATACTCTGAATCAGTATTGGGATCAGCTGGTCAGCTGGTCAACAGCGATGGCCGAAGATGCCGGTATTCTGCTGTATGGTTGTGAAACCGGGCAAAGCGAAGTCGGTCATACGCTGATAAAAAAAATAGCGCTTGCTACAAACTGTAATGTCGCTGCATCTTCAGAAGCTGTGGGTCATAACAGTCTGGGAGCTAGCTGGAGTCTCGCTGAAACTGCGGGGATCATCTGCCAGCCTGTTTTTGCCACACCGGATGTTCAAGAAGTTTGGCGACATCAATTAGCCGATGTCACTATTGATAATAGTGATGGTTCTGCCACTACTACCACTAGCGGTCACTCACCTGGCCAATCGTTTGTTGCAACAAAAACAGGTATTCTGAAAAGCATTAAAGTTGCTTCAAACGGCACTAACGCCGACACATTAAGTATCTTTTCTGGTGCAGGCATTGGCGGAGCTTCGCTGTACTCAAAAAACGTTAATTTTGCAGACACTGTTAACACCGCTAATGACTATACTCTGCACGAGTTCACGATAGATAGCACAGTTCCGATTATCTCCGGCCAGACTTATACCTTTGCCTTTTCTTCTGGCCTTGAAGAACTTCTATATGAAAGCCCTTCATCATATGCTGATGGGACAATTTTTATTGGCTCCTCCGCGAATACATCATTAGACCTGGTATTTGAAATTGTTCAGGGAGATGCGGCGGCAACGCCCGCCATCACCTCCGCCACCTACGACGCCGCCAACGGCGCCTTGGTGGTCACCGGCACGGATTTCACCGCAACGGCTGGAGCGCTGAACGACGTCATCGCCAACAAGCTCACCCTGACCGGCGAAGGCGGCGCCACCTATACCCTGACCGACACCGCCAATGTTGAGATCACCAGCGCCACCGAGTTTACCCTGACGCTGTCCGCTACGGATAAAGCCGCCATAAACCAGATCCTGAACAAGGATGGCACCTCCTCCACCAGCGGTACAACATTCGATATCGATGGAGCAGCAGGCTTTATCGCAGACAGTAGCAGTGCTTCAGACACGGGCGCTAACGGCATCACCGTCTCCAATGTGCCGGCCCCGACCATTACCAGCGCCACCTATGACTACGGCACCGGCGCGTTGGTGGTCACCGGTACCGGCTTCCTGAAAAAGTCCGGCGCCACCAACGATATTGACATATCCAAACTGACCTTCACCGGCGAAGGGGGATCAACCTATACCCTGACCTCCGCGTCCGATGTCGAAGTCAGCAACGGCACCACCTTCACGGTGACGCTTTCCGGCGCCGACCTCTACAACGTCGAAGCACTGCTGAACAAAGATGGCCTCCAGGCTGCCGACGGGACCACAAACTACAATCTGGAGGCAGCCGAAGATTGGGCAGCCGGTGCCGATGCCTCCGTCAATGTAGCCGACCTCACCAGCAACGGCATTACCGTCTCCAACTACGCCGAGCCGGCCATCACCGGCGTCGCCTATAATTACGGCACCGGCGTGATTACCCTGACCGGTACCAACTTCGTCAACGCCTCCGGCCCCACCAACGACATTGTCGCCAACAAGTTCACGGTAACCGGCGAAGGCGGGGTAACCTATACCCTGACCGACAGTGCCGACGTCGAGATCACATCCGACACCTCGGCCAGCATCACCTTGAGTGCCGCCGACGTGGTGGAAGTGGAAGCGCTGTGGAACAAAGACGGCACCACCTCGGCAACGGCAGGCACCACCTATAATCTGGACGCCGCGGAAGACTGGATGGCGGGGGCCCCGGCCGCCAATACCATTGCCGATGCCACCACCGGCGTAACAGTGTCCGGTTTTGCCAACCCGACGATTAGCTCCGCAACTTACGATTACGATAGCGGCGTTCTGGTAGTCACCGGCACAAACTTCGTGAAGCAATCCGGTGCCACCAACGATGTGGACCTGACCAAGCTGAGCGTCACCGGTGAAGGCGGTTCCACCTACACCCTGGCGGCCAGCTCCAACGTTGAAATCACCTCTGCCACCAGCTTCTCGGTCACCCTGTCCGGCGCTGATATTTATAACGTCGAAGCACTACTGAACAAGAACGGCACCACCTCGGCGACAGCAAACACCACCTACAACCTGGCCGCAGCGGAAGACTGGATGGCAGGCGCACCGGCCGGTAATACCATCGCCGATACCACCGGCAACGGCATTACGGTCTCCAACTTCGCCAACCCGGCCATTACCTCCACCACTTATGATTGGAGTAATGGCCAACTGGTACTGACCGGCACCAACTTCGTTAACGAGTCCGGGGCCAACAATGATATTGATGTCAGCCAGTTCACCATCACAGGGGAAGGCGGCAATACCTACACCCTGACCACCGCCTCCGTCGAGATCACCTCCGCCACGGCAGCTACGGTGACCCTGAATGCAGCGGACCAGCTTAATGTCGAGGGGTTGCTGAATAAGGCCGGTGCCAATTCCGACACCTCCAACACCCTGTATAACCTGACCGCCGCCGATAACTGGATGGCGGGCTCCCCGGCGGGCAATACCATCACAGATGCCACAACCGGCATCAGCGTTTCTAACGTTGCCATACCGACCATTACCGACGCCACCTACGATGCCTCAAGCAACGCACTGGTGGTGACCGGTACCAACTTCGTCAAAAAGAATGGCGTCACCAACGACGTTGATATTTCAACGCTGACTTTCACTGGCGAAGGGGGTGCAGCCTACACCCTGACCTCCGCTTCCGATGTCGAAGTCACCTCGGCCACCCAGTTTACCGTGACCCTGGCCGGTGCCGACTTGACCAATGTCGAAGCACTGCTGAATAAAGACGGTACCCAGGCGGCCGACGGCGCCACAAATTACAATCTGGCTGCCGCCGATAACTGGATGGCCGGTGCCGCCGACAGCACCGATATCGCCGATACCACCAGCAACGCCATCACCGTCTCCAATTACGCCGGGCCAACCATCACCGGCTCCACTTATGATTTTGCCACCGGCGTACTGGTACTGACCGGCAGCAACTTTGTCACCAATTCCGGCAGCAACGATGTCGATGTCACCAAGCTGTCCCTGACCGGTGAAGGCGGTAACAGCTTCACGCTGACGTCGAATACCAGCAACGTCAATATCACTTCCGACACCAAGATTACGGTGACCCTGGGCGCCACCGACAAACTGAATGTCAACGGCCTGCTGAATAAAGACGGTGCCAGCTCTGGCAACGGAACCCCATATAACCTCAACGCGGCGGAAGACTGGTTGACCGGCGCGGCAGCGTTTCTCAACGTGGTAGATGCCACAACCGGCGTCACTGTCGCCAACGCGGTCAACCCGACCATTACCGATGCCAGCTACGATTCGGACAGCGGCATCCTGACCGTCACCGGCGCCAACCTGTTCAAAAAGCCGGGCGATAACAACGATATCGATGTCAGCATGTTGACGCTGACCGGCGGCGCAGGCAGCGCGTATACGCTGACCGATAGCGTGGATGTCGAAATCACCTCGGCCACCGCGTTCAGCGTCAGCCTGAGCAGTACCGATAAGGCCGCTGTCGACCTGCTGCTGAACAAGGTGGGGACCAGCTCGTCTAGCGGTACAACCTACAACCTCGCTGCCGCCGACAACTGGCTGACCGCAGGCGAAGATGCCGAAGATCTGGCAGACGCCACCAATGCGGTGACGGTATCGATCGCGCCGAAAATCACCTCGGCCACCTACAATGCGACCACCGGCACCCTGGTGGTCACCGGCACCAATATCCAGGCAAATAGCGGCGGCAGCGATATTGATGCCTCCACCATCACCCTCACCGGCGAAGGCGGTCAAACGTATCAACTGGTTGGCACCTCGGACGTCAACCGCACCTCCGACACCGCGTTCACCCTGACCCTGGATGCCACCGACAAAGCGGCCGTCAACCAGCTGCTGAACAAGTCCGGCACCAGCTCGACCGGCGGCACCACCTTCAACCTGGCCGCCGCCGATGATTGGAATACGCAGGTAACGACAGGCGATACCGCCGATGCCACCAACGCCATTACCGTCATCAATGTCCCGGTACCGGCCATCACCAGCGCCACCTACGACACCGGCACCGGCGCTTTGGTGGTCACCGGCACGGGCTTTTTGAAACGCGATGGTGCGACCAACGACATCGATGTCAGCAAACTGACGTTGTCGGGCGAGGACAGCAGCAGTCATACCCTGACCAGCGACAGCGTGGAGATCACCTCCGCCACCAGCTTTAGCGTCACGCTGAATGCGGCGGACAAGGCGGCCGTCAACCTGTTCCTGAATAAGAACGGCCCAACCTCCACCTCCGGCACCACCTATAACCTGGCGGCGGCGGAAGATTGGGCCGCCGGGGCCGATGCGGCCGTCGCTGTTGCCGACACCACGGGTAACGACGTCAATGTCAGCAATGTGGCCGTGCCCACCATTACCGACGCCACCTACCATTCGGGGACCGGTAGCCTGGTGGTGACAGGCACCAGCTTCCTGAAGCGCAGCGGGGCCGACAACGACATCAACGTCAGCAAACTGACCCTGACCGGCGAGGGCGGCGGCACTCGCATGCTCACCAGCGACAGCGTCGAGATCACCTCCGCCACCAAGTTTACGGTAACCCTTAACGCTGCCGACAAGCTTGCGGTCAACGCCCTGCTGAACAAGAACGGCACCAGCTCCGACTCCGGCACCACTTACAATCTGGCCGCCGCCGAAGACTGGGCGGCCGGTGCGGATGCCGCCGTTAACGTGGCCGACCTAGCCGCCAACGGCATCACCGTCACCCTCAACAGCGCTCCCACCACTGCCGACACTACGGAGTCTGTGCCTTACAACGGTAGCTATACCTTCCAGAGCAGCGACTTTGCCATCACCGACAGCGATGGCGATGCCCTGGACCACATCTCCATCGACAGCCTGCCGGACAAAGGCACGTTGAAACTGAACGGCACCGCCGTCGATCTCAATGACGATATCAGCGCGACGGATATCGGCGCCGGCCTGCTCACCTACACCCCGGCCAGCGGTGGCACCGGCAGCGGTTACAGCAGCTTCCTGTTCAGTGTGAACGACGGTACCGCCGACTCGACCAGCAAGACAGTCACCCTGAATGTCAGCGCCCCGCCAAGTTCTGGCGGCGGCAACACCGGCACAGGCACCACCACCGATACCGTGGACGGCGTGACGGTCAAGAAAAAAACCACCACCAATACCGATGGCACCACGTCCAGCACGGTGACAATCGACCCGGTGACCACCAGTCGACAGGAGGACAACGGCACCGACAATAGCGACAAGGCCGATATTCCATTGCGCCAGGAAGGTGACGGCAATGCGGCCCTCAAGGTGGCGATACCGACCGGTATCGGCATCACCGCCGAGGGCAACGACCAGGCCAAGACCGCCGGCGACAGCCTTGGCGATCTGATCCGCTATATCGACGAAACCGCCGATGACACCAGTGAAGCCGCCGACAAGGGCGATATGCTGCTGGGCGGCCAGAACTTCCTGTCCACACTGCAGAGCGAACGGCTGTGGGTCAACAAGCTCACCCTGACCACCAGCGGCGACAGTGCGCCGGACAGCCCGATCGTGGTCAGCGGCAACAGCCAGACCACCGGTAGCAGCGGCAACGACGACAGTCGGGCGGCGTTGGTGATCGACACCCGCAGTCTGCCGAGCGGCACCCAGCTGCAGCTGGAGGACGTCGAGTTCGCCGTGGTGGTGGGCGAAGGCACAGTTATCCGCGGCGGTAGCGGCTCGAACACGGTGTTCGCCGGCGCCGGCAGCCAGGATATCGTGCTGGGCGAAGACGATGACCAGCTCTACGGCGGCGCCGGCGACGATACCGTCGGCTCCGAAGGAGGCGACGACCTGCTGTTCGGCGAAGCGGGCAATGACACCCTGTTCGGCGGCGCCGGCGCCGATACCCTGCACGGCGGTAGCGACAGCGATACCGCCACCTACGACGGCAACATGGCCGATTACGAGGTGGTGCAGGTCAACGGCGTGGTAACCGTCACCCGCAAGGACGACCGCAGCGACAGTGACACCCTGGTCAATATCGAGCAACTGACCTTCGCCGACGGCAGTTTTAATCCGGTCTACGGCAGCGAGCTGCAGGCGGTCGCAACCCTGTATAGCCAGGTGCTCGGCCGTCAGGCGGACCTCGGCGGCTTCCAGTGGTGGACCCAGGACAGCGCCAACGGGCTGTCGTTGGGCGGCATCGCACTGGAGTTCCTGCGCTCGGCGGAGTACCAGGCAAGCAGTGGTGTCGAGTTCGACGGCCTGAGCACCGAAGGTCAGCTCGAGCAGCTCTATATAGCAGTGCTGGGCCGTGAATCGGACACGGAGGGCAAGGCGTTCTGGCTGGCTGAACTGAACAACGGCTCCACCATCGAGCAGATCGCCGGAGCCTTTGTCACCTCTGTGGAATTGAGCGGCCAGTACCTGCAAGGCGATCAGTGGGATTTCAGTCTGTGATCGTAAACTGATTGATATAAGACGTAGTAGCAATGCCGGGTGCTCACAGCTGTGCCCGGCATTTTTTACAATTGGATCAGGTCATTGCAGTATTTTCCGATATTCCAGGCTGTTGGAGCTGATTTCCATTAGTATCGTTTCCTGGCCCAGTCGGCCAAACAGCAACACACCCGCCAACCCGCTCCGTTACGTCGCCTGGCTATCCACGTAAGCGCTGCACTATTGTGTGTGTGGTCAGGAGGGTAAGCCTGATATTGCGCGTTAATCTCATACCTCCCCCATTTCACTCCAAGGTGCATTGACCATTTCTATCTACGATTTGTTAGATAGCCGATTTTCAAGCAACTCTGCTATCGCGCTTCAGGCCGGACGGCCAACGAAATTGTCGAAAAGAAAGGTTAATACGGGGATTAAGATACTTGTGGTCGATTGGCACAGCGTGCTCATACACCTCCTGACAGCCCTTCCCCATAATCAACAAACTGCCATCGGCAAGCTCAAGGCTGTATTGATCCGAATGGTCCAGTCTGTTTCTGAACCTAAACTCACGAGGTTCGCGAATTCAACTCCGAAGTGCAACACTCCCCGTTTCAAGCAGCTCTCAGATAGTCATCAAATACCTTCTGAGGCTGCTTGTAGCCAAGACATTTTCTTGGCCTCAAATTGAGGCGTTGTTGT
>NZ_JAILYN010000067.1 GCF_019795155.1 Marinobacterium arenosum | reverse complement strand
ACAACAACGCCTCAATTTGAGGCCAAGAAAATGTCTTGGCTACAAGCAGCCTCAGAAGGTATTTGATGACTATCTGAGAGCTGCTTGAAACGGGGAGTGTTGCACTTCGGAGTTGAATTCGCGGCCGCCCGTCCACAGGGTTCCCTCCCCCGGCTTTAACAGCCCGAATTAATTAGCAAACGCTCTTTAATGAACTCAGCCGCAGCAGGCCGGCGCACTTATTGATGCAGCGCAGCAAAAGCTGCTATTAATACCTCTACAATAATTCAAAAGAAAAACCAAACGCTCACTAAACAATAAATTTCGCGACAAGCCGCGATACTTTTGGTTAATTGTGGAGTGCTTGTCCCAAATAGCTTGGCTGAGCGAACAGAGGGCTCGAATAAAAAAACGGGAGCCAGGCTCCCGTAGACGCGCCAGTTCAAGGCTTAAGAGGAAATCATGATTGAGGGCAAGGTCGGCGCTGCCGGCTTCACAGTCTCGATCAACCGGTGTCCAGGCGTTATATCGGCGGGCTCAAGAAGATCAGCCAGTGCTGTAAAGCATAGACACCTTAAGCAGTATATAAGCCAGCAGGCAAGCTGATAGTACACACAATTACCCAGATATTTTTGACTGAAAATATTTGCTGCAGCGCCGTTCATTATTTTTTCACAGTCGCAGCCTAGCCTTTATTTCAATTACGGTTATCAACCCTGAATTTTGAGTGATTTAATATGATCATTACCGAAGCACCGCCGAAGCATAACCAGCTGGAGTTCTTTATCGAGCAGGCGGTCAAAGCGCGTCCGATCCGCACTGCGGTGGTCCACCCGGTGGATCACAACAGCCTGGTCGGCGCCGTCGAAGCCGCCGAGAAGAACCTGATCGAGCCAATCCTGATCGGTCCGGAACACCGCATCCGCTGTGCGGCGGAGGAAGAGGGGCTGGATATCAGCCGCTACGAGATCATCAATACCCCGCACAGTCATGAGTCGGCGGCCCGCGCCTGCGACCTGGCCCGCCGCGCCGAAGTAGAAGCGCTGATGAAGGGCGGCCTGGCCACCTCCGAACTGCTGTCGGCGGTGGTCGACAAGCACCACGGCATCCGCACCGAGCGCCGGCTCAGCCATGTTTTCGTGTTCGATATCCCGACCTACCATAAGCCGCTGGTGATCACCGATGCGGCGATCAACGTGGCGCCCGACCTGCTGACCAAAGCCGACATCGTGCAGAATGCGATCGACTTCTGCCGCGCACTGGGCAACGTAGCGCCGAAGGTGGCGATCCTGTCGGCGGTCGAGAAGGTCAAGCCGGGGCTGCGAAGCACCATCGACGCCGCCGCATTGTGCAAGATGGCCGACCGCGGCCAGATCAGGCACGGCATCCTCGACGGCCCGCTGGCGTTCGACAACGCCATCTCGTCCGAGGCGGCCCAGGACAAGCATATCGAGTCCGCGGTCTCCGGCGAGGCCGATATCCTGCTGGCACCGGATCTGGAAGCGGCCAACATGATCGCCAAGCAGCTGGTCTACCTGGCCGACGCCAAATCGGCCGGAATCGCCGTCGGCGCCAAGGTACCGATCATCCTGACCAGCCGTGCCGAGAAACCGCTGGGCCGGCTGGGCTCCTGCGCGCTGGCCTCCCATATGGTTCACCACCCGGAGCGATAAGCCGCCATGAAAGGACTACTGACGGTAAACGGCGGCTCCTCGAGCCTGAAATGCGCACTGTTCGATATCCGGGCCCGGGGTCCGGTCTGCCTGTACCGCTTCAAGCTGGCCAACATCCTCGGCGACGCCCGCTTCCAGGTCAGCCGGGCGGACGGCCAACGGCTGTTGTCGGAGCCGCTGGCGCTCGACACGGTTGCCCGTGACGACCGCCACCAGGCCTGCTTGCAGGCGGTGATCGACTGGCTGCAGGGCGAGCATCCGGAAGCCACCTTGGTCGCTATCGGCCACCGGGTGGTACACGGCGGCGAGAAGTACCACCAGCCGCTACGGGTCGACGAGGCCCAACTGGCCGATCTCAGCGCCTTCAATCCGCTGGCACCGCTGCACCAGCCGTACAACCTCAAGCTGATCGACGCCTGCCACAAGCTGGCGCCGCAGCTGCCGCAGGTAGCCAGCTTCGACACCATGTTCCATGTCGGTCAGCCGGCGATCGAGCGGCTCTATGCGCTGCCACGAGAGATGGCCGAACAGGGCATCCACCGCTACGGTTTCCACGGCCTCTCCTACGAGTTCATCATGCGCCGGCTCAAGGAACTGGACCTGCTGGCCGCGCGCACGGTGGTCTGCCACCTGGGCGCCGGCGCCAGCATGTGCGCGATGCGCAACGGCAGGTCCCAGGCGTCCAGCATGGGCTTCTCGGCGGTCGACGGCCTGCCGATGGGCACCCGCACCGGCAATATCGACCCGGGCGTGCTGCTCTACCTGCAGCGCCATTACCATATGGACGTCGATGCGCTGGAGAAACTGATCTACAAGGAGAGCGGCTGGTACGGCGTATCCGGCATCAGCGGCGATATGCTGGAACTGCACCGGGCCGACCACCCGCACGCCGAGCAGGCGATCGAGATGTTCTGTTACCGGGCCGCGCTGGAGATCGGCCGGCTCAGTGCCGCGTTGCAGGGGCTCGACCAGGTCGTCTTCACCGGCGGGGTCGGCGAGAACGACGCCGACGTGCGCCGCCGGATCCTGCAGCGCTGCGAGTGGTTGGGGGTACGGCTCGATGACGACGCCAACCTGGCCGGCACCCTGCGGATCAGCCAACCGGAGTCGGCGGTGCAGGTGCTGGTGGTGCCGACCGACGAGGAAGCGATGATCGCATTGCACACCCTGGAGTGCCTCGGCTAGCGGCGCGGCCACGCCCGCTATACTCAGAAGGTCAACCTTCCTTTGCCGGCCGGCTCGGTTACCGCGGCCGGCATTTTTTTGGTTCATCGCAGGTTAGAGGGAAACATCTACATCGAGTGAACGAGTGCCGCGTGGGCACAAAAAACGTGCCCACCCTACAAGGCTTTTTATCCCCCTTCGGGGGAGCGACCAGACACGAGCGATAAGCAGCAAGCTATCCGACCTGGCGAGCTTATAGCTTACTCAGCTCCCCTCCCGCGATTACTAAAACAAACGCTCCAGGCCGGGCCGGCTGTAGTCGCAGACCCCGTCCGGGAAGATCCGCGCCAGTTCCGCCTGCTGTCCCCGATCAAACCGCACCGGACCGTAGGTGCCATCCTGCAACGCCCGGGCGACCGGCTTCAGCCGGCATTTGAGGGTATCGGCGGTAAAGGACTCGCCGGCGGCGATCCTCGGGTTGCCGTGCAATCTGAAGCGTCGGGCGCATTCACCCGGCTCTCCGTCACCGCCATTGATCCCCTGCCAGACGCCAGCCCCTGCGGCCAGCGGACGCTGCCGGTCATCCCAGCAGCGGTCGCCCGCCACAGCCGGTTTGACGCCGGTTTGATGCCACTGCTCCAGCGCCGCCAGCGCTTCGAGGATCACCCGCTCCAGCTGAGGGGCCGGTACTTTGCCATCCTGGCCCGGCAACTGCCCCCAGATGCTGAACAGCACGCCGTTACCGCCGGCCCGCGCGATCCGCTCACGGACGATAAATGGCTGGCGGGCATCGTGGATATCGAGCTGCTGATCCTGATAGAGCAACAGCGCGATGGTCGGTTTGTCCAACTGGCCGCGGAACACCAGGCCATGCCGTTCCGCATTGCTCAGCGCCTGGCGGTTGGCGGGGCTGCGGCCGGCGATGTCCGGCTGCTGCCAGGCGGTGGCGTTGTAGTGGCTCCACACCGACTGGCGGTCGTCGTCCCCCAACCAATCGATCAACCAGCCCGGCGCCTTGCCCTGCGCCAGACCGAGCAGATTGCGGGAGCCCTGCCAGAGCTCGCCGGGCCCGGTCATCGCCAGGTTCAATTTTAGGAAGTTCCAGAAGCCGCCCTTGTCCAGGGTGAATGCGCCGTAGGGGTAATAGGGTGCCGCCTCCGGTCGCATCTGTGCCGGCGGCAGCCAGCCACCGACCCGGGCGTTGAGGTGCAGGAAGCGGTCGATATCCAGCTTGCCATCCCGTAGCGCCTGCAGGCCATACTGCACGCCGACGTTATCGTAGGTGCGGCCGGCGTAGCCGTCCGGCTGGCGGCCGTAGAGCTCGACCGCATCGTCCCAGTGGCTCCAGCGGGTCGAAACCAGCCGTGCCACATCCTGCTCGATCCAGGGCTGCTGCTGATCCTCGAACGGCAGCAGGAAGGTCGGGTTGAAGAACACCGGCACCCCGGCCAGCCGCCAGCCCTCGGTACAGGTGGAAGCACCGGGCCGGGCGGTCGACATCATCGGCCGGCCATCGCCGTCGAAGTCAGTCTTGATATGCGGGTAGTCGTTCAGGGCATTGAACCCCTCCACCCGCCGGCGGTTGCGCCAGTCGGCCCAGAACGGATCGAGCCGGCCCTGCTCGGCATGGCCGCGGTCGAAGTAGTACTCCAGCAGTTCGCAGTCGCCAACCCCGTTGATCTGACTGAGCAGATCGGGAAACAGGTGGCTGACCACCAGGCCGTCGAGCAGCCCGGGAGAGTGCCGGCTGTTGTACAGCGCCTGGATCGCCCCGCCGGAACCGCCCAGCGCCAGGGTCATGCTCGGCCGGCCGTAGCGGGCGACGAACTGCCGCTTGACCATCTCGGCGGTCTGGCCCAGCAACGGCAGGTTGTAGGTGGTATCGGTGGTCATGCCGGAGGAGGTGGTCACCGCGTAGCCGCGCTCCAGCAGCGCCGCACTGAACAGATAGGGATCGCGGGGAGCGCGCTGGCCCAACGTCTTCAGCGCCTGGCTGCCGGCCTGCTTGTGACCGATGCCGATACCGCCGTTGAAGAACATCAGCAACCGGCCGTTCCACAGCGAACTGTCGGCGGCCTCGGCCTTCTCACCGGCCGGTACCAGCATGGTGGTGGCGTAGATAAAACGGTTCAGCACGCCCCGTTCCAACCGGACGATAAACGGCTGCGGCTCACCGTCCCGCTCGATATAGGCCAGATCGTCCGGCAGCGCCCCCGCCGGCAACGGCACGAATTCGCCGTCGGTACGGCGATAGAAATACTCCACCCGCATCGGCGCCCCGCAGTACCGGCTGTAGCCCTTACTATAGCTGAACATCAGGAACCGGCCCCGCACCTGCTGACCTAGCTGCTGCTGGTTGTCGACCAGCGGCGCACCCAGCCCGGCCTGCTCGGTGGTGCAGGCGAACGGTTGCTGCAACGGATTATCCGGGTGAATCGGGCCGACCTGGCCCGGCTCGACCGGATAGCCGCTGCGCGGCTGTACCGGCGAGGCGCTACAGCCGCTCAACAGCCCGACGATCAACAGCAAGGCACCGTAGCGAGTAAAGTTATCCACAACCGTTCCCAAAATCCTGGTAGCGATCAACATCCTACTCCACCTCCATCAACCAGCGCCGGGCCTGCTGCAACGCTTCACGCACCTGTTGCCGGCTGTCGGCATCACCGGCCGGACAATCGACACCCAGCAGGCAGTAATCCAGCTGGTAGCCGGCCTCGGCGATACGGATCAACTGCCCCTCCTGACAACCGGCCGGCTGCCAGGCCTGGCAGAGCCGTTGCGACTGGCGCAACGGAATCCGCCGATCTCGTTCGCCATGGATGATCCGCAGCGGTGGCCTGCCAGCCGACGGCAGCCGGCCGGCCTGCGCGGCCAGACTGGTGTCGAGGATCAGCGGATCCGTTGGGCTGAGCCGGTCGAGGTCCTGCCGGCCGGTCAGCAGCTGCAGCAATTTAACCCCTTTCGACTCCCGGTACTGGCCGTGCTTGATCATGCCGAGCAGATCGGCGCTATCGACAAAGGGGTACAGCAGCAGGGTGCCGGCGACCTGATCGGCCCGCTGCAGGCTGAGCCAGCCGGCCAGCAGCCCGCCGCTGCCCGCCCCCATCAGCGCCGGCCGGTCGCCGTTGCCACCCAGCGCACTGGCGTGACGGCGCACCCACTGCAGGGCGCTGTCGGCATCGGCCTTAACGCCGGCCCAATCGCTGTCCCGGCATTCGACCGGCCCGTCGCCATCCCCCAAAGTACGCAGGAACGGCATGAACACCAGGAAGCCCTGGTCGGTATAGAGCGACACCTGGCTCTGCAGCGCCAGGCTGTGGAGGCCGCGCTGCTGCAGGCCGCCGCTATGGAACAGGATCAGCGGTTTCAGGCCGGCGGCCTGCGGATGACGCTTGAACACCCGCATCTCCAGCGCACACTCGCCGCTGCCGCGCCTCAGGTAGAGCTCGGTGTCGACCGGCAGCCGGCGGGTTTCGCCCACCTGGCGGGTGACGTAGCGGTAGCGCTGCATATAGGGCTGATGGTTGAACCAGAGCGGTTCCACCGGCAGCGCCAGCCGGCTGGCCGGGTCCAGTGTCCAGGGCGCCGGTTCGCCGTCCAGGTCGCTGGCATCGCCGAGCCGGCCGGACTGGGCGTAGTCGCTGCAGAACTCGTAATAATGGGTCAGCCGGTACGGCAGCGGCTGGCGACAGAAGCGGTCGCCGTACAGCTGCACCTGCACGCGATCCTGCTGCCGCTCGAACAGCACCTCGTTACGCACCTCGACCCGCTCGCAGAAACCGCCTCGCCACTGGTAGAGCTCCTGGTACAGCATCGGCGTCTGGGCCGCCCGGCTCAACTGGCAGGCCGCCGCATCCTCGGCGGCGACGCGCAGCCGCCGCTTCTCCTGATCGGTCAGCACCCACTGCCACATCGACCCGCAACCACTCAGCAGCGCGGTTAGCAGCAGCATGCTCGCCAGACGTATCAGCATGGTCCGCCCTCCTTAGAAGCCCTGGTGGATCAGGGTGCGGTCGTAGGCGCGGCTGAGCGCGCCACTGTCCCGATCGACCGTATAGATGGTGGCCTGCAGCCGGTCGGCAACGATCTCGATCCAGAAGAAACCGATCGCCCGGCTCTGCTGCCAGTACGCTTGATTGCGCGACTCGTCCTTCAGCGCGTTGGCCTTGGCGCCGGCGCCGGAGACGATATATTCGGTCTTGCCGCAACGCTCGACCGGTGCCAGCCACTGCATGTTGTGATCATGACCGGCCATGTACAGGTCGACCTTGCCGCACAGGTGGCGCTCGTAGAACTGGCGGAAATACTCGCCGGCGGCCCGCTGCAGCAGGTCCTCCTTCAGGCTGGGGAACAGCTCGCCGAGCAGCTGGGCGAAACGGCTGTCGCGGATACCGTCGTAGTTACCGGCGTTGCCGTGGACGCCGTTGGACAGATAGGGATGGTGGGCGAAGGCGATCCGCCACTGCGCCTTGCTGTTGTTCATCGCCGCATCCAGCCAACGGCCCTCGTTATCGCGGTACAGGCCGATCCGGTATTGCGGCACCCTGTCCGGTAGGCTGGTCAGCGGCGTCGAATCCAGCGCGTAGAACTCCACCAGCGGTTGTGGATTAAGCGCCGGCCGCAACCGGACCTCAGCGCCGTGCAGCGGTGCGGCGATCCGGTAGTAGCGCTGCGGCATCGCCCATTTATCACTGCGTCGGGTGTATTCCACCTCGATGCCGCCGCGGGCGTTGAAACCGCCATCGCCACCGAACAGGCCGGAGGCATCGTGGTTGCCGATCACCATGAAGAACGGCATCGACAGGTCTTGGTAGGGGCGCTCGAACTTGTTGAGGAACTGCGGATCGGTCAGACTCTTCGGCCCGGACTGGTAGATGTTGTCGCCCATGCCGATCAGGAAATCGCAACCGCGTTCGGCGCAGACCCGCTCCATCGCCTCGGCCACCCGGTACTGCAGATTACCGCCGGTGCCGGTATCGCCGGTGGCGATAAAACGCACCCGATCCAGATCGCCGGGCTCGGTACTGAGCAGCGCATCGAACGGATAGCTGTCGAAGGTGCCATCGTTGACCACCAGCCGCACTCGGTACAGCCCCGGCCGGTCGATGGTCAGCCGGGCCCGCTCGCCGATGCCGCTCAGTTCAGCCTCGCTGCCGGCCGGCCGTTGCTGCAACGACCAGCGGTAGCTGAGCGGCCGGCCGCGGTTGCTGCGGCTGACGCCGCCGTCCAGCTCGATCCGGTCGCCGACCCGGACCAGCCGCTGCTTCAGGCGCAGCCGGGCCACCGGGTCCTGGGCCACCACCCGCTCGATGCGGCTGTCATTGAGGATGTCATGGAAAGAATCGCGAAAGGTACTGCAACCACCGAGCAACAGGCTCAATAGCGGTAGCAATAGCAGGTATGGCAGCGGCAGACGATAGCACACGGCAACACGGACTCCCTGTCATGGGATCTGCTGCCGGTAGCAAACTTCAGATGTGGTCAGAGGGCAGGCAGATCACATTCCCTGTGAAAACTGACTGCCAGCTTAACCAATTCAAACAGCGACGACTAGCTCAGCCGCGCCGCTGACGGACCGCTTCAAACAAACAGATACCGGTGGCGACCGATACGTTCAGGCTGCTGACCTCGCCGGCCATCGGAATTTTGATCAACTGGTCGCAGTGCTCGCGGGTCAAGCGGCGCATCCCCTTGCCCTCGGCGCCCATTACCAGCGCCATCGGCCCGGCCAGATCGCTCTGGTAGACCAGCTGTTCGGCTTCGCCGGCGGTACCTGTGATCCAGATACCACGCTGCTGCAGCTGCTGCAGGGTGCGTGCCAGGTTGGTGACCTGCACATAGGGCACCGCTTCGGCCGCGCCACAGGCGACCTTGGCCACGGTGGCGTTGAGCGGGGCCGACTTATCCTTCGGCGCGATCACCGCATGCACCCCGGCGGCATCGGCAGTGCGCAGACAGGCGCCCAGGTTGTGCGGGTCGGTTACGCCATCGAGCACCAGCAGGAACGGCGCTTCATCCAGACCATCCAGCAGCTGTTCGAGAAACGCCTCGTTTTTCGATTTGATCGGCGCACAGCGGGCGATCACCCCCTGGTGCACGCCGCCGTCGGCCAGCTCGTCCAGTGCCTGGCGCGATACGAACTGCACCTGCAGCCCCTGCCGTTCGGCCTGCTCCAGCAATGCCTGCATCTTCTCGTCGCGGCGGCCCTTGAGGATCAGCAGTCCGCGCAGCCGATTGGAATCCCGTTTCAGCGCCGTGCGTACGGCGTGCTGACCAAAAATCAGTTCATCAGACACTCAACGTTCTCCCAGCCAGTCTCCGGCCTGTTCCCGGACCAGCTGTTCCAGTAGTTCAATAAAGGCCGGCGCCGCATTCAGCGCCGGAATATAACGGTATTGGCTGCCGCCGGCATTGAGGAAATTGTCGCGGTTTTCCACCGCAATCTCCTCCAGCGTTTCCAGGCAGTCGGCGGAAAACGCAGGGCAGACCAGATCGACGCTGGCGACGCCCAGCCCCGGCAGCTGCTGCAGGGTCTTGTCGGTATAGGGCTGCAACCACTTGGCCGGCCCGAAACGGGACTGAAAGGTGGTCAGCCAGTCCTGGGAACCCAGCCCCAGTTCAGCCGCGACCAGTTCCGAGGTGCGCTGGCACTGCTGCGGGTAAGGATCACCCTTATCGGCATACTCCTGCGGAATACCATGATAGGACAGCACCAATTTGTCGCTGCCGCCATGCTGCTCGCGGTGGTGGCGGATGCTGTCAGCCAGCGCCCGGATATAGCGCGGATGTTCGCAATAGGATTTCAGGATCCGGATATCCAGCACCTCGCGCCGCTGTTGCTGGAATGCCGCCACCTGATCGTACACCGGTGCCGTCGTCGTCGCGGAGTACTGCGGATAGAGCGGCAGAATCAACAGCCGCTGGTAGCCGTTGTCGGCCAGCGATTGCAGGCAGTCGCGCAGACCGGGCTGACCATAGCTCATCGCCGCGAACACCTGCGGCGCCTGTTCGCCATAGCGGGCCTGCAGCGCCAAATTGAGCCCCACCACTTGCTGGTTCAATACCATCCGCATCGGCGAATCCTCCAGCCAGATGGTCTGGTAGGCGTGGGCCACCCGGCGTGGCCGGACTCGCAATATGACACCGTGCAGTACCGACAACCAGAGCAGTCGCCGCAGGCCCCGCCCTTCCACGACCCGGCGATCCGCCAGGAACTCGGCCAGATAGCGCCGTACCGCACCGGGTTCCGGCCGGTCCGGGGTGCCCAGGTTGACCAGCACCACCGCCGTTTTGCACTGCTCCGTCATCGCTTACCTATCCTCCGGTCACTAAGGCTGCCGATTATACGTGAGATGACGAACAAAGATCATCCGCCCGCAGCCGGCGGGAATACCAACCACCGCGCGCAGCAACCGGCGCCTGGCGGCCCGACCAACTGGCACAAAAAAACCGCACCCGGTGGGTGCGGTTTTTCCGAAGATCACTTAAATGGATCGAGGGCGGTTAGACGTTCGCCAGACCTTCAAACACCTTGTCGCGGATATCATCGACGCTGCCGACACCCGGCACGTAGACATAAGCCGGTGCCGCAGCGGCATCTTCCTGCGCCCAGCCCTTGTAGTAGGTGATCAGCGGAGCGGTCTGGGCGTGGTAGACATTCAGACGCTCACGTACGGTCTCTTCCTGGTCGTCGGCACGCTGCACCAGCTCTTCACCGGTCTGGTCATCCTTGCCTTCCACCTTCGGCGGATTGAACACCACGTGGTAGGTACGGCCGGAGCCCGGGTGTACACGACGGCCGCTCATACGCTTGATGATCTCTTCGTCGGCAACGTCGATCTCGACTACCGCGTCGATCTTGACGCCAGCCTCCTTCAGCGCATCAGCCTGCGGGATGGTACGCGGGAAACCGTCAAACAGGAAACCGTTGGCGCAGTCGTCTTCGGCGATCCGTTCCTTGACCAGGCCGATGATGATGTCATCGGATACCAGCTGGCCTGCGTCCATGACCTCTTTGGCTTTCTTGCCCAGCGGCGTGCCGGCCTTGACCGCGGCGCGCAGCATGTCACCCGTGGAGATCTGCGGAATACCGTACTTTTCGGTGATGAACTGGGCCTGGGTCCCTTTACCGGCGCCGGGGGCGCCCAGAAGGATGATACGCATTAGGAATACTCCTGATTAAATGTAAAAGCCAATAGCTGAAAAATCTTTTTCTTATACGTCAGAAATCTTTGTTGCCCGGACGATACCATGCCTCCGAAGTGCCACAATTCGACATTAGCACTACCATGACTGGTCGGAGAGGGGGTTGGTTATGAAGGGCGAAGGTCCAGCAGATTACGTCAAATAGACGATCCGCTCAACCCCGCCCCAAGGGTAGTATCGCCCCCTACCAGATCCGACTGCAGGCCGGCGGCCATTTTTCCGCAAACAAGGCACCGCGAAGGAGGTGTAGTTGCCCCTACATGACTGAGCGGTAACGCTGTATGCGGGACAAATGGCCCCGGCCTAGCCGGTATTTCGCATCCCGGCGGAGATCCCCGCCATGGTCACCATCAGCGCCCGTTCCAGGGTTTCGTCAGGGTGGTTGCGGTCGCGGTGCAACAGCTCGGCCTGCAGGAAGTGCAGCGGATCTATATAGGGGTTGCGCACCTCGATCGACTGGCGGATCACCGGATTGTCGACCAACAGGCTGTCCTGCCCCTTGATCCGGTTAACCAGCGCGATGGTGGTTTTCAGCCGCTCACGCAGGCTGGAGCCCAGTACCCTCAGCTCCTCCGATACCAGCCGCTGGTCGTAGTAGGCCGAGATCCGCACGTCGCTCTTGGCCAGTACCATCTCCAGCATATCGATATTGGCGCGGAAAAACGGCCAGTCATGATACATCTCCTTCAGCAGTGTCTCCTCGCCCTCCTCCAGCGCCATACCGAGCGCACCGTCGGAGCCAAGCCAGGCGGGCAGCATCAGCCGGATCTGGGTCCAGGCGAAGATCCAGGGGATCGCCCGCAGGCTTTCCACCCCACCATCCTGGCGGCGCTTGGCCGGCCGTGAGCCGAGCGGCAGCTTGGCCAGCTCCTGCTCCGGCGTGGCGGCGCGGAAATAGGGCACGAACTGGGGATCGTTACGAACCAGCGTCCGGTAATCCTGCAGGCCGCGCCGAGCCAGCCGCTCGATCAGCTCGCGCCACTGTGGCCGCGGCTCGGACGCCGGCGCCAGCGTCGCCTCCAGCACCGCCCCGGTATACAGCTCCAGGTTGCGGACCGCGATCTCCGGAATACCAAACTTGAAGCGGATCATCTCGCCCTGCTCGGTGACCCGCAGGCTGCCGGCTACCGAGCCCGGCGGCTGCGCCAGGATCGCGGTATGGCTGGGGCCGCCGCCGCGCCCCACCGTCCCGCCACGGCCGTGGAACAGGGTCAGCTTGACGCCACGCTGGGCGCAGAGCTCGGTCAGCGCCTGCTGCGCCTTGAACTGCCCCCAGGCCGCCGCCAGCTGGCCGGCATCCTTGGAGGAGTCGGAGTAACCGATCATCACCTCCTGGTGACCGCCGCAGTAATCCAGGTACCAGTCGACGTCGAGCAACGCGGCGATACAGTCGCGCGCCGACTCCAGGTCATCGAGGGTTTCGAACAGCGGCACCACCCGGATGTTGTGGCGCATCCCCATATCGCGCAGCAACAGGATCACCGCCAAGACATCGGACGGCTGGCTGGCCATGGAGATCACATAGGAGCCCAGCGCATCGATGCCGGTCTGGGCGACCACCCGGCAGGTGTCCAGCACCTCCTGGGTATCGGCGCTCGGCTGCCAGTGCGGCGAGATCAACGGCCGCCGGCTGCGCAGCTCATGCAGCAGGAACTTCTGCTTATTTTCCTCACTCCAGCTGTGGTAGTCGCCCAACTCGTAGAAGTCGACCAGCTCGGCGATCACCGCGGCATGGCGGTCGGAGTTTTGACGGACATCCAGCCGCACCAGCGACAGGCCAAAGCAGGCGACCCGGCGGATGATATCCTCCAGCGGGCCCTCGGCGATAATCGCCATGCCGCACTCGTGCAACGAGCGGTGGCACAGCCGTAGCGGCTCCAGCAGTTCGCGGTCTTCACGCAGAATGTCGTACGGATCAATCGGCTTGCCGTCCAGTTCCGACTGGATCCAGCGTTTGGTGTGACGCAGCCGCTCACGTACGCGGCCAAGCAGGTCGCGGTAGGGCTCGGCGCTGTCACCCACCTCGGCACGCAGCTCGCTGTTGCAGCGATGCATCGACAGCTCGGCGCGCAGCTGGTCGATATCGCGCTCATAGAGATCGGCCGCCATCCAGCGTGACAGCAGCAGTACCTCGGTGGTCACTTTGGCGGTCACATTGGGGTTGCCATCGCGGTCCCCCCCCATCCAGGAAGCAAAGCGGATCGGCGCAGCATCCAGCGGCAGCCGCTGGCCAGTGGCCCGCTGCAGCTGTTTGTCCAGTTTACGCAGGAAACGCGGCACCGCCTGCCAGAGGGAGTTCTCGATCACCGCGAAGCCCCACTTGGCTTCCTCAACCGGGCTGGGCCGTTGCTGGCGGATCTCGTTGGTATGCCAGATCTGGCTGATCAGCTCATGCAGCCGGTGCTGCACATTATGGCCCCGGTCCAGCTTGCGCAGACAGCCGGTCACACCATCGTATTTCTGGATCAGGGTACGGCGATTAACCTCGGTGGGATGGGCGGTCAGCACCAGGTCGACCTGCATACCGGTCAACACCCCCGCGATCTGCTCACCGCTGAAGCCCTGCTGTTGCAGCTTATCGAACAACCCCGGCAGCGAGTCATAGGCGACCCGCCCCTCCAGCCGGCGGCGCACCCGATGATGTTCTTCGGCGATATTGGCCAGGTTCAGGAACTGGGTAAAGGCGCGGGCCACCGGCAGCAGCTCGGCATCGGACAGTTCGCCAAGCGCTTTCAACAGCTCGCCGTAATCGCTTTCCGGCTCCTGCCGGGCCCGCTTGGCCAGTAGCCGAATCCGTTCAATCTTATTGAGAAATGCGTCGCCCAGCTCGGCCTGCATCGTGCTGCCGAGGCTCTCACCGAGCATCCGGACGTTTTCCCGCAGGGCTTCATGCAGCTCGTTCATATCGCTCCTCCTGAAGTCATCCTGATCCCATGCTAACCAATCCGGGGCCGGAACCGATACCCTAATTCAGCGTTTTTTTGCTGCACATGCACAATCAGAGCTTGCGGTTACCACCGGACAAAACCTAATTAACAGTCATTAGTTAACAAAATCGAGCGAACAGTGACGCAGTAAAGCGTTGGCAGGCGCTTACGAGGCGCAAGGACTATGTGAAGAAAAAGGAACAGGTCGAACAGAGCGGATTACCGGCGTCCGACCCTTGTTACACGGGGCGCGCCAGCAGGATTGAACTATCGAGTAAGCAAAATAAGCTGCCGGCGCTTAACGCCCCAGCAGCTCCTTCAGGCGGGCGAACTCCTGGCGGGCACGCCATTCGTTCTCATAGCCGACCGCGATCATGTCGTAGGCCAGCTGGTCGGAAAACAGCTCAATACGGAAATTGGTATCGTTTTGCACTGCACTATCGAAGGCCAGCTCGATGTCGCGGATGCGGTCGAAGTCGAGCCGCTCAAAGCCCTTGTGATGCACCACCGCCAGCTGACGTTTGGCCTCGTCGACCAGCAGCTTCGGGTTGCCATTCAGGTCGTGGCTGATTTCAAAACCCTGCTGCTGGAGCAGCGCCAACTGGTCGCGGGACTTGGTAGCCGTCCAGATCGCCAGCCCGATCAATACCACCAGTACGGCGACAAACAGCGGATGTAACGACATCAGAGACCTCTTTGCTTAGCTTGGTTCCAGAACCCGTCCAGCTGTTCCAGATCGAATTTCGACCAGTCACCGCCGGCCGCCTCGACCTGCTGCTCAACGTATTGGAAGCGCCGCTCGAATTTGCGGTTGGTAGAGCGCAGCGCGCTTTCCGGGTTAACCCCCAGATGGCGCGCCAGGTTAACCTGGGCGAACAGCAGATCGCCCATCTCGTCGGCGACCGCCTCGGCGTCGCCGGCGGCGATCGCTTCGCGCAACTCGGCGATCTCCTCTTCGATCTTGTCCAGCACATCGCCGGTATCCGGCCAGTCAAAACCGACCTGGGCGGCACGTTTCTGCAGTTTGCTGGCACGGTTCAGTGCCGGCAGCACGGACGGCACATCATCGAGCACTCCGCCGTTGTGCTTCTCATCACGCTCCTGCTGCTTGATCGCTTCCCAGTTGGCCTTGATCTGTTCATCGCTGAGCGTGCTATCGGTCGCCCGCGATGCCAGAGTGCCGGCCGGGAATACGTGCGGGTGACGGCGGATCAGCTTACGCACCAGTTCATCGACGATGGCGGCGAAATCGAAACGCTGCTGCTCTGCACCCAACTGGGCATAGAAGATCACCTGGAACAGCAGGTCGCCGAGCTCCCCCTTGAGGTGGTCGAAGTCCTGACGTTCGATGGTATCGGCGACCTCGTAGGCCTCCTCCAGCGTATGAGGCACGATGCTGGCGAACGACTGCTTGAGATCCCAGGGGCAGCCGTCCACCGGATCGCGCAGCCGCGCCATCAGTTCGATCAGGTCATCCAGGCTATAGCTTTGACTCAATGGTGGGCTCCACTGCGCTGGCGGCGCACGTCGAATACGTTCGGGATCTGGGCGATCTTGTCCATCATCCTGCCGAGCAGGTCGAGCCGCGAGATCTCCACCGTCAGCGACAACCGCGCGGTGTTACTCTTGCGATCGGTCAGGGTATTGGCCGCCAGCACGTTCAGGTTCTCCGACGCCAGCACCATCATCACGTCACGCAACAGGCCGGAACGGTCGTAGGCTTCGATCACCACGTCCACCGGGTAGGTGTACTCACCCTCTTCGCCCCAGTCGACCTCGATCAGCCGCTCCGGCTCCTGCTGGCGCATCTGGATGGTGTTCGGGCAGTCGTCGCGGTGGATCGAGACGCCCCGGCCATGGGTGATATAACCGATGATCGAGTCGCCCGGTACCGGCTTACAGCAGGCCGCCACGCTGGTCATCAGGTCACCGACGCCGCGAATCCGGATACCAGGCTCCCGACCGCGATCACGTTCACCGGGCAGCGCCAGATCCAGCTGCTCCTCATGATGTTCCTGCACCACCTGGCGCTGGGCGGCATTCAGGATCTGCGACAAGCGCAGGTCACCGGCGCCCAGTGCCGCGAACATGTCCTCGGGGGTCCGATAATTGACGTTTTCAGCCAAGATCGCATAGTCGATCGGCTCCTGGTCCAGCGCCAACCGCTTCAGCTCGCGCTCGACAATCTTGCGGCCTGCCTCGGCATTCTGCTCCTTGGCCTGATCCTTGAACCAGTGGGCGACCTTGGCGCGGGCCCGCGAGGTGGTGACGAAACCGAGGTTGGCATTCAGCCAGTCGCGCCTCGGCTTCTCCTCTTTGCCGGTGAGAATTTCCACCTGGTCGCCGGTCTGCAGACGACGATTCAACGGTACGATACGACCGTTAACCTTGGCACCGCGACAACGGTGGCCGATCTCGGTGTGTACCCGGTAGGCAAAATCCACCGGCGTTGCGCCGGTCGGCATATCGATGACATGGCCGTCCGGGGTGAAAATATACACCCGGTCCTGCACGATATCGCTGCGCAGCATATCGCCGAAGCCTTCCGACTCGCCGATATCCTCGTGCCATTCCAGTACCTGTCGCAGCCAGGCGATCTTCTCCTCATAGGAGTCGCCCTTGCTTTTCAGGTCGGTACCCTTGTACAGGTGGTGTGCACAGACGCCCAGCTCCGCCTCCTCATGCATCGCGAAGGTGCGGATCTGGATCTCAACTACGTTGCCGCCCGGCCCGAACACCGCCGTATGCAGCGAGCGGTAGCCGTTCGGCTTGGGCGACGCGATATAGTCGTCGAACTCATGGGGAATATTGCGCCACAGGCCATGCACGATCCCCAGCACTGCATAGCAATCGCGGATCTCCGGCACCAGAATACGCACCGCACGAACATCATAGACCTGCGAGAAATCGATATTCTTGCGCTGCATCTTCCGCCAGATGCTGTAGATATGCTTGGCGCGGCCCATCACTTCGCCGTCGATGTTTGCATCGGCCAGCTGGTTGCGTAGCTCGGCAACCACGTTGTCGATATATTCCTGCCGATCCAACCGCTTCTCATCGAGCAGCTTGGCGATATGCTTGTAATCGTTCGGCTTCAGGTAGCGGAAAGAGAGGTCTTCCAGCTCCCATTTGATATGGCCGATGCCCAGACGGTGCGCCAGCGGAGCGTAGATATCGAACACCTCGCGAGCCACCAGGTAACGCTTCTTGCGGCTACCGGTCTTGACCCCTCGAATGGCACAGGTGCGTTCGGCAATCTTGATCAGCGCGACCCGCACGTCGCCGATCATCTCGACCAGCATCCGACGGACATTCTCAACCTGGTTGGCGTTGCTGCCCAGCAGGCCCTCTTCGGTGCGCGGATTCTTGCGGCTGCCAATCGCCGCCATCTGCAGCACACCCTCGATCAGCCGGGCAACCTCCTTGCCAAACTGTTTACGGACCCGCTCGAGCACCAGCTTGCGCTCGCGCACCGCGCGATACAGGATCGCCGCGATCAGCGTATCCTCGTCCTGCTGAAGCTCAGCCAGGATCTGCGCCATCTCCAGGCCGGTGCGATAACTGCCTATCGTATTGTGTGCCCAGACATCCTCCTGCGGCTCGGCCTGGTCATGGGCCCATTTGGCCAACTCACAGGCACGGCGGATCTTGGACAGGCCTTCAACCTCGATCTGATCGGCCAGAAGCTCCAGCCAGAGATCCAGATCGACACTACCATCTTCCCGTATCGGGTGCTCTTCACGAACCTTTACCATGGCAAACAGCCACTCCTATCTATCTATACTGCTCAGCCGCCCGATGCCGCTCTCTGACGACGACTGACAACCTTAGCAACCGGCTAACGTCTTCCCTGGAGGGCATATTCTAATCTCTCAGCTAAAGAAGCGCGAACCGCTTTGCCGTTCAGACCGGCCATGCCAACTGCGGTTCCGGCAAATTCGCACAAATGCTATGGAAAAGCGCAGCAACGGCAACTAAATATGCCTTACCAGCTTTGAATACCGGATGAATTGAGTTGTTCTTCCCTAGCGAGGAAATCAGGGATAACAGTGAGCTGCCGGCGGCGGCATCAGCGGATGGGATCGCCAAGTCTCGCTTGCCCCTGTCGGCTGCGAAGCCCGGCAGAACGAAAAAACCCCAGCCGCATGGCGACTGGGGTTCTTCGGGATTAGATGCTTGGCGATGACCTACTCTCACATGGGGAGACCCCACACTACCATCGGCGATGCCACGTTTCACTGCTGAGTTC
>NZ_JAILYN010000066.1 GCF_019795155.1 Marinobacterium arenosum | reverse complement strand
GCGAGAGATGGCATCCACTGCCTGACTGAAATGCATAAAAAAATCCGGAACCCTTAACATGGATTCCGGATTTTCTCTTGCCTGATCAGCAAGTTAAAGAGCTTAACTGATCGGCATTAGCCAACCGGCCGGTTTTTTCAATTGCTATCGCAAGCAGATCAGCTGACGGCGTCGTCCGCTTCCAGATCCTTCATGGACAGCTTGATGCGGCCGCGTACATCCACGTCCAGCACCTTGACCTTAACCACGTCATCCATGTTCACGTAGTCGGTCACCTTCTCGACGCGCTTGTTGGCGATCTGCGAGATGTGCACCAGACCGTCTTTGCCCGGCAGGATGTTGACGAAGGCACCGAAGTCTTCGATGCGAACCACCTTGCCTTCGTACACCTGACCAACTTCCGCTTCTGCGGTGATCGCCATCACGCGGTCGATCGCTTCCTTGGCTGCGGCTTTGTCAGCGGCGTAGATACGTACGGTACCGTCGTCTTCGATATCGATCATCGCGCCGGTCTCTTCGGTCAGCGCACGGATGACCGCACCGCCTTTACCGATCACGTCGCGGATCTTCTCCGGGTTGATCTTCAGCTGGGTCATCGCCGGTGCGTTGTCCGGCAGTTCCGGACGGGCGTAACCGATCACCTTGGCCATCTCGCCGAGGATGTGCTTACGGGCGTGGTACGCCTGCTCCAGCGCGATCTCCATGATCTCTTCGGTGATACCGGTGATCTTGATATCCATCTGCAGCGCGGTAACGCCTGCTTCGGTACCGGCTACCTTGAAGTCCATGTCGCCCAGGTGATCTTCGTCACCCAGGATGTCGGTCAGTACCGCGAAGCGATCCTGCTCCTTCACCAGGCCCATCGCGATACCGGCCACCGGCGCCTTCAGCGGCACACCGGCATCCATCATCGCCAGGGATGCGCCACAGACGGATGCCATCGAGCTGGAACCGTTGGACTCGGTGATCTCGGACACTATGCGGATGGTGTACGGGAACTCTTCCTGGTTCGGCAGCACCGCAGCGACACCACGACGTGCCAGACGACCATGACCGATCTCACGACGGCCGGCACCCATCATACGGCCACATTCGCCGACGGAGTACGGCGGGAAGTTGTAGTGCAGCATGAAGGCGTCCTTACGTTCGCCTTCCAGCGCATCGATGATCTGCTGGTCACGGCTGGTGCCCAGGGTACAGGTAGCGATGGACTGGGTTTCGCCACGGGTGAACAGCGCAGAACCGTGGGTGCCGGACAGCACGTCGATAGCGACATTGATCGGGCGTACAGTCTTGTTGTCACGGCCGTCGATACGCGGCTCGTTATCAAGGATACGGCCTCGAACGGTCTCTTTTTCCAGTGAGCTGACGATACCCGCCACCTCTTTGGCGGACGGCTTGCCCTCTTCGTCGCCGGCCAGCGCTTCAACCGCCTGGCTGCGCAGTGCGTTCAGAGTGTTCTGACGCTGCATCTTGTCGGCGATCTGGTAAGCCGCCACGATGCCTTCGCCAACTTCGGCGCGTACCTGGGCGATCAGCGCTTCGTTCTTCTCGGCCGCGTTCCACTCCCACTTCGGCTTGCCGGCTTCCGCCACCAGTTCGTTGATCGCGTTGATAACGACCTGCATCTCCTGGTGCGCAAACAGTACCGCGCCCAGCATCTCGTCTTCACTCAGTTCCTTAGCTTCGGATTCGACCATCAACACCGCATCGGAGGTGCCGGCAACGACCATGTCCAGCTCGGACGCGGCCAACTGCTCGTAGGTCGGGTTCAGAATGTAGCCTTCGGCTTCAGTGAAGCCGACGCGGGCGCCACCGATCGGGCCCAGGAACGGGATACCGGAGATTGCCAGTGCAGCAGAGGTGCCGATCATCGCCGCGATATCCGGATCGTTCACCTTGTCGGCGGACATCACGGTACAGATCACCTGTACTTCGTTCATGTAGCCTTTCGGGAACAGCGGACGGATCGGACGGTCGATCAGGCGGGAGGTCAGGGTTTCCTTCTCGGACGGACGGGCTTCACGCTTGAAGAAACCACCCGGGATACGACCCACGGCGTAGTATTTCTCCTGGTAGTGCACGGACAGCGGGAAGAAGTCCTGGCCTTCTCTCGCTTCCTTGGCACCGACAACAGTACAGAGGACCTGTACGCCGTCCATGGTCACCATCACCGCACCGGTCGCCTGGCGTGCCACGCGGCCAGTTTCGATGGTTACTTCGTGATTACCGAACTGGAATGTCTTGGTTGCAACTTGAAACACGGTTGTTTTCCTATGCGTCAATGAAATAACGCCCGGAAACGGACAGCCTCGTTTCGTTTCAGCCAGTACTCAGTTGGTCTCTACAAAAAGACCAATTGAGTACAGGCTCAGTGGATACGAAACCAGTGCCGAATTCACGGGCCCAAATAAAAGAGGCCATACTCAGTATGGCCTCGGAGATCTTAGCTTAGCGGCGCAGACCCAGTTCACCGATCAGAGCCAGGTAACGGTCAGCGTCTTTCTTCTTCAGGTAGTCCAGAAGCTTACGACGCTGGTTTACCATGCGGATCAGACCGCGACGGGAGTGGTGGTCGTGCTTGTTGGACTTGAAGTGACCCTGCAGGCCTTCGATGTTTGCAGTCAGCAGGGCAACCTGTACTTCCGGGGAACCAGTGTCACCTTCGCCACGTGCGAACTTTGCTACGATCTCTGCTTTCTTTTCTACGGACAAAGCCATGATGTTATCTCCAAATATGCATGTGATCGTTGATCACGATTAAAAGACACGATGTACCGAGCATATTTCCAGTACAACGCCACCTCTCTGTGTTACCCATGGCAAGCATGCATAACTAGTAGGTTCATTAGCCGGTTTTCATCAACCGGCGCGCTTTCAGGTGCCCCTGCTCATCCAGCTCGCCGACACCGATAAAGTGCTCGCCATCCGCTTCGAACAGCGCCACGCAGTCGGTTGAGGCAACGGTCTGCTGCTGTGCCGGCAACACCACGACTTGGCCATTCTTGATGCGAGTGACCTGATCGGCAGCCAGCGTCAGCTGAGGGGTATCGCCCAGTGCGCTCCAGACCGGCAATAATAACCGATCCAACCGCGCTTGTGCGTTTTTTATCTCGCCCTGATCGGCCTCAGTCAGCTCAGCCAACTGCTCCAACTCGGCCAACGGTGTCATCTGCGCCGCCTTGAAAGGACCGCACTCCAGCCGGTGCAATCGCGTGACGTGCGCACCGCAACCGAGCAGCAGGCCGAGGTCCTCGACGATCGAGCGGATGTAGGTACCCTTCGAGCAGTGCACCTCCAGATCCAGCTCGTCGCCGCGGAAATCGAGCAGCTCGATCTGATGAATGCAGACCTGGCGCGGCTTGACCTCCACCTGGATACCCTGGCGGGCCAGTTTGTAGAGCGGCTGGCCATTGAACTTCAGTGCCGAATACATCGACGGCACCTGCTCGATCCAGCCGTTAAAGTGTGCTTCCAGCAGTTCACGGATTCGCGCTTCGGTCACCTCGTCGCCAATCGGCGCCTCGGCGATCACCTGGCCATCGGCATCCGACGAATCGGTCCGTACGCCCAGCTTGGCGGTGGTCCGATAGCGTTTATCGGAGTCCAGCAGGAATTGGGAGAACTTGGTCGCCTCGCCGAAACAGATCGGCAACATACCGGTCGCCAGTGGATCCAGCGCCCCGGTATGGCCGGCCTTCGCGGCGTCAAACAATCGCTTGCAGCGCTGCAGCACGCCGTTGGAGGTTACCCCGCCCGGCTTGTCGAGCAGCAGAATACCGTCCAGCGCGCGGCCGCGCGCACGTCTAGCACCTGCCACGCTCAGCCCTCGCTGCTGCTATCGTCGTCACGCTTCTCCATCTGGTAGGCCTTTTCGATCAGGCTGTGCAGATGGCGACCGCGCTCAACGCTCTCGTCATAGTGGAACCGCAGGTGCGGCATGATACGCAGCTTGATGCCGCGTGCCAGCTCGTGGCGCAGGTGCCCCGCCGCGCCATTCAACACGCCGAGGCTGTCCTTGATCGCCTGATCCTGGTCCTGGTCGCCCAACGGCAACACAGTAATGTAGACGTCGGCATAGCCCAGGTCCTTGCTGACCTTGACGTGGCTGACAGTCACCATCCCCAGGCGCGGATCTTTCAGATCCTGCTGGATAAGCTGGGCCAGATCCCGCTGGATCTGGTCCGCTACCCGTTGTGTACGACTGAATTCTCGTGCCATTACAGAGTACGCTGCACCTCGATGGTGTCGTAGACCTCGATCTGGTCGCCGACTTTCACATCGTTGTAGTTCTTCACGCCGATACCACACTCCATGCCCTGGCGGACTTCGTTGACGTTATCCTTGAAGCGACGCAGGGATTCCAGCTCGCCTTCGTAGATAACCACGTTGTCACGCAGTACGCGGATACGCTTATTACGGTATACGGTCCCTTCGGTCACCATGCAACCTGCCACGGCACCGATCTTCGGCGCGCGGAAGACATCACGCACTTCGGCGATACCGACGATCTCTTCACGGTATTCCGGAGTCAGCAGGCCGGTCAGTGCCTGTTTCACATCGTCGATGATGTCGTAGATCACGCTGTAGTAACGCAGCTCGATATCTTCACGCTCGACGATCGCCTTGGCCTGAGCATCGGCACGAACATTGAAGCCGATCATGATGGCCGAGGAGGCCAGTGCCAGGTTGGCGTCGGTTTCGGCGATCCCGCCGACACCGGTGGAGACGATGTTGACCTTCACCTCGTCGGTGGACAGATCTTCCAGCGCGCCGATCAGGGCTTCCAGCGAGCCGCGCACGTCCGCTTTCAGGACGATGTTCAGCGACTTCACTTCGCCGGCCTGCATGTTGGCGAACAGGTTTTCCAGCTTGGCCTGCTGCTGACGGGCCAGCTTGACCTCGCGGTATTTGCCCTGGCGGAACAGCGCCACTTCACGCGCTTTTTTCTCGTTGGACACCATGGTGAACTCGTCACCCGCATCCGGGGTACCGTCCAGGCCGAGGATCTCGACCGGAATTGCCGGACCGGCTTCGTCGATCGGTTTGCCGTTTTCGTCCAGCATCGCGCGGATACGGCCGTAATGCAGACCTGCCAGCACGATATCACCCTTACGCAGGGTACCGTTTTGTACCAGCAGCGTCGCCACCGGACCACGCCCCTTGTCCAGGCGGGATTCGACAACCACCCCCTGACCCGGCGCGTTCGGCGCGGCGGTCAGTTCCAGTACCTCGGCCTGCAGCAGCACGGCTTCGAGCAGTTCGTCGATACCCTGGCCGGTCTTCGCCGAAACACTGACGAACATCACGTCGCCGCCCCAGTCTTCCGGGATTACGTCGCGCTGCGCCAGCTCGTTCTTGACCCGATCCGGATCGGCTTCTTCCTTATCGATCTTGTTGACCGCGACGACCAGAGGTACGCCGGCTGCCTTGGCATGCTGTACCGCTTCCTCGGTCTGCGGCATCACGCCGTCATCGGCGGCCACTACCAGGATAACGATATCGGTCAGCTGGGCACCACGGGCACGCATCGCGGTAAAGGCGGCGTGTCCCGGGGTATCCAGGAAGGTCACCATGCCACTGTCGGTTTCGACGTGGTAGGCACCGATATGCTGGGTGATGCCGCCGGATTCGCCGGCCGCCACGCGGGTGGTCCGAATGTAGTCGAGCAGTGAGGTCTTACCGTGGTCGACGTGACCCATGACGGTCACCACCGGAGCACGGCTAGCCTGCTCGCCCTCTTCCTGGGCGATACTTTCCATCAGCGCCTCTTCCACTGCGTTCTCCTGCAGCGGCTTCGGCTTGTGACCCATCTCTTCCACCACCAGTACAGCGGTATCCTGATCGATCACCTGGTTGATGGTCGCCATCGCGCCCATCTTGAACATCACCTTGATCACCTCGGCCGCCTTGACCGACATCTTCTTGGCCAGGTCAGCTACAGTGATGCTTTCCGGAATGCTCACCTCATGCACGATCGGCGCAGTCGGCTCTTTGAAACCGTGTTCGCTCGGCTTGCGGCTGGTACGGGCACCCGGCTTGCGGCTCAGTTTGCCACCGCGACGATCGTCACGGCCGCCCGGACGGCCTGTACGGCCCGCCGGCGCTTTTTTCTTGTCTTTACGTCCACGACGGTCATCGCTGGACGGCGCAGCCGGTCGACGGGCCTCCAACTCAGCCTTGCGCTTGGCTTCTTCTTCCGCCTTGCGCTTAGCCGCGGTTTCTTGTTCAGTTTTCAGGCGTGCTTCCTCTTCGGCACGCTTGCGTGCCTGCTCTTCGTCCGCCTTGCGGGCCGCCTCATCAGCGGCCTGTTTTTCCGCTTCAGCCTTCAGTTCGGCTTCCCGACGGGCCTGTTCTTCCGCCTGCAGTGCCGCCGCCTCTTCTTCCTGACGGGCTGCACTGTCATCGTCGATTTCGGAACGCTTCACATAGGTGCGTTTCTTGCGCACCTCGACGTTGACGGTCTTTTTCTTACCTGCACCGCCGGCTACTTTCAGCTGGCTGGTGGTCTTACGCTTCAGGGTGATCTTCTTCGGCTCGCCATCATCGGCACTTTCGCCGTGGCTACGCTTCAGGTGCACCAGCAGTGCCTGACGCTCATTCTCTGATACCGATGAGCCGTCATTTTTGCCGGCAATCCCCGCTTCCTGCATCTGCGTCAGCAAACGCTCAACGGAAACACCAACCATCTCGGCAAGTTGTTTAACTGTGACTTCTGCCATCTAGGTTTTCTCCTCTTCCGTTGCCGGATTACGCCTCGTCGGCAAACCACGGGGCTCGGGCGGTCATGATCAGCTGCGCAGCGCGCTCCTCATCCACCCCTTCAATATCCAGCAGGTCTTCCACCGACTGCTCTGCCAGGTCTTCCATCGTTACGATACCCTGGGCCGCCATCAGGTAGGCCAGATGAGTGTCCATACCGTCCATGTCCAGCAGGTCTTGCGCCGGCTCAGCGTTCTCCAGCTTCTCTTCGCTGGCCAGGGCCAGGTTCAGCAGGGCATCTTTCGCGCGGGCACGCAGTTCGCTCACAATGTCTTCGTCGAAACCTTCGATCTCGAGCATCTCGTCGACCGGTACATAGGCCACCTCTTCCAGGGTGGTGAAGCCTTCCTCGACCAGCACCTGAGCGATATCGTCATCGACATCCAGATGCCGGGTGAAGACTTCCAGGATCGAGCCGATCTCGGACTGCTGCTTCTCGGTCGCTTCCTCTTCGGTCATCACGTTCAGCTCCCAGCCGGTCAGTTCACTGGCCAGGCGCACGTTTTGACCACCACGGCCGATCGCCATTGCCAAAGCATCTTCGGCGACCGCCACATCCATCGAGTGGGTTTCCTCGTCCATCACGATGGAAGCGACTTCCGCCGGCGCCATGGCATTGATCACCAGCTGCGCCGGGTTGTCGTCCCACAACACGATATCGACGCGCTCGTTGCCGAGCTCGCCGGATACCGCCTGGACACGGGCACCACGCATACCGACACAGGCACCGACCGGATCAATGCGACCGTCGTTGGTCTTCACCGCGATCTTGGCACGCGAGCCCGGATCACGGGACGCGGCACGGATCTCAATCACCTCCTCGGCGATCTCCGGCACCTCGATGCGGAACAGTTCGATCAGCATCTCCGGGCAGCTACGGCTCATCAACAGCTGCGGACCACGACCTTCGCTGCGCACTTCCATCAGGATTGCGCGCACCCGTTCGCCCATGCGGAAGGCTTCACGCGGAATGCACTGATCGCGCGGCAGCAGCGCCTCGGCGTTATTGCCCAGGTCAACAATAATGTTGTCGCGGGTCACTTTCTTGACCGTACCGGAGATCAGTTCGCCCTGACGGTCGCGATACTGCTCGACCACCTTGGCACGCTCGGCCTCGCGCACTTTCTGCACGATCACCTGCTTGGCGGTCTGGGCCGCGATCCGGCCGAACTTGACCGACTCGACCTGCTCTTCGTGAATATCACCCGGCTGCAGATTGGTATCGATCTCCAGCGCCTCTTCCAACGTCAGCTCGGTACCCAGCGCCGGAACTTCGTCATTGGACACCACCACCCAGCGCCGGAAAGTTTCGTAGTCACCGGTCGCCCGATCGATCTCAACGCGGATATCGGCTTCTTCTTCGTAACGTTTCTTGGTCGCCGTTGCCAAAGCCAGCTCGATCGCTTCGAAGATCACCTCTTTGGGGACATCCTTCTCGTTCGATACCGCTTCCGCAACCAACAGAATCTCTTTATTCATGCCACTGCCTCGACTAATTCCTCAAATCCGCGTTCAGAACTGTGGAACGATATTCGCCTTATCGATACTATCGATCGGCAACAGGTATTCTTCGTCATCCACGACCAGCAAAATATCTTCGCCCTCGACTCCATTCAGGCGCCCCTTGAACCGGCGCCGGCCGTCGAAAGCGATGCGCAGCCGGATGTCGGCCTGATGACCGGCATAGGCGGCAAACTGCTCCAGGGTAAACAGCGGACGGTCCATGCCCGGCGAAGACACTTCCAACGTATAGTGACTGCTGATCGGGTCTTCCACGTCCAGCACGCCGCTGACCTGGTGGCTCACCTTGGCACAGTCGTCCACATTGATGCCGTTCTCTGCATCAATATAGATTCGCAGGACACTGTGCTTGCCTTGCGAAACATATTCAATTCCCCACAGCTGATAGCCCAGCGCAGCAACGACCGGGTCGATCAGCTCGTGCAACAGCTTCATTTTTGCTGACACAAACAACCTCTCATGTGTGGGTCACAAACAAAAAATGGGTCCTAACGACCCATTTCTGACGCGTGGCACCAACAACATTTATGCCACCTACGAAAAAGCCCCTGAATAGGGGCTTTTCCTGACGAATAAGGTTGGTAGCGGGGGCTGGATTTGAACCAACGACCTTCGGGTTATGAGCCCGACGAGCTACCAGACTGCTCCACCCCGCATCAGAAACAGGCGCATATTATAAAGCCCGCCTGAAAGCTTTTCAATAGATGGTGCCCAAGGCCGGACTCGAACCGGCACGGCTATTAGCCACTACCCCCTCAAGATAGCGTGTCTACCAATTCCACCACTTGGGCACTAAAACCGTCAGTCCGCAGTCGGCACATCCGCATCGGCGGGCTGTGCAGGCGTGGACTCTTCCAGCGCAGGCAGTTCAGCTTCTTTAGCTTCCTGCTGCACTTCGATTACTTCCGCGGCCGGAATACCGGCATCGCTGATCGTTTCCGCTTTCTGCTTGGCGTAGACCGCCAGCACGAAACTGGTCACAAACAGGCCTGCCGCCAGCACACCGGTAACACGCGCCAGAAAGGAGGTGCTACCACTGGCACCGAATACCGTCTGCGACGCACCGCCACCAAACGAGGCGCCGGCTTCCGCACCCTTACCCTGCTGCAGCAACACGAAACCGATGATGCCCGCTGCCAGCAAGACATGAGCGATGAGAACTGCTGTTTCCATCTTTAAACCGTCTGTTATGCAGCAGCTGCGCTGCAGATTGCCAGAAAATCAGCCGCCTTCAATGAGGCGCCACCGACCAGACCACCGTCGATGTCGGGCTGCGCGAACAGCTCCGCTGCCGTTGCCGCCGTAACACTGCCGCCGTACAGCACACGCACTTCGGCGGCTACTTTCGCATCCTGTTCGGCCAACTGAGCCCGAATAGCTGCATGAATCTCCTGCGCCTGCGCCGGGGTCGCGGTACGTCCGGTACCAATCGCCCAGACCGGCTCATATGCGATCACCATATCGGCAACCGCACCGATACCGCAACGGGTCAGCACGGCCTCGATCTGCGCACCGACTACCGCCAGCGCCTGACCGGCATCCCGCTGTTCTAGGCTTTCGCCCACACAGAGGATCGGCGTGATACCCTGCGCCAAGGCGGCGGCACACTTCTCCGCCACCAGCGCGTCGTCCTCTCCGAACAGCGCGCGGCGTTCGGAGTGACCAATAATCACATACTCGCAGTCGAACTCGGCCAGCATCGGCAGCGCCACTTCACCAGTATAGGCACCGGCGGCGTGCTGACAGGCATTCTGAGCACCGACCTTGATTGCCGAGCCACGGGCCAACTCACTCACCTGCGCCAAGTAGACGGCAGGCGGACAGACCAGCACATCGACACCCTCAGCAGCCTGTTTAACGCCGGAAACCAGCAGACCCATCAACTCATTGATGGATACAGCATTTCCGTTCATTTTCCAGTTACCGGCTACCAGTGGCTTGCGCATCGACGCCCCCTCAGCAAAGAGGCCGGAATATTAACCGTCTCGCCATTAACTTTCAAGCGCTTGGATCGCTTTTTCCACCTGCTCGGCCAAACGACCGCACAACTGCTCGACCTGTCGCGCCTGTTCGCCCTCAACCATCACCCGGATTACCGGCTCGGTACCGGACGGACGCAACAACACCCGACCACTGTCGGCCAGTTCATCCTCAACCGCCCGCACCGCGTCATCAATCGCCGGTACCGACGACAGTTCAACCCGCTGCTTCAGGCGCACATTGATCATGGTCTGCGGCAGCTTGGTCATCCCCCGCCTCAGCGCCTGCAGGCTGTCGCCGGTTTCCACCATCGCCTTGAGCACCTGCAGCGCCGCCACGGTGCCGTCGCCGGTACTGGTCAGGTGCCGGCAGACGATGTGGCCAGACGACTCACCACCCAGCTGCCAGCCACGCTGGGCCAGCGCCTCCATCACGTAACGGTCGCCCACCTTGGCCCGCACGAACGGGATGCCATCACGCTGACAGGCCTGCTCCAGGCCGAAATTGGACATCAGGGTGCCGACAATGCCACCGTTGAACAGCCCTTCGCGCTGCATCTGGCCGGCGATGATGAACAGCAGCTCATCACCGTCCACCTCGCCACCCTGGTGATCGACCATGATCAGCCGGTCGCCATCGCCATCCAGCGCGATGCCCAGGTCAGCCTTGTGCTCCACCACCGCCTGACGCAGCGCCGCGGTATCGGTAGCGCCGCACTGCTCGTTGATATTAAGGCCATTGGGCTTGGAAGCGATCTCGATCACCTCGGCGCCGAGCTCGGTCAATACCCGCGGAGAAACGTGGTAGGTGGCGCCGTTGGCGCAGTCCAGCGCGACTTTCAGTCCGGCCAGCGAGTGACCGCCGAAGGTCGCCTTGCAGAACTCGATATAGCGGCCCGGCGCATCCTCGATACGGCGTGCCTTGCCCAGCTCACTGGAATCGACCGTGGTCATCGCCAGGTCCATCTGCGCCTCGATCGCCTGCTCGACCTCGTCCGGCAACTTGGTGCCGTCAGCCGAGAAGAACTTGATGCCGTTGTCATAGAAGGCGTTGTGCGATGCGCTGATCACGATACCGGCATCGGCGCGGAAGGTCCGGGTCAGGTAGGCGATCGCCGGTGTCGGCATCGGCCCAAGCAGCAGCACATCCACCCCAGCGGCCGACAACCCCGCCTCCAGCGCCGACTCGAACATATAGCCGGAGATCCGGGTATCCTTGCCGATCAGGATCTTGCGGCGTCCCTCACGGGCAAACACTTTACCGGCGGCCCAGCCCAGCTTCAGTACGAAATCCGGGGTAATGGGAAACTGGCCGACCCGGCCACGAATGCCGTCGGTGCCGAAATAACGTCTGGTCATCAAATCTCTCCTTTATGCTCCTGGCACACCGCCTGGGTCATGCGCACCACGTCGACCGTCTCGGCCACGTCGTGCACCCGAATAATCTGCGCGCCTTTCATGACCGCAATCACCACGGTCGCCAGCGAACCATACAGCCGCTGATCGACCGGCTTATCCAGCACCTGGCCGACCATGGTCTTGCGCGAAGTTCCCACCAGCAACGGCAGGCCGAAGCGGTGCAGCTCCTCCAGCCGGTTCAGCAAGCGCAGATTATGGTTCAGGCTCTTGCCGAAGCCGTAGCCCGGATCCAGCATCAGCCGCGACTTGTCGAAGCCGACCTGCACACAGCTGGCCACCCGCTGGCCGAGGAAATGGCAGACCTCCTCCACCACGTCATCGTAATGAGGCGCGTCCTGCATGGTCGACGGCGAAGCGCCCTGCATATGCATCAGGCAGACCGGCAGCTCGGTAGCCAGTGCCGCCTGCATCGCCCCGTCACGCGCCAGCGCCCGGACATCGTTGATCAGCCCGGCACCTAGCGCGGCCGCTTCGGTCATCAGCCGTGGCGTACTGGTGTCGATCGAGATCACCACATCCAGCTCGGCACGGATCCGCTCGACCACCGGCAGCACCCGGTCCAGTTCCTGCTGCTCGCTGACCTCCGCGGCACCGGGACGGGTCGACTCGCCACCGATATCGATAAAATCGGCACCCGCTTCAGCCATCGCCGCCGCCTGGCGCAGGGCCTTGTCGAGATCCAGCCGGTCCGACTGGTAGTAACTGCCGCCATCGGAAAACGAATCCGGCGTGACATTCAGGATACCCATCACCCTTGGGCGATTAAGATCTAAGGCGCGATCACCGAACTGCATTGCGGCGGTACTCCGGTATGGACAGATTCGATCAAATTAACCGAAACAATTGTAAGACAGATATAAAAAAGGCCAACCGCGTTAGCAGTCGGCCTTATCGGACAGATCAGACAGTGGCGTCAGTGAAATTTTCGATCCGGCGCTGCACCGTCATCGACCCGGCCATCCTGGTCGGCATCCGGCACATCCGGGTCGGTCGCCTCCGGGGCAGGGGCTTCGGCGCTGTCGGCACGCGCCGAGCCGGCACCGGCGTCACCGTCCTTATCCTCATCGACCCACCCCTCTGGCGCGGAAACTTCCTCGCGCGCCATCAGCTGGTCGATCTGCTTGGAATCGATGGTTTCGTACTTCATCAACGCCTGGCACATCGCCTCCAGGATATCGCGATTATCCTCCAGCAACTTGAACGCCTGCTGGTAGCAATCGTCGATGATCTTGCGCACCACCTCGTCCACCCGGCGCTGGGTATCCTCGGACATCGGTTTGGCTGCCTGGCCATAGCCGCGATTGAACGGATCCTGCTCCTCCTCATCGTAGAGCAGCGGCCCCAGCTCATCGGTCAGACCCCACTTGGTGACCATATTGCGGGCCAACATGGTGGCGCGCTGGATATCGTTGGAGGCACCGGTAGTGACCCCCTCCTTGCCCAGCGTCATCTCCTCGGCGATACGGCCGCCATACAGCGAGCAGATATTGGAGATAATCGACTGTTTGCTGTGGCTGTAACGATCCTCTTCCGGCAGGAACATGGTCACACCGAGCGCCCGACCGCGCGGGATGATCGACACCTTGTAGACCGGATCATGCTGCGGCATCAAGCGACCGACGATCGCGTGACCCGCCTCGTGGTAAGCGGTATTCAAGCGCTCCTTGTAGGACATCACCATCGACTTGCGCTCGGCGCCCATCATGATCTTGTCCTTGGCCTTCTCGAACTGTTCCATGGCGACGGTGCGCTTGTTGGTGCGCGCCGCAAACAGTGCCGCCTCGTTGACCAGGTTGGCCAGGTCGGCACCGGAGAAGCCCGGCGTACCACGGGCGATCAGCTCCGGCTTGACGTCGTCGTTCAGCGGCACCTTGCGCATATGCACCTTAAGAATTTGTTCACGACCACGGATATCCGGCAGGCCGACATTGACCTGACGGTCGAAGCGGCCCGGGCGCAGCAGCGCCGGGTCCAGCACATCCGGCCGGTTGGTCGCGGCGATCACGATGATCCCTTCGGTACCTTCAAAGCCGTCCATCTCCACCAGCAACTGGTTGAGGGTCTGCTCGCGCTCGTCGTTACCGCCGCCGAGACCGACGCCACGGTGACGGCCGACCGCGTCGATCTCGTCGATGAAGATGATGCAAGGCGCGTTTTTCTTGGCCTGGTCGAACATGTCGCGGACACGAGAGGCACCGACACCGACGAACATCTCGACGAAGTCGGAACCCGAGATGCTGAAAAACGGCACCTTGGCCTCGCCGGCGATAGCCTTGGCCAGCAGCGTCTTACCGGTACCCGGGTTACCCGACATCAGCACGCCACGCGGGATGTGGCCACCGAGCCGCTGGAATTTGCCCGGATCACGCAGGTAGTCGACCAGCTCCCTGACCTCCTCCTTGGCCTCTTCACAGCCGGCCACGTCGTCGAAGGTGGTCTTGATCTGATCTTCGCCCATCATGCGGGCCTTGGACTTACCGAAGGCCATCGGCCCCTTGCCGCCGCCACCGCCCTGCATCTGGCGCATGAAGAACATGAACACCGCGATGATCACCAGAATCGGGAACGACGCCACCAGCAGCTGCGACCAGATGCTCTGCTGTTCCGGCTGCTTACCCTCGATCACTACGTTGTGCTGCAGCAGATCGTCGACCAACTTCGGGTCCTGGAGTGCCGGCCGCACGGTTTCGAAATGTTCGCCGTTGGTGCGCTGACCAATGATGGTGTAACCATCGATCACCACCTTGGCGACACGGTCGGACTGCACCTCCGCGACAAAGTCGGAGTAGTTCAGCCGGCGGGTATCGGTCTCTGCACTAAAGTTATTGAACACGGTCAGCAAGACGGCCGCGATCACCAGCCAGAGGACCAGATTTTTTGCCATATCGTTCAAATGAATACCCTCGGTTCAGCTCTCTGTATTGCTGCAACACTGAATTCAGCCCACCACTATAACAGCTCGGCGGGTGGAAACCACTTATGCCCCTTTGAAGCCCTTTCCGAGCAGATAAACTTCACGGGAACGGGCGCGGGAGGCATCGGGCTTGCGAGTAACGACCGTCTTGAAGCTCTGCCTGAGCTCCTGCATATATTGGTCGAACCCCTCCCCCTGAAAGACTTTGGCAACAAAAGTGCCATTCGGTTTCAGCACTTCGCGCGCCATATCGAGCGCCAGCTCCACCAGATACATGGCGGCCGGCTGATCGACCGCCGCCATACCACTCATATTGGGGGCCATATCGGAAATTACAAGGTCGGCCGGCGCGTCGCCCAGCGCGTGCAGCACCTGGCTCAGCACCTCCTCCTCGGTGAAATCGCCCTGCACGAACTCGACCCCGGGCAGGGGATCCATCGGCAGGATATCGGAGGCGACCACCCGGCCGCCGTCACCGACCAGCTCGGCCGCCACCTGCGACCAACCGCCCGGCGCGGCACCCAGGTCGACCACCGTCATACCCGGCTTGAACAGCTGGTCTTTCTGCTGCAGCTCGAGCAGCTTGTAACTGGCGCGGGAGCGATAGCCCGCATCTTTGGATTTCTTGACGTACTGATCGTCAAAGTGTTCCTTCAACCAACGACCGCTACTTTTCGATCTGGCCACGTCTGGCGACTTCTCCGGCTGTGCGAACCACCCTACTCAGCCCAGGGCAACTCGGGTAAAATTGATTACTTTGTCAACGGCGGCAACAGACCGCCCCTGAATTTGAGGCAACATAGTTTAGTATGAGCTTATCGCCCGAGCAAAAGAAGCAATATCGCACCATCGGCCACGGCCTGAACCCGATTGTGACCGTGGCGGGTAAAGGGCTGACCGAGAACATCCAGCTGGAGGTCGACCGCGCGCTGGAAGATCACGAACTGATCAAGGTGAAGTTCGTGGTTGGCGACCGCGAGATCAAGAAACAGTTGATCCGCGAACTCTGCGAGATCGTCGAAGCGACCCTGGTGCAGGAGATCGGCAATATCGCCCTGCTGTACCGCAAGGCACTGCAGCCGAATCCGAAGCTGTCGAACCTGCTGCGCTGATCCACCCCCTGAAGGCCCGGCCTCTCCAGCCGGGCCCTCACATCCACATTCTCCTCATTCTATTCAGCAGCCGTTCGTCCGTGGCCTATTGTAATAGGAAGGTACTATTGCCTGCCGCGCAGCGCGGCCCGCCCAAACGGCCCGCACGCATCCATTGCCGGCATGGCTGATTGCGTTTCTGATTGAGGATTCACCGATGTCCCAAAAGCCGACGATACCGCGGCTAGCCTCCGCCCTGCTGTTGGCTGTGTCACTGGTGCTGGGCGGCTGCCAGTCACTGCCCGACACACTGCCACCCGATTCCGCCGCCAAACCGGTCGAATGCCCCACCCCCGAACCGAAGACCGTGATCCGCAAGGTGACCGTCTATACCCCGGCCAAGGTCGACAACAAGCAAATTTTCGGCGCCATCGAGCTGAGTCGCTTCCCCGGCCTGCAGCTGGAGCTACCGGCCCGGATCGATACCGGCGCCCGCAGCAGCTCACTGCACGCAACGGATATCGTCGAGTTCGAGCGCGACGGAGCCCCCTGGGTTCGCTTCAATATCCCGCTGGGCGATGACGACGAGGACGCGCAGACCTTCGAGCGCCCACTGAAACGCACCATCAAGATCAAGCGCAAGGGCACCAACTCACAGCGGCGCCCGGTAGTGGAGTTGAAGATACAGGTGGGCAGCGTCTCCCAGCGACTGGAGGTGAACCTGACCGACCGCAGCAACTTCGAATACCCGGTACTGATCGGCCGCGATTTCCTGCACGACCTGGTGGTCGTCGATATCAGCAAGCGGTTCATCGCCGACCCGCCCGCCAAAGAGGCAGCCAAGCCTCAAAAGACTAAGCAGGGCTCCCCCTGATGCGCACCTCCCAAGTACAGCTGTACCTGATCGCCCTGCTGCTGATCCTGCTGGGATTGGGGATGACGCTCTACAAGCACTTCGCACTGGATTTCCCGCTGCTGCCGGGCCAGACCCGCCAGGTATGGACCGTCGAAGCCCAGCTGCGCTTCCAGGCAGCGGGCGAGCCGGCCACCGTATCGCTGGCCCGCCCACTGAGCGGCAACGGCTATGAAGTCCTGCGCGAAAACTACGCATCCTCCGGTTACGGCTTTTCACTGGCCGAGCGCAACCGGCAACAGCGCGCCGAGTGGACCACCCGGCAGGCCGACGGCGAACAGATCCTCTACTACAGCCTGCAGGTCAGCCGGTTCGACGACAGCCCTACCGATATCGCCGCGACCCCGGCGCCCGAGATACCACGAATCGACCTGGACGAACCGCTACTGACCGCCGCCCAGGCGCTGATCGACGAGGCCCGCAGCCACTCCGCCGATCCGCGCAGCCTGGCCATCCAGCTACTACAGCAACTGAACAGTCCGCCCCCCTCCCAGGAGGTACGTATCCTGCTGGCCCGCAACAGTGATCAGCAGGTCAGCGCGGAACAACTGGTCGAACTGCTACACCTGGCAGGCCTGCCCGCGCAGGTCATCAAAGGCCTGCTGCTGGAGGACGGGCGGCGCAACCTGCAGCTGGAGGGAATGGTCGAGCTGTTTGACGACGACCAGCGCTATTTCTTCGATCCGCGCAGCAGCCGCGAGGGCCTGCCGGACAACTTCCTGATCTGGCAACGCGGCCAGGTATCGCTGCTGGACGTGGTCGGCGGACGCGATTCGTCGGTCAACTTCTCAATCAGCGCCAGCAGCGCCAGCGCCCGCACCCTGGCGCTAAGGAGCGCCAAAGCGGAAAAGGTAGCGCTGATCGACTTCTCGATCTATACCTTGCCGATCGCCGACCAGAACGCCTTCAAGACCATCCTGCTGGTGCCGATTGGCACCCTGGTGGTGGTATTCCTGCGCATCATCATCGGCATCCGCACCTCCGGCACCTTCATGCCGATCCTGATGGCACTGGCGTTTATCCAGACCACCCTGCTGACCGGCATCCTGATCTTCCTGATCGTCGTGTCCATCGGCCTGTGGATCCGCAGCGCACTGAGCAATCTGAACCTGCTACTGGTGGCCCGCATATCCTCGGTGGTGATCGTGGTGATCGGCATCATGTCCGGGCTAAGCATTATCAGCTTCAAGCTGGGACTGGAACAGATTCTGACCGTCACCTTCTTCCCGATGATCATCCTCTCCTGGACCATTGAGCGAATGTCGATCCTCTGGGAGGAGGAGGGCGCCCGCGAGGTGCTGATCCAGGGCTCCGGCAGCCTGCTGGTCGCGTCACTGGCCTACCTGCTGATGACCAACCAGCTGATCGAGCACCTGACCTTCAACTTTCCGGAACTGCTGCTGGTGATCCTGGCCTTCAACCTGATGCTGGGCCAATACACCGGCTATCGGTTGTCCGAGCTGGTCCGCTTTGCCCCGATGGTCAAACGTTGAGGAGCTGTCCATGATCCGCTGGTGCTGGCCCTGGGAACTGCGCAAACGGGGCATCCTCGGAATGAACAGGCGCAACAGCCGCTATATCGGCAGCTACAACGAGCGCCGGCATTACCCGCTGGTCGACAACAAGCTCAAGAGCAAACAACTGGCCGAAGCGGCCGGCATCGCGGTCCCCAAGTTGCTGGGGGTGGTACATTCGCAGCACGATGCCAGCCACGCCCTGGAACTGCTGCAGAATCTGAATGACTTCGTCATCAAGCCGGCCCAAGGCAGTGGCGGCAAGGGGATTCTGGTGATCGTCGCGCGCGAGGGGGAGCAGTTCATCAAGCCCAGCGGCGAACGACTGAGCATCTTCGATATCGAGCGTGACCTGTCCAACATTCTCGGCGGGCTCTATTCCTTGGGCGGCAAGCCCGACGTGGCGATGATCGAGGCCCGGGTCGAGTTCGATCCGGTGTTCGACAACTACAGCTACGAGGGGGTACCGGATATCCGCGTCATCACCCTGCGCGGCTATCCGGTGATGGCGATGCTGCGGCTGGCTACCCACGCCTCCGACGGCAAGGCCAACCTCCACCAGGGTGCAGTCGGCGTCGGCCTGGACCTGGCCAATGGCCGCGGGCTCAACGCAGTGCAGTTCGGCCGCCCGGTCAGCCACCACCCCGATACCGGCACCGCGTTCGACAAGCTGCAGGTGCCGCACTGGCAGCAGATTCTCGAACTGGCCGCCAGCTGTTACGAAGTCACCGAACTGGGCTACATGGGCTGCGATATCGTACTGGACCGCGACCTGGGGCCGCTGATCCTGGAGATGAATGCCCGTCCCGGCCTGGCAATTCAGATCGCCAACGATTGCGGTTTGACACCACGCCTCCAACAGATCGAGCAACGGGCTCCGCACACGGCCAGCGTCACCGAGCGGGTCGCCTACGCCATCGAGCAGTTTGGTCACGGCTAAACCAGCCCCTCACCACCGCCGACCGCCGGCACCGCTGCCCAGCCATAAAAAAACCGCGCCTAAGCGTAATGCCGATCAGTTAAGCTCTTTAACTTGCTGATCAGGCAAGAGAAAATCCGGAATCCATGTTAAGGGTTCCGGATTTTTTTATGCATTTCAGTCAGGCAGTGGATGCCATCTCTCGC
>NZ_JAILYN010000065.1 GCF_019795155.1 Marinobacterium arenosum | reverse complement strand
ACTGGTATCGCTGATGGGACAATACCATCGGCTCAAATGTATGACGTGAACCGCCGTATACGGAACCGTACGTACGGTGGTGTGAGAGGACGGAGGCCGTGAGGCCTCCTCCTACTCGATTTGTTAATTATAAGGTATGAAAACCCATTGGCTTAAGCTAAAAGGAGTGTCGGCACAGCTACTCATAGTAAGCGGTCTCCACCTATGAGTGTCCGCAGAGGTCTGATCAGAGATAGGACCTACGGAAACGCAAAGGTTGCTACCCTGTAGCTGAAGTTGTTGATTGGAGTTTAACTCAAAATTTTGTAGTGCTGATGTTTCTAGAAATGGTGATACTTCATCACACACTCTGGCCATCAGTGACGAACCTGGTAGTGCATTGATATACGGCCCTATTGACGTTAAGCAGGCATTGAAAGCTGGGAAGTAAATTTTTCTATTATTGATTTCTATTGTTTGATCTGAGTATATGCCTGGCTTGCAGTTATGTGCTATCAGAGGTAAGTCAACTCTCGTATTGATACCAAATCCGATTACATCCAAGCAATATCCATCCATTGGTCTATCTAGCTTGGATAGTAGCTTTAATCTGCCATACTCTTGCTTGTTTTCTGAGGCGTACCCAGTACTGATAAATAGAGTTGCTATCGTTGTTAGTAGAAATTTTCTTTTGGTCATATCTTATAAGTGATTAAATATACTTGGGGTGATTTTGGAGTGGCTTAGTTTAGAGCCTGTAAACTTTCAGCTTTAGAATGGCGACTAGACCGTTTGTCCCGTAACCTGGAGAGCTGGAAGGGCCAGGATGGAGACCCTTACCAGCTGCGAGCCGTTTTTTACCTGTTATAACTGAAATCGAGCTGTGAGATGGTCCAGCGCATTGGCACGTTGATGAACCTGTTCGCTGGCGGTAACAATCTCGCTGACGGCTTGACTGTTATCCTGGACTGAGCCGGCTATACGATCCATACGTTGGGCCATCTCGCGGGTGGTTTCTGCTACCTGGCCGATCGCTTGGGTGATCTGTCGTGTAGCTTCACTCGCTTCTCCGGCACCTTGTTCGATTGCGACGACTGCTTGTACCGCGTTTTCACCTTGTCGATGTCCCTGCCGGGTCTGCTCAAGGGCCAACTGCATTATTTTTGAGGCCTCCTTGGACTCCTGCTGGATGGTTCCCACAATGTGGTCAATCTGTGATGTAGCCTTGACGGTTTTGTCGGCCAGCTCTCGCACTTCGTCTGCTACCACTGCGAAGCCGCGGCCGGCTTCGCCGGCACGGGCAGCTTCAATGGCTGCATTAAGTGCCAATAGATTGGTCTGGCCTGCCAACTCGTTGATCATCTCCAAAACCAGATCAATGCGCTCTGATTCCCGGTTCAAGCTGTCTATGGTATTGGCTGCATTCTCAACGACCTGTGCTGTCTCGCTGAGTGCCGACAGCGCGGTACCAATGTCGCGGCCACCTTCTTGAGCTTGTTTCAATGCGGCATCAGAAGTTTGTTGCAATTGCTGGGCGGTTACGTGCATTTGTTCAGCCGTGGTACTGATCTGCTCCGTCGCGGCGGCCATACTGCTGGATTGTGTTGACACGGCCTGGTTGGCGCTGGCGATCTCTCCGCTATGATGGCTTAATTCGGCAGCCATCTGGCGAAGCTCGCCATTCAGCGCACTAACCTCGCCAACCAGACCGTTGAGTTGTTTGTTCATACCGTTGGCGGCATCGCCAAGCTGATCGAATTCGTCGTTTCGCTTAGTGTCGATCTCTAAATGGCCGTTCAGGTTTCCATTGGCCACCTGAGCCAGGAAGTCCGTCAAAATACGCAACCGGTTGCGGGTGCTCAGGCCGATCCACAGTATCAAGGCGATTACCAGGACTACCGAGCCGGCACTGGCTACCAGCAAAAGTATCTGTGACCATTTTTCGGCTTGGTCGGCGCTTTGCCGAGCTTCTACCATGAGTGTCTCTTGCAGATGGGTATAGTTCTGATTGATGACCTGCTCAAGCTGGCTGCGTTGCTTGGTAAGCAATTGATCGTCTTTGTCTGCTTGTTCTATTGCCTTGATTACTTTTAGCAGGGCGTTCTCGTAGCCATTTAACGCTTCAGCGAAGTGTTCCTCGAAGCTGAGCTTTTGGATCATTGCGCGCAGCTGGGCGAACTTATCCAGTACCGCGGTTTGGTTTTCGGCAGTTGGTTTATCCATAAAGCGAAACTCAGCACTACGCGTCTGTTGAAAAGCGTCCACCAGCGAGGAGAACAGGCCCAACTCCCCTTTGTCCAGTTCGGCAGCGGCGCGACTCAGCTCGCCGCGAGCCCCATGTTGGCTATTGACGCCCAGGGCAGCGTGGCTTCTCTGCCATTGTGCGAGTGTTTTGTTCCACTGCTGAAACTGCTGATGAATTTGAGTCAAAGCTTCTGAAGTGGAGGGGGAGGTGGGGCGAACGGCAGAAAGGCGTTGTTCCATCTGTTGTTGTTGATCGTTGTTGAGGTCGTTCCAGGAAGCAAGGGAGGTAGGCGTGAGGCGGCGGGCGGCTGATTCTCGATCGATTAGCTCCAGTCTAAGCTGGGTGAGAGTCTCGCCATAATAGGAGAGATCGGTGAGCCGGCGAGAGGTGTCGCCTAGGTGGTTCAACCCCCATAGGGCGATGCTGCTCGCAAGCACCATGCCGATTAAGGCGGAAAGGGTGACTAGCTGGAGTTGTCTTCCAAACGCAGGTTGCCAATGCATTGCTTTTCTCTCCTTTTACAGGCCTTTTTATTTTTTGTAACCATCTGCCTGGCGTATTCTGGATGGATATTCCCCATTCAGTGCCGGCTCCTTATAACAATCCAAGACACCACGAATATTTAAATGGAGTAGTTGTATTCTCATGACTTACTCAAGGGCGGGTGCTTTAAAAAGAGCAGGCCCTAAATGGGCATGGGCCTGCTAAACGCGCGATGGGACATCCACCAACGAGTGAGACATTTTTTAGAAATTGTCCTTACATATTTGGGTAGTTCGGGCCGCCGCCGCCCTCCGGGGCAACCCACTTGATGTTCTGTAATGGATCCTTGATATCGCAGGTCTTACAGTGAAGGCAGTTTTGCGCATTGATCTGGAAGCGCTTGCCGTTATCGCCTTCAACGATTTCGTAGACGCCCGCCGGGCAGTAACGTTGTGCAGGCTCTGACCAGACCTGTAGATTCTCCTGCAATGGAATGTCTGGATCTTTGAGCTGCAGATGACAGGGTTGGTCCTCTTCGTGATTGGTGTTGGATAGAAACACCGAAGATAGCTTGTCGAAGCTGAGCTTCCCGTCTGGCTTGGGATAATGAATCTGTGCGTACTCGGATGCCGGTTTTAGTTCTGCGTAGTCGTTGCGGGTATCGTGCAACGTCAGTGGGATCTTGCCGCCGAAGATGTTTTGGTCGATGAAATTAAAGGCGCCTCCCAGGACCGTGCCAAACCGGTGCAACGCCGGGCCGAAGTTACGGCTGCGGAACAGCTCATCATAGAGCCACGATGCTTGGAAATTTTCGCCGAAGGTGGTCAAATCCCGGCCTCCTTCATCGCCTTGCGACAACGCACCGAACACCGCTTCAGCGCCGAGCATACCGGACTTCATCGCTGTGTGGGTGCCCTTGATCTTGGCGAAGTTCAGGGTGCCGGCATCGCAACCGAGCAGTAACGCGCCGGGCATGGACATTTTCGGTAGCGAGTTGAAACCGCCTTTGGCGATTGCACGGGCGCCATAGGAGACGCGTTTGCCGCCTTCAAGGAATTTTTTGAAAAGCGGGTGGTGCTTCATCCGCTGGAGTTCGTCGAACGGGCTCAGCCAGGGGTTGCTGTAGTTGAGATCAATGATCAGTCCGACGACCACTTGACAGTTGTCCGCATGATAGAGGAAAAAACCGCCGTTGGTGTCTTTGTCCAACGGCCAGCCGGCACCGTGTAATACCAGCCCAGGCTGATGTTTGGCCGGATCGATATCCCAGAGTTCTTTGATGCCAATGCCGTAGTGCTGCGGATCGGCATCCTTGTTCAGGCTAAAGTGCTTAGTCAGCTGTTTTCCCAGTTGACCGCGGCAACCTTCGGTGAACAGCGTATATTTGGCGTGTAGCTCCATGCCGGGCATGAAGCTGTCCTTGGGTTGCCCGTCGTGGCCGATACCCATGTCGCCGGTGGCGATACCTTTAACCGAGCCGTCTGGATTGAAGAGCACTTCCGTTGCCGCGAAGCCTGGGAAGATTTCGACTCCCAGTGCCTCTGCCTGTTCGGCCAACCAGCGACACAGGTTGCCGAGGCTCGCGATATAGTTGCCCTCGTTGTGCATTGTCTTGGGCGTCAGTGGATTGGCAATACGAAGAGCGCTCTGGTCATCCTTAAGGAGGTAGATCTGATCTTCTGTAACTGCGGTTGTTAGCGGCGCACCGCGTTCCCTCCAATCTGGAAAAAGTTCCTCCAGTGCCCGTGGCTCGATTACAGCACCTGACAAGATGTGAGCACCAACTTCGGACCCTTTTTCGACAACGCAGACTGACAGTTCTTGATCGGCGTCCGTTGCTTGCTGCATCAGGCGGCAGGCGGCAGATAGCCCGGCGGGGCCGGCACCGACGACTACAACATCGAACTCCATGGACTCGCGTTCGACAGTGCGCGCGGCTTCGCTCATGGGAATTCACCTCGTAATTATTATGGGATGCGGCCGGCCGGTTGCTGAGACAGGTCGCGGCCGGCCGGTTGGATTACAACTTGCTTTCGAGTGCTGGCACAGCTTCGAACAGATCCGCAACCAATCCGTAGTCAGCGACCTGGAAGATAGGTGCTTCCTCATCCTTGTTGATAGCCACGATCACCTTGGAATCTTTCATACCAGCCAGGTGCTGAATGGCTCCGGAGATACCGACGGCGATATACAAATCCGGAGCGACGATCTTGCCGGTCTGGCCAACCTGCATGTCGTTCGGAACGAAGCCCGCGTCAACTGCGGCGCGAGAGGCGCCAACCGCCGCGCCCAGCTTGTCAGCGAGGCGTTCAATCAATGCGAAATTCTCACCATTGCCCATTCCACGACCACCGGAGACGACGACAGGCGCCGAGGTCAGCTCAGGACGATCGGACTTGGCCACTTCTTCGCTGATAAAGCGTGAGAGACCCGAGTCATACAGCTCGGTCAGTGTCTCGGTGGAGGCTGAGCCGCCTTCTGCCGCGGCGGCATCGAAGGCGGTCGTACGAACGGTGAGCAATTTGATTTCATCAAGCGATCTGACGGTAGCAATAGCGTTACCGGCGTAGATTGGTCGCTTGAAGGTGTCGGCGCCTTCGACAGCGATAACATCGGACTGCAAGCCGACATCGAGCAGTGCGGCAACGCGGGGCATTAGGTTTTTGCCGGTGGTGGTGGAAGGCGCCAGAATATGGCTAAAGTTCTTGCCGAGCTCGGCCACCAACGGCGCGACGTTTTCGGCCAACTGATGACCGTATGCGGTATCGTCTGCCAGGTATACTTTTGAAATGCCCGCGACCTTGGACGCTTGTTCGGCGACGGATTGACAGCTTTCGCCAGCGACCAGAATCTCCAGGTCGTCGCCAATAAGGGCTGCGGCACTGACCGCGTGCAGCGTGGCCGGCTTTAGAGTGCTATTGTCGTGTTCTGCAATGATCAGGATGGCCATCAGATTACCTTCGCTTCGTTTTTCAGTTTGTCGACCAGCTCCTCGACTGAAGCCACCTTGATACCGCCTTGGCGCTCGGCCGGCGGTTCCACTTTCAACAGTTCGGTGTGGGCCCGCAGCTCGATACCAAGCTCGGCTGCCGATTTAACATCCAGGGGTTTTTTCTTGGCCTTCATGATATTCGGCAAGGACGCGTAGCGAGGTTCATTTAAGCGCAAGTCGCTGGTAACAATGGCCGGTAGCCGTAAAGCGACGGTTTGCAGACCGCCGTCAACCTCTCGGGTAACCAACGCCTCGTTGTCTTGAATCTCGACGTCGGAGGCGAAGGTTCCCTGGCCCATGCCGGTCAGAGCCGCCAACATCTGACCCGTTTGGTTGTTGTCGGAGTCGATCGCCTGCTTGCCGAGAATGATTAGCGACGGCCGCTCGTCCTCGACAACTTTGGCGATCAGCTTGGCGACTGACAGGGATTCAGGCATCGTGTCGGTTTCAATTTGGATGCCTCGGTCGGCGCCGAGTGCCAGCGCGGTGCGGATCTGTTCCTGCACGGCTTTGGGGCCGATGGACATGACAACTACTTCGGTAGCGATGCCCGCTTCCTTTAGCCTTACCGCTTCCTCTACTGCGATTTCGCAGAAGGGATTCAGGGCCATTTTGATGTTGGTCAGATCAACGTCGCTGTGGTCTGACTTGACGCGTACCTTGACGTTGTGGTCTAGCACGCGTTTGACTGCTACCAATACTTTCATACATTTGTCCGGTAATTCGTTGGTTGAGTTCAGCCGATGGCGGTATCGCCGGCCTGGTCGACAATCTTCTGAGCCCGCTGTATGACGGGGGCATCCACCATTTGGCCGTCGACAGTGAATACGCCTTCGCCATCAGCAACGGCAGCGAGCACACGTCGTGCCCACTCCAGTTCAGTGGTATCGGGGCGGAAGCCTCTGTGAATGGGTTGCAGCTGGCGCGGATGAATACAGAGCATTCCGGCAAAGCCCATCTCCCGGGCCTGCCGAGCCATGTTTTCCAGGGTTTGCTCGTCGTCGATTGCCGGGTAGACGCTCTCGATCGGTGCCTCCAGGCCGGCTGCTTTGGAGTGCAGGACAAGGTCGCAGCGAATCCGGTCCAGCATAAGCCGGGCACCCGCTGTCTCGGGCGTGATACCAAGATCGAGCCCCATGTCCAGCGCGCCGAAGCAGACACGCTCCACCCCCTTTACTTTCGCTATCCGAGCGAGTTCTTCAACGCCAAGGGCGCTTTCCACCAACGGCCAGACAGGTTTGCCGGTAGCGCTGGCCTGCTGCAGGGCTTCGGTACTTTGGGCCTTGGCGACCATGATGGCTGTTACACCGGGTTGTTGTTGGCACAGGGCGAGGTCCGCGGCGAACTCTTGGCTGCCAGCCGAATTGACGCGGACGATAATGTTGGCGTCGGGCGTGGTTTCAAGATAATCCCGCAGGGCCTCCCTGGCTGTGCTCTTAGCTGAAGGTGCAACGGCGTCTTCCAGGTCGATGACGACCGCATCCGCGCCGCTAGCAACCGCCTTAGCAAACCGTTCAGGTCGTGATGCTGGTACGAACAGGACAGACCTTGGTGCCTTTGAAACTGTCATTGTTTGTCTCCATTCAGATAATCCCAGCGTGCTTCAACTGCTGAAGATCGCTGTCGTTGTAGCCGAGCTCGGTAAGGATCTCGGCGGTATGTTGGCCGAGGGCCGGCACAGCTTCCATTCGGGGAGTGAATGCGCTGCTACGGCCCGGCGGCAGCAGGGCGGGCAGCTCTCCGCTGGGGCTGTCGATCCGGGTCCAGCGTTGACGGGATTCCAGCTGAGGATGGGACCAGACCGACTGCATGTCGTTTACATGGGCATTTGCGATCTTGGCTTGATCGAGTCGTGCGATGACCTCTTCAGCTGTCAGTGGCTTGAAAACGTCATGAATCAGTTCGCGTAATATCTCCCGGTTCTCCGAGCGTTTGTAGTTGGCGCAGAACCGCTCGTCTTCAGTCAGTTCCGGCATCTGTAACACGGTCTCGCAAAAGGAGTGCCATTCGCGTTCGTTTTGCAAGCCAAGCATCACTGAACGGCCATCGCCGGTATTGAATGGGCCATAGGGATAGATGGTTGCATGAGAAGCCCCTGCTCTGGCGGGGGGGGCGGCGCCTTCGAAGGCGTAGTACATGGGATACCCCATCCACTCGACCAGACTTTCCAACATGGACAGCTCAATACGGCTGCCAAGACCGGTACGCTGCCGCAGGATCAAGGCCGAGAGAATGTTGGTATAGGCGTACATGCCCGCGGCGATATCTGCAATAGAACAACCCGCTTTGGCCATCCCTTCCGGGCCAGGCTGGCCGCTTGTAGACAAGTAACCGGACTCGCTCTGGATCAGCAAGTCGTAAGCTTTTTTGTGCTGATAGGGGCCGCCTTCTCCGTAGCCAGAGATGTCGCAGACGATAAGACCGGGGAAGCGTTGGTGAAGCTGTTCGAACGAGAGTCCGAGCCGAGCCGCAGCTCCCGGAGCCAGGTTCTGCACCAGGACATCCGCCTGTTCCAATAACGACTCCATCACCGGTTGGGCCTGGTCGGATTTCAGATCAAGAGTCAGACTCTTTTTAGTCCGGTTGGTCCATACGAAATGGGACGACAAGCCGTTGACCCGCTGGTCGTAGCCGCGCGCAAAGTCGCCGCTACCGGGCCTCTCGATCTTGATGACGTTGGCCCCGAGGTCCGCCAGCTGACGGGTACAAAAAGGGGCTGCAATAGCATGCTCGAGGCTGATTACATTAATCCCCTCAAGCGGTCTGGTTTGAGAATCTTTATTCATCACCGTGCAACCTTGCCAAATAACGTTAACGGACGTCGCCGGCACCGCTGTACAGCGCCGGCGAGCAGGTTTAGAAGGAGCGGGGAAGTTCCAGCAGATGTTCCGAAACATAAGACAGGATCAGGTTGGTGGAGATCGGTGCAACCTGATAAAGGCGGGTTTCCCGGAACTTGCGTTCGACATCATATTCACAGGCAAAGCCGAAGCCCCCGTGCGTCTGCAGACAGACATTGGCCGCTTTCCAGGACGCTTCGGCAGCTAGATACTTCGCCATGTTGGCACTGGCGCCGGCAGGAATGCCATTGTCGTATTCATGGCAGGCGCGCCAGCGCATGAGGTCGGCGGCTTCCACATCGATATGGGCCTGTGCGATAGGGAACTGGACGCCCTGGTTCTGACCAATCGGGCGACCGAAAACTTCACGCTCGCGTGCGTAGGCAGATGCTTTCTCGATGAACCAGCGACCGTCGCCGATACATTCGGCAGCGATCAGGGTACGTTCTGCATTCAGTCCATCGAGAATGTAGCGGAAGCCCTTGCCTTCCTCGCCGATCAGACAGTCTGCAGGGATCTCCAGGTTATCGAAGAACAGTTCGTTGGTTTCGTGGTTCACCATATTCGCAATCGGTTGTACCGACATCCCGTTAGCCATGGCGTACTCGAGATCTACCAGAAAGATGGACATGCCTTCCGACTTGCGGGTCACCTCTGCGAGGGGCGTGGTACGAGCCAGCAGAATCATCAGGTCCGAGTGCTGGATACGGGAAATCCATACTTTCTGCCCGTTGATAACGTATTTGTCGCCTTTGCGAACCGCAGTTGTCTTGATTTTTGTCGTGTCGGTGCCGGTCGTTGGTTCGGTTACGCCCATGGACTGAAGGCGCAATTCCCCGGCAGCGATCTTAGGTAGAAATTTTTGTTTTTGTTCGTCACTACCGTGGCGCAGCAACGTGAACATGTTGTACATCTGGCCATGTACGGTGCCGGAATTACCACCACAGCGGTTTACTTCTTCTAGAATTACCGAAGCTTCTGACAATCCCAGGCCGGAACCACCAAACTCTTCGGGAATCATGGCGGCTAACCATCCGGCTTCCGTCAGTGCCTGGACAAAGTCTTCCGGGAAGCCTTTGACCTCGTCAATCTGGCGCCAGTAAGCGGCATCGAAGTTTTCGCAGAGACCACGTACGCCTTCGCGAATAGCATTGATTGCATCAATATCGTGCTGAAACATCAGTTATTCTCCCGGTATTGGAGTTCGGCCTGGTGGGCAAGGCCATTTTTATTGAACGCCCAGAGCTCAGACTTTCCATGTTCTGTATGCCGCCCCGAAACATTGAAGCTCTGCTCGGCGGTAAGCGGCCGTAGCCCTTTATATGCAAGGAAGGTTGGCCGCAAGCTTGGATTGGCTGTTGTAAAGGCTCGCATCATTAACGTGGCGATCAACGGGCCATGAACGACTAGATCTCGATATGACTCTTGCTCTGTTGTGTAGGGCCAGTCGTAGTGAATACGGTGGGCGTTGAAGGTCACCGCGGAATATCGGAATAACAGCGAAGGGTCTGGATTGATGCTTTCTATCCAGCCGAACTCTTCATCGAACGAGGTTGTATCGCTCTTTACGGCTACCGGAGGGCGATAAACAATGTCCTGTTCTTCACTGATACAGAGGGTACCTTGCTGGTAGAATTCGTGATGGACCGTCACGAATATTAGCTTTCCGGACCTGCCTTCCTTTTCTGTAACTTTGATAATGCTTGACTCGCGAGCCGCATCGAGTCCAACCTTCAACGGTTCTATGAACTTAACGCGTCCGCCTGCCCACATCCGAACGAGACCTTCAATGCCCGGAATGAAGGTGCTGATATTCGGGTGCCCATCAGGACCAATGCAATCCTGAGAAACCGGATTCTGGAAAAAGGCCCAGTGCCAGAGCGCCGGCAAGTTGTCGTATCTTTTGGGCTTTTGAATACTGAAAGTTGCAGCCAGACGGTTACATAAGAGTTCAGAGATGTTGTCTAGAGTCTGCTCTTTGCGGCCTATCCAGCTTGAAGGGGATTTTGTATCCATGATGCCTCTCTTGCGTTATTTTATCTTTAGAGTGCTACAGACATTCAGGAATTTGAATTTCTTATATTGAAAGTTAGTCTTTTCCTAGATGGAAGGGTTCTATTGCCATTATATTTGGTGGTGGCTATGTGGGTACTACTCCACCTAATAGTGGTATTTGGCCATAGTTGTATCTGGTTGCGCTAGCTGCTTCGCGTTTAATCAGCTATAACGCTGAGTTATATCATTGATTAACTCTTGGCCGCATTTGGGTAGGTTTTCCAAATCTTTCAAAATAATGCAGCGGCATCGTTTGGCCCATGTGTCAGAGAGTTCGACTAGTTTTATTCGCATTGTGCGGGCATGTCGGATCGCACTGCTTTCGGGTATCACCCCTATACCTACCCCTGACTCCACCATTCGGCAAACCGACTCAAAGCCGAAAACTTGCACTCTAGGCTTGAGGTTGCCTCCTATTTGGCGGGCGACATTCTGTAAAAAAGAAAAAAGGCTACTGCCTTCGTGTAGACAGATGTGTGGTTCTGTAAGGGTTTCGAAAAAACTTAAGCGATCAAGTCTTGCCAGTTCGCTATCGAAGGGGACAGCTAGAAGGAGGTTGTCTGTGGTAAAGGGGATGACTTCAAGTCCCGTTCCCTGAACTTCATCCGATATGATGCCAAGGTCTGCTGCCCCTTCAAGAATATTTTTAACAATGTTGTTATTTAGTTCTTCCTGTAAGTCAATACTGACACCCGGTCTTTGGGACAGGAAATCAGCCAGTACATCTGGAAGAATTTCGGTGACTGCAGTTGTATTTGCTAGAATTCGCAAGTGGCCTGAATCTTCACCGCCGAGGGTGGAGAAGTCCTGCTTTACGGCTGATATCCTTTGAAGTATCGAGATCGCATGTTTAAGTAGTCGTGAACCCGCAGGTGTCAGGCTCATGCCTCTCGAGTCTCTATAAAACAAGCGGCTATTGAGCTGGCCTTCTAGCCCCTTGATTCGATTGCTGGCCGCTGCAGCTGAAATATTAGCTCGTTTGGAACCCCGGGTCAGGCTATTGGATTCTGCGATACAAACGAAAAGCTCCAGATCTCGTAAGTCGAAATGCATAGTCGTCTCGGAGGGGGGTTGTGCTTACAGTTGGGCCTTGGCTGTAACCCGGCTGAGTAATAGGAAAACGGAAGTAATAAGTAGCGAAACCATAATGGCGACCCAGAATATGACTTCGATAGATGCCCGCTCATGATAATGCGCAAGTACCAGAAGAAAACAGAATATGCTTAGCATTCCGGTCTGAGCTGATGAGACAGTGTGTTGAGTTACCTGAACGCCGTGCCGGCTTTGTAGGGTTAGTATCAGGACGGTGAAGCCGATTGGGAAACCTGAAATTGCGCCAGAAATAGCAGGGCCTGTGTGTTGTGCCAGTACTGTGGCGATACCTACAAGAGTTCCCGCTGCCAGTGCCCTAACTAAAATATCTAAATCCGACGCCTGGGTTGAACCCGGTGCAGGCATGGACTTAAATCGTGCAGAGCTAGCTTTAGACCCTGCATAAGCTACGAAAAATATGATAGTTGACACAGTAACTGAGTCTATAAAATGCACAAGAATACTGGCTGATACTAACCATCCAAGAGTAGAAAATAGCAGCGTCAAGTGTAGCCTAAGTATGGTGGATAGTTTTAAGTATATTGCAGTGAATGCGAGAGTCGCCGTCATCGCATTCATTGATGAGAGGACAGCTTCTGAGATAAATACGCTGTTATGTTCAGCAAGGAGAAAAAAATAGGCGGGGCCGAGCACAACCGGAGCACCGGCTACGATTCCGCCGAATCTCGGTCCAAGGCGCTCCACTCCTTTTGCAACTAGAATCACAACAAGGGCGGTTAGCATGGTTTTATAAATAAGAGCTATAAACATATTTCTGCCTGATAAAGGGGAGGGTGCCTTGTGTTAATAGAACCGCCTGGCTCCTAACGTCGCTGATACGCTGGGATGGTATCGGGCAGGCCAAAAAAGCATACTCCGGGCCCGGATCCGAGTGTTGCTAGGGGCCCCGGAGTATGAACTGCTACCAAACTTTATAATACGGGACTGCCATATTTTCAGTTGAATAAAAAAATATGAACCCTAGGTTAATTAAAAAAGCACACTCCAAGTCGCGTACCAGAAGACCGTGGAGTGTGCAAGGCCGCACCTCTTACTTTCATCTTTGTGGTATGAATGTTGCCATGTTTTATGGGGCGCTATCCTCTTGAAAACGCCCTTGTATATAAAAAGGCATACCCTAGCTGAGGTAATCTAGGGTATGCAAAGGGCTCCCGCTATCCGATGATGCCCGGGAGATAGAGCGCGATATCTGGAAAAGCAATCAGGAAAATACCCATGATCACCATCATCAATACATAGGGTAATGCGCCGGTCATCACTTGGTTCAACGAACCTTCCTTTCGGACACTCTGGACAACGTACAGGTTAAGACCTACTGGCGGCGTGATCAGTGCCATCTCAATCAACAGGATTACCAGTACACCAAACCAGATTGGGTCATACCCCAATGAGATGATCACAGGGGCTACGATTGGCAACGTGATAACCATCAGGGACAGGGTTTCCAGGAAAAAGCCCAGGATGACGTAGAGTGCGACGACCAGCAGTAGTGTATTAAACGAGTCCAGTCCGCTTGCCGTGATAAAGTTAGAGATCTCTCGGGTAACCCCCGAGGATGCAAGTACGAAATTTAGGAAATATGATGCCACAATGATAAGCATGATCATGCCAGTGGTTTTCATTGTGCCTTCAAGGGCCTCGAACAGCATCTTTACGGATAGCGTACGGAACACCATCGCTAATATAAGCGCTCCAGCGACTCCGATTGCCGCCGCTTCGGTTGGTGTCGCCCAGCCGGCGTAAATGGAACCGACAACGATAAAAAAGAGCGACAATACCGGTAATAGTTCAACCAGTCCTTTGAGGCGTTCTCCCCAGCTATGCGAGCGTTTTGGGCCTCCCAGTGACGGATTGATTGTACAGAGAGCGGCAGTACCTATAACAAAGATTGTCGCAAGCATGATGCCTGGGATCAGGCTCGCGGCAAACAGTTTCGGAATCGATGTTTCAGTGATGAAGCCGTAGACAATCAAGTTGATTGAGGGCGGGATCATAATGCCAAGCGTACCGCCGGCTGCAATCGAGCCGGTGAATAGCCGGCTATCATAGCCAAGCCGTTTGGCTTGCGGAAGGGCGACCGTGCCGACTGTTGCTGAGGTCGCTACGCTGGAACCAGACGTGGCGGAGAAGAATGTCGCAGTGCCGATGTTGGCATGCAGCAGGCCGCCAGGCAGCCAAGATAGCCAAGATTCCAGAGCCATATAGGTGTTTTTTGCTACTCCTGAGCGGACCAACAACTCCCCGAGCAACACGAAGAGCGGGATCGCAATCAGGAGAAAGCTGTTGGAAGCGGACCAAAGCACATCACCCAATGCAAGGTGAAGTGGAAAGCTCGAAAAGAAATAGCCAATTACAAGCGCAAGTATAAGCAGGGTCGCGGCAACAGGAACGCTTAACAAGAGTAACGTAAGAAGAGTTACTATCGATGCAATAATCATGTTATTAGTCCTGTGTTATCTCGTTTATATGATCGTCAACTGAAGGACTTGCAATTAAGCTGCTAACTTTTTTCTGGTCGTTACTGAAAAAAGCTAGCAACGAACGGATAATCAGAAGCGTAATCGAGATTGAGAACCATACGAAGCCAACTGCCCATAAAAACTGCGGTATCCATAGGGGGGCCATCAATGGTGAGTTTGACCTGGCATCGGAGAGATAGGCGTCGACGGCGATGTTCGTTACAGCATGAGTCGCGTACAGACAGACCCCTGCAAGACAGCAGATTGCAATAATGTCAAGTAGATTTCTAACGAGTTTTCCGGCTTTTAGATAGAGGATGTCTATTCTAATGTGGGCTTTCTCAAGCATTGCAAAAGCAAAAGACCAGCTGGCGATAATAGCCATGGTATATCCGGATACCTCGGTAGCTGGAAAAATTGACTGGTTCGCAAGTTTCCTGAATGCGACCTCTACAATAATCATTACGACGGAGCCGAGTAGAATAAGACCACCTAGCCTGGCTATCCAGCGAGAAACGTGGTTGACTCGACTAATCAAGGAGTCGAGTAACTTGGCTAAGTTTTCAAACATCTTATTACCTAGTGTGCTTGTTGTCTTTTGTTTAGTGCTACTTTTTAAATCTATAGTATTCACGTCGCCAATCGGGTGCTGGTTCTAATTGTATTACACTGGCATTTATCGAAGCTAAGCGCGCAGCAGCTATTAATCTGCCCGGTGTGCTAGTCACCGGGCAGCTCTTTTAAACATCAAGCGGACGTTTAGTTCGAGGCTTTTTTTGCCATAAGTCCGGTTACGGAGCCGATTGTGCTATTCCACTTCTGAATGGATGCATCATCCACACGATTGGCCCAAGCTGGAATGACCGTTTCCTCAAGTTTTCCAGCGGCATAACTGACATCGGCCTCGCTTGTCTTAACCAGAGTCATAGAGGCTGCTTTACCACGCTGGCATGCACCGGCGCCTGTCAGGCAGTTGATACCCTCCTCGAAGTCGGCTTGTGCTGCATCCCAAACAGACTTCTCATAGTCGGCGGTCTGTTTTTCCAGCCACTGTTGGGTATCCTTGCTAAGCGATGCCCATTTTTTTCCGTTCATTGCGGTTACGACATGATCCCAGCCGCCAACAGCCAGCGGGTAGAGGTGAGTGGACACTTCATACCAACCGCCGTTGTAGCCTGATAGTGGTGCGGTGACTGCGCAATCGATCACGCCACGCTGCAGTGCTCCGGGCACCTCATTAAAGCTGAGGGTAATCGCTTCGGCGCCCAATGCCTCCAAAAATTCGCCGGTGGTACGACCGCTGGCACGGATCTTTTTATCCTTGAGGTCATCCAGGTTGTCGATCGCCGTATTACAGAAAACCATCTGTGGGCCATAGGGGACAACGGCCAGGAGCTTGGCGCCATTGAAGCGCTTCGCCATCGCTTCAACCATTACGGGGCGGTAGGCATCGCTAACTTTCTTGGCAAGGTCAACTTCGGGCGCAATCATCGGCATGTCCAGCCCTTCGAGCTCCGGAGCTTCTTCAACAGAGTAGCCGGCAACAGTTGAGCCCACATCGAAAAGACCTTTTGAAAGCAGTTTGAATACTTCGCTTCCTCCAAGGCCCATTTCCGCAAAAGTCGTGACCTGGGTTTTAATCTTACCCTCGGATGCTGTTGTTAGTCTCTCCTCCCAGAAAGGGCCTTCAAATTTTTGAAACAGCGCGAGGCTTCTGTAAGTGCCTACATAATTCAGATCCTGCTCGGAAATGCCTTCTGCGTGTGCGGTTGACGACAAAATTAGGGTTCCGAGCATTACCGCTTTGAAATGCTGGCCAGTATTCTTATTCATATTGTGGACCTCTTGTCGAGTGACAGCGTTTGTGAATAGTTACACTAGATTTGCGGTCAAGATCGTGCAATGTGGATTATGTGTACCAGATATATCGAATTGTTATAGGTGTTGGCTTCTTCGGTGTGATTTACTGCCTGGTAACTATTAAAAATATATCAGGTAAAAAGGTAAAGCTATGGATGCAATGGGGCACTTTGCTGAGCACGTGATTTCCCGGGAGTTCGGGGAGATGCCTAGTGAAGCGATAGCCGCTGTTAAAACGTTTCTCTTGGATTCCATCGGAGTCGGTATCTCCGGCACTCGCGGGCAGTGGGCGGGGGAACTCGGAGACTGCCTGGAGGGATGGGGGAAGGGGAGCGACAGCAGAGTGTTGGGGCGTGCCGGCACTTACCCTTGTGCCAATGCGGCCATGGCTAACGCCTTCTATATCCACAACTCAGAGTATGATTGCGTGCACGAAGGGGCGGTAGTGCACCCGATGGCATCGATCGTTGGCGCGGCGCTTGCCGTAATCGATAAAAAAGGAGGCATATCCGGCAGGCAGTTAATTGAGGCCATCGCTCTGGGGGCTGATGTTTCCTGCGGGATCGGCGTAGCCTCAAGCTCACCTCTCAAGTTTTTCCGGCCTGCTACCGCAGGAGGCTTTGGCGCGACGGCGGTCACAGGTAAGTTGATGGGTTTTGATCAGGAAACACTGTTAAACGCCTTCGGTACCCTGTATGGGCAAAGCTGCGGCACTATGCAATCCCATGAAGAGGGCAGCATGTTGCTGGCATTACAGATAGGTTTCAACACGCGGAATGCAATAACGTCATGTGATATGGCATCCCGTGGATTGGTCGCCCCCCGGAATGTGCTAGAAGGACGGTTTGGCTACTTCAGGCTCTTTGAAGGCGAGTATGACGTCGCTCCGGTACTGGCTAAACTCGGAGAAAACTGGCGAATCACCGAGGTTTCCCATAAACCCTTTCCCACCGGCCGCGCCACTCAGGGCGTGATAGAGGCGGCCATTCAGCTAACTCAACAACATGATTTCTCGATTAGCGACATCGATACGATCAACGCATATGTCACTCCTCTGACCAAGCGGCTTGTCGGACGCCCAGTGAGTAATGATATGGCTCCGAACTATGCTCGACTCTGCCTGCAATATTGCGTTGCCCGGGTGTTGCAGAAAGGACGGTTGGAACCTGTGGACTTCCGGCCTGAGGCGTTGGCGAAGACAGATATCTGCGCGTTGGGGCGCCGCGTCAATATTGTCGCGCAGGATAACGATGACCCCAATGCACTCGGCCCCTCTGCGCTCGAGCTAAAGCTTAGGGATGGCCGTAACTTGATGGTGCGGGTTGCGGATATGCCAGGTAGCCCTTCAAACCCTCTGACTCGCGAGCAGCACTTGACTAAGTTTAGGTCTAACTGGTTATCGGTAAAACAGACCGAAACTGGTGGCGATCAGGCCGAGCAAGTGATTGAACTGATAGACAACCTGGAGAGTGTTAAGGACGTAGGCATACTCTTGGATCTTATTTGCCGAGTTTAAACGTTTGCTTCGACTTTTCGTGTATTTCAACTTGAGTTGTTATCAGATTGAAAGTTAATGGTAGCTGTCGATAGGTCCTATGATGTCTCAGAAATTCGTTGATTTATTACAAAGGTTCGTCAGCCAGGAAGTTCGAATGGCGGCGGCATTCCGTCTGCTGGATTGGCTCGGCTGTGCCACCGTCGGAGCCGGGGAGCCTCAAGGGAAAGCTGTGGCCGCTTATGCCAATTCGTTACCACAGGGGCCTGTCTCCTGTATCGGAGCAGGGGAGCGGGAGGCATCAGTAGCGGCGTTTGTGAATGGGGCTCTGGGAAATATTCTGGAAATGGATGATTTGCACCGGATGGCGATCGTTCATCCGGCTGATACGATTATCCCGGCTGCCCTCGCTGTTGCGCAGCGGGAGAATAGTACGCCGCAGGCGCTACTAACGGCTGTTGTCAGAGGTTATGAGGCTGCTATCCGAATTGGTGAAGCGGCCGGCGCTGATCACTATCAATACTGGTACAGTACTTCGACCTGTGGTGTGTTTGGTGCTGCAGTGGCAGCGGCCTCCCTGCTTGAATGTGACTCCGGTCAGCTGGCGGATGCGATAGGGCTGGCTGGTATGCAAGCCTCTGGGTTGTGGCAGTGCCGTCTGGAAGACGGCTATGCCAAACAATTGGCCACTGCCAGGGCGGCGCAAAGCGGTGTTATAGCGGCAGATCTCGCTGTCCGGGGGTTCCCTGCACCACACCAAATTATCGAGGGTGAGCTCGGTTTTCTGGTCGCTACCGCCGCCAGGCAGTCGACAGAAGCGCTGGAATCGAACCCGTCTGCCCCTTGGAAAATATTGGAGGTAAGCGAAAAGCCTTGGCCGGGCTGCCGGCACACGCACCCGGTGATAGAAGCAGCGCTTCGATATCGTGAAGATGTGGCTCTGGAAAGCATTGAGAGGGTTGAGATTTATACCTATAAGAGCGCTGTTGAGTTTTGTAATGATGTAACGCCGGACACGCCTCATCGAGCCCGTTTCAGTTTGCAGCATGCGTTTGCGGTGTCGTTTCTTAAGGGAGAGCCGCTGCTGACGGACTACGAAGGTCATTTATTGAACGACAGCCCTATCCGTACCTTAAGGGAAAAAGTCGTCGTGTCTGAGTCGACACCGATTAGTCGTCAATTTCCATATCGTTTCGGCTGTGAGGTTTGGCTGTATACACAGTCTGGAGAGTGTTATCAGCAGACTATCATTTCCGCTAAAGGTGACCCCGAAAACCCAGTTGATACGGCGGCGAGGCTTAATAAATTCTGGCGACTTATGGCTCATGCAGGTGTTGCTGATGAACAGGTGGCGAGCTTTGAACAGGCTATTCTGCAGTTGCCATTTTCTAATTCTACCGATGAACTGTTTAAGCTGCTTGGATCACTGTCACGGTTGAGGGAATAGTGTTGGAATATCTCATTGTTCTGACAGGTCAGGGTGGGATATCAACTTTTATTGATGGTTTTAATGTGAGGTGGAATTGTTTTTTGAAGTTTAAGTCTTGCCTGTGAAGTTCTTGGTTTCTTGGTAAGGTTTGTGTTGTTTTAGTCATAGAGGTTGGTCGGTCTCTATAACTTTAGGTCCCTATATTTAGAGACTGTAGATAAAACTGTGTAACTGCCTATCATGGAGCCAGCAATGGCTAAGGATAGGCAGTATGGACAAGAAGCAACTGGAGGCCTTCGCTCGCGAAGCCGCAAAATCCATCAAAACCG
>NZ_JAILYN010000064.1 GCF_019795155.1 Marinobacterium arenosum | reverse complement strand
AGGCCTGTTTGAATCGTTGAAGGAAAATGACTGTCAGTGATCAATCAGGAAAAAATGAGCGGAAGGAGGCGAAGTCGGATGGGAATATTGGTGCCGAAATGTCTAATCCGACAGCCTCGTTAGTTGTTTTAAAAGTGCTGGTTTTGTTGACTTGTTACACTGCCTGGCTTTTTCGATCTATATGATCTTTATTGTGGTGCGCTAGTTAAAGGGTAGCGCTTTTGTGTAATTTAGGTTAGGTGGTGGTGAACGTGTATTGGTTGAAAAGTATTTTTTGAGATGGAAAAGCCATCAAAAATGAACTTAAGGTGAAGTCAGACGATGCAAAAAGGCAGCGGAGTTTATATTCGGATTGTAGGCGAAGCGGTGGAGTATAAAAAATGATCGCCTATTTTTTCTTGGGTGTTGTTATATATTTAGTTTCATTTGTTTGTTTCTTTGTTGGCGTTTATTTTTATGAATACACATGGTATGGATCGTGCCTTATTGCTGCTTTTTTAGTATGGCTATGTGTTGTTTCTATCTTTATTATATATTCACTTAAAAGTGGTCTCAAAGTATGGTGGGTTTTTCCATCTGTTTATTTTGTGCACCATCCACTAGAAATGATTGCTATGGTTATTATTTGGGCGATAGGCGGATTTGCGCCTTAGAGTTATTGCATATTCGTGGCTGAGTTTAATCTATGATGGACCTGGCGGGCATCATTGGAGAAGGTCACACGATCATATTGATCAAAATAGGTAATGTAATAATTATAATTATTGACTTTGAAAATGGTTGGGTAGGTGTTGGGTTAGGCCTAAAACAGGACGATATTGATCGTCTAATTACGATATTGAAAATATTTAAGGATAATCATGACTCACATTTTAATTTAATGAGCAACTTCGAAGGTGAAAAAAGCGTAGGGGATATGGAGTTTTAAATAGAAGATGATACTCAAGTGGATAACGCCATTGTTAGTGGTCTTCCTATATAACCAACCAGATGATAGCTGGAGCTTTTATAGCATCTAATGAAAAATTAAAAGTCGTCCTGTCAAAGTATATGCTGGCTATATGATGTACATGTTGATTTATATATGGGGTGTGGGAGTCATAAAGTGAGGTTGGATTAGAGTTTTATGAATGAAAATATTGGGCTTGCAAATAAGTTATATAATAACGGGCATTACTCTAAGGCGTTTAATATATATTTAAATCATGCGCTAAAAGGAAACTCACATTGTTGTAGATTTGTCGGTTGGATGTACCTTTCTGGCATGGGGGTTGATAGAGATGTTGAAAAAGCATTATGTTTTTTTAGCAAAGAAGGTGATGAAGATTTAGAGGCTAGATTTGGTAAGGCTAAGGCATATATGGTTAAAAATAGTATGTCCAAAGCAATCAATATATTGAGTGATCTTTCTCGTTTGGATTATCCTCCAGCACATTATTGGATGGGTAAGTTATATTTAGAAGGACTTAGTGTTGAACGGAATGTTGAAAAATCTTTGAGATTTTACAGCATGGGAGCGCGGCGTAATCATCTGCCATCTTGTCGAGAGGAAGCTTTTTTATTGATAAAGGGTAATGGCGGCATTAGAAATATTCCGCTGGGGTTTTATAAATATTTTAAAAACTTTAGGAATGCAGTTGGAATATTAATATTTAATAAAGGTGGTGATAATAGAATGCTTGTGTAATATTATGTTGATAAGGCTAGTGGCTTTAAGTGGGGTTGTTTTATTGGAATTGCTTCGCGGTTATTAAGTGGTTGTGGTTTTAATGTGAATATAAATGTGAGAGTGTGGTCTGTCATGCCGAGGGGGGGTCATAGTTCTGTGTCAGCGTAAATCACAGGTCCACGTATTGATCGACCTTGCCTGGAAAGTGGATGGTCAACTGGAATAGCGTCAGGTTACAGTTTTGTAGCGGATGCGTCCACTTCTCGGAGGCCTTTAGTATCCCCGTATACAGCAGCTTTAACAAGCTGGTTTCATCGGAGAATATAGTTCCCCCGCTTTAGTGGACACCTCGATCTAACAAAGTCGCGGTGATAAATGCCAGCGTACAAGAACCAGAAAAAGACACGACAGTACACGAATGAGTTCAAAGTCAGAGCTGTTAAACTGACTCACCTGAGTGGAGCGAGCGTGAAAGGTGTCGCGGATATCACTGGATATCCATCCCTTCATGTTGTCGCGGTGGCGTAAGGAATACCGGGAAGGCAAGATCGTGGCGGACAAGCGGAAGAAGGTCGGCAAGAAACCGCAAACGCTGAGCGAGAACGAACGGGTTCGAATGTTGGAGAAGCAGGTTGCGGATTTGAAAGAGGAGAACGACCTGCTAAAAAACTGGCAACGGCTTCTCTCGGAGGAACGCAAGAAAGGTTCCGGTTCGTAGCCAAGCACCGCGAGCGTTGTTGATGGTTAATGCGGTGCTGGTCAGCGTTAAAAAGAATTGTTTGGCTTGGAAAACGCCTGGATATCGATTTCGTACTTATCAGCCATGCTGTGTCGCTCCCTTTTTCAGTCAAGTGTAGGAAACGACACAGAACTCTGAACACTACCAGCCGACGCTCAGCCAGCCGGGTCTCTAGGTCTACCACTACTACCTATTCTATTAGATAATTCTCAAATCACGGCAAAAATCGATCTTGGTGCCCTGCTGTTCAAAGATAAACGCTTAAGCTCCGATGGGACCATTAGCTGTGCAAGTTGTCACCAGCCGGATAAGGCCTTTGCCGACGACCTGGCTGTTGCCGAGGGTATTGGCGGACAGCAAGGGGTACGCAACACCCCCAGCCTGTTGAATGCCGCCTATATGACGACGCAATTTTGGGATGGGCGCCGTGAAACGTTGGAGGACCAGGCGCAGGACCCGCTGTTCAATCCCATTGAACATGGTTTAACGGGGCCGCAGCAGGCGCTGGATCTGGTGCGTGGCGACGCAGACTACCGGCAGCGTTTCCAGCAAGTGTTTAATGTCTCCCCTGCAGAGATCCGTATGGAACATCTGGCCCAGGCGATTGCCGCCTTTGAACGTACGTTACTGGCGGGTGATTCACCGTTTGACCGTTACCAGTATGGCAGTGACCAGCAGGCGTTAACGTCCGCCGAGCGGGAGGGGTTGGCGTTGTTTACTGGCCGGGCCGGCTGTAGTGGCTGCCACAGCATCGGTGAGGACAGCGCTCTGTTTACCGATAACCGCTTTCACAGGCTTGGAGTGGGGTTTAAGAAGATTGAATCCCGGCTGGCGGAGATCGCCCGGATCTATGTGTCCAGTGCTGATCCGGCGGAACAGCTGAGCCCTTTGGAGATATCGGAGATGGGCCGTTTTGTCGTTACCGGTAAACCGGCCGATATTGGCAAATTTAAAACCCCATCGCTACGCAACGTGACACTTACCGCGCCCTATATGCATGATGGCAGTGTGGCGACTCTGGAAGAGGCGGTCGAACTGGAGATCTACTACCGCAGTCAGGAACGCGCTCGGCCGTTGATCCTGACGCCGGTTGAAAAGGCCAATCTGGTGGCTTTTCTGAAGGCACTGACCAGTCCTTAGAATATATACCGTCGTGGATGATCATTTGCGGAGTTGAGGCTGTTGCCTTTGAGAAGGGGCTTGTTGAAATTTGCGGTTGGAGCTCGCAGCAACACTCAGATGCAGTGAAGGATGGGGCCCGCAATTATTTTAACTTCTGGAGCGCACTGGCTGATGGTTAACGCTGTGCTGGCGAGCGTAAAAAAGAAGTGCTTGTCTTTGAAAATCCGGGTCGGCTACCGGAAATTTGGGTCGCCGCTGAAGCGCCTCCTACAACAGCGCTCTCACGCAGCAGGCAGATCCTGGTAGGCGCGCCCTAGGGTGGGCACGTTTTTTGTGCCCACGGGTTGCTTATCCGTCAAATGTCCCGTCTTTCGAATCGACCTGCCCGCTATCCTTGCTCAGCAAATATTCACCAAGCGACTATCGTCAGGGAAAGGCGATAATTGGATATCTTTGCTTTCTAGTTATCTCAATTCAGTTACTTTCGCGTGGGCACAGACCACGTGTCCACCCTACCGTTTGGGTCGCCGCTGAAGCGCCTCCTACAACAGCGCTGTCACGCAGCAGGCAAATCCTTGTAGCAGCGGGCTTCAGCCGCGACCCGGCTCAGTTGCCGATGCCCCGCCCGGAGGCATCGGCAGGCTATGAAGTTACACGAAATTCAGGTTTTCCAGCTGGTAGGTGAATACGTGCCAGGCGTGGTTCAGCACCGCTTCGGCTTGTTCCGCCACCCAAGTGTCGTCCGGCACCAGCCAGCCGCCGAAGTCGGCCTGCTCGTTCACCCCCTCAAGCCAGAAGGTTTCGCCGTACTGGCGCTGCTCGACCACCAGGCCGGCCAGCTCCGAACCCAGCGTCGTGTTGTCCATCTGGCCGTTGTAGTCGGTCAGGAAGTCGCCCTGCACGTTGAAGTTGGTGACCTGGTCGGCATGGGCGATATCGAGCGCCAGGTTGTCGATGGTGGGCTGGGACAGGCCGGCGGCATCGAATACGATCGCCTCGTTGCCGGTGGCCAGGGCCGCAGCGGTGGCCAGGCCGCCGCCCAGGCTGTGGCCGGTGAAGGAGAGCTCGATGGCGTCTTCGCCGCTCAGGCCCCGGGCATTGTTGTAGTCGTCCAGTTGCGCTTGCAGCGAGCGGGCCAGGTCGGTGGCCTGCTGGTACTGTTCCGACTGGCCGAACGCCTGCTCGGCATCTTCCACCCAGTCGACCGCCGACAGCGGCTCGGTGCCGCGGAACGACACCACCAGGTCGCCGCTTTCGGTATTTTCAAAGATCTTGTAATCCAGCCCTTCGCTGCCGATCCAGTCGATATAGCTGCCGCTGGCGTCGATCTCGCGGTAGTTGTCGGTGGTGAAATCCTGCGCTTTGATATCGTCGATGCCGCTGAACAGGCTCAGGCCGACATCGACGGTCAGGTAATCGTCCCAGTCATAGGCCTGGGAGGCGAGCTTGGCGAAATCGAGCGCCTGCTCATATTCAGTCTGAGTCATACCTGAGGGAAGGTTGTTATTAATGCTGTCAGGCATTACGTGATACTCCTTTGTTATTTTTTTTGAGTGATGTATCCAGAACCGGCTAATTTAACGCTGGCCGGAGAAGCCCGCTTTTAATTAACCGAATTGCCGAGCTTAGTGGCTGCTCAAAGCGTGGCCAATAACAAAAACATCTGTTTCCAATGACAGAAAAATTCGTTCCGGTCGGTCATCGGAGCAGGCTTTTATTTCAGAAGAGGAGGTCCGTCAGTCGCTGGCGGAAGCGCTGCGTTGTATTGTCGGCCATACCGGTAACGGCGGGTGGCGCGTTATACTGGCGACCGGTTGAAAGAGGAGCCGGCTTCGGCCCACCGATACAGGATCAGGGAGATAGAGATGAGCAGCAAAACCGTATTGATTACCGGTTGTGGCCGGGGGATCGGCCTGGAGATGGTGCGCCAGTATGCCGAGCAGGGCTGGCGGGTGCATGCCTGTGCCCGCAATGTCGATCAGAATGCTGCACTCGGCCGGTTGGTGGGCCAGTACCCCGACATCGTGCTGCATGAGCTGGATGTGACCGACGATACGCAGATCGCGGCGCTGGACCGCTCGCTGGGCGGAGAGGCGATCGATCTGCTGATCAACAACGCCGGTGTCTACGGCCCCAAGGGGCTGGTGTTCGGGCAGGTGGAACGGGAAACCTGGCGCCGGGTGCTTGAGGTGAATACGATCTCGCCGCTGATGGTCACCCAGGCGCTGATGGGCCGGTTGCTGGCCGGTGATCTGAAAAAGGTGGCCCTGGTTTCCAGCAAGGTCGGCAGTATCGCCGACAACGGCTCCGGCGGCGGCTACTACTACCGTAGCTCCAAGACGGCGCTCAATCAGGTGGTCAAAAGCCTGTCGATCGATCTGGCAGAGCAGGGCGTCAAGGTGGCGGCGCTGCATCCCGGCTGGGTGCAGACCGATATGGGCGGTCCCAATGCGCTGATCGACGTGAACCAGAGTGTGACCGGACTGCGCCAGGTGATCGAAAACCTGGATGCGTCCAGCAGCGGCGGCTTCTTCGACTACCAGGGCAACGAGATCCCCTGGTAATCCATCTTAACCGCCGAACATCAGTCCGTGCGAGCCGGCCACCGCACCGAGCACGGCCAGCAGGCTCAGCGACAGCAGCAGGCTGTGCATCCGCTGCAGATTGCGGAAGGTGCCGTCGCTATCGCGCTGCGCCTGCTGGTGGAACCAGCGGTGCAGGAACAGCGGTTCGAAGACGAACAGGATCAGCGAAAACAGCAGCCAGATCAGCGTCATCAGGTGCAGCCACCAGAATTGCGGCGACAGGTAGCGCGACCAGCCGTCCAGCGCGTAGAGCATGTAGAAACCGGACAGGCCGGTCAGCAGGGTGGTCAGTTTGGCCTGCAGTGCGAAACGGCCTTCCAGCGCCTCGAACAGCGCCATCCGCCCGCTCGGTTCATGCCGTTTCAGCGCCGGTAGCAAGACGGTGGTGACGAAGGCGACGCCGCCAATCCAGAGCACGACGCCGAACACATGCAGCGCGCGGGCCAGCACCAATGCGTGGTATTCGTTCATATCCGTTCCTTCAGGTTGGGTCGGCGTGTTTATGGTTCTGGACTATACCGGTGAGGCGCCAGCCATTACCATCCGTTTGATCAAGTTTGCCAGTGTTTTGAACCGACTAACCGCAGCACAGGAAGCAGTCTATTGAACGCCCGCCGGATGATCCTTATTGCTATTGCCTGGTGTCTGCTGACGCTGGCGGCTGCGATGCTGGTCGGCCAGCAGGTGCGCGACTGGTCGTTGCAGCAGTTGCAGACCGAGGGACAGGACCGGCTGCTGGCGACCATCAACCGGATCCGCAGCGCGCTGGACGAATATCGCTACCTGCCGTTTCTGCTGACCCAGAACGACGATGTGCGCCGCTTGCTGCTGGCCGATAACCCGGAGCACTGGACCGAGGTCTCGCGCTACCTGGAACAGACCAACCTGGTGGCCGGTGCCGCCGGCTTGTTCATCCTGGACCGCAAGGGGCGGGCGCTGGCCTACAGCCATTGGCGCGAGGCGGAGGGGTTCTTCGCCGGCTCCCATGCCGAACAACCCTATTTCCTGCAGGCGGCCGGCGGCGAACAAGGGCGCCATTTCGCCCTGCAGCACGGGGTGGCGCCGGCCTACTTCCTGTCGGCACCGGTCTACAACCAGCATATCTTTATCGGCGCAGCGGTGGTGCGGGTCAATCTGCTAAACCTGCTGCCGGAGCTGCCCGATGCGGAGCTGTTCACCGTCTCCGACGATAACGGCCAGGTATTCCTGACCCCGCGCAGCGGCTGGCAGCTGCAGCGGCTCGATTCGCTATACCAGAAACAGAACCGGCTGGAGCTGGCGGACGGCACCAGCGTTCAGCTCTGGCTCCTGGCCGACAAGCGCCGGCTGATGGCGCAATCGGTGCGGCTGGATGACCTGGGCTGGACCTTCACCAGCCTGACGCCGATTCGGGAAGCGGAGCAGCGCGGCCAGGCTTTCATGTTGGCCACCCTCGGCGGCGGCCTGGCCCTGGGGTTGTTGTTGCTGTACGTGCGCGAGCGTCACCTCAAGCATCTGTCGCAGCAGGAGACCCGCGACGCCCTGGCGCGCAGCGAGGCGCAGCAGCGTACCATCATCAGCCAGTCCGAAGTCGGCCTGATCACCATTGATCAGCAGGGTGGCATCCTGTTCATCAACCCGATGGCGATGCAGCAGTTCGGCGTTTCCCAGCCGCTGGTCAACGGCATGAAACTGGAAAACCTGCTCGCCGGGCTGGACCAGTTCGGCCCGATCCGGCGGGCACTGTCTCGGCTGGCTCAGCCCGGCTTCGTGCCGGTGACCGGTTACGAGGTGGTCGGTCGGCGCGGCGACGGTACCGAGTTCCCGATGCTGTTCTCGATCCGCCGGATGCGTAATGAGCCGGAGCCGCAATATCTGGTGACGGTGATCGATATCACCCGTCGCAAACGGTTGGAGCATGCCCTGCGCGATGCCAACGAATCGCTGGAACAGAAGGTGATCGAACGCACCCGGGCGTTGGAAGCGGCCCAGCAAGAGCTGGTACAGGCCGGTAAGCTGGCTGCTTTGGGGCGGATGTCGAGCGCGGTGGTGCATGAGCTGAACCAGCCGCTGACCGCGATGCGCACCTACCTGGCGATCTGCCGACAGCTGCTCGACCAGCCGCAGTTGCTGGCGGAAAACCTGAAGCTGCTGGACGGCCTGACCAACCGGATGGAGGTGATCACCCGGCAGCTGAAGACCTTCGCCTACAAGAAGCCTGAAGCGCTGGGGCCGGTGTCGCTGGCGACGGTGATCGACCAGAGCCTGCTGCTGTTCCGTGATCGCTTCGCGAGCGGCGGCATCGAGTTGAATTGCCGGCCGGAGCAGGCGGCGGTTTCGGTATCCGGCGACAGTGCCCGGCTGGAACAGGTGCTGATCAACCTGGTCAAGAACGCCTGTGACGCGATCGACCAGCAGGGCGGCCGGGGTGAAGTGCTGATCGCCGTCGAACGCATGAATGGCCAGGTGTTGTTGCAGGTGGCGGACAGTGGGCCGGGGATCGCCGAGGAGCATCTGGAGCAGCTGTTCGAGCCGTTCTTCACCACCAAGTCGATCGGCAGCGGGCTGGGACTGGGGCTGGCGATCGTTGCTTCGATCGTGCGCGATCTCGGTGGCGAGATCAGCGTCAGCAACCGGCCTGAGGGGGGCGCCTGCTTCCGGGTAACCCTGCAGGCCGCCGACAACGAACCGTAACGAACAGTAACCCTCAGTTGCGCGCTGCCAGGTAGACACCGGCGCCCATCATGATGCCGCCGGCACCGCGGTTCAGCCGCTGGATCGCCCGCGGCGAGCGCAACATGCTGCTGGCCCAGGCGGCGCAAGCGGCAATCAGCATCAGGCCGGCCATCAGCGCGATCAGGGTCAGCCCGGCGGCCAGTGCGATCGCCTGGTGAGTCAGTGCGCTGAGATCCATGAAGGTCGGCAGAAAGGCGATATAGAACAGGATCACCTTTGGGTTGGAGGCGGAGATCAGGAATCCCTGGCCGAAGCTGATCAGCGCGCCCCTGCCGTTGCCGGATTTCTGCTCATCCTGCTGGCCGGTCAGGTCCGGTTTGCTGGTGAACAGCTTGTAGCCGAGATAGAGCAGGTAGGCGGCGCCGACAATGCGGATCACCGTAAACAGCCCGTTCCAGTGCTCGGCGATGGTTGCCAGGCCCAGGCAGGCCAGCACCAGGTAGCTGATATCGGCGATCACCATGCCGAAGGCCAGCAGGGTGCAGGCGCGGGCGCCATCGACCATCGCCCGTGCCAGGATGGCGAACACCCCCGGCCCCGGCGTCACACCGAAGATAAAGATGGCGATAAAGAAGGTCAGCGCGCTTTCCGGTGACATGGTGGCTTCCTGCAATGATGGTTCTGGTGACGAGACTGGCAGTGTCGCCGTTTGCCGCCGCGGATGCAATCGCGGGGTTTTGGCAGCGGCTGCTGTCCCGGCCGGCGGAGCGTCTGCTCGAGAAAGCGACTGCTTTCCCGCCGGTGGACTGCTAGCCTTAGCCGATCATTCATGGCCTGCGGGACAGGGGGCTGAACAGGAGGATGTTTACCTTGCAGCAAACGGAACGAGCACGACTGCTCGCGCGGCTACGTACACTGATATTGGCGACCGATAGCCAGGGCCCCTATCTCCGTTTCCACTGCGTGCAGCCGCAGCGGCTGCATGCGGTGCCGATCCATCAGCCGGCGCTGATCCTGGTGTTGCAGGGGGAGAAGCGCCTCTACTCTCCGGCCGATAGCGCTACGGAAGGGCAGCTGCTGCTGTTACCGGCCGGCAGCAGCCTGCAGTTTGAAAACCTGCCGCAACGGGGCGCCTACCTGGCACTGGTGCTGGGTTTTAGCCAGCAAGCGGTGGCGCTCTATCGGCAGCTTCAGCCGTCGCTGACGACCAACAGTCCGCCGCGCTTTCTGGCGGATAGTACCAACGACCTGTTAGAGGCGTTGTGCCAATTCCTGCAGCGGTTGCCGAGCAAGGCGGATGACAGCCGCTGGTGCCTGCTGCGCCAGGTGGAGCTGCTCAGCGCGCTGGCCGACGCCGATCAGGTGCAGGCATTGCTGTCGAGCGGCAGCGAACGCTGGCGTGACCGGGTGCTGGCCCAGTTACAGCTGGACCCGGCCCGACCCTGGAAGATCGAACAGCTGTGTCAGGCGCTGGCGACCAGCGAAACCTCGTTGCGCCGCAACCTGCGTGACGAGGGTACCGGCTTTCGGGAGCTGCTGGACGAGGTTCGGCTCGGTCAGGGGCTGATGCTGCTGCAGGCCAGCCGGCTGCCGGTCGGCGAGATCGCCGAGCGCTGCGGCTACCAGTCTGCTTCGCGCTTCAGTGAGCGGTTCCGCAACCGGTTCGGTATGACCCCGGCTAAATTACGGGCCACGTTGCCGGACCAACAGGGCGCGGCGGAGCGGGGCGAGATGATGGAATCGGCCGAATTGACTGAATTGGCCGAATAAGGCGAAAACGCGGCTGGATCGGGCTAAAGGCTTGGCTCGATGGCGGGATAGCATCTGCATCTCACCAATCGACAGGAGACCGAGATGAAACGGATGCTTGTTCCTGCGCTGGCGTTGCTGACCAGCGCTGCCGCCCAGGCCGAAATGACCCTGACCAGCACTGATATCCAGGCTGGCGACCGGATGCCGAAGGCCCAGGAGTTCAGCGGCTTCGGCTGCAGCGGTGATAATCGATCGCCGGCTTTGAGCTGGCGGGATGTGCCGGCCGGTACCAAGAGCCTAGCGTTGACGGTGTACGACCCGGATGCGCCGACCGGCAGCGGCTGGTGGCACTGGCAGGTGTATGATCTGCCGGCCGGGTTGACTGCATTGCCGGCAGGGGCTGGCCAGCCGGACAGTGAACTGCTGCCCGAAGGCAGTCGGCAGGGGCCGAACGACTATGGCCAGCAGGCGTTCGGCGGCGCTTGTCCGCCTAAAGGCGAGCTGCATCGTTACCAGTTCACGCTGCATGCGCTGGATGTCGAACGGCTGCAGGTGCCGGAACAGCCGTCGGCAGCGCTGATCGGCTACATGATCAATGCCCATAGCCTGGCATCGGCGCGGCTCGAAGCGCTGTACAGCCGTTAATCCGGCTATTGGCTTTACACAGCTAGCGTCCTATTGAATCCGTTCGCCGCGAGGCGCGCCCCACAGCGACTCCGTGGCCTGTCGCCCTCGGAGCGGGCTGCTACGACGTCCGGGACCTGTAGCAGCGGGCTCCGACCGCGACGGGGTGGCATCGTTCGTGGGTATCGCCCTTGGCACCCATGGGCGTAATAAGAGGGCTGCTACGAAGCCCGGCCCCGGCCGGGTAGGTCTATCCGTGACCCATGGGGGTCTTTAGAAATCCGTGGCTTGTCGCCCTCGGAGCGGGCTGCTACGAAGCTCGGACCCTGTAGCAGCGGGCTCCGTCTGCGACGGGGCGGCGTAGTTCGTGGGTGCCGCCCTCGGCATCCCTGGGCATAACAAAAGGGCTGCTACGAAGCCCGGACCCCGGCCGGGTAGGTCTATCCGCGATCCATGGGATTCTTTCGAAATCCGTGGCTTGTCGCCCTCGGAGCGGGCTGCTACGAAGCTCGGACCCTGTAGCAGCGGGCTCCGACCGCGACGGGGCGGCATCGTTCATGAGTATCGCTCTCGGCGCCCACGGGCATAAAAAGCGGGCTGCTACGAAGCCCGGACCCTGTAGCAGCGGGCTCCGACCGCGACGGGGCGGCATCGTTCCTGAGTATCGCTCTCGGCGCCCACGGGCATAAAAAGCGGGCTGCTACGAAGCCGAAGGCCTGTAGCAGCGGGCTCCGACCGCGACAGGGTTGTGGCACGGTCCGCGGATGTCGCCCTCGGCACCCGCGGGCATAAAAGCGGGCTGCTACGAAGTCGAAGTCCTTGTAGCAGCGGGCTCTGACCGCGACCGGGTTGGCACGGTCCGTGGGTGTCGCCCTCGGCACCCGCGGGCATAGAAGCGGGCTGCTACGAAGTCGAAGCCCTTGTAGCCGCGGGCTCTGACCGCGACAGGGTTGGCACGGTCCGTGGGTGTCGCCCTCGGCACCCGCGGGCATAAAAGCGGGCTGCTACGAAGCCGAAGGCCTGTAGCAGCGGGCTCTGACCGCGACCGGATTGGAACGGCCGCAGGTGTCGCCCTCGGCACCCGCGGGTATAAAAGCGGGCTGCTACGAAGTCGAAGCCCTGTAGCAGCGGGCTCTGACCGCGACCGGGTTGCCGATCATTGATCGAATCGAATCGAATCAACCTTCCTCCGGCTCGTAGCCCAGGTTCGGCGCCAGCCAGCGTTCCGCCTCGGACTTCTCCATACCGGTACGCTTGGCATAGTCCTCCACCTGATCCTCACCGATCTTGGCAACACCGAAGTACTGCGACTGCGGATGGCTGAAGTACCAGCCCGATACAGACGCGGCCGGCATCATCGCGTAGCTGTCGGTCAGTGTCATGCCGGTGTTGGCTTCGACATCCAGCAACTGCCACAGCAGGCCCTTCTCGGTGTGCTCCGGACAGGCCGGGTAGCCGGGCGCCGGGCGGATACCCTGGTATTTTTCCTTGATCAGCGCTTCGTTATCCAGCGTCTCGTCGGCGGCATAGCCCCACAGCTCTTTACGGACCTTGGCGTGCATGTACTCGGCGAAGGCTTCGGCAAAACGGTCGGCCAGCGCCTTGACCATGATCGAATGGTAATCGTCGTGGTCCGCTTCATAGTGGGCAACCAGTTCGTCGCAACCGTGACCGGCGGTTACCGCGAAGGCGCCGAAATAATCCGCCTTGCCGCTGGATTTGGGCGCAATGAAGTCGCTCAGGCAGAGGTTCGGCTTGCCGGCCACCTTCTCGGTCTGCTGACGAAGGTGGTGCAGGGTGGTCAGTACCTCTGTCCGCGACTCGTCGGTGTACAGCTCGATATCGTCCTTGTCGGTGGCGTTGGCCGGGAACAGGCCGACCACGCCACGGGCGGTCAGCAGTTTCTCGTCGACCAGCTTCTTCAGCATCGCCTGGGCGTCGGCGTACAACTGGCGGGCGTGCTCGCCGACCACCTCGTCATCGAGGATGCGCGGGAAGCGACCGGCCAGCTCCCAGGACATGAAGAACGGGGTCCAGTCGAAGTATTCCTGCAGTTCGCTCAGCGGCACATCGTCGAATACGTGGATGCCGGGCTTGGCCGGTACCGGCGGGGTGTAGTCGGCCCAGTCGATCGGCAAGCGGTTGGCGCGGGCGGCGTCCAGGCTGACCCGGCGCTTGTCGTTCTGGCGGGCGGCGTGGCGCTCGCGGATCGCCTGGTACTCCTGCTGGGTTTCCTTGACGAACGCCGCCTTGCGATCGGACAGCAGGTTGGAGGCCACGCCCACCGCGCGAGAGGCGTTGGTGACGTGGATCACCTGGTCGCGTTTCAACGCCGGCTCGATCTTCACCGCGGTGTGTGCCTTGGAGGTGGTGGCGCCGCCGATCAGCAGCGGGATGTCGAAGCCCTGGCGCTCCATCTCCTTGGCGACATGGACCATCTCGTCCAGCGACGGGGTGATCAGGCCGGACAGGCCGATGATGTCGGCGTTCTCGTCGCGGGCGGTCTTCAGGATCTTCTCGGCCGGCACCATTACACCGAGATCGACGATCTCGAAGTTGTTGCACTGCAGGACCACGCCGACGATGTTCTTGCCGATATCGTGTACATCGCCTTTCACGGTGGCCATGATCACCTTACCCGCGGAGGTGCTGGCGCCGCCGGATTTCTCGGCCTCGATGTATGGCATCAGGTAGGCCACCGCCTTTTTCATCACACGGGCGGATTTCACCACCTGCGGCAGGAACATCTTACCGGCGCCGAACAGGTCGCCGACCACGTTCATGCCGGCCATCAGCGGCCCCTCGATGACGTGAAGCGGCCGTTCGTAGTTGTGGCGGCACTCCTCGACATCCTGGTCGATAAACTCGGTGATCCCCTTGACCAGCGCGTGCCCCAGCCGCTCGTTCACGTCCCAGCTGCGCCATTCGGCAGCTTGAGGGTCCTCTTCTGCAGCGCCGTCGCCACGGTATTTCTCGGCGATCGCCAGCATCTTCTCGGTGGCGTCATCGCCTTGGTTCAGTACGATCGCCTCGACATGCTCGCGCAACTCCGCCGGCAGGTCGTCGTAGATCGCCAGCTGGCCGGCGTTGACGATCCCCATGTCCATGCCGTTCTTGATGCAGTGGTAGAGGAACACGCAGTGGATCGCCTCGCGTACCGGGTTGTTGCCACGGAACGAGAAGGAGACGTTGGAGACCCCGCCGGAGATCTTGGCGTAGGGCAGGTTCTGCTTGATCCAGCCGGTTGCCTCGATGAAATCGACCGCGTAGTTGTTGTGCTCGTCGATGCCGGTGGCGATGGCGAAGATGTTCGGGTCGAAGATGATATCTTCCGGCGGGAAGCCGACCTGGTCGACCAGGATCCGGTAGGAGCGCTCGCAGATCTCGATCTTGCGCTGGTAGGTATCGGCCTGGCCGGTCTCGTCGAATGCCATCACGATCACCGCCGCACCGTAGCGGCGGATCTTGCGGGCCTGTTCGATAAAGTTCTGCTCGCCCTCCTTGATGGAGATGGAGTTGACCACCCCCTTGCCCTGGATGCACTTCAGGCCCGCTTCCAGCACCTCCCACTTGGAGGAGTCGATCATGATCGGCACCTTGGCGATATCCGGCTCGCCGGCGATCAGGTTCAGGAAGTGCACCATGCAGGCTTCGGCATCCAGCATCCCCTCATCCATGTTGATATCGATGATCTGGGCGCCGTTCTCCACCTGCTGGCGGGCGATATCCAGCGCGGTCTCGTAATCGCCTTCCTTTATAAGGCGCTTGAACTTGGCCGAGCCGGTGACGTTGGTCCGTTCGCCAACGTTGACGAACAGCGTTTCCTCACCGATGTTCATCGGTTCCAGACCGGCCAGGCGGCACTCCACCGGCAGGTCGGGCAGGGCGCGCGGCGCTTCCTTGATCACCGCCTCGCGGATCACCCGGATATGCTCCGGCGTGGTGCCGCAGCAGCCGCCGACGATATTCAGAAAACCGGAGCGGGCCCACTCGACGATCTCCTCGGCCATCTGTTCCGGCGTCTCGTCATATTCACCGAAGGCGTTCGGCAGGCCGGCGTTGGGGTGGGCGGAGACATAGGTGTCGGCGACGCGGGACAGTTCCTCGATATACTGGCGCAGCTCCTGCGGCCCCAGTGCGCAGTTCAGGCCGACCGAGATCGGCTTGGCGTGGCGTACCGAGTTCCAGAACCCTTCTGTCGTCTGGCCAGACAGGGTGCGGCCAGAGGCATCGGTGATGGTGCCGGAGATCATCACCGGCAGGCGGATGCCGCGATCATCGAAGTAAGTTTCCACCGCGTAGATCGCCGCCTTGGCGTTCAGGGTGTCGAAGATGGTCTCGATCAGGATGATATCGGCGCCACCCTCGACCAGGCCGTCGACCGACTCGGTATAAGCCTCGACCAGTTGGTCGAAGCTGACGTTACGGAATGCCGGGTCGTTAACGTCCGGCGAGATCGAGCAGGTGCGGTTGGTCGGGCCCAATACCCCGGCCACGTAGCGCGGTTGATCCGCTGTCGAATACTGGTCGCAGGCTTCACGGGCCAGGCGGGCCGCTACCACGTTGATCTCGCGGCTCAGCGACTCCATCTCGTAGTCGGCCATCGCGATGGTGGTGGCGTTGAAGGTGTTGGTCTCGATGATGTCGGCACCGGCGGCCAGGTATTCGCCGTGGATCTCGCGGATCAGATCCGGCTGGCTGAGTACCAGCAGGTCGTTGTTGCCCTTGACCTCTACGTGCCAGTCAGCGAAGCGCTCGCCGCGATAATCCGCTTCCTCCAGCTTACGCTGCTGGATCATGGTACCCATGCCGCCATCGAGGATCAGGATGCGCTGCTGGAGGGCGTCGGTAAGCTGTTGAGTCTTGTCTTGTACTGTCACGGGCCGGATTCCAATCTGTTCTGTTACTGGCACGCCGGGCGTCGGCTGCAACCTGTTACGGGTGCGCCGGCAGTGCGATTAAGGGCGAATCTGCGCAGCGGCCGGCTCTGCCTGACCGATTCTGTCAATGATACGCCTTTGGGTTGTGAATCATTGTAATTCAATTGCTTGCGAGATTCTTTGAATAGCTCTCATACGAATACTGAAGGCTGTTCATGCAGGCGGCTCAGGAACCGTTCGGCTATAGAAAAAATCCCTTGAACGGTCGTTAATTTTTACGCGGAAGCTGATAGAATTGGCCGCCTTGCCCGCCGCAGTAGATAGATATACCAACGTGCTGGTTCTATTTATCGGCAATTTTAGTACTATGTGCGGCGCAACATACCTGTTTCAGGTAGTAGACCGATTGAAAAGAAACGCTCAGACGTTTCCTGTCCGCCAGCGAGCGCATCGCGGCGGAGCCGGTGGATCGGCCCGGGGGCTGATCCGAGTTGGGGCTGGGATTTCCCAGGAATGGAGAGCAAACGCAGGTTTTTGTCATGCTGCAAACATTCTTGAAGGCCAAGCTGCATCGGGTAACCACGACGCATGCTGAGCTTCACTATGAAGGTTCCTGTGCTATTGATGGCGTACTTCTTGATCGCTCCGGCATCAAGGAATACGAGATGATTCACATCTACAACATCAATAACGGCGAACGTTTCACGACCTACGCTATCCGTGCGGAAGATAACAGCGGTGTTATCTCGGTCAACGGCGCGGCGGCACACAAGGCCAGCAAAGGTGATCTGCTGATCATCGCAGCTTATGTGCAGCTGGATGAGAAAGAAGCGGAACAGCATCGTCCGACGCTGTGCTACTTCGAAAACGCCAAATCTGACGGTGGTGCAGGTGCATCTGATGAGGAACTGCGTGCACGCAACGCCCTGACGGGCGTGAAAGAAGCGATTCCGGTTCAGTCCAGCGATATGTAATCGCCAGATCTTCCAGAAAGCCGCCTTCGGGCGGCTTTTTTGTGCCTGCTTTTTAATTCCAGGGCTGCGCGTTGCGTTGGCTGTTCTCCGCGACAGGGCGGGCTGTTACGGAGAGCTGAATCTGTAGGGCGCCACCGGGGGCGCCAATAAAACGCCTACCGGCGTTTGGCCGGCCGGGTCCGGCCCTACAACGGAACCCTGTAGCAGCGGGCTTGGCATGCCCTTTGGGTACCGACCCTAGTGGGGTTGGCACGGCCCCTGTAGGAGGGGATTTATCCGCGACCAACAGCGGTGTCATCGGTGCCATGATCTATCGCCCGCGTAACTGCGGGCATAAAAGCGGACTGCTATGCAACAATTGTATCGCGCGGACTATCCGATTCAACGAGCCGCTTGAAGCTTGTCGCTCCGCCATTAATTCCACGACTATCAAATGGCAAAGTGTCGGCAATCTTTGATATGTAGCAGGCTTGTCAGGCCGCATTGTCGACAATCCTTCTTGTCCAGTTAGAAAGCTACTTAGTTGTCAATTATCACCTCATCACAAGTAAAACCGCCCGTATTTGAAGCAATGTAATGCTTTTGTCGTAGTTATCTTCGCCGGCGTGTCGGTTACAGTTGGACGCTACAAGTGAGGCAACTGTCTACAATAACAATCATAAAGCGCCTCCCGAGTCATTGATTGTCAACGAAAACAAGAAAGGACCGGTGCATATGTCCTACCAAGCAGAGTATTCCAAATCGATTGAAACCCCAGAGCTGTTCTGGGCCGAGAAGGCCGAGGCGCTGGCATGGTTCAAGAAACCGCAGACGATCCTGTCCCAGGATGAAAACGGTATCGACCGCTGGTTCGCTGACGGAGAGTTGAACACCGCCTACCTGGCGCTCGATTACCATGTTGAAAATGGCCGTGCCGATCAGCTGGCGATCATCTACGATTCGCCGGTGACCGGCACCAAGCGGCAGTTGAGCTATCGCGAACTGCGTGACGAGGTGGCCAAGTTCGCCGGCGTGCTGAAAGCACAGGGCGTGGAGAAGGGCGACCGGGTGGTGATCTACATGCCGATGGTGCCGGAGGCGCTGGTGGCGATGCTGGCGGTGGCCCGGCTGGGTGCGATCCACTCGGTGGTGTTCGGTGGCTTTGCACCGCACGAACTGGCGGTGCGTATCGACGATGCCGAGCCCAAGGTGATGGTGACCGCCTCCTGCGGTATCGAAGTGAGCAAGGTGATCCCTTATAAGCCGATGCTGGATGAGGCGATCGAAAAGTCTGCCCATAAGCCGGATGCCTGTATCGTGTTGCAGCGCCCGCAGGTTGAAGCCGAACTGCAGGCTGGCCGTGACCTGGATTGGCAGCAGGCGATGGCCGATGCCGAGCCGGCCGACTGCGTACCGGTCAAGGGTACCGACCCGCTGTATATCCTGTATACCTCAGGCACCACCGGCAAGCCGAAAGGGGTGGTGCGCGACAACGGCGGCCATGCGGTGGCGCTGAACTACTCGATGAAAGCGATCTACAACATGGAACCGGGCGACGTGTTCTGGGCGGCGTCCGACGTCGGCTGGGTGGTCGGTCACTCCTATATCGTCTATGGCCCGTTGCTGGCCGGTTGCACCACCATCGTCTACGAAGGCAAGCCGGTTCGCACGCCGGATGCCGGAGCATTCTGGCGGGTGTGCGAAGAGTATGGCGCCAAGGCGTTGTTCGCCGCACCGACCGCGTTCCGCGCCATCAAGAAGGAAGATCCGGAAGCGGCTGAGCTGGCCAAGTACGACCTGTCCAGGCTGGAAACCATCTTCATGGCCGGCGAGCGCCTGGATCCGCCGACCTACCACTGGACTATCGAGAAGACCGGCAAGCCGGTGGTCGACCACTGGTGGCAGACCGAAACCGGCTGGGCGATCTGCGGCAACCTGGTAGGTGTCGAGAAGAAAGAGCCGAAGCCGGGTTCCGCGACCGTACCGGTACCGGGCTTCAATGTGCAGATTCTGGATCCGGAAGGCAACGAACTGCCGGCCGGCGAGCAGGGCAGTATCGCCATCAAGCTGCCGCTGCCGCCGAGCTGCCTGCCGACCATCTGGGGCGACTTCGAACGCTTCCGCACCGGCTACCTGAACGATTTCCCGGGCTACTACTGCTCCGGTGACGGTGGTTACAAGGATGAGGATGGCTACGTCTTCATCATGGGGCGCACCGATGACGTGATCAACGTCGCCGGCCACCGTCTCTCCACCGGCGAGATGGAAGAGATCGTCGCCGGTCATTCGGCGGTGGCCGAATGTGCGGTGATCGGTATCAACGACCCGTTGAAAGGCCAGCAGCCGGTCGGCCTGGTGCTGCTGAAAGATGGTGTCGACGTGGATGAAGCCGAGCTGGAAGCGGAGCTGGTTGCGCTGGTACGCAAGGAGATCGGCGCGGTGGCCTGCTTCAAGCGTGCGGTCGTCGTGCAGCGTCTGCCGAAAACCCGCTCCGGCAAGATCCTGCGCAAGTTGTTGCGACAGATCGCCGATGGCCAGGACTACAACATCCCGTCGACCATCGACGATCCGGCCAGCCTGCCGGAGATCGAAGAGATCATGGGGCGCCACGGCCTGGTAACCGCCTGAGCGTTCGCCCCATCAACGAAGCAACCTAAGTAAAGGGAATCACCCTTAGCTCCTTTGAGGCGGCCAACTGGCCGCCTTTTTTTGTGTGCGCCAGGCATGGCGCGTAGCGCCTTGACTGGCGCTGTTCCGGTACGCGTGGTGGCGGCCGGATGACTTGGTGGTGAAAGTCCACTGTCGGCCCGGCAAGGGGAACGATTAGC
>NZ_JAILYN010000063.1 GCF_019795155.1 Marinobacterium arenosum | reverse complement strand
GACTGGTATCGCTGATGGGACAATACCATCGGCTCAAATGTATGACGTGAACCGCCGTATACGGAACCGTACGTACGGTGGTGTGAGAGGACGGAGGCCGTGAGGCCTCCTCCTACTCGATTGCCGCTAACTGGCGTCGACGGTATTGGGCACTGGCCGGGCTGCACTGTCATCTATAATTCTGGCGGGTGTGTTCCAGGTTCCGCTGCGCTCAGCTGCAAACCGCACGCGTTACTGCGCCGAGCGATCAACCGGCAGGGGCTGTGCTGCCAACGGCCGGTGAACTGAAGCAAAGCATGCCCCGTCCTACCCATGCAGTTGGCTATTCACGCTTACAAGAGGGTAACGAAATGACCCTGTGGAAACCCGATCCCTCGTTCTACCCATCGCCCAGAATGGCGATGAAAGCCCCGCCTGAACGCTATGGTTATGTGGCAACGCTGAATTACGCGCGCGATGGTCAGCCGGATGCGCTGTCGGTGGTCGATCTGGACCCGAACTCTCCGACCTGCGGCCAGATCGTCAACGCGCTCGAGCTGCCTTACGTTGGCGACGAGCTTCATCACTTCGGCTGGAATGCCTGCAGTTCGGCGCTCTGTCCCTTTGCCCCGCATCCGCACCTGGAGCGGCGTTACCTGATCGTGCCGGGGATGCGCAGTTCCCGGATCTACATCATCGATACTAAGCCCGATCCGCTCCGGCCGCGCATCGCCAAGGTGATCGAGCCGCAGGAGGTGATGGAAAAATCCGGCTACAGCCGACCTCATACCGTGCATTGCGGCCCTGATGCGATCTACGTCAGCGCGCTGGGCCCGGCCGATGGCCGCGACGGCCCCGGTGGGGTGTTCCTGCTCGACCACTTCAGCTTCGACGTGATCGGCCCCTGGGAGCTGCAGCGCGGCGATCAGGAGCTGGCCTATGACTTCTGGTGGCACCTGGCCGACGACGTGATGGTCAGCAGCGAGTGGGCCAAGCCGCACCAGTTCGAAAACGGCATCGTGGCGGAAGATCTGCTGGCCAACAAGTACGGCCACCGGCTGCACTTCTGGGATCTGCGCAAGCGAAGGCTGAGCCAGACCCTCGATGTTGGCGCCCAGAACCAGATGTTGCTGGAACTGCGGCCGGCGCATGACCCCAGCCGCACCTACGGCTTTGCCGGGGTGGTGGTCAGCACCGAGGATCTGACCGCCTCGATCTGGACCTGGTACAAGGAGAACGGCCAGTGGAAGATGAAGAAGATCGTCACCATCCCACCGGTACCGGCCGACGAAGCGGACCTGCCGCCGCTGCTGAAAGGGTTTAAGGCGGTGCCGCCGCTGATTACCGATATCGACCTGTCGCTGGACGACAAGTATCTCTATGTTGCCTGCTGGGGGACTGGCGAGCTGCACCAGTACGACGTGTCCGATCCGTTCAAGCCGGCGCTGACCGGCAAGGTTGAGATCGGCGGTATCGTCGCCAGGAAGGGCCATGCCAAGAGCAATGGCGCCCTGTTGGGCGGTCCGCAGATGGTCGAGATCAGCCGCGACGGACGCCGGGTTTACTTCACCAACTCGCTGTACAGCACCTGGGACGATCAGTTCTACCCCGACAAGCTGAAGGGCTGGATGGTCAAGGCCGACGTGACCGCCGGTGGCGGCATCGCCCTGGACCCGGATTTCTTCATCGATTTCGGGGACTCCCGTCCCCATCAGGTGCGGCTGGAAGGGGGCGATGCTTCAACAGACTCTTTCTGTTATCCAGGCTGAATGGCTGGGGCCCTGGCTGGTGATGACCGGTCTGGGTGCCTTTCATGGCCTGAATCCCGCCATGGGTTGGCTGTTCGCCCTGTCGCTGGGCTTGCAGCAGCGCCGTGAAGCCGCCATCTGGCTGGCGTTGCTGCCGATTACCGTCGGCCATGCAGCCTCGGTGCTGCTGGTGGCGCTGATCGTGCTGGCCGGCATGCAGGTGGTTTCGCAGGCCACCCTGCAATGGCTGGCGGCCGCTATGCTGCTGTCATTCGGCAGCTATAAGCTGTTCAATTACTACCGTCATCCACGCTGGGTCGGCATGAAAGTGGGCGCCAGGGAGCTGTTCGTCTGGTCGTTTCTAATGGCCACCGCGCACGGTGCCGGCTTGATGGTTGTCCCTGCGTTGTTGGGTGTCGCCGCCATCGAGCACGCCGGCCATGCCGGCCATCAGATGCCGGCGGGCGCCGGCATGCTGCTGGCCATCGGCGTCCATACCCTTGCCATGCTGGTGATGATGGGGGTGGTGGCCTGGCTGGTCTACCGGAAATTGGGGCTGGCGGTACTGCGGCGGCAGTGGATCAACTTTGACCTGGTCTGGGCCATCGCGTTGCTGGCCGTTGGTGTAATCGCGTTGCTGATGGCGATTTAGCAGGCCGTTTTTAACTGCCTGCTAACGCTGGGTCGCCCACAACGAGCGCCGGGTTATAGCTTGTCGAGCCACGCCCGGGCCGTGCTGAGCGTCTCGGTCATCACCTGGGCCAGCTCGTCCGTCGGCGGGACGGCCTGGCTATTCTCTTCAGCTTCCATCGCGGCCTCCAGTGCCCTGAGCACCAGGCTGGCCCTGGTGAATCCCATGGTGTCGCAGGCGCCGGCCAGTTTATGGGCCAGCTGGCCACAGTCATAGCGGTCGCCGGCGGCAAGGCTGCGCTGCAGGGCGGGCCAGAGCTCGGCATGGACGGTACAGAAACTGCGCATCAGCTCGGTCAGTTTCTGTTCGCCCAATACCTGGCGGTGAACCTCGATCACCGCGTTATCCAGCAACGGAGTGTCTGTAGCTTTATCGGTCATGATTGCCTGCTCCGCTGCCGGCGCCTGTGGAATGCCGGCCAGCGCCTGCAGCAGTTGTGCCTTACGGACCGGCTTGGCGACCACGTTGTGCAGGCCGGCATCGAGATAGCTGCGGATGTCGTCGGGCCCTACGCTGGCGGTCAGTGCCACGATCGGCGTCTGCCGGTTAGGATTCTGGCGGTCCTGTATGATCCGCTGGCTGACCTCCAGACCGCCCAGGCCCGGCAGGTGCATATCCATCAGGATCAGGTCGAAGCGGTGCCGGCCGCAGAGCTGCAGCGCCTGGTAGCCGTCCGACGCCAGGGTGACCCGGTGTCGATGCTGCTGCAGCAGGCCGAGTACCACCTGCTGGTTTATCTCGACATCCTCCACCAGCAGGATCTCCAGCGGCGGTATCTGAACTTGCGGTTGCGTATCCGCCTGTTCGCCGTAAGGCGCGTGAGCTTGCTGGGCGACGCGCAATGGTATCTCCAGCCAGAACAGGCTGCCTTTGCCCGGTTCGCTGTGCAGCCCGATGCTGCCGCCCAGTTCGACGGCCAGCTCCTTGCAGATTGCCAGGCCGAGGCCGGTGCCACCGAAACGGCGGGTGATGCTCTCGTCAGCCTGGGTAAACCGGTCGAAGATATGGGCTTGCAGCTCCGGGGCGATCCCTATACCTGAGTCCTGAATTTCAAAGCGCAGCATCGCTTGCTCAGCGGGCAGCGAAGGGGCGACTAGCTGCCGGCAGCGCAGCTGCACGGCACCCCGGTCGGTAAACTTGATCGCATTGGCCAGCAGGTTGGTCAGTATCTGGCGCAGGCTGCCGGCAGCGCCAAAATAGCTCTGCTGGTTGTCGATATCGCTTGCCAGCTTCAGCCGCAGCCCTTTTTTGTCGGCGCCGGGCTTCATCAACGTGACCAGGTCGCTTAACAGGTCGTTGACCGAGAAACGACTCTCGCTGGCGCTATGTCCGCCCTCGACCAGTTGGCCGTACTGCAATACATGATCGAAGGTTTCCAGCAGCGACTCGGTGGCGTCATGGAGTACCCGAACCTGCTCGCGCTGGCTGCCGGTCAGCGTGCTGTTTTCCAGCAACTGGATCATCCCGAGCATGCCGTTCATCGGCGTACGGATCTCGTGGCTCATGGTGGACAGGAACTGGGACTTAGCGTTGTTGGCTTCCTCGGCGGCTTCCTTGGCGCGCTGCAGGCTCTCGGTGCGCCTTTCGACCATCTGCTGCAACTGGTCGCGGTTGTAGCGTAGCGCCTGCTGTTCCTGGTCGCGTCGCTGGATATCCTGTTGTATCGCCTGGCGCATCTCGTTCAATGCCGCGGCCAGCTGGTCCAGCTCGTCATCACGGGTGGGTTTGCGCCGGTTCAGCGTGAGAGGTTGGTCGAGTTCGCCGGCGCCGATACGTCGGCTGTACTCCGCCATGCTTTCCAGGTGGCGGGTGATCTGTCGCTGGAAGATCACCAGGATCACCAGCACGATCAGCATAACCAACAGGGTCTGGTTGAGCAGGATGCTCAAACCGGTCTGCCAGAGCCGGCTGTGGATCGCCTGCAGGTCGAAGGTGACGTCGAGCCGGCCCAGCGTTCGTTGCTGCTGGCTGGCGTTGGTATGGATCAGCTCGAAGCCGTGTTGCTGAACCTGGTGGCCCGGGGTGGGGCGCTCACCCGAAGGGGTTGGCGCATCGTTGTCGCTGCTGGTATCGCTCAACTCCAGGTAGACCAGGTCGGGTAGGGTCAGTATCCCTTTCAGTTGCAGCTCGATCTGTGCCTGGTCGAGGTCCCACAGGCTTTTCGCCAGGCTGGCGAGATAGCTGTTGCGGATCAGCGCTACCTGCTGATCGACGGCCCGCAGTTCGCGGCGGTAATCCAGCGTCAGTTGCAGGGCGGTGGAGAGCAGGATGAACAGGAAGCTGCAGGCGCTGACGTAGACCATCATGCGAAAACCCAGCGGGTGCCGCTGTGAATAGCCGGCCAGTTGGCGTAGGCGTGTCGAGATGAGCGTGCCCATAGGCGAGTATCCGGATATCAGGGGGAGTTTAGGTAGTCCAGGCTGAACCTGGCGGTCAATCGACCGATCTCGCCGCTGCGATGCATCTCGCGCAGGCGGTGATTGATGAAGGGTAGATGCTGCTGCAGGCCGCTATGGCGACCCACCGCCAGGTAGTAGTACTCGGTGGTGATCTCCCGCTCCAATGGCTTCACCTGGTCGTGAAAGCCGAGCTTGCGGCTCTGCAGGCGGCCGCTGAGCTTGCCAAGCGGCATGTAATCGATCCGCCCCAGCGCCAGTTTGGCGAAGTTTTGCCGGCCGCGGGAGACATATTCGATATGGCTGTTCTGCTGGATGAAGCGGTCGAAGCTGTCGCCAAAACTGTCGCCCAGCAACAGGCCGACGGTCTTGCCGCGCAGATCCTCCAGTTGGTTGAAGCGGATCGGCTGTTTGCGGTTGACGAACAGGGTCACGCTGTCGGCGATAATATGTTGCTCGCTGAAGCTCAAATAGGACTCGCGGCTGGCGATACGGTACGCGGCCACCACGATATCGGCTTTGCCCTGTTGCACCTCCAGCAGACAGCGTTTCCAGTTGTTGCCGCCAATCAACTGCACGCGGTAGCCAAGTTCGGCGAACAGTTGCCGGGTGATCGCCGGCGCCAGGCCGATCAGCTGGCCGGCGCTGTGCCAGGAGACCGGCGGATAGAACGGATGGCCGCAGGCCTTCAGGGTACGGGCGGAGCTTGAAATGGAATACAGCCCCAGCAGCAGAAGCAGGCCGGCAAGCAGCGCGTAGCGGCGGGTCATGCCAGCTCGATGGGTTTGGGGGTAAACAGGTAACCGGCGCCGTGTACCGTCAGGATCAGTTTCGGGTTGGCCGGATCGTCGCCCAGTTTTCGCCGCAACCGGCCGATCAACACATCGACGGTGCGATCGCTCGGCACCCATTCGCGATTACGGATCTGGTCCAGTATCTGCTCGCGGCTCATCACCTGGCCGGCGTGGTTCATCAGGCTGTTGAGCAGTTTGAACTCGCCCTCGGTCAGCTGGGTCTGCTGCTGATATTGGTCCAGCAACTGGCGACGGTCGAGATTCAGTTTCCAGCGGTCAAAGCTGATGAAACTCTGCGGCAGGGCGTCGGTCGGTTTCGCCTCGGTACAGTGGCGCACCCGCCGTACCAGGTTCTTGGTACGGGCCAGAATCTCACGGGGGTTGAACGGCTTGGTGACATACTCGTCGGCACCGCACTCAAGGCCGATCAACCGGTCGACCTCATCCTGCCGGCCGGTCACCAGGATAATGCCGACTTCGCTGTGCACTCGCAGCTCGCGGGTCAGCGTCAGGCCGTCTTTGCCGGGCAGGCGGATGTCCAGCAGAATCACGTCGATCGCTTCGCCGTTCAGAATACTCTCGGCTTGTTCGGCGGTTTCGGCGCAGAAAACCGTATAGCCTTCCTCCTCGAAGTAGCTGCTCAGGCATTGGCGGGTAAGCTGTTCGTCATCGACGACCAGTATTTTGGTGTCTGCCTGCATTGTGGAGGTACCTTGCATCCCATCGAACGCCATGGCTCGATTCAGGTCATTCTTATTGTCTACTCAAAAATTAGCGTTTGTCGCAATTGCAGAGCAAGCGCTATTTACAGTTCATTTACAATTTTAGACAACTTTATACCTACCCCTGCTGCAGGTATGGCGTGACGGGTCATGTCTGGCTGAGGTGAATGTAGCGCTGGCGAGCGCTGAGCCACAGCCTTCTATATGGCGGGTGGCGAAGCTGCCGGTATCCTGCACCGCTTGCGGCGGGCCGTTGCCCGGTCGTTGGCGCTGGTGTTGTGCTGGGCCTATATAGCTATTCCTTATAAAGCTGTCCTGATGCGTCGGTTTCCTGCCTGTTTTCCCGCAAACCTTCCTTAACGACCTGCATTCCCTGAACTCTTTCACGCCGGATTGTGGAAACACTGTCGTATTTTCATAGCCGGTGTCGCAAATCCATAGCATCAGGACGCTGGCAGGCAACTAAGCGCCGATTTCGCTGATTACTATGGTCGAACCGGATAGCCGGAGACTGCTGAAACGCGCCTCGTGCTACCCAGATTCCAATGAGAAAGGCTCGGTGTGCTCAATGCGTTCAGCAGAGTTTCAAGCCACGACACCGGAACTGCCAGTGTGACCCAACAGGAGAATAACAATAATGTTTAGCAAGAATGATCAGATCCAGAGTTTCGACGAAGCCCTGTGGTTGGCGATGCAGGATGAAGCGGTCCGTCAGGAAGAGCATATCGAGCTGATCGCATCCGAGAACTACACCAGCCCGCGGGTCATGGAAGCTCAGGGTTCTGTGCTGACCAACAAGTACGCCGAAGGCTATCCGGAAAAACGCTACTACGGCGGTTGTGAGCACGTCGACGTGGTGGAGCAGCTGGCGATCGACCGCGCCAAGGAGCTGTTCGGCGCAGATTACGCCAACGTCCAGCCGCACTCCGGTTCCCAGGCCAACGCCGCCGTCTACATGGCGCTGGTACAGCCGGGTGACACCGTGCTGGGGATGAGCCTGGCGCATGGCGGCCACCTGACCCACGGTGCCCACGTCAATTTCTCCGGTCGTATCTACAACGCCGTGCAGTACGGTCTGACCGACGCCGGCGAGATCGACTACGACCAGGTCGAAGCACTGGCCAAAGAGCATCAGCCGAAGATGATCGTCGCCGGCTTCTCCGCTTACTCACGCACCGTCGATTGGGCCCGCTTCCGCGAGATCGCCGATCAGGTTGGTGCCTACCTGTTCGTCGATATGGCGCACGTGGCTGGTCTGGTCGCCGCGGGCCTGTATCCGAACCCGCTGCCGCATGCCGACGTGGTCACCACCACCACTCACAAGACCCTGCGTGGTCCGCGTGGCGGCCTGATCCTGGCCAAGTCCAATCCGGAGCTGGAGAAGAAACTGAACTCCGCAGTATTCCCGGGTGGCCAGGGCGGCCCGCTGATGCACGTGATCGCCGCCAAGGCGGTAGCGTTCAAGGAAGCGCTGGAGCCGGAATTCAAGGAGTACCAGGCGCAGGTGGTCAAGAATGCCGATGCCATGGCGCGGGTGTTCATCGAGCGCGGCTATGACGTGGTCTCCGGCGGTACCGACAACCACCTGTTCCTGCTCAGCCTGATCAAGCAGGGGCTGACCGGTAAGGACGCCGACGCGGCACTGGGCCGTGCCAGCATCACCGTCAACAAAAATGCGGTGCCGAATGATCCGCAATCGCCGTTCGTTACCTCCGGGCTGCGTATCGGCTCGCCGGTGATCACCACCCGTGGCTTCAAAGAGGTGCAGTGTGTCGACCTGGCCGGCTGGATCGCCGATATCCTCGACGCCATGCAGGACGGCGACGCCGAGTCGACCATCGCCGACGTGAAGCAGAAGGTTCGCGCCCTCTGCGCCGAGTACCCGGTCTATCGATAAGCGACTGTCAGACAGCCTCCCCAATAAGAATAAGCAGTGCGTGCGGCGTCGCTGGACGCCGCACGCTGAGCGAGGTGTATCGAGATGGCAATCAGCCTGTTCGACATGCTGAAAATCGGGATTGGTCCATCCAGTTCCCACACCGTCGGTCCGATGAAAGCAGCGCAGATGTTCGCATCCGCACTGCAGGCCGAGGGGCTACTGACCCGCGTTAGCCGGGTACAGTCACAGCTTTACGGCTCCCTGGGCGCCACCGGTAAAGGTCATGGTACCGGCCCGGCGGTGCTGCTGGGCCTGGAAGGGCACCTGCCGGAGCTGATCGATCCGACCATCGTCGGTCCGCGTGTTGACGAGATCAACGAAGCCGGTCAATTGCAGTTGCTTGGTGAACAGCCGATCGCCTTCAACGAAGTCGACGACCTGATCTACCACCGCACCGAATCGCTGCCGTTCCATGCCAATGGCATGAGCTTCGCCGCCTTCGATGCCGACGGCAACGAACTGCGCCACAGTGTCTACTACTCGGTGGGCGGTGGCTTCGTGGTCGACGAGCAGGCGGCGGGCGCCGACCGGATCGTCGAAGACAGTACCCCGTTGCGCTACCCGTTCCGTACCGGTGCCGAACTGCTGGCGATCTGCCAGGAGACCGGCCTGTCGATCGCCGACGTGATGTTGGCCAACGAACAGGCCTGGCGCAGCGAGCAGGAGATCCGCGACGGAATTCTGGAGATCTGGCGGGTGATGCAGCAGTGCGTGCAGAACGGCATGCGCAACGAGGGGATTTTGCCGGGCGGCCTGAAAGTTAGGCGTCGTGCGGCGGCGTTGCACCGCGAGCTGAGCAACCGCACCCGGATGGACATGATCACGCCGAGCCTCGGCGCGATGGACTGGGTCAACCTCTACGCGCTGGCGGTCAATGAAGAGAACGCCGCCGGCGGCCGGATGGTGACTGCGCCGACCAACGGAGCTGCCGGCATCATTCCGGCGGTGCTGCACTACTACACCAACTTCTGCCCCAACTCCAACGAGGAGGGGGTGATCCGCTTCCTGTTGACCGCTGCGGCGATCGGCATTCTGTTCAAGGAGAACGCCTCGATCTCCGGCGCCGAAGTGGGCTGTCAGGGCGAGGTCGGTTCGGCCTGCGCGATGGCGGCGGCCGGCCTGGCGGAAGCGACCGGCGGTAGCCCCGAGCAGGTGGAGAATGCGGCGGAGATCGGTATGGAGCACAACCTGGGACTGACCTGCGATCCGATCGGCGGGCTGGTGCAGGTGCCTTGCATCGAGCGCAATGCGATGGCGGCAATGAAGGCGATCAACGCCGCCACCATGGCCCTGCGCGGTGACGGCCAGCACTTCGTGTCACTCGATAAGGTGATCCGCACCATGCGCGATACCGGCCGGGACATGCTGGATAAATACAAAGAAACCTCTCGGGGAGGGCTGGCGGTCAACGTTATCGAATGTTGATGCCGGTACAACCGAAAGCAGCTCGCGCCCGATAGGGGGCGTGATTAGTGAGGGCATAACAATGCAGAAATACTCGGGTTTCGGGCTGTTGAAACACGCCTTGAGTCATCACGAGAACTGGCAGCGGGTCTGGCGTAATCCGCAGCCGAAGAAGAAATACGACGTGATCATCGTCGGTGGCGGCGGTCACGGTCTGGCGACAGCCTACTACCTGGCCAAAGAGCACGGCATCACCAACGTGGCGGTGCTGGAGAAGGGCTACCTGGGTGGCGGCAACACCGCCCGTAACACCACCATCGTGCGCTCCAACTACCTGTGGGACGAAGCGGCCCACCTGTACGAGCACGCGATGAAGCTGTGGGAAGGCCTGTCGCAGGACCTGAACTACAACGTGATGTTCTCCCAGCGCGGGGTATTGAACCTGGGCCATACGCTGCAGGACATGCGCGATATCGAGCGCCGGGTCAACGCCAACCGGCTGAACGGCATCGACGGCGAAGTGCTGGATGCCAAGCAGGTGCAGGAGATCGTGCCGATCATGGACTGCTCCGAAAATACCCGCTACCCGGTGATGGGTGCCTCCTGGCAGCCGCGTGCCGGTGTCGCTCGCCACGATGCGGTGGCCTGGGGCTTCGCCCGTGCCGCCGATGCATTGGGCGTCGACCTGATCCAGCAGTGCGAAGTGATCGACATCCTGACCGAGGATGGCGCCGCGATCGGCGTTGAAACCAAGCAGCACGGCGTGATCAAAGCGGACCGGATCGGCTGCGTCACCGCCGGTAACTCCGGTGTGATGGCCAAGATGGCCGGCTTCAAGCTGCCGCTGGAATCCCACCCGCTGCAGGCGCTGGTATCCGAGCCGATCAAGCCGATCCTCGACACCGTGGTGATGTCCAACCACGTGCACGGCTATGTCTCCCAGTCCGACAAGGGCGACCTGGTCATCGGTGCCGGTATCGACGGCTACAACGGCTACGGCCAGCGTGGTTCCTACCCGACCATCGAGCACACCGTGCAGGCGATCGTCGAACTGTTCCCGATGTTCAGCCGGGTGCGGATGAACCGGCAGTGGGGCGGCATCGTCGACACCTGTCCGGACGCCTGCCCGATCATCTCCGATACCCCGGTGGAGAACCTGTTCTTCAACTGCGGTTGGGGTACCGGTGGCTTCAAGGCTACGCCGGGTTCCGGCCATGTGTTCGCCGCCACCCTGGCACGTGGCGAGGCCCATGAACTGGCCAAGCCGTTCTCCATGTTCCGTTTCCACGACGGCTCGTTGATCGACGAGCACGGCGCTGCCGGCGTCGCCCACTAATCAAGGAGTGCACCGATGTTTTATATCTACTGTCCGCACTGCGAGGAGCATCGCGAAGAGGAGGAGTTTCACGCCTCCGGTGAAGCCCATATCGCCCGTCCGCTGGACCCGGATAACTGCACCGATGAAGAGTGGGCGCAGTTCCTGTATTTCCGTAGCAACCCGCGCGGCATCCATCACGAGCTGTGGGTCCATGCGGTTGGTTGTCGCAAGTTTTTCAACATTACCCGCGACACCCAGACCTACGAGATCAAAGAAATCTACAAGATCGGCCAGCAGCCGACTGTAACGGCAGAGTGAGTGGGGCGAGCACAATGACACAGAAAAACCGTCTCAAGACCGGCGGCCGCATCGAGCGCGGCAAGCCGATGAAGTTCAGCTACAACGGCCGCAGCTACCAGGGCTTCGAGGGCGATACCCTGGCCGCCGCTCTGCTGGCCAACGGCGTCGATATTGTTGGCCGTAGCTTCAAGTACAGCCGTCCGCGCGGCATCGTCGCCGCCGGCGCCGAAGAGCCCAATGCGGTACTGCAGCTGGGCGCCACTGAAGCGACCCAGGTACCGAACGTGCGCGCCACCCAGCAGGAGCTGTTCGACGGTCTGGTGGCCCACGCCACCAACGGTTGGCCGAACGCCGAGCTGGACCTGATGAGCTACGTCGGCAAGGTTGGTGGCCGGATGATGCCGCCGGGGTTCTACTACAAGACCTTCATGTACCCGCAGTCGCTGTGGGAGACCTACGAGAAGTTCATCCGTAAGGCGGCTGGTCTCGGCCGTTCGCCGCTGGAGAACGATCCGGACACCTACGACCACCTGAACCAGCATGCCGACGTAATGATCGTCGGTGGCGGCCCGGCCGGTCTGGCCGCTGCTCTGCAAGCGGCGCGCAGCGGTGCACGGGTGATCCTGGCGGACGAACAGCAGGAGTTCGGCGGTGCGTTGCTGCACAGCAAAGAGCAGATCGATGGTCGCCCGGCAACCGAGTGGGTTACCAAGGTGGTCGAGGAGCTGCGTGGTTACGACAACGTATTGCTGCTGCCGCGTTCCACCGTCAACGGCTATCACGACCACAACTTCCTGACCATCCATGAGCGTCGTACCGACCACATTGCCGACAAGGCACCGGCCAACATCTCGCGCCAGCGGATGCACCGGGTACGCGCCAAGTGGGTGGTACTGGCCACCGGTGCCCATGAGCGGCCGCTGGTGTTCGGCAACAACGACGTGCCGGGTTGCATGCTGGCCTCGGCGGTGTCCACCTACATCAATCGTTACGCGGTAGTGCCGGGCAACGAGCTGGTGCTGATGACCACCAACGACCACGCCTACCACTGTGCGCTGGACTGGGCTAATGCTGGCCGCAAGGTGGTGGCGATCGTCGACACCCGCGCCAATCCCGATGGCGAACTGGTGCAGCGCGCCAAGCAGCAGGGCCTGAAAGTGATCACCGGTTCCGCGGTGATCGAAGTACAGGGCAGCAAGCGGGTTTCCGGCGTCTCGGTAGCGCCGATCAGCGCCGATGGCAGCCGGGTAACCGGTTCGGTCGAGCGGCTCAGCTGCGACACCGTGGCCAGCTCTGGTGGCTGGAGCCCGGCGGTCCACCTGTCCTGCCACACCGGCAGCCGGCCGGAATGGCGCGACGACATCATCGGCTTCGTACCGGGTAAGACGGTCCAGAAACAGCTGACTGCCGGCGCGTTGAACGGCAGCTACAGCCTGCAGGCCTGCCTGGAAGAGGGCACCAAGGCCGGTATCGACGCGGCCGCCAACGCCGGTTTCGGTGACAGCGCTGCCGACGTGAAAGCGCCGCAGGCGAACGCGCACCGCGAAGGCAAAGCGATGCCGCTGTTCCATGTACCGCACACCAAGCCGACCAGCCGCGCGCCGAAGCAGTTCGTCGATTACCAGAACGACGTTACCGCCGCCGGTATCGAGCTGGCGACCCGCGAAGGCTTCGAGTCGATCGAGCACGTCAAGCGCTACACCGCGATGGGCTTCGGTACCGACCAGGGTAAGCTGGGCAACATCAACGGCATGGCGATCGCCGCCAAGTCGTTGAACCAGACGATCCCGGAGACCGGCACCACCATCTTCCGGCCGAACTACACGCCGATCACCTTCGGCGCCATCGCCGGTCGTCACTGTGGCGAGCTGTTTGATCCGAAGCGTTACACCCCGATGCACAAGTGGCATCTGGAACAGGGCGCCAAGTTCGAGGACGTCGGCCTGTGGAAGCGCCCCTGGTACTTCCCGAAAGCGGGCGAGTCCATGCAGGAAGCGCTGAACCGTGAATGCCGGGCGACCCGTGAAAGCGTCGGCATCCTGGACGCTTCCACCCTCGGTAAGATCGATATCCAGGGTAAGGATGCGCGCGAGTTCCTCGGCCGGGTTTACTCCAACGCCTGGGCCAAGCTGGCGGTCGGCAAGTGCCGCTACGGCCTGATGTGCGGCGAGGACGGTATGGTGTTCGATGACGGTGTGACCTCCTGCCTGGCGGAGAACCACTTCATCATGACCACCACCACCGGCGGTGCGGCACGGGTACTGGAGTGGCTGGAACTGTACCACCAGACCGAGTGGCCGGAGCTGGAGGTTTACTTCAACACCGTGACCGACCAGTGGGCGACGATGACCATCTCCGGTCCGAACAGCCGCAAGCTGTTGTCGGAACTGACCGACGATATCGATCTGGACCGCGACACCTTCAAGTTCATGGACTGGCGCGAAGGCACCGTGGCCGGCGTACCGGCACGGGTGTTCCGGATCTCGTTCACCGGCGAACTGTCGTTCGAGATCAACGTCCAGGCCAACTATGGCCTGCATGTCTGGGAGAAGCTGTTCGAACAGGGCGAGAAGTACAACATCACGCCGTACGGCACCGAGACCATGCATATTCTGCGTGCCGAGAAGGGCTTCATCATCGCCGGTCAGGACACCGATGGTTCGGTGCATCCGTACGACCTGGGGATGGGCTGGTGCGTATCCAACCAGAAGCCGTTCAGCTTTATCGGCAAGCGTGGCATGGCGCGGGAGGACTGCGTCAAGCCGAACCGCAAGCAGCTGGTGGGTCTGAAAACCAAGGACCCGCAGAAGGTGATTCCGGAAGGTTCGCAGGCGGTCAACGATCCGCAGCAGCCGCTGCCGATGACCATGCTGGGTCACGTTACTTCCAGCTACTACAGCGCCTGCCTGGGTCACAGCATCGCCATGGGCTTTGTTCGTGGCGGCCATGACCGGATGGGCGAAACCGTTTACTACCCGCAGGCCGACGGCAGCGTGATCGAAGCCGAGATCTGCAGCCCGATCTTCCTGGATCCGAAGGGGGAGCGTCAAAATGTCTGAACTGATTGTTGATAAGCCGGCTGCCGAGCAGCCGACCGTGGCCGTGATGAACCAGGTGCCGCAGAGCGGCCCGCGTGCCGAGAGTCCGCTGCACCATGCGGATCTGCCGACCATCGCCCGCAAGGGCCCTCAGCAGGGCGGCGTTTACCTGGAAGAGCTGAAATTGCTGGGTCACCTGGTGTTGCGCGGCAGCACCGACAACCAGGCCTTTATGGCGGGTGCCGAGAAAGTATTGGGCGTGGCGTTGCCGGGTTCGTTGCAGAGCGCCGAGAAAGGCGAACTGTCGGTACGCTGGCTCGCACCGGACGAGTGGCTGGTGATCGTGCCGGGTGCACGGGCCTTCGACCTGGAGCGCGAGCTGCGCGCGGCGATGTCCGGCCATTACGCCATCGTCAACGTCTCCGGCGGCCAGACAGTGCTCAGCCTGAGCGGCCCGAAGGCGCGCGACGTGCTGATGAAGACAACGCCGTACGACGTGCATGACCGCAACTTCCCGGTCGGCAAGGTGGTCACCTCGGTGTTCGCCAAGACCCAGGCCGTGATCCGCCGCACCGGCGAGCAGAGCTGGGAACTGGTGATCCGTCGTAGCTTTGCCGACTACGCCTGGCTCTGGCTGCAGGATGCCAGCGCAGAGTACGGCCTGGTGGTACGTAGCTGATAGAGCGGGGCGAAAGCCCTCCTTTGTTGCCCTCCGGCAGGGATGCCGATCGGGTGCCGCAGCGGTATAGCCAGCCTCGTGGACAGGGGGTGGCTGTGCCGCGGTACCCGACCCCAAAGGGAGTGGATTTCGCCCGTGGGTCTGACGCCGGGTTCGGTAGAAACCCTGGATGAAATCCCTTATGGCCGGGGACCTGGGAGTTGCCTATTCAGCTCCCGTCAACAGCCAGCTGCAGCGAGCTTCGTTGCAGGGTCCCCAGCCATATTTTTACGGCTCTGAATCAGCGCGACGCTATCTGGCCGGCCGGTTACCGGCAACCGAAAGACACCGAGCATAACAACAAAGCACTGCCGAGCTTACCGAAGCAGTCCTGCGCAAGCGCCGTGATACCGAAACGCGGCTGACCGGGACGCCGGAACGTCGGAAGGAGCACTAATGAAAGACACAGCTATTGCGAACAGCCCCACCTACATCCTGACCGCCACCTGTAAAAGTGTGCTGGGCACTGTCGATGTGGTAACCCGATTTCTTTTCGAACGCCGCTGCTATATCACCGAGATGCACACCTTCGATGACAGCATCGGCGGCAACTTCTTTATCCGCGCCGAGTTCAAGAACGACGCGGACCAGGCGCCGAGCCTGGAAGAACTGAAACAGCAGTTCGATGCCAAGGCGGCTGAGTTCGAGATGGACTGGCAGATCCGCGACGCCAGCACCCCGGAACGGGTGGTGATCATGGTCTCCAAGTACGACCACTGCCTGCAGGACCTGCTGTACCGCTACCGGACCGGCCATCTGAATATCGAGATTCCGGCGATCATCTCCAACCATCCGGACCTGAAGGAACTGGCCGAGTGGCACGGCATCCCGTACTACCATTTCCCGATCACCGCCGAGACCAAACCGCAGCAGGAGGCCAAGGTGATGACGGTGGTGGAGAACACCCGTGCCGACCTGGTGGTGCTGGCCCGCTACATGCAGGTACTGTCTGACGATCTGTGCCAGAAACTGCGCGGCCGGGCGATCAACATCCACCACTCGCTGCTGCCCGGCTTCAAGGGGGCCAAGCCGTACCATCAGGCCTATGACAAGGGCGTCAAGCTGGTCGGCGCCACCGCCCACTACGTCAGCCCAGATCTCGACGAAGGGCCGATCATCACCCAGGGGGTCGAGCCGGTCGACCACACCTACACCCCGGAACAGCTGGTGGAGAAGGGCCGCGATACCGAACGCCTGACCCTGGCTCGAGCGCTCAAACTGCACTGCGAACGGCGGGTATTCCTCGACGGTAACAAGACCGTGGTGTTCAAGGGCGGCTGATTGCTTGCTAACTCTTTGATGTAATAAAAAGGTCGTTGCTGAAGCTCCCTACAACCACGAAACTCGTAGGAACGGCTTCAGCTGCGACCTGTTCCTCTAAGTTAGTCTCCATTGAATCGACAGACGCAGTTTCCGGGTACCCGGCAATCCTTCCCCCTGAGACTCCGCCTGTTCCTCACGCACGAATTATCGCAACAGTATGCTCAATGCCTGCTGCTCAGACAGCCTGAAGGCCGTTGGATACTGAGCAATGCCTCACGCACAATCACGTATGCTTGTTTTCAACAGAGTCGCTTGCACAAAACGGGGTCATAGCTGTTATATGCTTTTGCGAACACTTTTTGCGCATTTTCTGGTTGACAATAAAATTCCCATGTATAACGATATTCGAATGAATACAAATCTTACGCAGCAGGCTGTACGAATTATCATCATTCCATAGGAATGGTGGGATATTTGATGCGCTTTGGATCTGTCGAGCCCACCCCAAGAGGTGGGTTTTTCGTTTCTACCTCATGGGATAAATCTCATTAAATGGAGGTAGTATGAAGAAGGTTGCAGTGTTCGGTAAGCCGGGCAGCGGGAAATCCACGTTGAGCAAAGTGCTGGCGTCGGCTACAGGCATAAAACTTCACCAGTTGGATTCCATTGTGTATAAGAAAAATGGTGAATTGGTGGATCGGAAGACGTTCGATAAGGCGCATGAAGATATACTGTCCTCTGAAAGCTGGATAATTGATGGGTTCGGGCCAATGGCATCATTTAATAAACGCCTGGAATTGGCTGATACATTGATCTATATAGATTTGCCTTACCTCACCAGTTACTGGCTAGTGACAAAGCGATTGTTGAAAGGCTTGGTTGTAAAGCCCGAAGGTTGGCCTGATGGGAGTTCTGTACTTAAGGGAACTCTTGAGAGCTATAAGGTGTTGAGGCTATGTCCAAAGTTTTGGAATGACAACTTAATGCAAAGGTTAGAGAAAATATCGGCTAACAAATCGTTATACGTAATACGATCGGTTTCTGAATTAAATAGCTTTGTTTATGAAAATGTAAAATAGACGCCAAGTTGCCCACGAAGAGTAGATATCTTCTATCGTTAGGTCTGCATCTGGCAGGGAGGTGGACTCGATTGGTAGCTTGGGCCTGATCTATATTTTCGTAGCGTCCCGCTGGCTGGCGACTAAACGGATCACATATTCTGTAGAATATAAGGAACAAGAATGATTAATAAATCAGAAGCAAAGGGATTCGTGATTCGAGTGCTGGCTGTCGTTGCCCTGGTTGTTTGCGCTGTTGTTGTTTACGACCGTGCAACCGTGATTGTTAATTCGAGCCTGGTGCCTGCGACGATTACTGATTGCGGGAGTGAGTGGGTAAAAGTAAGCGATACACCCTCTGGGTTGGCGAGGCCTACCCGCTATCGGGATCAAGTTCAATATTATCCCAAGGCTGTTACCGCTAACGGGGACGAGGCCGTCGGCTGGTTGATGATGCCAACACGTGCTTTGTGCTCACAGATGGTTGGCAAAGATGTGTCGGTGTTTGTTCATCACAGTGATCCAAGTGAAAACCGAATTCACAGTTTCCTCCAATTCTGGGCGATGCCTCTTTTTATACTGGCGTTCGCGATCAGTGTTCCGCTAAGCAGTTACAGTATCACGGGTGTTCGTATTTTCGGTGTTGCTTTCGCACTGTCGTTTACAGGACTGGTGTTGGATGAAATCGGCATGTTGGAGACGGATCGACCCCGATCGGCAGCCAACGAAGGCACACAGGAAGCCAACGAGGTTGCGTCGCCTTCGAAAAAGGCACTGGACCGGTGCGTTTTCACATCCATGTTTAAAGAAAAGGTAGAGCATAGACACCAGATTAAAAGCTTGCTGTGCATGGATGAACAAATTTCCGACCTGTCATCGATTGCAGATCTCTATAGGTTGCAGGAGCTTTATCTGCAGGGTAATGCGCTCAGTTCTCTTGCAGGCGTTCAGCCATTGACTCAGCTAAGAAAATTGTCAGTGGCCGGAAACAAGATGTTGACGTCGACCAAGGGCATTGAAAACCTGCTGATGCTTGAGGAATTTCAAGCAAACAAAGCATCAATCAGTGATTTGTCCGGCTTGGATAAGCTATCCGACCTCAGGGTAGTTGGTCTTATGATGAATGAGATCAGCGATGTTTCCGTATTCTCAGCGCTGTCCAAGCTGGAAGACGTCACATTGAATTACAACCGTATCCAAGATATTTCGGCGTTTGCAAATAAGCCGGCGCTGAAAAACTTTATGGCTTACAGCAACGATATTTCTGATGTGTCTCCGCTCTATGGCAATACAGCAATGAGCGCGGTTGGGCTCAGAGGGCGCAAAGAGATACCTTGTGAGCAGATTGCTCGGCTTCGCTCGGTGCTGGACAACAGTGCGGTGGTTTACGGCCCTAAGCATTGTGATTAAACGTATGTGAGAGGGGGCGTCAAGCAGCACTGAATTGGATAGATGCCCAAGCGTTATATACGTAAATTGGTCAGTGCTGTTTTAACAAGCAAGAGATCCCGCTCCGTAACCTTGATCAGCGGGCTCGCATCGCATCTATATGCCAGCAGACGCGTTCGAACAGCGTTAAATCTCCCGTACAGATCAACTCCAGCGGAGACTTTCCTTCGTAATAGGGGTCGTCATGGGGCTGTGACATGTAGCCGTATACATCGTCGGGGTCGTCGAAGACTGCACTGAGGTCTGAATGGATGTTGAGCACGAAGGTCAGCCGCTCGCATTGTTCTTCACTGAGCACCTCGGGAAATGGTTGGTCAGGATCGAGCTTCAGGATAGCAAGCGCCTGATTTGGGGTGCACTGCCATTGGGCCAGAATCTGCAATGCGTCGTATAGGCTAGTGCTCATAGGTTTCTCCCGGTTTCACTCGTTAGGGTGCCCTGCAGGCACCAACCTGGTCAGCCGGACCAATGACTTATAGGTACATTAAAGTATAGATAGCCTCTAAGTGAGCCTCTTCCGATGCAGGACGCGTTATGAAAAGGATGTGAATAGGGGCCTGATAAACTTACAGCGAGGTGCGAGCGAGTTCTTTTGACCAGACGATGGATCGGACCGTGCGAAGAATATGGCGCCCCGTGGAGACAAGCGGGATTAGGGGGCTTCCCCGCTGCGGGCGACACCCGCGGAAGACCGATATGCTGCCGACAGGACATCTGTTAGTCGCGTATAAATCCCCTCGTAAAGGTATGGCTCGTTGTAGGGGGGGTGGGCTGGCTGGGCAAGTTGGGGAACCTGTGAATTAGTCCCTTATGTTCTCTGCGGGCTCTAGAAGGGCCAGAGGCCCAAGGGACTTGTTCACTGGTTCCTTCGCCTTGTAGAGTGACACTTTTTGGTGCCCACGTGGTGCTTGTTCACCTGATGTAGATGTTTCCCGCTTAAGCCCAAACTTTAAGTAATGCGTATTCCGGCGAAGTTGAACACCGATTCCGGACGAACGTGAACACCTGATTTCTCAACGCATCACGCCCAGACGTTTTTAGCCCAGGTGTTCATCTTCGGTCAACTGGCCGAGGATTTTC
>NZ_JAILYN010000062.1 GCF_019795155.1 Marinobacterium arenosum | reverse complement strand
TGGGCGCCGCCATGCGCAAGCTGGTACACATCTGTTTCGGTGTGGTGAAAAACCAGCAAGAATTCCAACCACAACTGCCGTAAAAGGCCGTTGTGGCCGGAATCGAGAGATGGTATCTACGGCGAAATCCTGCAGCAGCCGGCTCCGACCGCGACCGCTCTTGGGATTTCCTCAAACAAATCGCCCTCGGAGCTGGCTGCTACGGCGAAACCCTGTAGCAGCGGGCTCCGACCGCGACCGGTCTTGGGGTTTCCTCAAGCAAATCTCCCTCGGAGCGGGCTGCTACGGCGAAATCCTGCAGCAGCCGGCTCCGACCGCGACCGGTCTTGGGGTTTCCTCAAGCAAATCGCCCTCGGAGCGGGCTGCTACGGCGAAATCCTGCAGCAGCCGGCTCCGGTGCAACCGTCTTTCGACCGCGACCGATCCATCGGCTCCAGACAGCAGTTGTGAAATACCGGAGAGCGACTAAGTTGAATGACTAACTGATCGGCTCATATGGAATGTGCTGAAATGCGACAAGGAGGTAAACAATGTTCTACGACGTCAAACCGGGCGATACCCTCAACCGTATTGCCGAACGGTTCAATCTCAGCGTCGATACCCTGGCGCAAACCAACGGTATTGATGATCCCAACCGGATCCAGGTGGGCCAGCGGCTGCAACTGCCAGCCACTGCAGAGCCGCCCACGGAAGCAATTCAAACAGCGCTGACCGGCCAACAGCTGCAGCAGATCATGCCGCAGGCCGACCCTGAAGATATCGCCCGCTACCTGGTACCGCTGAATAAACAGATGGCGCGCTACGGCATTGACACACCACTGCGCAGGGCCCACTTCCTGGCCCAGATCGGCCACGAAAGCGGCCAGCTGCGCTTCATCAGCGAGAACCTGAATTACAGCAGCCAGGCGCTGCGTACCCTCTTCAGCAAGTACTTTCCCACCGAAGAAATGGCCGAGCAGTGCGCCCGCCAGCCGCAGGTGATTGCCGATATCCTCTATGCCAACCGGATGGGCAACGGCCCGGCCGACAGCAATGACGGCTGGACCTTCCGCGGTCGCGGCTTGATCCAGTTGACCGGCAAGGATAACTATCGAAGTTGTGGCGAGGCGATCGGCATCGACCTGCTGGCAAAGCCACAGCAGTTGGCCGATGAGCCGAACTGCGCGGCGGCCGGTGCCTGCTGGTTCTGGCAGAGCCGCAACCTGAACCCGCTCGCCGACCGGGACGACGTTCGGCAGATCACCCGCCGGATCAACGGCGGTTACAACGGCCTGGCCGACCGGGAAGCTCTGCTGGCACGGGCCAAAGAGGTATTGCAGGTATAACCCGGGCCAAGCCCGCAGCCCCGAAAACCGGTAGCAGCGGGCCTGGCGAATCGACCACGACAGGGTTGGCGTTGTCCGTGAGTATCACCCTCGCCCCATCGGGCCTAAAAAGGTTCTTCGCGGATTAGCGGGAAACAGCTATATCAGGTGAACAAGCACCGCGTGGGCACAAAAAACGTACCCACCCTACAATGCTTTCCATTACACGATGAACCACAAAAACCAGGCTGCTACGGCACGGGCCCTGTATGGCGTCACCCGGGGCACCACCGCCGCAGGCGGTTGAAATGCCTTTCAGCGCTCAGCCGGCGGGACCTACCCGGGCGGTCCTGCCAAATTGCTGAGCAGCTGGCAGCCTGAGGCTTACCGCTTAAAGCTCCCATTTGATAAAGGTATAACTGCCCCCCTCCTCCGGGTGCTCGGTCCGGTCATGGATGATGATCCGAATCCGCTCTCTGGGCACCAGGATGGTACGACTGATGGTATCGATCAGCGCCTGGCCCAATGCCTCCTTGTCCCGCTCGGAACAGGCCTCCAGCAGATCTATCTTGGCAACGGACATAATGCGCCTCCAACTGAGCTCGACAGTATCGGTTGTCTTACTGCTACAAGTGTTGGCCCGCACCGGCCTGGCCGCCGTTATACCTCAGCGCCGATCGTCTCGTTCTTTGGTAGCAGTCCTGCCGGCCGGTGGCCTCGGCTGTCACCCGCTCAGGCTGCATCCCGTGCCGGGGCGGGTTACTATCGCCACAGCTCGGTATCAGGAGAAAAGGATGCTAACCAGACGCAGTATGTTAATCGGTACGATCGCGCTGCTGGCCCTGTTCGGCCAGACGGCGGGGGCGGAGCAATCGACAGAGTTGATCGGCAAGGTGCTGCTGGCGACTGGCCAGCCACAGGTGGAACGGAGCCGGCAGCAACTGCCGCTGAAGCGCAATGATTACCTGTACCAGGGCGACACGCTGGTCACCCCGGGCGGCGCCAGGCTGCTGTTCCGGCTGGCGGACGGCAGCCGCATCTCGTTGGCGGAGAACAGCAGCTTTTCGCTGGACCACTACCGCTATGAGCCCGCCAAACAGCAGGCCGATGTCCGCTTCGGGCTGCTGAAAGGCGCCTTCCGGGCACTGACCGGCGCCATCGGCCGGCAGCCGGCCCCCAAACTGGAGATCGATACCCCGGTGGCCACCATCGGCATCCGCGGCACCGAGTTCTGGGGCGGCTTCCTGTTCTCCGAGGCGCTGGACGTCACCATGCTCGGCGGCAAGGGGATCTATATCCGCAACGCCTACGGCCAGGTGGATATCAGCCAGGCCGGTCTCGGCACCAGCGTACGGGCCGGCCAGCCGCCGGCGCCGGCCACCGCCTGGCCGGAAGAAAAACTGCAACGGGCCGCCGCCGCAACCCCGGCGTTATTTTGAAAGTCGCCACGGCAATATATTAAAAAACAACCGGCGTTATATTAAAAAAACCGTCAGGCCGGCTCGGCCGGTTGCAGGATCCGGGCCGGAATCTGCCGCGCCGGCCGGCCGATATGGTAGCCCTGGGCGTAGGTGATGCCGGCCTTGACCACCATCTGCAGCACCTCGTCGGACTCGACGAACTCGGCCACCGTTTCGACATTGAGCTCCTGCGACAGCTTGGCGATGCTGTTGACGAACGCCATATCGCGGCGGTCGTTGGCCATATTGGCGATGAACTCCCCTTCGATCTTCACGAAGTCGATCGGAAAGTGTTTCAGGTAATGGAACGACGAGAAACCGGAGCCGAAGTCGTCGATCGCCAGCTTGAAGCCGTAATCCTTCAGGTTCATCACGAACTGCTCCAGCACCGACAGGTTCTTCACCGAATCGCGCTCGGTGATCTCGAACACCACCTTGTCCGGGTCGACTCGGTGGGTCTCCGCCATCGCTTTCACCCGTGGCAGGAAGTCGGCCACCACCACCGCCCGCGGCGACAGGTTGATGAACAGCAGCCCCTGGTAGTTCACCTGTTGGGCATGGGCGAACGCCTTGTCCATCACGATGTAATCGAGCAGGTGGATCTTGCCCATCGATTCGGCGATCTCGATAAACTCGCCGGCCGACATCAGGCCGCCTTCCGCCAGTTCGATGCGGCTCAGCACCTCCACCGCGGTCACCTCGCCGCTGGCCACCGCCATGATCGGCTGGAACACCGGCACCAGGCTCTGCTCCTCGATCGCCCGGTTCACCAGCAGGGTCTTCTCGGTCATGTCCTTGAAGATATCCACCAGGTCCTCGTCCTGCGGCAGGCTGACGCAGTCCTTGCCGGAGGCCTTGGCGCGATACATCAGGTTGTCGACGAACAGGAACAGGTCCTTGCGGTTGTCGGCATGTTCCGGGTAGACGCCGACGCCGACCGAACCGGTCACCTTCAGTTCGGTGCCGTCGTGATCAAGTGACACACTGTGAATAACCTCCATCAGCTGCTCACTCACCTTGGAAGCCCGCTCCATGTCGGCTTCCGGCAACACCACCACGAACTCGTCGCCGCCGTAACGGCAGATGATATCGCCGGAATCCAGTTCCCGGTTCAGCGTTTCGGCAAACTGGGCCAGCAGCCGGTCGCCGGCGGCATGGCCGTAGCCGTCATTGATCGACTTGAAGTTGTCCAGGTCGACCAGCAGCAGCGCGACGCTGTAATCGTGCCGCCCGGCCCGGTCCAGTTCGTAGTCGAGCAGTTCCCAGAACATCCGCTGGTTGTACAGGTTGGTCAACGGATCGCGGGTGGCGTAGTACTCCAGATCGCGGGTGTACTTGTAGATCGCCTTGACCGAGCCGACCACGTTCAGCAGCGTCGACAGGATACTCTCCAGTACCAGCTTGCGGGTGTCGTCGCGCATGATCTCGGCCTGCACCCCAACCCCGACGATACCGCCGATCTTCGGCGCCTCGACCACCAGGGACTTGGTCTGCAGCTCGATCTGCTGCTGATCCAGCTCAACCACCTCGCCATCGCGCAACGAAACGTTGTGGCGCACCTTGATCTCGCCGAGGCTGAACGGACTGTTCGGCTGCTGCAACCGCTTCAGGATCGCCTGCTCCATCGCCAGACGGCTGCGCTCCGACGGCGGGCCCAGCCAGAACACCTCCAGGTCGAACTGCTCGTCGTCCACCTTGAAGATCGAGAACATGGTGTGGGTGTGGATCACCTTGTTGATGTCCAGCATCAGCTCGTTGACGTACTCGCGCCAGTCGCGCACCACCTCGGAGGTGATCACGAACTTCTCCAGCAGCCGGATCTCGAACTCCAGCAGGTCACGGTCCACCGCGATACCACGCAGCTTCTCACCCAGGCTCTGCACCTGGCTGAAAATGCTCTGCAACTCGCTGAACTGTACCCGGCTCTTCGGCATCTCGAACTCGGGCAGATCGGCGATGGTCTCCACCTGCTGAATCTCCTCGCGCAGCGCGCCGACCGAGCGGTTCATCTGCAGCCGGATCTGGCGGATCGCCAGCCAGGCGAACAGCAGCGGCACCGGTGCGATCATCAGCAGGTAACTGGCCAGCATCGCCTGGGCGCGGGCGATCTGCGGCTTGATATTCTGCTTCACCTCGATCAATCCCAGCGTATCGCCCACTTCCACGTTGGTGTGACAGGCCTGGCAGCGCCGCTCGGCCAGCAGCGGATAGAGGTAACGCAACTTCTCCTCGCTATGCTCGAGGATCGGGCTGCCGCTTTTCATCACCTGCAGCATCTGATCATCGAACGGCGGCTGCTCGATAGGTCCGTACAGGCGGGTCACCGGCTCGCCGCGGTAGATCGACAGGTTCAGGTTGTTACGCTCGTTGCCCTGCTCCAGCTCCTCCATAAAGGTGTCCAACTGGCTACGGTTCCAGCCCTGGCTCATCACCAGGTACATGGCGTTGAAGGTGCTCTTGGCGATGGTGTCGGCAATCCCCTCCGCATTCTCCTCGACCGCCGCCTGATAGGCCCGGGTGGCGATAAAGAAGATCGCCAGAAAACCGAGGATCGAGAAAAACACCGAACGCCGGATCAGAAACGCTGTAATGGAAGTTGCGGAGGTCATTTTAGGTAATTGAATATCCACTCGAAAGATCAGCGCAGTCTAAAGTAAAGCGCCGGCCGAGTAATGAGCTACTTAAGACGTACTTGACGGACATCAAGTACGCAATTCGTCTAGGGCCAGACTACAGAAAAGTAACCCATTGATTAAATTGGACTTTAATCCTAGCTGCCAAGCGCAGCGAAAGCCCTTGGCGAGTCGGCGGAAAACAGGGCTGCAGGCCGACTGCAGCAGCTCCAAGCCACAGGCTCACCTTTCACCCGGCGGCTAAAAATTACTGACCAAAACCGTCAAACAAACACCTGCCGCGGTCAGCGATACAGCCGGGCGGCCCACTTGGTCAGCCCGGCGGCGACGCTGCCGAAGTGGTCGCCATCCACCACCTGAATATCGCCGAGCTGGCGGGCGATCGCCCGGCGCACCACCGGCGATTTGGCGGTGCCACCGGTCACGTAGATCAGGTCCGGCCGGCACTGCGCCTGCTGCAACACCTCCACCATCAGCTTGACCACCTGCGATACCGGCCGTTCGACCGCCTCTTCATAAAGCGACTGGCAAACGGTCTGGCTCAATTCGGCCTCGATATAGTCCAGCGGCACCCGATGCTCCGCCGCTTCGGACAGCGCGATCTTGCACTGCTCGCCGCTGCGTACCAGTTGGTAGTTCTGTTTGTGCCGCTGCAACGCCAGCAGCCGACGGACCCGTGCCGGGTGTTCCGCATCCAGGCAGAGCTGTTTCATCAGTTCGATATTCTGCAGGCTGTTGAACTCACCCTGGGCGGCGATATCGTTGACCGACACCGCATTCCAGTACGGCTGCGTCGGCAGCGGCCGGCCTGTTTTCAGCAGGTCGCCCAGACCGAACAGCGGCATCAGCGCCTTGTAGCTCAGGTGGATATCCAGGTCGTTACCGCCCACCCGCTCGCCGCTGTGACCGAGGAAATCCGCCTGGCGGTCGACCTTGTCGCGATAGGAGGGCCCCATCCGCACCACCGAACAGTCGGTGGTACCGCCGCCCACGTCGACGACCAGCACCGTCTGGTCCCGCTCGAGACCGGTCTCGAAATCGATACCGGCGGCGATCGGCTCGAACAGCAGCTCAGCCTGTTCGAACCCGGCCCGCTCGGCGGCGCGCAGCAGAATACCGCAGGCCTGCCGGTTGGCCTCCTCGCCGCCACTGCCCTGGAAGTTGACCGGCCGGCCGATCACCGCCTGGCGGATGCGCTGGCCCAACCGGCGCTCCGCCGCCTGCTTGATCCACTGCATCATCGCGGTAACGATGTCCTCGAAGAACGCCAGGTGCTCGGCCCGCAGACCGCCAGCACCGAGGAACGACTTGGGCGACTTGACGAAATAGCCCTCGTCCGGCAGATCGATATAGTTCTCCACCGCTTCCTCGCCAACGAACAACACCTGCTCGCCGGGCCGGATATCCAGCTCTCGCTTCACCGCCGCCGCCATCCGCAACTGCCCCTGACGCTCGGCCATGTAGCTTTCACGCATGGATTCGGAGGCGATATTACGCGCCACCGAATCGCAGATCAGCTCACGCGACAGTGCATACAGGCAGGACGGCACCAGTCGCTGGTCCTGATGAAGCGGCAGCAGAGAAACCTGGTCAGGTTTGGCATCCGTAGTATCGAAAACACCGATGGCGCAGTTGGAGGTTCCGTAGTCGAATCCGGCAAACATGGCGACAGCTCACTGTGGGCAAAAAACGCGCACGGTAGCATATCGGGGTGGGGATACAAGGGGGGAGGAACGAGTCGAGATGCTTCGACAGATCAATCTTACCTATGAAAGCAAGCTCGAAAGAAAACCCCCCACGTTCGTCTTGAACTGTGGGGGTTGCTTGCTAACTAGGTCTAATCAACTGCTCCAATGAAGCCGTTTAGATTAGGCAACGTCAGGACGTCAGAATTGCGCCCAAGTCTGTTACCTCGACACCAACCAGTTGGACAAAGACATCGCTGTCCTGAGCACCGGTCACACCATCGCCCTGGAAAACATAGCTGCTGTCCGTGGTCGAGTCGTAGTAAGCCACCGTAGCAGTCTGATCAGCTACCTGGGTCACCAACGCATCCATCACCTCTGCCAGGGTGGAACTGCTGGTCACATCGGCAACACCATCGGTGATGGTGAAGGTTACACCAGAAACTGTAGTTTCAGTCGCGTTTCCGAGTAGGGTATCCACATCCAGCTCCAGCTCATCAGCTGATAGAGAGAAGCCACTGATAACGTCCCAAGTGCCACCGGATTCGCTGAAGTAGGAGTCTGATGGCTGCAGGCTCCCAGTAGCAGAAATATAAAATGGAATGTTGGTCGCCGGTGTGTCCACCACCAGGTCAGCTTCGCCCAGGTCCGCCTGGGCGCCGTTGGCATTGTAGGTGAACACCAGCTCATAGTTCACCCAGCTAAAGCTGCCGTTCAGCACGGTGGCATTGGCGTAGTTGCCCGCGGCATTCAGGAACGTCACCACATCGGTACCGTCGTTGCTCGCCCCGTAGGTGAAGGTCACCGTCTCCGCCACATTGTGATCGGTCGCCGAGGTCGGCAGAGTCAGCGTGACCGCGTAGCCGTCCCACAGCCTGATGACGTTGTAGTTCAGCGCCGCCGCGCTGCCGGCATCGCCGGTCACCGAAGCGTCGATGGTGGCGGTGTACGCCGGAAAGTCCACCGCCAGGTTGGCTTCGCCCAGGTCCCCCGGGGGGCCGTTGGTAGTGTAGGTGAACACCAGCTTGTTGCTCTCCAGGCTAAAGCTGCCGTTCAGCGCGGTGGCATTGGCGTAGTTGCCCACGTCATTCAGGAACGCCACCACATCGGTGCCGTCATTGCTCGCCCCGTAGGTGAAGGTCACCGTCTCCGCCGCATTGTGATCGCTCGCCGAGGTCGGCAGGGTCAGCGTGACCGCTTCGCCGTCCGACAGGGTGGTGACGTTCTGCAGGTAAGACAGAACTGCTTGTTCTTGGCTACCCGTTTCTATTTCTACAATATCAGTCCCGTTCCCCAACGTGATCTGGTCAGCCCCTTCACCTGGGTAGATAAAATTATAGTAAGTCCCGCTCACTGAGATCTGATCATCACCTGAAGTGCTGCCAATGACGTTTAGGCCATTTGTCGTGGTGGTAATCTCTATCCCATCAGTAATTAAACTATATCTAGCCGTTCTTAGGCTTCCATCACCGGAGAATGCAATACCGCTAGCCTGGGTACACCACAGGGCGAGTGTAGCGCCGCTTTCCACTGCAACCCCGCCCGAACCGGTGAAGGTTAGTGACGTGTAAATTGGAACCAGGTTGGTGTCGCTGCTGATTGTGCGATCATTAATTTCGACAGTGCCATCTCCTTCGATGGCGGCGTATAGGTTATTGCCACTAATGCTAGCTGTACTAAACGCTTCGGCTTGGGCGGGGTTCATTAACAGAGCCTGACCTTCCGCCAGATAAATGGAATCAGTTCCCGGCGTCCAGTCGTCAAGATCTATAACCTGGCTGGCCGTAATGCCGCCCCGCACAAACGTTACAGTATTGTCTGTTTCGGAAATGGAAACGGTAATATTACCGGTCGCCGTTCCGGCAAACGTTATTACACCCGTGCTTTCATTGACGTTCACAGTGAAGGTTTTCGGCGTGCTGCTGCCGCCACCACCGGTAGTCGGCTGTTGCGGCTCTTCGATTCCCGGCTCTTCAGTTCCACCATTAGCATCATCGCTGCCGCCGGTTACCGCATCGTCGTTCACTTCAACGTTGCCAGCCGCTTCGGTCAGCTTGCCGCCGGAGTAGCTGTCCTGGGCATCGGTCAGGTCGCCGGCTTCGGCGCCCGCCTTGATCGCGTCTTTTGCATCCCCTTGGGCAACAGTCTGGATCTTCACCGCTTCCTTGATCGCGTTCAGCGCGCTACTGGTATCTGCGCCTTCCAGCGCCTGGGCGATTCCGGCGTTGGCATCGGCCAGCATAGTGGCGGTCTCGTCGGCCAACGCGGCAACCTTATCTTTCAGGGTTTCCTTGACGGTGGCGTCGTCAATCGCATTCAGCGCCTTTTCGACCGCCTTGTTGACGGTATCTTCCAGCACGGTGGCATCGGACAGGTCGACAGTGCTGTCGCCGTCAGCGGCTTCGCTGATCTTCTCAGCCAGCGCTTCTACGGTGGCCTGCATCGCTTCGGCAGCGGTCAGTTCTTCGCCGGCCGAGCCCTGCATCACTGCAGCGGCCTGGACCAGCATATTGGCCACTTTCAGGTTGGCCGACTGTACAGCCAATGCAGTGCCGACGCTGGTTTCGTCGGCACCTTCAGTGGTGGCTTCCTTGATCGGGTCGAAGGTTTTCAGGTCCACATCGGAAGACAGGCCCAGCGCTTTGGTGACCACCTGTTCCGCATCAGCGGTGGACTTGCCGCTGTCAACCAGTGACTGCACCAGCGTGGTGACCGGATTGATCACGGTGGAGCCGGACGGTGCTTTCAGCACCCCGTCGAACGCCAGACCGGTGGAGATATCGGTACCGCCGGTCGCGACCAGTTCACCCTGGCCGGTCAGCGAGAAGTCACCGTCCGCATCGGTGGTGGTGGATACTTCATCGTCGTCCAGCACACCGTCGCCGTCCTTGTCGAGGAACACGGTGGCGCCGCTTATATAGCCGTCGATCACCTTACCGGAAACCTGATCCGGCAGGGCTTCGCCGCTGTAGTCGTCGCTGCTGTACAGGCTGCCGATCAGCGTTGCCTGATCTTCACCGGCAGCGGCCAGCTCTTCGGTGGTCGGCGCCCGGTCGAGGATACCGTAGTAGATCGCGGTAGTCTGAACATCGCTGCCCGCTACCTCATCGAACTCCGCAGAGGATGCAAAGTGGCTGATTACATCGGCCTGGCTGTAACCGTCGGCCATAATCCCTTCCCAGTAAGCCTTGCCATCGGCATCGGCATCACGCCCGAAGGCGTTCTGGTAGAGCTGGTCGAGGAAGGCGCCGTTGGTGGTGGCATCCGCGTAAGCGGTGGTGAACTCTTCCGAGTCGGTAAAGGCGGCACTGATGTTTTCCAGGCTACGGCCACCCTGCATCTCGTTGACCCAGAAGCTCAGCCCTTCGGTGTCCGGAATCCGGTCGAACACCAGGAAATACAGTTTTGACAGGGCCGCTACGGAGCCTTGGAACTCCTCGCTGGCGACGAATGACTGAGTCACTTCGGTAGATGTTGCATTACCGCTGTCGATTTCATTTTCCCAGTAGGCTTTGCCATCGGTATCAGCATCGCGATACAGGAACTTGGTATAGAGTTGATCAATGAAGGTAGATGTTGACATGATGCTTCCTAGCTATCGTCGATTGGCCTTTACAACCCAGGCAGCTCCGGGTTCATGCAGGAGTACAGCCGGCCTGAAAAACAAACACGCCCATGCGAAAGCCAAAGGCGGCTTATGTCCACAAGCGAACGAAGTGTCAGAACAGAGAAAGGGTCAGGGAACCTGATCTATGACCGATAGCGAGGCGAAGCACTAGCCCCGCATCTTAGGGAGCTGTACTGGGATAGCTGCAAATCCATTGCCTTTTATCAGCCCTTCCAGTGGACTATCACGTCAAACGCGGGGCAATTATTGTCAGTTCACTCAGGATATGTAAATGGCTGGATTGCCATATTTGCATTAGAAAATGCGCCCTAGGTCATTGAATGGTGCCATTTTCTTGATTGCACGCCAGTTCAAACAGCCGTTTATTCTTAGCGCTTGTTATACAAAGAGAAAATCAACTAAACGATGGTCGATACCTTTAAATCTTTCACCTAAAAACAGATAGATACTGGGCTAATCGAATCTCTTACCAGCTTCACACCAACGCCGGCCCCGGCTGCTTTCTGGCCACCCGGAACACCGCTTCAAACTCGATCACCGCTTCGCCCGCTTCGTTGTAGACCGTCGCCCAGGTGGGATAGTCACGCTCGCTCGGCGCGCCGACCTCCGCCTCGCAACGGAAGATGCCTTTGATGCCGGGCCGCAGGAAACGGGTTTCCAGTTTGATGGTGCCGAAGCGGGTGCCCTCCGGCAGCACGGTCTTGATCGCCATCGCTACCGCGGTGTCGGCCAGGGCGGTCAGTGCCCCGCCGTGCAGTACCCCGGCACCCTGGCTGTATTGGTAACAGAACGGCATGGTCAGCACCGCGCAGCCGTCGGCCGCCTTTTCGATCTGCATATTAAGCAGCGATTCGAACGGCGCCAGCTCCACCCACTGGCTGAGTTCGACCTGATGGGGGCCGGTGTTCTGGCAGTCGATCATGGGCATCCTCGCACGGTTAACAAGTCGTTGTGGTCAGCTTAGTGAAGTTTTTGAAAGCTGTAAGCGGCAAGCTTCAAGCGGCAAGCAGCGCGTCGAGTCGGATCGTTTCAAAACCGCCGGTGGCGGTGGCGCCCCGGGTGACGCCTTACATGCAAAACCTGCTCGGCCTGAGCCCCTTTACCGACAAAAACGAAAAAAGGGGCCAGGCGGCCCCGAAAAGTCCAGCGTGAAGAAAGCAAGAAGAGAGCGGGCTGAGCGCCCGCCCGGACATGGAAAAACTTACTTAACTTAATTCAAATTTTTCATTTATTTGTTGATGTTGATCACCTGCGGCACGGTGTATTCCAGCAGCCCTTCCAGGCCAAACTCGACGCCGAAGCCGGACATCTTGCAGCCGCCGAACGGCGCGTACGGCAGCACCTCGGCGTGACCGTTGATCCAGGCGGTGCCGCACTCCAGCTGGGAGGCGACCTGTTGGGCGCGTGTCAGGTCGCAGGACCAGACCGAGCCGCCCAGCCCCACTTCGCAGGCGTTGGCGCGGGCGATGGCGTCGTCGACGTCACTGTAGCGGGTCACCGGTAGGGCCGGGCCGAACTGCTCTTCATCCACCAGCCGGACGCCGTCGCTGACGTCGGCGACGATGGTCGGCGGGTAGAAGTAGCCCTTGCCGTTCAGCGGCTCGCCGCCACTGAGTACCCGGCCGCCGTTGGCGCGGGCATCGTCTACCAGCTCGCGTACCAGGTCGAACTGCTCACGGTTCTGTACCGGGCCGAAGGTCACACCCTCGTTCAGGCCGTTGCCGACGGTCTGCGCCTGGGCGATCGCTGCCAGCTTGTCGCACAGCTCGTCATAGAGCGAGTCATGCACGTAGAGCCGTTTCAGCGCGGCGCAGGTCTGACCCATGTTGAGGAACGCGGTCTGGAAGATCCCTTCGGCGATCGCCTCGACATCGGCGTCCGGCAAGACGATACCGGCGTCGTTACCACCCAGCTCCAGGGTCAGCCGTTTCAGGTTGTCGGCGGCGCTGCGCATGATCCGCTGGCCGGTCGGCGTTGAGCCGGTGAATACGATCTTGCTGATGCCGCCGTGGTTGCTCATCGCCGAGCCGATACCGCTCTCGCCGGCCACCACGTTGCAAACGCCGGCCGGCAGTTCCTGGTTGATCAGCTCGACCAGCTTCAGAGTGTTGAGCGGAGTAAAGCCGGACGGCTTGGCGACCACGGTGTTGCCCGCCCGCAGTGCCGGCATGATGTGCCAGACGGCGATCATCAACGGCCAGTTCCAGGGAGTGATCGAGCCGACCACGCCGATCGGCTTGCGGTGCAGTTCGATCCGCTTGCTGTCGCTGTCCTCGATCAGCTCGACCGGGATGTCCAGCTCGGCGGTGTAGCGGGTCCAGGCGACCGCACCGCCGACCTCGACCTGGGCCAGCGCCAGCGGCTTGCCCTGCTCCTTGACGATGATCTCGGCCAGTTCGTCCGCCGCCGCCTCGATCCGGTCGGCGATCCGGTTCAGGGCATCTTTACGCTCTTCCCGGCTGCTGTGCTGCCACGTTTTGAACGCCTGCTGCGCCGCTTCGACCGCCTGGTCGAGCTGCTCGACAGAAGCCTGCGGACAGGCGGCCACCACCTCCTCTGTCGCCGGGTTGAGCACGTCGAAAGTACCGTTGGCGCCCGCCACGGCCTGGCCATTGATAATCAGTGCGTATTCGTTTTGCATGGGTGCTATCTCTCTGTCTCGACCGCTGTCCGCATCCTGCGGGCCGGTCTTCTCCATTAGGCTGTCTAAGACGAACTGCGATTTCTCTGTATGCGTATCGGTATAGGTAGTCATACCGGTTTAAGGATAGCCGGACCCACAGAGCGGGCCCGGCCGGCAGCGATCCACGATCAGAACAGCACGATCGCCAATACCTGGGCGTACAGGCTGGTGTCGTCGTTGCCGATCTGCACCCCGCCGTCCGCGGCGCTCCTGTCCGGGTTGTAGAAACCGACCAGCGGGCTGATGATCAGGTTGTCGCTAACCACCCACTCGGCGTACAGGTCCAGCTCGCGGCCATCCAGCGCATCGCCGCTGTTGCCGCTGAAATCGAAGTACAGCGCGCCGAGGCTCAGGTTCGCCAGCGGGCTGACCTTCACCCCCAGGTGATGGACATCGGTGTCGGAGTTGAACGGGCCGGCGTAGTTGGCCGCCACCTCGCCCTGGAACCAGGTGCCGTAGCCGCGGTTGAAGCCGAAGAACAGCGGGTCGAAGCCCTCGTCAAAGCTGGAGTAGCGGTAGTTGACGCTTGGCGTCCAGGGCATGTCGGCGAAGGTCCAGCCGCCCTCCAGGTACCAGCCATCGCCATCCTTGCGGCTGTTGTCGCCCTGGTCCTGGGTGACGAACTCACCGGACAGGAACAGGTTCTCGACGCCGGCATTGCCCTGATAGCGCAGGCTCAGCGTCTGCTGACCGTCACGATGGGTCTGACCGAAGAACGCTGCCTCTTCGGCATCGACATCCAGCCCCTCCAGGTACATCGCGCCGAAGGTGCCGATCTCGCCGACGTGCTCGACGTTCAGGCCGGCCAGCTCCATGCTGGACTGGGCGGCGTTATCGGACTCCATCCAGAAGATGTCAGAACGCAGCCCCTGCTCGCCGCCGATCCGCAACATCGCGGTCTTGTCGAACGCCTTTCGCGCCGCCAGCCAGTAGGCGCCACCGCGATCGATCTTCGGTGCGCCGGGAATAAAATCGAAGCCTTCGCCGAAGTTCAGCGAATCGCCGTTGAGCAGAAAACCGTCGCCCATGGTGATGTTCTGGCGACCGAACGAGAGTTCGACCAGCTCGTTTCGCCAGCCGACAAAGGCATCCTCCAGCTCGGTATCGGACTCGTCGCCGGTGGTGAAGCCAGCCGCATCGCCGTCGCCGAAACTCGCCGAGGTCAGCAAATTTACGCTGCCGAACAGGCTGGAACCGTTGCCGAGCTGACGGTTGCCGCTCAGGCCAAACTTGACGTAAGCCTCCTGCCAGGAAACGTCGCCCTCGCTATCGCGCAGCTGGGCGTAGCTTTCCTCGCTGTAGAAAGCACCGAAGATCGCCTCTACATCGAAATTCAGTTCGGTACCGTTGTCGTCGACCAGGGTGTAGGCAGACGCGCTACCGGACGCGGCGGCGATGGCGGCCCCCAGCAACAGCCCGGACGCCCGGCGCATCAATTGGGTTTTCATGCGATCAGTTCCTCTGCAGTACTTGTTGTTGTTTTTTCTGCCACCACGCGCCAGCCCCCGAAGGGGAGGAAGGGGTTGAACGGGCGGCGGTCGATCAGGCCACTGCAATCAGACTACCGGCACGCTGTAAACCAGATGCCGGCGGGATGTAGGAAGATGTGGAGAGTTGTAACGGGATGTAAATGGAGAGGAATTAACAGTTGGGAGTTCACAGTCAACAGAAATATATCCCTTGACTGTATTGAGCCCTGCTAATTCAAACTGTTAACTCAAATTTGGTGGCCTCATGAATAAGTAATAATACGTTCGGCACTTGGGGGCTGCATTCCTCTGTTAACTGTTAACTAAAACCTGTTAACTGAATCATCCATCCTGCCCGATCAGCGGTTTGTCGATCTCGCGGCCGGCGTTGGCCGGTTGCGGCAATACCTTCTGGCTGCGCATCAGTTGCGACAAAGCCTCGGCCACCGGGGCGGGCCAGCGAGCCGATCGGCGGGTGGTCATATCGACGCCCAGCAGCAGGCTTTCCATCTCCACCAATACCTGCTGATCCTCATCGCTGACCAGTTGGTGAAACAGCCGCAGCCGCTTGTCGTCCCAGCCGAGCAGTTGAGTGCGGGCGCTGACCTGCTGGCCGGCGTGGCCCTCTTTCAGGTAGTAGAGCCGGTTCTGCACCGTGAAGGCGCTGAACTGCAGCCGGCTGCGGCCGGATTCGTCCAGCCCGATCCAGTCCAGCAGGGTGTCGGTGGCGCGGGTCAGCAGCACCAGTCCCTGGGCTTCGTTGAAGTGGCCGTTGTAGTCGCAGGCCTCGGGTGCAATCGGGCCAAACGGGGTCTTCAGGTAGCTATTGTTGAAATAGCAGGTCATGGCAGCACTCCTTTATGCTGGCGTATGGAGCTTCATTCAACCAGAGCGGCGGCAGATGGCAAGCCCGATTAGACCAAGGTCGCCCCGCTGCCGGTTTTCCGTTTTTTGGTTCGGTGCGGATTTGCCGAAAACGTCCACGTCCATCGTACGTTTGCAGCCAGCCTCCCTAGCAGAGCGTCCCGAGCACGGCCTCGGTAGCAGCGGGCTTGGCATGCCCTTTGGGTACTGACCGCGACGGATGTCGGGACTAGTGCCAAGGTTCCGGTCGCCCGCGGAGCGGGCTGCTACGGCACGGCTACTGTAGCAGCGGGCTCCGACCGCGACAGAATTAGCGCCAGGGTTCCGGTCGCCCGCGGCGCGGGCTGCTACGGCACGACCGCGATAGCAGCGGGCTTGGCATGCCCTTTGGGTTCAGTGCGCCGCCGCATAACCGACCCGGAAACAGCCCCAGTGGCGGCCGTTGATGTAGATCGGCGCGGTCAGGTCATGCAGGATCTGGCCGGTATCGCGCTTGTAGGTCATCAGCAGGAACGGCTTGGTATTGGCGATGCCGGCCAGCATATTGCGGTTGTCGTAAACCCGCTTGGTGCGGTTGTTGGCCAGATCGGTCTCGTAGTTGCCGGTCAGCGGCTTGCAGAAGCGCTCGTTATGAGTCGGTATGTAGCCGCCCGGACCGCTGCAGACCGCGTAGTCGAGCTGCGGATAGCGCTGCAGGATCGCCTCCTGGATACGCGGCAGCAGTTGGTCGCAGAGCTGGTCGTAGTCGGTGTTGTACTTGGTCGGATTGGTGTTGGCGATCGGCTTGAAACGGGTGTCGAAGAACGCCTCCTGACGGATCCGCCCCCGCTCCACCTGCTGTGCGAACAGTTCGCCCACCTCTTTGGCGGTATTCATCACCAGCTGACAGAACGCATTGTGGCTGGTGTCCAACTCGAACACCCCCAGCGTCTGGTAGATCTGCTCGGACATCTCGGTCAACACCTGGCCCTGGGCGGCGCAGGCGCCGCTGTCGCGTCCCAGATGTTCCAGCTGATCGTGAATCTGGTGGATCGATCTGGAGATTGCCGCGGTGGCGTCGGCATGCTCGCCGATCGCACCGGCGATCTCGGTCACCTGGCGGTCAGTCTGCACCGCCTCCTCGGCGATGGCGCCGAGGCTGCTGTCCACCCGGCCGGTCACTTCGGCCACCTGCTGGATCTGATGCTGCAGGGCATGGATCGAGTCCACCGCCCGGTTGGCGCCGCTGTCGACATCGCGTAGCAAGCTGCCGATCTCGTCGGTGGCGCCGGCGGTCTGGTTGGCCAGGCCACGCACCTCGTCGGCCACCACCGCGAAACCACGGCCGGCATCGCCGGCGCGGGCCGCCTCGATTGCCGCATTCAACGCCAGCAGGTTGGTCTGCTCGGCAACGCCGTTGATCATCTCGGTCACCCGCTGGATCTCGCGGGTTCGGGCCGCCAGTTCGTTGATGGTATCCACCGCCTGTGCCATCTCGTCGCAGACCTGGCTAATCAACTGGCGGGCCTGGGCCACCGCCTCGCTGCCGCTCTCGGCATGCTGACGGGTGCCGGAGGCGCTCTGCTCGGCCTGTTGGGCGCTGTCCGCCATCGACTGGGTGGTATCGGAGATCTGCTGCGCCGAGGTCGCCACCAGGGTCGCCTGTTCGGTCTGCTGGTCGACCACCTGGCGCACCTTGTCCACCAAGTGCGACAGCTCGGCGGCGGAGATCGCCACCCGGTCACCGACTTCGGCCACCTCGGTCATCGCCTGGCGATAGGACGCGTCTTGGTTAGATGTTTGCTGGGAAATATCCGTATCGGTTTTACGACTCAGTTGCCAGGCCACCAGCAGCGCGACGGCGATGGCCACCAGCGACCAGAACGATTGACTGAGCAGACCAGCATCGCCGGATAGCAGCGACGGTAGCAGCCCGACCACGGCAATAAGCGGGCAGAGCATCCAGGGCGCCTTGCGGCGGCCAACGCTTTCTGCGGACATTGAACACCCCTTGAACTAGTTTATGTTGTTGTTATTTTTTTCCACCTGCGAATTCACACAGACGGTCCTTGTTCTTGAATAGCCGTACCTCAGACCGACTCAAGCCATGATAATGTAACAATTAATAAAAACAGAATAAGAAAAGCGTATCACTTTAACCGCAACAGTCTGTTGCCGGATCCACCCGGGCCAGAAAGGCAGGGCAAGCACCCAGCATAGCAAGCGTGATGTATCGAAATTCGAGGCCAAAGTAATCAGTGGTAACGGGTTGGTCGCGATTTGTAACGCCTGCGGATTCGCAGCGCCTGTCGGCGCTTGGTCGGCTAAAGCCAACCCTACATAAGGGTTGGCACTACTTCTGCCACGGCTCGCAGGGTGGCAGTTTTTGTAGCAGCTCGCTCCGCGAGCGACCTGGTCAGCTCTCTCGAAATAGCGCGGGCAATATAACGGCTTTCTCTGTCGGCATAAGCGTCATTGATAAAAAAGAGGATCTTCATCGCCCCCCTGTCGCTCACGGAGTGGGCTGCTACGGATTCTAAATTCAGGTGGCAGCCCACTCTCAATCAACAAAGCGGCTATTTTTTGAACAACCCAGAGATGATGTGTTAAAAAACAACCAATTACCGAACTTTTTTGAAAATTTTCATCGGCCGGGCTTGACTGAGTTCCGCGTATCTGTAAAATGCGCTCCACGGTTTGGGCAGCAATGTTCCAATCCAATCAACAACTTAGATGAATTAAATATCTGGGTTGTCATGCGTCGGGGTGTAGCTCAGCCTGGTAGAGCACTGTCTTCGGGAGGCAGGGGTCGTAGGTTCAAATCCTGTCACCCCGACCATTTTCTTCTTTCCCGCTTCCATCACTGGCTATTCAGCCAAGTTTTTCAAATATTTATTCCGCTCGTTAAGTTTGCGATCCGCTCGCTTTACGCGATAATGCATAGCCCTTGGATAACCACTCCCCTCTCGTCACCGGATAGGCGTTGGACGGCATGCTGTCATTTTTGATTGAAGCTCCACGCGCGGTTAAACGCGCCTGCACCCTGGTCTACGATACCCTCGGTATCTGCGCCGCATTCTTCTGCGCCCAGGCGTTGCGCATCGGCAGCTGGGAGCTGCCATTGAGCACTAAAGACTTTGGCGTGCTGTCGATCACCATCGCCATTACCCTGTTCGCCTTTGTCAAACTGGGCCTGTACCGGGCGGTGCTGCGCTACATGACGCTGCCGGCAATGCTTAATATCCTGGTCGGCATCGCCCTGTCGGCCGCCACCCTGGCGGTGGCCAGTTTCTACCTGCAGAGCTTCATGCCACGCACGGTGCCGATCCTCTACCTGACCCTGGCGATGCTGATCCTCGGTACCCCCCGCTTCCTGATGCGCGCCTGGTTCTACCATCACATCAAGCGGCGTAAGCCCAACGTGCTGATCTTTGGCGCCGGCCCCACCGGCATGGAACTGGCTTCGGCTCTATTGCAGGGCTCGGAGTACCACCCGGTAGCCTTTATCGACGACGATCTGCGCAAGCAGGGCACCGTACGTCACGGCATGCGGGTACACAGCATGGAACAGCTTGAGTCGCTGCTGACCCGCTATGAGCCGGTCAAGATCCTGCTGGCGATCAAGCGGCTGACCCAGCACGACCGCCTGCAGCTGCTGAACCGGCTACGCGACTACCCGATCGAGATACAGTCGATCCCGTCGCTGGAGGACCTGGCCAGCGGTCGCGCCGAGATCAGCCAGATCCGCGACCTGGACGTGGAAGACCTGCTCGGCCGTGAGCCGGTACCGCCGCAGCTGGAGCTGATGGCTGCCAGCATCCAGGATAAGAACGTGATGGTCACCGGTGCCGGCGGCTCGATCGGTGCCGAACTCTGCCGCCAGATCATCCACCAGCAACCCAGGCGGCTACTGCTGTTCGAGCTGAACGAATACAACCTGTACCGGATCGAGCGGGAGCTGCGCGCCACCATCGAGGCCTATGAACTGGATATCGAACTGGTTCCGGCACTGGGTTCGGTGCAGCGCCAGAACCGGCTGGAGGGGCTGATGCGCAACTTCCAGATCGAGACCCTGTACCACGCGGCGGCCTACAAGCATGTACCGATCGTCGAGCACAACATCATCGAAGGGATCCGCAACAACGTGTTCGGCACCTGGTACACCGCCGAAGCGGCGATCCGTTGCGGGGTGAAGAACTTCGTGCTGATCTCCACCGACAAGGCGGTACGACCGACCAACGTGATGGGCGCCTCCAAGCGGATGGCCGAGATGGTGCTGCAAGCGCTGGCCCTGCGCCAGGATGATACCCGCTTCACCATGGTACGGTTTGGCAACGTGCTGGGCAGCTCCGGCTCGGTGGTGCCACTGTTTCGCGACCAGATCCGCCACGGCGGGCCGGTTACGGTGACCCACCGCGAGATCACCCGTTACTTCATGACCATCCCGGAAGCGGCCCAACTGGTGATCCAGGCCGGGGCATTAGGCGGCAACGGCGATACCTTCGTGCTGGATATGGGCGAGCCGGTCAAGATCGTCGATCTGGCCCGCAACATGATCAAGCTGATGGGTTACAGCGTGCGTAGCGAGAAGCACCCGGACGGCGATATCGAGATCCAGTTCACCGGCCTGCGCGCCGGCGAGAAGCTGTATGAGGAGTTGTTGATCGGCGATAACGTCAGCGGCACCTGCCATCCGAAGATCATGCGGGCCGAGGAGAACTGCCTGAGCTGGCCGGAAATGGATCAGCTGTTGCGCCAGCTGGACGACGCCTGCCACCACTTCCACGTGGATATCATCCACCAGATCCTGCGCTCCACGCCGACCGGTTTCGCGCCGACCAGCGGGATCAAGGACGTACTGTGGAATTCGATGCGCGACACCAAGGATCTGCCCGAGGCAGATGCGCTACACTGATTGAGTCCATCAGACACCAGTAGCGGCCTGCCCTGCGGGCGACCGACCATGGTGCTGACGGAACCACCTCGGGTCGCGGCTGAAGCCCCTCCCACAGGGACGAGTTTCGTAGCCGCCCGCTCCGAGGGCGACCTCCTCGGACTACGCCAACCCTGTCGCGGTCGGAGCCCGCTGCTACAAGGACTTCTACTTCGTAGCGGCCCGCTTGGCATGCCCCTTGGGTAGCGAGGGCGACCAAGCCATGGTGCCGACGGAACCACCTCGGGGCGCGTCTGAAGCCCCTCCCACAGGGACGAGCTTCGTAGCCGCCCGCTCCGAGGGCGACCTCCTCGGACTACGCCACCCCTGTCGCGGTCGGAGCCCGCTGCTACAAGGACTTCTACTTCGTAGCGACCCGCTTGGCATGCCCCTTGGGTAGCGAGGGCGACCGACCATGGTGCCGACGGAACCACCTCGGGGCGCGGCTGAAGCCCCTCCCACAGGGACGAGCTTCGTAGCCGCCCACTCCGAGGGCGACCTCCTCGGACTACGCCAACCCTGTCGCGGTCGGAGCCCGCTGCTACAAGGACTTCTACTTCGTAGCGGCCCGCTTGGCATGCCCCTTGGGTACTACGGGCGACCAAGCCATGGTGCCAACGGAACCGCCTCGGGTCGCGGCTGAAGCCCCTCCCACAGGGACGAGTTTCGTTGCCGCCCGCTCCGAGGGCGACCTCCTCGGACTACGCCAACCCTGTCGCGGTCGGAGCCCGCTGCTACAAGGACTTCTACTTCGTAGCGACCCGCTTGGCATGCCCCTTGGGTAGCGAGGGCGACCAAGCCATGGTGCCGACGGAACCACCTCGGGGCGCGTCTGAAGCCCCTCCCACAGGGACGAGTTTCGTAGCCGCCCGCTCCGAGGGCGACCTCCTCGGACTACGCCACCCCTGTCGCGGTCGGAGCCCGCTGCTACAAGGACTTCTACTTCGTAGCCGCCCGCTCCGAGGGCGACCCCCTCGGACCACGCCAACCCTGTCGCGGTCGGAGCCCGCTGCTACAAGGGCTTCTACTTCGTAGCGGCCCGCTTGGCATGCCCCTTGGGTAGCGAGGGCGACCGGCCATGGTGCCGACGGAACCGCCTCAGGTCCCGGCCGAAGTCCCTCCTATAGGGACGAGCTTCGTAGCAGCCCGCTCCGAGGGCGACCCCCTCGGACCACGCCAACCCTGTCGCGGTCGGAGCCCGCTGCTACAAGGACTTCTACTTCGTAGATACCATCTCTCGATTCCGGCCACAACGGCCTTTTACGGCAGTTGTGGTTGGAATTCTTGCTGGTTTTTCACCACACCGAAACAGATGTGTACCAGCTTGCGCATGGCGGCGCC
>NZ_JAILYN010000061.1 GCF_019795155.1 Marinobacterium arenosum | reverse complement strand
GGGCGCCGCCATGCGCAAGCTGGTACACATCTGTTTCGGTGTGGTGAAAAACCAGCAAGAATTCCAACCACAACTGCCGTAAAAGGCCGTTGTGGCCGGAATCGAGAGATGGTATCTACGAAGGATAACGCCCCGTAGCAGCGGGCTTGGCATGCCCTTTGGGTACCGACCGCGACCGGGCTGTCGTATGCTGCGGGTGTCGCCCTCGGAGCGGGCTGCTACGAAGGATAATGCCCCGTAGCAGCGGGCTTGGCATGCCCTTTGGGTACCGACCGCGACCGGGCTGTCGTATGCTGCGGGTGTCGCCCTCGGAGCGGGCTGCTACGAAGGATAATGCCCCGTAACAGCGGGTTCCGACCGCGACAGGGGTGGCGCAGTCTGCGGGTGTCGCCCTCGGAGCGGGCTGCTACGCAGGATAACGCCCCGTAGCAGCGGGCTTGGCATGCCCTTTGGGTACCGACCGCGACCGGGCTGTCGTATGCTGCGGGTGTCGCCCTCGGAGCGGGCTGCTACGAAGCGCAACCCTGTGGGAGGGGCTTCAGCCGCGACCTGTGGCGGCTCCGTCGGTACCATGGCCGGTCGCCCTCGGAACGGGCTGCTACGACGCGCAATCCTACTGGGGGCTTCAATTGATCCACTCTGCGACATTATCCACAAAACTGTCCGGCGCCAGCCGTGGCTTCGGTGGCTTCAGCTCCATCAGCAGGCTGGCGACCGCCTTGCGCTCGTGCAGCAGGTAGAGCCGGCCGCGATGTTCGTGGCCCAGCCACGATTGCGGCTGCTCCATCATCTGCAGCAGCAGTTGTGCGACCGGCGGCGCTGGACTGCCGGCCCGGCCCTGCAGATCCTGGTATTGGCCGTTGGCCAGCAACGCCATCAATGGGCGGGCGCTCCAGATCGGCGGTGCCTCGTGCAGCGGTTGCAGAAGCCCGATACTGGAGGGTGCAATCAGCGGGCGCTCCTTGGCGAAGAACTTGCGGACGGTCAGATCGGTATGTACGCCGAGGAGCGAGTTGTCGCGCACGTTGCTGCGAAAATCCAGCGCCTCCAGCCCCTCGATAATGGTCGCCAGATTCCATTGGCAGCCTTTGATCAGCTGCCAGACCGGTTCCACCGACAGCCGTGAGCCCAGACTGTACTTGACCGGCTGTTTACCGTCCGGAATATCGCTGAGCAGGGTCAGTTGCAGGTAGCTGGTCTGCATATCGACCAGGCACTCCGGCGTGGCGACGAAACAATAGGGCGTTTCGCGGCGGCAGAAGGCGATCCATTGCGCGCGGCTGTTAAGTTCGGGCAGGACGGGTATGATCACGTTCTGAGGTTTGGCGGGCTGTTCAAAGCCCGTCAGTATATCGACATCAAAGCCTGTTAACACTAGTTTCGCGGTCGGCGGAATGGGTGTAAACGGGTCGTAGTAAGGATCCACACCATGAAGTTGCTGAACCGTTCCGCCTTCGCGGTACTGCCACGCCAACCCTTCGCGGACTGGGCCAGCCGGCTGCAGCAGGACCCGGACGGGCTGAACCAGGTGCTGTCGCTGGCCGAGCATCGGCAGGAGGGCACCGTCTACCTGATCGATGAGGTGGCCGATGAGGGCGAGTTTCAGCAGGCGCTGGAGCGCCACTGGGCCGAGATTTTCGACAATGAACTGGCCGCCTGGGATGAGATCGGCGACAGCTGGCCGCAGAACCGCAGCCTGCAGATGTTTCTGGCATGGTTCGAGCTGCAACCGCAGGTACTGGCACTGGACCTGGCGCGGGCGCCGCTGATGACGGCGGCACTGGAGGACTAACCGCCAGTTGGGCTCGACGGGGTACTTTTTGATAACCCCATATACCCTGGATGAATTATTGCGTTGCCGGGCCCGACATGCCGACAATGGCTCAAATGCACTTTTTAGGGAGATCCCATGACCGCTGAAATGACGCCACACGGGCTGGCGCTGCATCCGTTGCGTGACAGTCTTTATGCCGAGCTGCACTCGCGGCCGTTCCAGGTGATAGGCAGCCCGGCCCGAATCACCCAGATCGCGGTAGTTTGTGACGAAGCTGACAAGCAACGCCAGTTCGAGCACCTGGCTGAGCTGTGCCGTCAGTTTGGCATCGACCCGCCGGTCCACGACGACATCTGCCTGCAGCTGGACTTTGGCAACTTCAGGGTCCGCCGCGAGAAGCATATGGAGTTCGCCTCCTACACCTTCGTCAATATGAAGGTGCCGGTTGGCGGCAGTCCGTTTGATGTCAGTGGCATCAGCCCGTTGCCGGAGGGCTGGCTGGCCCGGCTACCGGGTAGTGTGGTGGCGGCCTTTCATGTCTCGGTGGAGCAAGGGGGTAACCAGCGCGAACTGATGTTGCCGTTGGTCAAGCGGTTCTTCGAGGGGATGCGGCTGGTCGGCAGCAGCCCCCAGCAAGGCGATGCCCGGGTCTGGACGACTTTTCAGCTGCACAGTGACGGCTTCGGTCGCTTTTTGGTCTACAACAAGCAGATGAGCGACAGCCAGCTGGGCCGACTGGTGCAGCGCTTGATGGAGATCGAGACTTACCGGCTGATGGCGCTGCTGGCGTTGCCGACGGCGCGACGGTTCAGCCCGCAATTGGCGGCGATGGACGACCAGTTGGCCGAGGTCACCCGGGCGTTGGCCGACGGCGGCGAGCCGGTCGACGAGCGGGCATTGCTGGCCCAGCTGACCGATATGGCGGCGCGGGTTGAGGCCTGTCGGGCGGAATCGACCTTCCGCTTCAGTGCCACCCAGGCGTACCATGAACTGGTCGTGAAGCGGCTGGACGAATTGCGTGAGGACGAGGTCTCGGGCCACCTGACGATCAGCGAATTCATGACCCGTCGTTTGACCCCGGCGGTGCGTACCTGCCATGCGATCGGTGACCGGCTGGAGGATCTGTCGCGGCGTATCGACCGGGTCGCCGATATGATGCGCACCCGGGTCGAGCTGTCGATCCAGGCGCAGAACCAGCAGCTGCTGGCGTCGATGGACCGCCGCTCGCGGATTCAGTTGATGATGCAGCATACTGTAGAGGGGCTGTCGGTGGCGGCGATCAGTTATTATGCGGTCGGCCTGGTCAAGTATCTGCTGGAAGCGCTCTATGGCAGCGGCGTGGAATTTGATAAGAGCCTGGTGCTGGGTATTTCCGTGCCGGTTATTGTCGGCACGGTCTGGTTCGCAACCCGGCGAATTCATCGTCGCTTTATCGCTATGGCGAAAAATAGAGACATTGGCGAATAATTTGTTAATAGGTAATTGGTTAGATGAGCATCGAAAACAGTATTAATACAAAACTTAATGATGAGTTATTACCTAATTATTTGGTAATCGAAAATGAAAGCCATATGCATTCGGGGCCGGCAACCGAGTCTCATTTCCGGTTGGTGGTAGTGTCCGAGAAGTTTTCCGGCTTGCGCCTGGTGCAGCGTCACCAGACGATCTACAAGATCCTGGCCGATGAGCTGGCCGGTCCGGTTCATGCGCTGTCGATGCATCTCTATACGCCGCAGGAGTGGCAGCAGCGGGAGGGCGAGGCACCGCTGTCGCCGCGTTGTATGGGCGGTTCCAAGGCCGATAAATAACAGCTCTGACTAGCTGAACTGAATATTTATCTAATAATGTTGTGATAGAGGGTAATGGCTAATTGCCAAGCTTGACCTGAATCAATAACAACGGATTTAAAATTAAAATGGCCGCTTGTGCGGCTATTTTTGTTATCTGTTGCCCGTTTTTGTTATAGCTTGATTTGGAAGTCGTCAGTAGAATTCTCGCCGCTTGTTTCAATATCACATTTAGAGCCGCTCTTCTCAGCGCAGAGGTTGATCAACCTATTGCGCTGTAACGGTGTGGCCATCTGTATTGTGGAGATGCACGGATGCGGAAAAACCTTCCGGTCAACCAGGTCGAGCGCACGTTCAGCGAAAGTATGCCGCTGATATCGACCACCAACCTGCAGGGCAACATCACCTTCGTCAATGACGCCTTTGTCGATATATCCGGCTTCAGCCGGGAGGAGCTTATCGGCCAGCCGCACAACCTGGTGCGCCACCCCGATGTACCGCCGGCGGTGTTCGACGATATGTGGAGCAAGCTGAAGGCCGGCCAGCCGTGGATCGGTATCGTCAAGAACCGTTGCAAGGATGGTGCCTATTACTGGGTGCAGGCCTATGTCACGCCGATCATCGAAAATGGCCGCGCCATCGGTTACCAGTCGGTGCGTACTCTGCCGACACACAACCAGAAGCGGCGTGCCCGGCAGGTCTATACACGCCTCAATGCCGGTCGGCGCCGTTATTCGCTGCATGACATCAGCGCTTCGGCCCGGGTGGTGATGGTGGCGCTCGCGGCGTCGCTGCTGCCGTTGGCGGCCAGCTGGCTGGCCGACTTCGATCCATTGATCAGCAGTGTCGCCAGCGCCATTATCGCGCTGCTTATGATGTTGATCGGCTACCGCTGCCTGGCGCCGATCCGCCAGATTACCAACAATACCCGCCGAACCATCGACTCGCCGATATTGCAGGAGATGTTCGCTAATGCGGTATCGGAAGCGGGCCAGCTCTACCTGGCCGATCTGGTGCAGCGGTCGCGGGTCCGGGCGGCCAATGTGCGGATCAGCTATTCGGTCGGCGAGCTGGACACGCATGGCCAGGAAACCATCGATATCGCCCGCCAGGCCAATGCGGCGATCGACCGCCAGGTAGCTGAACTGGAGCGGGTATCGCTGCATATCGGCGAGCTGTCCGCCGCAATCGAGGAAGTGGCGCGTCATGCTACGCAAACATCTGACGAGACTTGCGCCGCCAGCGAGGTGGCCGAGCAGGGACAGCAACTGGTCACGGCGACGGTCACGGCGATCAATACTTTGGCGGACAATGTGGAGCGGGCATCGGGCCAGATCCAGGCATTGCATGAAGCAACCCAGGATATCGCCCGGGCAACCGGCGTGATCGCCGAGATCGCCGACCAGACCAACCTGCTGGCACTGAATGCGGCGATCGAAGCGGCTCGCGCCGGCGAGCAGGGACGCGGCTTTGCCGTGGTGGCCGACGAGGTGCGCGAGCTGGCCAAGCGTACCCAGGAGTCGACCCGCACCATCGACGCCACCATCCAGCGTCTGGGCCGGGAGGCGGATCAGGTGGTACAGGTGATGGCGGATGGTCGGGCCCAGGCGCAGGGGTGTGTCGAGCAGGCCGGTGAGGCGGGCAAAGCACTGGCGGTGATTCGGCAGACCGTGGCCGAGATCGCTGATATGAGCGCGATGATCGCCACCGCGTCCACCGAACAGAGTTCGGCGGCGGAGGAGCTGACCCGCAATGTCGAAACCATCCAGGACGCCGCCCAGCAGGCCAACCAGGCGGCCAGGAAAACCGAAACCGCCTCCATCCGGTTGGCCGATACCTCACGGGTAATTGTGCAGAGCGTCACTTTCTAATCGTTTCGCTCCCTGTTACAGACCCCAGTCCCTACCAGCAAGGCCGGCACGGATGCCGGCTGCAAATCAAAGCCCGCTCTGGCATTCTCGAGATGATGAAGTTTTTCCAACGTCTCGGGGAACGTGATGAACAAGGATCAAGTACGCCGTTTTTATGCGGAGCTATGGAACGATCATAATCTGTCCGAAATGCGGTCTATTTTGCACGAAGATGTCAGTTTTCGTGGCTCATTGGGTGAGCAGAAGCAGGGCCATGCCGGCTTTGCCAGCTATGTTGATCGGCTGCACGAAGCACTGGCCGACTATCGTTGCATTATTGAAGAGCTGGTAGCGGAAGGGGACAAAGTGTTCGCGAAAATGACCTTTACCGGTATTCATCAACATGCGTTCATGGGCTACTCGCCTACCGGCCAGCGTCTGAGCTGGCAGGGGGCGGCACTGTTCAGCTTCCGCGACGGGCTGATTAGCGATGTTTGGGTACTGGGCGATCTGGCCGCGCTGGAGCAGCAGCTTCAACACAACGAACCGCTGGCTTAGCCCGAGCCCTGAAGTCAGATGCGACCGTCGACTACCTGTCCGGCGGTCCGTAGGGAGAATAAAGCGATGAGATGGACACCGCGGTTGATGAAGTTCCTGTTGAACATCTACGGCCCCTACCTGGGGGCCGGCGTCAAAACCGACTACATCAGCGCCGACTGGCGTGAGGCGCGGGTGTCGATGAAGCTGCGCTGGTATAACCGCAACGTGGTGGGCACCCACTTCGGCGGTAGCCTTTACTCGATGGTCGATCCGCAGTTGATGCTGATGTTGATGCAGTTGCTGGGTAAAGAGTATGTGGTCTGGGACAAGTCCGCCGCGATCGAGTTCGTCCGGCCGGGACGAGGCACGGTCAGGGCATTGATTCAGTTGGATGATCGTCAACTGGAGGAGATCCGATCGCGCACCGCTAATGGCGAGAAATACCTGCCGTCGTTCGAGGTACAGGTGGTCGACCAGCGTGGCGAGCTGGTGGCGCGGGTCGACAAGGTGCTCTATGTACGCTGCAAGCAGCGTCAAACCGAGGCGAAGCAGGCGGCCTGAGCAACGGCCCGGCGCCGGCACCTTGATGGAACCAACCAGGACGGCTGACGACTAATATGTATTGGTTGTCGTGGAGGTCGTTCGAGATGAGCTGGGTGGGGGCCAGTCGCTTGCAGACACGGGGCGAAGAGCTGGCCAACAGTATCAGCCACGGGGTCGGCTTCGTCGCCAGCGCGGTGGCCAGCCCGTTCCTGATCCTGCGGGCGGTGCGGTTGGCCGAGCCCGCCTTCATCGTTGGTGCCTGTGTGTTCTCGGCCACCATGCTGCTGCTCTACCTGGCCTCCACCTTCTATCACGCCCTGCCAATGGGGCGCGCCAAGCGGATCTTCTGGATTATCGAACACTCGGCGATCTTCCTGCTGATCGCCGGTACCTATACCCCGTTCACCCTGACTGTACTGCCCGATGAGTGGGGCTGGTCAATGCTCGCCATGGTCTGGGCACTGGCGGTTGCCGGTATCGCGCTGAAGACCCTGGGCCGGTTATCCCATCCGGTCGCCTCGGCCAGCCTCTACCTGGTGATGGGCTGGTTGGTGTTGATCGCCATCGATCCGCTGATGGAACAGTTGCATCCTGCAGGCCTGGCCTGGCTGCTGGCCGGCGGTATCTGCTATACCGTCGGGGTGTTGTTTTTCGTTACCGACGCGCTGTTGCGTTACGGTCACTTCATCTGGCACCTGTTCGTCATCGCCGGTACCAGCTGTCATTTCGTGGCGGTCTATCGCTATGCGGTAGCCGTCTGATCGGCAGCTGGCGATCTGTAGTACCAGGCTAATACCCGTCCCCTGAAACCGTTCAGTAGACTGCTGGAATGGCCCTGTCGGCTGATCGACAGCCAACGATAAAAAGGAGTGATGCGATGAGCGATAACAAGATTCTGATGCTGGTGGGGGATTTCGCCGAAGATTACGAAACCATGGTGCCGTTCCAGGCGCTCTGCATGCTCGGTTATCAGGTTGATGCGGTCTGCCCGGACAAGCAGGCCGGCGAGCAGGTGCGTACTGCGGTGCACGATTTCGAAGGCGACCAGACCTACACCGAGAAACCAGGCCATAACTTCACCCTGAACGCCAGTTTCGACCAGGTCGACCCGGCGGACTATATCGGCCTGCTGGTACCGGGCGGGCGGGCACCGGAGTACCTGCGGCTGAACGCGCGGGTGCTGGAGATCACCCGCCATTTCGCCGAGCAGAACAAGCCGATCGCGGCGGTCTGCCACGGCGCCCAGTTGTTGGCGGCGGCCGGGGTGATCGACGGCAAGAAGGTCTCCGCCTATCCGGCGTGCGCACCGGAAGTACAGCTGGCCGGCGGCCACTACCAGGAGATCGAGATCGATGCGGCGGTAACCGACGGTACGCTGATTACCGCGCCGGCCTGGCCGGCCCATCCGCAGTGGCTGCGCCAGTTCGTCGAGGCGCTGGGGGCACGGATTACCCTGTAAGCGTTGCGCCAAGACTATAAAAAGGTTCTTCGCGGAATAGCGGGAAACATCTACACCAAGTCAACAAGCGCCGCGTGGGCACAAAAAACGTGCCCACCCTACAAGGCTGGTTCTTCACCACGCCATGTAAGGCCGGACCTGGCCGGCCAAACGCCGATAGGCGTTTTCAACCGCCTGCGGCGGTGGCGCCCCAGGTGACGCCCTACCGGGCTCTGCCGTAGCAGCCCCCTCCGTGGGCGACACATGCGGACTACGCTAACCCCGTCGCGGTCGGCGCAGTTAGGGGGCAGCCAGCGGCAGGACTCTGACTGACGTATAAATGAGCCCCACCAATCCGCGAAGAACTTAAAAAACCTAAAAAACCGGCCGCGACTTGCGTCGCGGCCGGTTTTTCAGTTTTGATAGTGCGGACCGAGGATAAAGGAGTCTGCCATGTGTGATATCTACGCCAGCACCTCGCCCGAGCTGTATGAAAGCTGCACCCGTTCGATCCGGCTTGATGGCGCGGTGACCAGCATCCGGCTGGAGCAACGCTTCTGGGCGATCCTCGAGGAGATTGCGGCCGGCGAGGGCAGCACGCTGGCCGGCTTTATCAATACCCTGTACCGCGAAGTACGCGAGCGGCGTGGCGAGATCGGCAACTTTGCTTCGCTGCTGCGGGTGGTCTGTACCGTCTACCTGAGCAACGGGGCAACGGCGGAACTCAGCGCGGCGGATCGATAGCGTCGCCGAGGCTGTTGTTGACCCGGTACCAGCCGGCAATGCTGTAGCGCGGCTTGTTGACCGGCAACACCTCGTGCGGGAACTCCTCGCTGAGAAAGATCACCAGGGTGCCGAATTCCGGCCGGACCCTTTCCAGTACCCTGCCTTCGCCATCGTAGATCAGCAGTTCGCCGCCATCGCAGGGTTGCCAGTCCGGATTCAGGTAGAGCACGGTGGTCAGTACCCGGCTGGTTTGCCCCCGGAACGCATCATAATGCTTCTTGTAGAAGGCGCCTTCCGGATAGTAGGCGTAATGGCTCTCGTAATCGAACAACCCAAGGAACAACCGGCGATTCACTGCCTGGCGTAGCTGTTCTGTCCAATCCAGGTAACTGTCTACTGCCGGTTGGCCGCGCTCCAGCCAGTGGATCGTATCGCTGCGGATACTGCGGTTTAGCTGATGCTCCTGGTCACGGCCGATGCCGGCTATCTTGAACTCGCTCTGGTGCAGCGATTGGCAATGCTCCCGCAGGGCCAGGCTCAGATTGTCGGGCAGGGCGTTCGGCAGGATGGTGTAGCCGGGACCGTGCAGGGCGTCGGCGATCCGGTCGAAGGTTTCAGCGTACTCGATGGGGCTGGGGGTAAGGGGGGCGTTCAAACATGGATGCTCCGAAGAAATTCGTACAGAATCACTATATAGCCTATAAATAGCCTGCTGGATACGCTTTTTGGTCGCTGTTTTTTCTTTATAAAATAATGGCTTGTAGTTAATCTTCGGGTGCGAATGGAGTTGCGGGGCCGGTTTGCGGACAGAGGGCTGACCGTTGGGAATGGTGCCTCAGCAACTACCGGTCATTGCGGGCTGGTGACGTCAGCAGCGGGAGATGGCTTGGCGCTGTTTGTGTTGCCAACTAATTTGAATGCATAGTATTCGGTCTATTCCGGGGACACGAGCGATGAATGCCTTTTACCAGTTTTCCGCCACCAGTCTGCAGGGCAAGCCGGTTTCGATGACCGAGTTCGAAGGCAAGGTGGTGCTGGTGGTGAATACCGCCAGCGAGTGCGGTTTCACGCCTCAGTATCAGGGGCTTCAAACGCTCTACGACAAATACGCCGATCAGGGGTTGGTGATTCTCGGTTTCCCCTGCAACCAGTTCGGCCAGCAGGAGCCAGGTGACAGCCGGCAGATCGCCGAAGGCTGCCTGGTCAATTACGGGGTCAGCTTCCCGATGTTCGAAAAGGTCGAGGTCAAGGGCACCAATGCCCACCCGCTGTTCCAGTATCTCTGCCGCGAACTGCCCGGGCTATTGGGCCGCACTATCAAGTGGAACTTCACCAAGTTCCTGATCGGCCGCGACGGCCGTCCGCTGCAACGCTTCGCGCCGGTCACCAAGCCCGAAGCGTTGGAAAAGATGCTGGTGCGGGCGTTGTCGGCCAGCGAAGCCTGAACAGGTAGCATCAACTCAGCAACTGCACCAGGTTCAGCAGCAGCAGCAGCGCACAGAACAGCCGCCAGAACAGCAGTGGATTCTTCTCCAGCAGCGGCTGCTGCTGGATCTGTGCTTCCAGCTGCGGATTCGGCTGGCTCAGGTCGTGCAGGAACTCCGACAACGCCGGATAGCGGTGGCGCGGGTTGGCCTGCAGCGCCTTGCGTAGGCAGCCCTCGACCCACAGCGGCAGTTCGCGGCGGTGGCGCAATGCCGGAATATAATGCAGCGCACCGTAGTTGGGCAGCCGGGTGCGTTTAACCGAGGGCTCCTTGTAGGGCAATTCGCCGGTCAGCATCTCGTAGCAGATCACCGCCAGCGAGAACAGGTCGGAGCGGAAGTTGCCCGGTTCACCGACCAGGTATTCCGGCGCCACGTAATTGACCGAGCCCTGCGGCACCGACTTGTCGAGCGGCGAGGCAATCTCTTCGACCCCGGCGATCAGCACGGTGCCAAAATCGAGGATCTTCACCCGACCGTCGCGGTCGATCATGATGTTTTCCGGCTTCAGGTCCTGGTGCACCATGTCGGCACGCTGGAAGGCGCGCAGCCCCTGGACGATCTGGCGCACCAGCTGGCGCACCTGGTCCAGCGACGGCTGCGGATGGTCGTGCATCCACTGGCGCAGGTTCTGGCCTTCGATATATTCGCCCAGGTAGTAGAGGAACTGCTTGGGCCGCGGCGGCTGGAAGGTTTTCATCACGTTGGGGTGGGCGATCTGCTGGCCGACCCACTCTTCGCGGCTGAAACCGTCCAGGTAGAGCGCGTCTTCGCTGAAGTTCAGCGACGGTGCCTTCAAGGTGTACTGGCGGCCGCTGTCCGGGTCGCGCACCAGATACATATGGCTGCGGCTGCCGCTGAAGATCACCTCCTGCACCTCGTAGCCGTCGATCCGGTTGCCCGGCGCCAGCACTGGCGGAATCGGCAACTGGTTCAGCTGTTGGTGGCTCTCGTCCAGGGTTTTCAGCGGCAGCTGGTCGACGGCGATCAGCAGCGCGGTGACGTTGTCCTGACTGCCGTTGGCCAGCGCCATCGACACCAGCTGCTGGGCGGTGCCTTCCAGGTCTTCGCCGCCACTCTCCAGCAGCCGCCGTATCTGCAGCGGGCTGACATGCTCGTGCACCCCGTCGGTGGTCAGCAGCAGCAGGTCGCCCTCGGCCAGGGGCTGCTGGCTGTAATCCACCTGCAGGTGCTGGTCGCCGCCCAGCGCACGGGCCAGGTAGTAACGGCCGTTCTCGGTGCGCAGGTGATCGTGGGTCAGCTGCTCCAACTGGCCGTTGCGATAGTGGTAGATGCGCGAGTCGCCGACATGGAAGCAGTGCAGGGTGTTGGACTTGATCACCGCTGCCGAGAAGGTGCACAGCATGCTGTCCTTCTCGCGATGGGTACGGCTGTTGTGCTGATGCAGCCAACTGTTCATCGCCCGTAGTACCCGTGCCGCCGAGTTGCGCACCGACCAGCTGTGCGGCGTGCTGTAATAGTCGCTGAGGAAGCTGGTGACGCTGGTCTGGCTGGCGATATGGGCCTCGGCACAGCTGCTGACCCCATCGGCGATCGCCGCGGCTATCCCCTTGAAGTCGCACTCGCCACCCGGTGGGTGAAAGGCGGCGAAGGCGTCCTGGTTGACCGGCTTGGCACCTGCGTCGGAGTGGCCGCCGAAGCGTACCCGTAGTTTTCGCTTGGTATTCAGTTGCTGCATCGTTCAACGGGCAGGGGCCGTCAGGGCCGCCTGCCATCCTCTCCGGTTCAGCTCGCTGTCAAGGCCATTTATCAGGCCGGTTATCAGGTCGATTCTCAGGTCACTTTGATCAGTTCGACGCTGCCGTCCTCGTTGACCTCGGCCATATGACCCCGCGGCTCTTCCAGCAACAGCAACACCAGGAAGCCGAGCATCGCAGTGGCGGCGATCACCGTGAAGAACACCTGGTAGCTGACCATCGACAGCACCGTCAGGTAGAACACCGCGCCGACGTTGCCGTAAGCACCGGTCATGCCGGCCACCTGGCCGGTCAGCCGACGCTTGATCAGCGGCACCACGGCAAATACCGCGCCTTCACCGGCCTGCACGAAGAACGAACAGGCCATCGCCGCGATCACCGCCAGCGCCAGCGGCCAGCTGCTGTCGATCAGCGACATGGTGGCGTAGCCGGCGGCCAGGCCGGCAGTCAGGATCAGCAGGGTTTTCTTGCGGCCGAAACGGTCGCTGAGCCAGCCGCCACCGGGACGCGACATCAGGTTCATGAAGGCGTAGCCGGAGGCCAGCAGGCCGGCGTAGACCATATCCAGCTCGAACACTTCGGCGAAGAACAGCGGCAGCATCGATACCACCGCCAGCTCGGAACCGAAGGTCGCGAAGTAGAGTACGTTCAATACCGCCACCTGCTTGAACTTGTAGCGGTGCATCTCCGGTACCGGCTTGCTGAAGATCTCCTTGTTGACCTGGTAGGCGCTGAAGCAGTCGTAGACGAAGATCGCCGCCAGGCCGAAGTAGATCAGCGTGGCGATGCCGTCGCTCAGCATATTGACGCCGGCCGGTGACAGCTTCCAGGTCAGCAGCGCCAGGGCGGCGTACATCGGCAGCTTCATGATCAGCAGGAAGTAGAAATCACCGACGCTGGTCACCTCCAGGCCGCCGATCTTCTTCGGCTTGAAGTAGGTGGAGCCCTTCGGCGTGTCGCTGACGTTGCGGTACCAGACCACGCTGAACAGCAGGCAGATGGCGCCGGTGATACCGACCGCACAGCGCCAACCATGCTCGCCACCGAACATCAAAGCCAGGGTCGGCAGCAACATCGCAGCGGCGGCGGAACCGAAGTTGCCCCAGCCGCCGTAGATCCCCTCGGCGGTGCCCAGCTCGTTGGCCGGGAACCACTCACTGACCATCCGGATGCCGATCACGAAACCAGCGCCGATAAAGCCGAGCAGGAAGCGGGCGATCGCCGCCTGCTGGAAATCCTCGGCCAGCGCGAACAGGAAGCAGGGCAGGCTGGCCAGTGCCAGCAGCACGGCGTAGACCAGCCGCGGGCCGAACTTGTCGGTCAGCATGCCGATCAGTACCCGGGCCGGGATGGTCAGCGCCACGTTGAGGATCAGCAGGGTTTTCACTTCTGCCTTGCTCAGCCCCAGCGACTCGGCGATAACGCCGAGCAGCGGTGCATGGTTGAACCAGACGAAGAAGGTGATGAAAAAGGCGATCCAGCTGAGATGCAGGATCTTCATCTTTCCGGTGAAGGAAAGCAGGTTGAGTTTGCCACTGTCAGTCATGGGAGGAGCTCTCGACACTGTGAAGAAAATAAAAAAGGCGTGCCTGCTCCGTCGCAGTGCGACGAAGTTGGAACGCCTTTGTTCGATTCTGATTGTTGTCGAGGTTAAAGCAGGCTCTGTGCCAGAATGCTTTTCTGTTTTAAAAACAGTGACTTGGGGTTTGGCTGTTGGCTGGCTGACGAAAAAAGGCGCACTGTTGGTGCGCCCGACCAGCGGCCGTGCACCAAGTTAATCTCTGTTAACCAGCTTCAGCAGCAACTCTTCGACAAGCCGGTACTGCTCCTCCATCTGCCGGACCTGTTCCAGCGCCTGTTGCTGTTGCTGCTGGCGGCGCAGCGCCAGGGCCTGCTCGGCATGCTGGTGGATCAGGTCGTGCGGCTTTTCCAGTGCACGGAAGGCGCTGTTGTGGCGAAAACGGGCCTGAACGCCGGCGTCGTAATACCACTTGCCGATACCACAGTCGCGTGAGCTGGGCACGCTGCCAGGCGGCTCGCTGCCCGGCTGGCTGACGTAGTCGATCACATCGTTGCGCAGAAAAGTTTCGTCGATGATCGCCAGCTCCAGCTTGGAGCGCCAGTTGGCTTCGTTCAGGTCCTGCTGGGTAATGCCGATCCGTGCCAGTTGGTCGCCAAGCTCGGCCAGCGTGGTCTGGGTGGTGGAGCTGATCTCGTCGACCCGGCTGGCCAGGGTACGGTTGATGTCGCCCAGCTGGTCGGAGGTGGTGGCCAGGCCGCTGAGGAAACCGTTGGCCTCGCTGGCGGAGTCGCCGGTGGTGCCCGACAGGGTGCGCACCTCGTTGGCTACGATGGCGAAGCCGCGGCCGTGTTCACCAGCGCGGGCCGCTTCGATCGCCGCGTTCAACGACAGCAGGTTGGTCTGGTCGGCGATCTTGCTGATGTTGCCGATGATGTCGGAGATCTGGTCGACCTTTTCGAACAGTCCGTCCAGGGTGTTCAGCTGCTGGTTCTGCAGGCCGGTCAGTTGGTGCAGCTCATCGGCCAGGGTTTCGATCCTTGTTCGCGACGCCTGCGACAGACCGACCGCATCGCCGATCGCCCCCGAACTTTTCAGCAGATTGGCATCCAGCCAGGCGAAGGACTGACGCATCCGCCGCATCCGTTGCGACAGGGCTTTTAGCTCCTGCTGATAGTGCTTGCTCTGCTGTGCGGCCTGTTCACGCTGCTGCTCCAACTGGCGGGCATGCTGCTGCTGTTGCTGTAACTGCTCGCGGGCCTGTTGCAGTTCCGCTTCCTGTGATTCGATCTGCTGCTGCAGCTGGGCGATGACCGGCGGGGTGGCACCGGCCAGCCGGCTGACGATCGGGGTGAAAATGCTCATTGGCGTTTCTGTCCATCAAAACTGCGGGCTCCGAGCAGAATAAGTAAAATGTATTTGAAATACAACTTATTGTGGCGGCTCTCATTTGATGAAACTTTAAGCTCCAATATTGACGCTGCTACGGCACAGACCCTGCAGCAGCGGGCTCCGACCGCGACCCATGGCGGTTTTCTCGAAATCTGCGGCCTTGTCGCCCGCGGATCTGGCTGCTACGGCACAGACCCTGTAGCAGCGGGCTCCGACCGCGACCCATGGCGGTTTCTTCGAAATCTGCGGCCTTGTCGCCCGTGGAGCCGGCTGCTACGGCGCAGACCCTGTAGCAGCGGGCTCCGACCGCGACCCATGACGGTTTTTCGAGATCTGCGGCCTTGTCGCCCGTGGAGCCGGCTGCTACGGCGCAGACCCTGTAGCAGCGGGCTCCGACCGCGACCCATGGCGGTTTTCTCGAAATCTGCGGCCTTGTCGCCAGCGGAGCCGGCTGCTACGGCACGGAACCCTGTAGCAGCGGGCTCCGACCGCGACCCATGGCGGCTTTTCGAGATCTGCGGCCTTGTCGCCCGTGGAGCCGGCTGCTACGGCACAGACCCTGTAGCAGCGGGCTCCGACCGCGACCCATGGCGGTTTTCTCGAAATCTGCGGCCTTGTCGCCCGCGGATCCGGCTGCTACGGCACAGACCCTGCAGCAGCGGGCTCCGACCGCGACCCATGGCGGTTTTTTCGAAACCAGCGGCCTTGTCGCCCGTGGATCCGGCTGCTACGGCACAGACCCTGCAGCAGCGGGCTCCGACCGCGACCCATGGCGGTTTTTTCGAAATCTGCGGCCTTGTCGCCCGTGGAGCCGGCTGCTACGGCACAGACCCTGTAGCAGCGGGCTTGGCATGCTCTTCGGATGCTGACCGCTATAGAGTTGGCGTGGTTCGAGGATGTCGCCCTCAGAGCGGGCTGCGACGAAGCGCGGAACCCGGTGGCCGTTGAGGCGGAATTTGCGTAGAGAAAAAACAGACGCCGCAACCGGGCGGTTGCGGCGGGGGATCGGGCGGAACTATTACAAATTACTTTTCCGGCGCGTGGAACAGCAGGTACAGGTCGATCAGCAGCTCCGGCAGCTGGGCGCACATTGCGGCGGCGATCCGCTTGTCGTTGCGCATCTTCTGGAATTCCGGCTCTTCGAACAGGTCGGACACCACCATGAACGGCAGCAGCAGTTCGGCAGCGGCCTCTTCGTGGGCACCGCTGAACCACTGTTCTTCACGCATGAACACACCTTCCATGAACGCCTGGGTCCAGATCACCAGGTCGGACACCTCTTCACCCTCTTCCGGTTCCAGCGTCAGGTCGCAGGGGATATCCACGCCTTCATCACTGTACAGGGAGGCGCTGATCTCCTTGTTGAGCTGCTCCAGCAGCCCTTCGATCTTCGCTTTCTGGGCGTCGGATTCCCAGTTCGGCTGCTCGTCGAAGATCACCGACAGCCATTCGTCACGGGCGATCGGCTCCGGGCTGATATTCACCGCGTAGAGCAGGCCATGAACACCGATCAGGTCCAGTGTCTCTTCGGAGACTGCGTCGGAAAAGAGAAAATCGTCCAGCAGGTCCAGTTCATCGTCGGTCAATGGCGTTACGCTCAGGCTCATGGTGCTTGTATCCCAGGCAGGTCCGCGCTGTCAGTCAGGCGGTTATCAATAGGTTAAACCGGGTGCATTCTACTCCGAGCGGGGCGCTTTGCGTAGAGGTGTCTTTATACCGACATATCAAGGATAATGCCGCCCCATGATTGACAGGGCGCTTCAGGTACTAAAAGACGTATTCGGCTACGACCAGTTCCGGTCGCCGCAGGATGCCGTGATCGAGCAGTTGTGCGGCGGACGCGATGTGTTGGTGGTGATGCCGACCGGCGGCGGCAAGTCGCTCTGCTATCAGTTGCCGGCGTTGCTGCGCGAGGGCACCGCGATCGTGGTGTCGCCGCTGATCGCCTTGATGCAGGACCAGGTGTCGGCGCTGTCCCAGTGGGGCATCCGGGCCGGCTGCCTGAACTCCTCGATGGACTTCAGCCTGTTGCAGGAGACCGAACACCAGCTGCGCTCCGGCCAGCTGGATCTGCTCTATATCGCCCCCGAGCGGCTGCTGCAGCCGCGCACCCTGGAACTGCTCGGCCAGACCCGGCTGGCGCTGTTCGCCATCGACGAGGCCCACTGTGTGTCCCAGTGGGGCCACGATTTCCGCCCTGAATACCTGCAGTTGAGCCGACTCTGTGAGCTGTTCCCACAGGTGCCGCGCATCGCCCTGACCGCCACCGCCGACCAGCGTACCCGCCAGGAGATCATCGAGCGGCTGGGCCTCGATCAGGCGGCTGTGTTCGTACAGGGTTTCGATCGGCCCAATATCCGCTACCGCATTGGTCAGAAGGACCGCGCTCGTGAACAACTGCTGAAGTTCCTGCGCGACGAGCACGCCAGCGATGCCGGGGTGGTCTACTGCATGTCGCGCAAGAAGGTGGAGGAGACTGCCGCCTGGCTCAGCGAGCGCGGCTTCAAGGCGCTGCCCTACCATGCCGGCCTGTCGAACGATCTGCGGGCCCATAACCAGCACCGCTTCCTGCAGGAGGAGGGGCTGGTGATGGTGGCCACCATCGCCTTCGGCATGGGGATCGACAAACCCAACGTTCGCTTCGTCGCTCACCTGGATCTGCCGAAAAGCATCGAAGCCTACTATCAGGAGACCGGCCGCGCCGGCCGTGATGGCCTGCCGGCGGATGCCTGGATGGTGTACGGCCTGCAGGATGTGATCTGGCAGCGGCAGATGCTGGAGCAGTCGCAGGCTGCCGAGAGCCACAAGCAGGTGGAACGGCAGAAGCTGGAGGCGATGCTCGGCCTGTGCGAGATCACCAGCTGCCGCCGCCAGGCGCTGCTGAGCTACTTCGGCGAGACCGAGCACGCCCCCTGCGGCAACTGCGATACCTGCCTGGAGCCGGTGCCGGTCTGGGACGGTACCGAGGCGGCCCGCAAGGCGCTGTCGGCGGTCTACCGCAGCGGCCAGCGCTTCGGCGTCAACCATGTGGTCGATATCCTGGTCGGCCAGCGCACCGACAAGGTGGTCAACCAGGGCCACGACCGGCTCAGTACCTTCGGCATCGGCAAGGACGTGGACCGCAACCAGTGGCGCTCGGTGTTCCGCCAGTTGGTGGCGCGCGGTTACCTCAGCGTTGATCCGGACGGCCACGGCGTGTTGCGGTTGGCCGCCCAGTGCCGGCCGTTGCTGCGTGGCGAGGAGACCATCGAGCTGCGCCGTGACGCCCGCCAACAGAGCAAGTTCCGTCGCAGCCAGGTGCCGCAGCAGAAGCTGGATGCCGAAGAGTTCGAACTGTGGAACGCACTACGTGCCGCCCGTAAGGCGCTGGCCGATGATCAGGACGTGCCGCCGTACGTGATCTTCCATGACGCCACGCTGATGGAGATGGTGATGTACCGGCCGCTCAACCACGGTCAGTTCCGCCGCCTCAGCGGGGTTGGTGAGCGCAAACTCAATCTGTACGCCGACCACTTTATCGCGGTGATCGAGCAGCACGAGATCAAGACACCGCCGGACACCGACCAACAGGCACAGGAGTCGCTGGCGCTGTTCAAGGCCGGCATGACGGTACCGCAGGTGGCCCGCCAGCAGAAGCTGTCGGCCAACGTGATCTACAGCCACCTGGCCCAGGCGATCCAGACCCGCCAGTTGGCGGTGGAAGAGGTGGTCGAGCTGCCTAGCAACGAGCGCCAGCAGATCGAGCAGACCATCCTCGACTGCGCCCGCGAGCACGGCGCGGCGCTGAAACCGGTCTATGAGGAACTAGCCGGTGCCTACGACTATGGTCTGCTGCGCTGTATCAAGATGGGGCTGGAAACGGCCTGACTCTTTTTTCTTAATATGGCCGGTCTGTGTGCCTGTCGGCGGAGCAAAGTCAGCGCTTGGGTGGTTCGGAGAGAAGGGCGGGGCTTGTTGTGCTTTCTGCCTTACTGACAGACTAAAAGTCGAGCGGGCTGCGCACCCCGCTGCCCTGGTTCAGTACATGGGTGTAGATCATCGTGGTCGACACGTCTGCGTGCCCCAGCAATTCCTGCACGGTACGTATATCGTAGCCATTCTCCAGTAGATGGGTGGCGAAGGAGTGGCGCAGTGTATGACAGCTGACCCGCTTGGTCAGCCCGGCCTGGCGCGAGGCGCTTTTTACCGCTTTCTGCAACACCGATTCGTGTATATGGTGGCGGCGGGTTTCACCGCTACGCGGATCGACCGCCAGGCGAGTACTCGGAAACAGATACTGCCACTCCCAGCTGCGGGCGGCGTTCGGCCATTTCCGGCTCAGCGCATCCGGTAGCCAGACCTCGCCATAACCCTGCGCCAGATCCTGCCGATGCAGGTTACGGGCGAACTCCAGCTGCACCTCCAGGGCCTCGATCAGCCGTTCCGGCAGCGGTGCCACCCTGTCCTTATTGCCCTTGGCGTTGCGCACCAGAATCTGCCGATAGCCGAAGTCGACATCCTGCACGCGCAGACGAACCGCCTCCATCAGCCGCATACCGGTGCCGTAAAGCAGCGATCCCATCAGAGCGTTGCGGCCTTTCAACCGCGACAGGAGCGCCTGCATTTCCTGACGGGTCAATACCACCGGCAGACGCTTCGGGCGTTTGGCATAGGCGAACTCGCCCAATTCGCCCAGTTCCCTGCCGAATACCTTGCGGAACAGAAACAGCAGCGCGTTGAGCGCCTGGTTCTGCGTGCTGGCGGCGACATTACGCTCCAGTACCAGATGGTCGAGAAAGGCACGCACGCTTTGCGGGTCACGTTTATCCAAACGGGTCGAACAGAAACCGTAGTAGCGCTGAATCCAGGTGCCGTAACTCTGCTCGGTCTTGTAGGCCAGCCCCTCGCGACGCATGGCTATTACAGCCTGTTGGAGAATATCGTGCGCTGTATCGGGCTGTGGCTTGGCCTTCTGGTCGTCAGTCGCGACCGGTGCCGGTGGGACCGGCGTATTGTTGCGCCCGGTGGTGGCGTGGTTCGTTTCCAGCGGCTTGCCGCCATCCAACCAGTAACGCCAGTCTATCTCTTGCAATGCCGGCGCACCCGCCACCCGCATCAGCACCCCGACCGCTTCGACACACTGGCGGAACTGCCAATCGGATAGCCTGTTTTTGCGGCCTAGTTCGGCAAGCCAGCGGCTGACCTCTTCGCCGCTGTGTGCCGAAACCGGACGGCGAGGCGTAGCGCGCAGGTACTCCTCGACCCGTTTCATATACCAGTGCGCCTGGCTGGATGATTTGGCTAAATTATTGATTTTATTGAATAAAGGCTGGGCCAGTTCCTGCGGAACGGCAGCGGCGCGCAGTCCGGTTGCCATCAAACGAGTCCTTTCGTTTATAGTGGGAATATCGAACGGGAAAATAGCGTCAACAGGTGGAAGCTGTCAACCATGTAGAAATGATCTATACGGCATGCCGTATAGATGGGTAAATTACTGCACGCCGTCTAATACACTGTTAAATGCCGCAAGCTGCCAGTGGCATAATATTTTGGCAGCATGACGAAGGAGAATGGACATATGTCTACTACAGGAGAAAAACCAGGAAAAGGTGCTTATACGTGCACCAACTGCGGGCAGGTTGTTGTTCTTGACGATAACTCAGATACCTTGCCTCCTTGTCCTCGCTGCCAAGAAACAGAATATCGACCTTAAAGGAGTAAGGAATTATGTCCAGTAAATCAACACATGTTGTTCCTAATCCAGATGGTGGTTGGGATATTCAGCAAAGCGGAGGGCAGCGTTCGTCTGGTCATTTTGATAGAAAGCAAGATGCAGTTGATCGTGCCCGTGAAATTAGCCAAAATCAAGGAACTGAACTGGTCATCCATAATAAAGATGGTCAGATCAGCGGGAAAGATAGCCACGGTAACGATCCGTTCCCGCCAAAGGGGTAACTGCATTTAACAAGTGTAATCAGGTGACCCAAAAAGCTACGCTTTTCGGTCACCTGTTACAAGCGTTAGGGTTTGGAGATACCTGTATGAATTGGGCAGTAAGAAGCGCTGATAATCTACTTCCTTTAAGTGAGGAAAAGCATCACCTTAATATTGCCCTTCGTGAATGGCTTTATGCAGGGGATATGTATGATTTAGAAGCCCCAAAGGAGAGCTGCGAGCTTTGCGAGCATCCCAACATTCGTTACCAGTTTAAAATAGTAAACCGGAGTAATGGAAATGAGATGCTTGTGGGGTCTGAGTGCATCAACAAATTTGGCATTTCGGCTACAGATGAGCTTGGTGTCATACTTGATCGCGAGGGTTCTCGTAGACGAGTAAATAGAGACCGAAGGTTCCTTGTAAATGAAGCTAGAAAGAGACGAATGATTAATGCACTTGTTGAGCTCTCTGCGTCCGAAGAGGATTTTGATATTGATTCATTTATTTCTTATGTTTTGGATCGTGATGCGTTCACCCCAAATCAACTGGCAGTTTTAATTTGGCGTTTTGAACAGCATAACGTCGAGTATAAACCATCTGATTTCAAGATAGTTATACGCCGGGATAGAGAAAAGGAACAGCTACGCAGAATGGATGACTGGAAGTTAAGAAAGCTATGGCAATCCTTATCTCCTAGCCAACGCAATTGGGTTCAGAAGAATACGGATTTTAAGCCATAGCATATGAGTTTCAGCCCTAACAAAAGTAAGCACTTGACCCCAAAAAGCTACGCTTTTTCGGTCAAGTGTTACGAGCGTTAGTTTACACAAGGAGTTTAGTGTTGTTCGAATTTATCGCTGCTATATCAGGAGTTATCGCTACAGTATGGATTACAATAGGCGTTTATATCGCTGCTAAATATTATCCTAATTACAGCCACTCTAATCAATTTTGCAGTGAATTAGGAGCTTCAGGTAGCCCAACAGAGAAATTGTCCCCTTTAATAAATAATTACCCTTTAAGTTTAATATTTGGCTTATTTGGCTGGCATATCACACAGCTACCCGATTCAAATTTAGCTTTAACTATTACTGGCTGGTTAGTTATCTTTCATGGTTTAGGTACTTTGATAGCTGGTTATTTTCCTATGGACAAAGATCCTTATACTGAAGAACCTAGCTTCAATTGCAATGTTCACTCAATTGCTGGCCTTGTAATGTTACTAACATTAATGTTCGCCCCCATTCTTTTAGCATTTAGCCCTGAATCTCATATTATTTCTTTTGAATTTAGAGTATTTTCAGTTTTAGCAGTTATTCTGTCGGTTTATTATGTAGTTAAACTAGCTAAGGCCTTTAAAGCAAAAGAAAAGGCTGGTTTGTATCAGCGAGTTTCATATTGGATTCAACTAGTTTGGTTAAGTTCGTTTTCATTGTTGTTGGCGCAAGTGTAAACTAACAAGTCGTTAAAGTAGGACAAATAACAGTTGGCTTTTGCTCCTGCGTCGCTGATTTTAGCCAACATATTATTTGCCTCTTAACGAGGCGTTGAGGCTGTCGGATAAGTCCCGAAGCCCTTGGTCTGCGGGCTCGGATACCGCTACAATCGCCGGATAGAACTTTACCGCAGAGGGTGCAAGGGATGGCACGGTACAAGCACTACGACTACA
>NZ_JAILYN010000060.1 GCF_019795155.1 Marinobacterium arenosum | reverse complement strand
TTTCGTGTTGCCGACAAGGCGAGAGCGGCGTTATCCCCGGGCATTAAAGAGCTGCCCATGCCGCTACCCCGTGAGAAAGAAAAATGCCAGTCAGTTGGCTTAACTGACTGGCATTACGCCTGGGCGCCCTTTATTGATTGGATTGTTTGCCGATCAACCTTCCCGGCTGTCGACCATGAAGGTGGCTTCGCCGGTGGCCACCAGCTTGTCACCGACATGCACGTCGGTACGGCACTTCACGCGGCGGCGTCGGTTGTCGATTTCGGTGACGGTGACGGAAGCGCGGGCGGTATCGCCGATATGGACCGGGGCGCGGAACTTGATCTGCTGATCGATGTAGATCGCGCCCGGGCCGGGCAGGCGGGTGCCGGCGACGGTGGAGATCAGGGCGGCGCTGAACATGCCGTGCACGATACGCTGCTTGAACGGCGTGGTCTTGGCGTACTCCTCGTTGATATGTACCGGATTATTGTCGCCGGAGATTCCGGCAAAGGTGTACACGTCCGACTCGGAGATGGTCTTGGCGTAGCTGGCGGTCATGCCTACTTCCAGATCTTCCAGATAGTATCCGTGCAGTTCCTGCATCCTAAAGTTCCTCAAACATGGCGGTGGTGGCTGTCGCAGTGGATACGCGACCAATGGGGAATCTTATCGCGAGTGGACAGTTTGCTAGTATAAGGGTATACCCTTATTTAAGGTCGAGCGGCTTCGGCCTTTCAACGCTTAATATTACAGGACAATATTACAGATGGTTGATTACAAAGCACCTTTGAAGGACATGCAGTTTGCTCTGCAACACAACGCCCGGCTGCCGCAGCTGGCCGCCTTGCCGCAGTTCGAGGAGGCGACCGAGGATATGGTGGCGGCGATCCTGGAGGAGGCCGGCAAGCTGGCCGGTGGTGTGTTGTCGCCACTTAACCCGGTCGGCGACAACCAAGGGGTGTCGCTGGAGGAGGGCCGGGTTCGGGTGCCCGAGGGCTTTGCCGAGGCCTACCAGCAGTTTGCCGAAGGCGGCTGGGGTTCGCTGCAGTTCGACCCGGAATATGGCGGTCAGGGGTTGCCCTACAGCCTGTCGATACCGGTAATGGAGATGTGGCAGTCGGCCAACATGGCCTGGGGGCTGTGCCCGCTGCTCAGCCAGGGCGCCGTTGAAGCGTTGAGTGCCAATGGCAGCGAATTGTTGAAAGCCCGCTATCTGCCGCAGCTGATCAGCGGCGAATGGACCGGGACCATGAACCTGACCGAGCCGCAGGCCGGTTCCGATCTGGCGGCGATCCGCAGCCGGGCCGAGCCGGATGGCGACTGTTACCGAATCCATGGCCAGAAGATCTTCATCACCTGGGGTGAGCACGAGATGGCCGAGAATATCGTTCATCTGGTACTGGCCCGTTTACCGGACGCGCCGGCCGGGGTGAAGGGGATCTCGCTGTTCCTGGTGCCTAAATACCTGGTGAACGAGGATGGCTCCCTGGGCGAACTGAATGACGTACGCTGTGTCTCGCTTGAACACAAGATGGGGATCCATGCCAGCCCGACCTGCGTGATGTCGTTCGGCGACAATGAAGGGGCGATCGGCTACCTGGTCGGGGAAGAAAACAAGGGACTGGCCTGCATGTTCACGATGATGAACAACGCCCGTCTGGCGGTGGGCTTGCAGGGGGTGGCGATCGCTGAACGGTCCTACCAGCAAGCGCTGGCTTACGCCAACGAACGCGAGCAGGCGGGCCTGATTATCCGTCATGCCGATGTGCGCCGGATGTTGCTGACCATGAAAACGCTCACCGAGGCGGGGCGTGCACTGGCATACGATGCCTGCGCCAGCCTGGATTTCTCCCATGCCAACGGCGACGCTGCTGAGCAGGCTCGCGCTGCGCTGCTGACACCGATCGTCAAAGGTTGGTGCACCGAGATCGCCCAGGAGGTCACCTCGTTGGGGGTGCAAGTGCACGGCGGCATGGGCTTTATCGAGGAGACCGGCGCCGCCCAGCACCAGCGTGACGCCCGTATCTTGCCTATCTACGAGGGAACCAACGGTATCCAGGCGATGGATCTGGTCGGTCGCAAGACCTTGTTCGATGGTGGCAGGGCGATGCAGGCATTGTTTGGCGAGATGGAGCAGACTTTGCTTCTGCTGCGTGAACAGTCGGCCTTTGGTGTCGAAGCCGAGCGTTTCGAGGCGGCGCTGCAACAAGCGCGTGCCGCATTCGACATGCTGCTGAATAAAGGCGGCCAGGATCGCCAGTGGCCCGGTGCGGTGGCGTTCAACTATATGATGCTGATGGGAACTCTGGCCGGCGGATGGCAGCAATTGCGTGCAGCGTTGGCAGCCAGTGAGGTGGTCGATGGCGACCAGCAGTTCCTGCAGGCCAAGGTGCTGGGTGCCCGTTTCTATATCGCCCAGATTCTGCCGCGCTGCGCATCCTATGCGGCAATGGTACTGAATGGCGCCGACGAAGTGCTGGCGATGGATGACGACCAACTGGCCTCCGCCTGGTACAGCTGAGTTGTTTTTTAATATGGCGGAACCTTAACTGTCCAGGTTCGGCTTCCGCCTTTTACTGCAAAGACGATTCTGCAATGGATGGGCTGCGCCTTCATTAGCTACTTAGTTGGTTTGTTTAGACTCGGTGGTTGGTCGCGGCTGAAGCCCCTCCTACAAGGTACGGGCTTTGTCGGAGGGGCTCCGGACGGGCAGTTTCAGTCGCGACCCTCCGCACTACAATAAAGCCGTTAGCTGTTAGCTATACAAGTTAACCCGCTTTAACCTCCGGCTGGCGGGCCAGCCGTTTGAGCTGTTCTACGCTGCCGGGCCGGCCGAGTAGGAAACCCTGGATTTCGTCACAGCCCAGTGCTTGCAGGAACTGCTGCTGTTCGCGGGTTTCCACCCCCTCGGCTACCACGCGCAGTCGCAGGCTGTGGGACATTCGGATAATGGCCTGGATCAGGTTCTCGTCATCAATATCGCCCGGCACATCCATGATGAACGAACGATCGATCTTGACCGTGTCGATCGGCAGTTTTTTCAGGTAAACCAACGACGAATAACCGGTGCCGAAGTCGTCAACCGACAGCTTGACCCCCATGGAGCGGATCTGATTCAGGGTGTGGATATAGTGATCGATATTCTCCATCACCTGATTTTCGGTAATCTCCAGCTCCAGCAGCTCTGGCGGAAGCCCGCTCTGTTCAAGACTGTATTTGATGTCCTGCAACAGGTTGCGGTCCCGCAGCTGGCGCGGCGACAGGTTGACCGCCACCGGGATATCCAGGCCGCCCTGGCGCCAGGCTGCCGCCTGTTGGCAGGCTTCCAGCAATACGAAGCGGCCGATATCGACGATCAGGTCGGATTCCTCGGCAACCGGAATGAACTCGTCCGGGGCAACCAGGCCGTATTCGCTATGGCGCCAGCGCAGCAACGCTTCGGCTCCCAGCACCTGTTCCCCCTGGATATCGAACCGCGGTTGGTATTGTACGAACAGCTCCTGATTGGTCAGGGCCTTATGCAGGCCGTCCTCATAATGGTGGCGCTGCTGGGTGAGCGCATCCATGTCGCGATCGAAGAACTGGATCACATTGCGCCCCTGCGACTTGGCCTGGTACATCGCCAGGTCGGCGTTACGGGTCAGGGTGTCGGCATCCGGGCCGTCGCGGTTGGACAGGGCGATACCGATACTGCCGGAGCTGAAACAGCGGATGTCACCCAGGTCGTAGGGCTCGTGCAGGGCTGCCAGGATGCGGTGAGCGATCTGTTCCACTTGGTCAGGGGTTTCTATCTCACGCAGAACGACGGTGAACTCATCCCCCCCTAGCCGGGCAACGGTATCCTTCACCGACAGGCAGGCGCGCAGTCGGTCCGACACCTGTTGCAGCAGCTGGTCGCCGAGATTGTGGCCGTAGGTGTCGTTAATGCTCTTGAAGCGGTCCAGGTCGATAAACATCACTGCAACGAAGTGGGGCGCGAGGGTGTCGCTCAGGGCTTTTTCCAGTCGTTGATAGAACAGACTGCGGTTGGGCAGCCCGGTAAGGCTGTCGTACAGGGCGAGCCGTTCCAATCGCTGCTCGGCGCTCTTGAGTTCGGTGATATCGGTCAGTAGCAGCACATCGCGGTACTGGCCATTGTCGGCGGTCAGCCGGGTGGCCGAGGTCAATACGGGCAGGGTACTGTCGTCGCTGCGTGGCAGCAGGCACTCGCCCTGCCAGCGGCGGGTGCGACTGAGTTGTGTCAGGATCTCCGGCCGGCTGGCCAGGAAGCGGCGTACGGCAGCGCCGCTGTCCTGTTCGGCGAAGCCGCTCATATCGGTAAACGCCCGATTGGAGGTCAGCGGCCGTTGTTGGCTATCCAGTACCACGATCGCTTCGGCGGTTTCGGCAAACACCTGGTGGGCCAGTTGCAGCTGGTCCTGGGTCTGCTTGATGGCGGTTATATCAGTGGCAATACCGCCGATGGCATAGGGCTGTCCCTGATCGTCGAGGATCGGAAACTTGCTGACCAGGTAGGAGGATGGCCCCTGAGGGCCGGATACTGTCATTTCGTATTGTACCGGCCGGATATCGCTAAGCACCTTGCTGTCTTGCGCCTGTACCAGTGCGCCCAGTCTGTGGTCCGCGATGGCGTCCTGGGGCTGGCTGCCGGAGAGCTGTTCGGGCGTCAGGTTCAGAACACTGGCCAGGCGCTTGTTGACCAGCTGATAGCGGTGTTCCAGGTCCTTGATGAAGATCAGGTCGGGGGAGTTGTCGATGATGCTGGCCAGCCGCTTGTCGCGATCGCGAATGCGCAGCAGCATCCGCTCCACGGCTGTACCGACCCGGATGAACTCCTGGAAGCGGCCGCCACTGAATGCCTGTGGCGAACCGCTCTCCGGCACCTGCTCGGCATAACGGGTCAGATGCAGCAGTGCGCTGCGGATCAGGTAAAGGATCGCCAGCAGAACGGTGACGCCGAGTATCATGACGATGAGTGCCGCAAAGCCGAGGTCGGAGGTATAGGCCGCCTGCAGCGACTGGTAAGCGCTGTTGGGCAGCAGCGACCGGACACTGTAATAGTTGCTGTGGCCGATACGCAGGTAGTGATCACGCAGGATGTTACTACCGGCGGTCAGCACGCCGTTGGGAATCAGGCTGGGTGCGCGCAATTGAGCCAGCTGCCCAGGTTCGCTTTCCAGACCGTCCAGAATCTCGCCGTCATGACTGAGAGAGATCGATTGGGAGCCGAACAACTGCTGCAGGTTGTTGATGATCCAGTAGTTGTTGTTCAACAGTACGAAACTGTGCAATTCTCCCATGACTTCGCCGGTATCTTCATCCACGACCGGTAGAGTCAATCGCAGCAGGTGATAGGTGTTGTCATCCCGTTCTACCTGAGTGCTGGTCCAGTTATTGAGCACGCTGTACTGTTTGCTCAATGACTCGAATGGCAGCTCCAGGCCCAGCAGGCTGAAGTTGGTCGCTGGAACAATTGGCCCGTCTTTATCCTCGATCACCATGGCATCGATGTGCTGACCGCTGTTGCTGGCCAGCAGATCGCTCAGGATGCGCGAAAGGGTGGCTGTGTCGTTGGCTGTCAGGGCCCGGCGAAGCTCCTGGATGCTGCTCAGCTCCTGGCTGATCTGCTGGATATTCTTGAACTGGGCATTCAGCAGGCTGCTGAGCGCGCGCTGGTCGCGCTCGTAAGCCAGCATGGTCTGGTGCTGCAGGGCCTTTTCCGATCCGAGGTAGGCGGGTGTCAGCAGAGTCGCCGAGCTGGCTGCCAGCAGCACCAATACCAGGGTCAGAATAACCGTCGAAAAACGAAGTGGTCGCACTTACGGGGTCTCCGGCGGTAGGCCACTAAGTCGGAATGCCTGCTGTTTCAATTGCTGAATTTGTGCCGGTTGCCAGTGGCTGTCCAGTAGCTTGATATCGCCAGCGAAAATGTGCGGCACCTGTTCCGGGCGGTCCTGTAGATCCAGTTTGATCGCTTCCGCCATGGCGATGCCGTTATCATCGTTGATACGCATTACGGTGACGTCCAGTCGGTCTTGCTGCAGCTCCCGCAGTTCGGCATCGCCGCCACCCCAGCCGTTCAGCAGAATGTCCTGCCGGCCTGTTTCCTCAAGCGCTTCAAGAGCGCCCAGGGCGACATCGGTGGAGCTTGCGAAGATCATCTTGATATCCGGGTGCTCTTTCAGGGCCCGTATGGTCGCGTCATGGGACTTTTTGCGGTTGCCGTCGGTGTAGTAGGCGCCGACCTGTAGCACCTGCGGGTGCTTGGCCGCTTCGCTGGCAAAGGTGTCGCCGCGCATCTGGCTGACATAGCCCGGCGAGAAGTAGAGCATCAGGTATTTGCCCTGGTAGTCGATCTCTTTCAGCATCCAGTCGGCCATCAGCTTGGTGCCTTGGGCGTGATCGAAGCCGACGTAAAGGAACGGGCGGTGGGTCTGCCAGCGTGCCAGCGGCGTAGTGATGTTCTGCAGAATAAGTTTCGGTTTGCCCCGGGCAAGCAAGCGTTCAATCATCCTGCCCTGCGGGGCGATATCCAGTGTGAACACCAGATAGTCCGGCTGCCACTGCAAGGCTTGAGATAGCTGCTGGCTTTGCAGGCTGGCGTCGACTGACGGGCGGGAAAAAAACGGCTTCAGTTCATACGGCAGCTGCATATCCTTGAGTCGCTGCTCGAACGAGAACAGGCTTCGGCGCCAATAGTCGGATGCCTGCAGGCCGGGGTAGATCACGGCGATGCGCACCGGGCGGTCGGGCGGGGTGGCGAGCGGGACAGCCGGGGCGCGTACCAGGTCCGCAAATTGCGCCATAATGGCGGGTTGTTCCGGGTGCTGGTTTATATAGCTGTCAATACGGATATAGTCACCCTCGGCGAGCAGCCAGGGGCTGAACGACAGCAGGGCGGACAGAATGGTGGTAGACAGCGATACTTTCCATGATGGGAACCTGAACATGGCTCTCTGACCTCCCGTCAGTTCCAATTTAAACGACAACTGCGATCACAACAGTTCCATATTGTCGGTTAGTGGAGCGACCACTGGCTATAAGTGTATTCGAAAGTTCTTCATCCGTTAAAAAAAACAGACCCTCTATTGATCGATATCTGTGATCCGCCGCAGCTATTCCGTTACGGGAGCCGACATCGCAGTCATCGATGCCGGGCTGGTTGCCTGTTCCGCGGGTGGTGTTAAAGCTGTTGCCTGTTGACAAAATCGGGTATGGTTACGCTCGATTTTGTGACCGGATGACTGAGACAGAACTCAACGATGATCATTAAACCGAAAATCCGTGGCTTTATCTGTACCACTACACATCCCACCGGCTGTGCGCAGAATGTGCGTGAACAGATTGAAATTACTCAGCAGCAAGGGGCCGTTGAAAACGGTCCGAAGCGGGTGCTGGTAATCGGTTCCTCCAGTGGTTACGGACTGGCGAGCCGGATTACTGCCGCATTCGGCTATGGCGCCGCTACTATTGGGGTGTTTTTTGAAAAGCCGGGTACTGAGCGTAAGCCGGGTACCGCCGGTTGGTACAACGCCGCGGCCTTCGATGCCGAAGCCCATAAGGCTGGCCTGTACGCCAAGAGCCTGCAGGGCGACGCTTTCAGCCACGAGGCGAAGCAGAAAACCGTTGATCTGATCAAACAGGATCTGGGTCAGATCGACCTAGTGATCTACTCGCTGGCCTCGCCTGTTCGCAAGATGCCGGATAGCGGCGAAGTCGTGCGTTCCTGCCTGAAACCGATCGGTGAGCCTTACAGTTCCACCGCCATCGATACCAACAAGGATTGCATCATCGAAGCGGAAGTCGAGCCGGCGACCGAGGAGGAGATCTCCAACACTGTGACCGTCATGGGCGGCCAGGACTGGGAACTCTGGATGCAGGCCCTGCAGGAGGGCGGCGTGTTGGCCGATGGCTGCAAGTCTATCGCCTACAGCTATATCGGTAGCGATATCACCTGGCCGATCTACTGGGACGGTGCACTTGGCAAGGCCAAGCAGGATCTGGACCGGGCTGCCGGCGAGATCGATTCTGAACTGGCGAAAACCGGCGGCTGCGGCCATGTGGCAGTGTTGAAGTCGGTGGTTACCCAGGCCTCCTCCGCGATTCCGGTGATGCCGCTGTATATCTCCATGTCCTTCAAGATCATGAAGGAGCTGGGCATTCACGAAGGCTGCATCGAGCAGATCAACCGGCTGTTCCGCGACCGCCTGTACGGCGAAAGCGAGATGCCGGTCGACGAAGCCAACCGCATCCGTCTGGATGACTGGGAACTGCGCGACGAGGTCCAGCAGGCGTGCCGCGAGACCTGGCCGAAGGTTACCACTGAGAACCTGTTCGAGCTGACCGACTATGCCAACTACAAGGCCGAATTCCTGAAGTTGTTCGGTTTCGGTGTTGAGGGTGTGGATTACGACGCCGATGTCAATCCGGAAGTCGAATTCGACGTGATCGATATCTGATCGCTTGGATTATTCCAGATAAAGGCGGCTCCAGGAGCCGCCTTTTTATATGGGGCGGTGCTTTTCAAAACGACCGTTTGACCTTATTCTGTCAGCTCAAATGCCAATCAAAGGAATGGTGGCCCTTATGTCTTCATGGATGAGATCACTCGTTGTGATTGCTCTCGCGAGCGTGCTGGTTGCCTGTGGTACAGCTGTCAAGCCTACCGCCAGCCTGAGCGCTGACTACCGTGTCACCTACGGTGATGTATCCCGCCTTCCCGCTAACGCGGAATTGATACTGCATTTCAAGGATTCGGCCGGTAACGATCTGGCTGCGCCGGATGTCCGGCTGCTACAGCGATTGCCGAGTGGTTTTCAATTGCCGGTCACGTTGGCCGACCGGGCCGGATCGATAACCGTGGAAGCGGCGCTGCGGCTGAATGGGCAGCCGATTGCCACCGGTAGTCTAATGGTAACAGCGGGCCGGGATAACCATCTGCAGCTGTTGCCCAGCCAGAATGAGAGTCGGCTCGGGGCGTTGGCGGGCACCCAGTGGCGTCTGCTGTCGGTCAATGGCCGGAACGCGCTTGAGTTCGTCGATGCCACGCTCAGTTTCGGCAGCGACGGCCTGTTGCGCGGTAGCGGTGGCTGCAATCGTTACGTCGCCAGCTATGCCCATCGGGGCAGCCTGATCAATATCGACGAGATCAGCAGTTCCCGAAAAATCTGCTTTGCCGCCGTGATGTATCAGGAGCATAACCTGCTGAAGATGCTACGCGACCTGGAGCGGGTGGAGCGTGATGGCCAGCAGCTGTTGCTTTACTCGCGTGGCCTGGATCAGCCGGCGCGGCTACAGTCTGCGACCCGGTTGCTTGGCAGTGCCGGCTAGCCTGCCGCTACTGAGGCCGGCGGTCGCCGTTGCCGCCGGTATCCCCCGCCTTTTCTAGCCGGTGATCGTCTGACATCGGTTAAATCGATTGATCTCAATCCGTCTTGCTCGCTACTTAGCGTTCGTTGTCGCTCTATCCGTCACCAGGTGACGTTGTTCTATCCTTTTCATTTAAGTGGCGTTGCAAATATGGCAAGACTGTTATTTGGTTGGGCCTATTGATGACGAAGCCTGGTCTCTGTCGATAGAGCTTGGCGTGGCGGCCGCGCGGAGTATGATGACAGGAATTGATAGTGATTTACGGTAGTGATACGGGGAGCCGTTAAGGAGTAGGTGTGGAAGCGGTGAACAATGTGGGCAATGAACTGCGTTTCGAAGTTGACGGGCATCTGATTGCCGCACTGGAGTTCGGTCCGCAGGACGGTGTTCCGGTGGTCGCGTTGCATGGCTGGCTCGACAATGCGGCCACCTACCGACTGCTGGCCCAGCATCTGCAGGGCATTCGCCTGATCGCACTGGACCTGATGGGGCACGGCTTCTCGGACCACCGGCCAGCGGCGATGCCTTACTATATTTGGGATAACGTTGCCGATGTGGTGGCGGTGCTGGATGAGTTGGGACTGAGTCAGGCGAATCTGCTCGGTCACTCGATGGGAGCCAGTATCGCCACTCTGCTGGCCGGATGCTATCCGGAACGGGTGGCCCGGCTCTGCCTGGTTGAGGGAATTGCGCCGTTGGTGTACGAGCCGCAGCAGCTGCCGCAGTTGATGGCGGCCGCGCTGGACAAAAGGCGTCGGATGCGCAACAAGACGCTGCGTCCGTACGGTTCCATCGATGAGGTGGTGCAGGCCCGGGTCAATGGCCGCTGGCCGGTATCGGAGCAGGCGGCACGCTGGCTGGTGGAGCGCGGTGTGGTGCAGAAGCACGATGGTATTTATTGGCGCAACGATGCCAGCCTGGTTTTACCATCCATCTTGCGGATGAGCGAAGATCAGGTAAGGGCATTCATCCGGGCGGTCGCCGCACCGGCCCAGGTGGTGCTGGGTAGGGAGGGGATCGAAAGTGATCTGATGCCGGAGCGGCTTGATTGCTTCCGGCAGTTGGAGGTGCACCGGGTGGCCGGCAATCACCATCTGCACCTGCAGGAGAGCGGTGCACGCTTCGTGGCCGGGCTGTTGAACGGCTGGACGGAGTGAATCTATCGCTGTGGCCGTTGCCCAATCAAACAGGCGATCAGTCGAGGGAAAGTATGAAGTCGTTGCAGCTGTTAGGAATCGGGTTGGGCATGGTTGCGCTGACGGTGCAGGCCGCCAGCGATGTCAGCGGTTCGACCGACCACCCGCTGCTGGACCGTTATCCGCGGGCCTACATAACCAACTATGAACAACGTCAGGAGCCGGATTATCGTTGGGCATTGGGGGCGCTGGAAAACGTTCGGGGCCGCGTGGAGCCGGAGAAATTGCGTCGCCTGTCCGGCACGCTGACCCGGATCAGCTACCGGATTCCTGACGGGGTCGGTCCGGACGAGGCGTTCGAGTATATGCAGAACCAACTGCTGAACAAAGAGGCCGCCGAGGTGTTCAGCTGTCAGGGGCGCCAGTGCGGCAGCAGCAATGAGTGGGCCAACGAAGTGTTTGACTATGCCCGGCTATACGGTGTCGAGCGAACCCAGTACTACGGCGCGTTCCAGTTTGGCGACACGGCTGTGTCGGTATACAGCGTGCAGCGTGGAAACCGGCGGGTCTATCTTCATCTGGACCTGTTGCAGCCGGAGAAAACCGACCTGGTCGATCAGTTGCGTCGGCAGGGGTACGTGCGCTGGCCGGACGGCGATGATCCGGCGCAGTTGGTTGCCTACCTGAAAAAGCAGGACCGGCCACTCTGGCTGGTGGGGCACAGCCGTAAGCAGCAGCCGCCGCAGGCGTCGATCGAGCAGTCGCGCCAGTTGGCGCAGCAGGTTGCGGAACAACTGATAGATGCCGGGGTCGAGGCAGAACGGCTGCAAGTATTCGGCGTCGGTGCATTGGTGCCGAGCGCAGTTAAACCGGGCCAGGAGGCGGTGTTTATCATTCAGCAGTAGGAGTCTGCACATGGCAACCACAGTGTCGCTGGTGCTAGGAAGTGGCGGTGCCCGCGGGTATGCACATATCGGCGTGATCGAGGAGCTGATCCGGCGTGGTTACCAGATAATCAGCGTCGCCGGTTGTTCTATGGGGGCGCTGGTCGGTGGCATCTATGCCGCCGGTGCACTGAATGACTATCGTGACTGGGTATGCGGGTTGCGCTGGATCGATGTCGTGCGGCTGCTGGATGTGACCTTCAGCAAGGGGGCGATTCGTGGCGATAAAGTTTTTGCCAAGCTGGAGCAGTTGGTCGGCGATCCGCTGATCGAGTCGTTGCCGATCAAGTATACCGCGGTAGCCACCGACATCACCTACCAGAAGGAGGTCTGGTTTCAGCACGGCTCGCTGTTACGGGCGATGCGGGCGTCGGTCGCCATTCCCGGCTTCTTTACCCCTGTCGTTCACGGGGAGCATGTGCTGGTCGATGGCGGGGTGCTCAATCCTCTGCCGATTATTCCGACCGTTGCCGCCCAGGCGGACCTGATCATCGGCGTTGACCTGAATGCCAGCCAGCATCCGGTGACCGGTACCGAGCTGCCATCAAACATCTATCTCGATCGGAGCGGTTTCACTGACGACTGGCCTGCACCGGGCAGTGAGGCAGAGAAACAGATGATGGGTAGCGGCCGGCGTCCGATGGGATCCCGGTTGGAGGGGCGACTGGATATTCTGCTCAGCTCGGTGGAGGTGATGCAGAGCAGCCTGACCCAGTACAAGGTGGCCGGCTATCCGCCCGATCTGATAATTCCGGTCGACAAGGCGATCTGCAGCTTTTTCGAATTTCACCGGGCGGTGGAAGTGATCGAGGCAGGGAGGCTGGCGGCGCGCGTCAGTCTGAGTCGATTGGAACGGGGCACGATGCCCCGTTCGGTTACCTGAAACCTGTTTTTGTCCCGATTTGATTCGCGATATCAGTTCGGCGCGGTTGCATCAGCCGGTGGCGGCGGGACGAGTCCGGCACGCGCACTTTACGCTTACTTGATCAGCGACACGAACTCGGCACGGCTGGTTCAGCAGATTGCTGCGGAACGAGCCCTGCTCGCAGGCCGGGTATTTACTTGATCAGCGGCATGAACTCGGCACGGCTGGTTCAGCAGATTGCTGCGGAACGAGCCCTGCTCGCAGGCCGGGTATTTACTTGATCAGCGACATGAATTCGGCGCGGGTGGCCGAATTACTGCGAAACGAGCCCAGCATCATCGAGGTCTTCATGCTGCCGCTCTGTTTTTCAACGCCGCGCATCATCATGCACATGTGCTTGGCTTCGATCACCACGCCGACGCCGGCGGCATTGGTGACGCTCTGGATCGCCTCGGCGATCTCCTTGGTCATGTTCTCCTGAATCTGCAGCCGGCGGGCGTACATGTCGACGATGCGGGCGATCTTCGACAGGCCGATCACCATCCCCTGCGGGATATAGGCGACATGGGCCTTGCCGATAAACGGCAGCAGGTGATGTTCGCACATGGAGTAGAACTCGATGTCCTGGACCACCACCATCTCGCTGTTATCGGACGGGAACAGGGCGCCGTTGACCACTTCCTCCAGGGACTGCTCATAACCGCGGTTCAGGAAGCGGAACGCCTTGGCGGCGCGCGCCGGTGTATCCAGCAATCCTTCGCGATTAAGGTCTTCACCGATGCTTTCGATGATCTCAGCGAATGCTTTTTCCATCTGGAGGGTCCTGTCGGGCTGCGATTTTAAAAAGGGCGTAACTTACGTCATTGCTCTGTCTAGGTAAAGAGTAGACCGGCCAAATTCAGCCGCCGCGCTTAAGCAAAACATAGAGTGCACCGGTACCGCCGTCGCGCGGCTGGGCCGAACAGAACGCCAGCACGCCGGGTAGCTGGCGCAGCCAGTCATTGACGTAGGATTTGATCAGCGGTTGCTGGCCTTGCTGGCTGAACGCCTTGCCATGTACCACGATTACGCAGCGGCTGCGTTGGCGCAGGGCGTCGCGGATAAATTTGCTGAGCTGGTCGCGTGCTTCGTCGATGCTGTAGCCGTGTAGATCAAGGCCGGCGTCCCAGGGGACGTGGCCCTGTTTCAGCCGCTTCAGTAGACCCAGCTGCACACCGGGACTGGCGAACAGTAGCTCCTCGTTGGACTCGACCAGTTCCACCGCTTCATTGGACAATCCGTCGATCACCCTGGCTTCGTTGCGCACCGCCGCCTCGCGACGGTAGTCGCGGCTGCTGTCACGTTTGCTCGGGGCGCCGGTATCGGCGCGATCATGTCGATGGCGGCTGACACCTTTCATCGCCTCGAAGAAGGCCTGCTGCTCCTCGTCCGGCGCCGATGAGGGTTTGTCTGACATGGCTTTCCTGTATGCTTTTCATTACTATAGCGGGCCCTGTTGGCCGCAGGGCAACCGGCGTTCGGCGTCCGGGCTTTCCGGCATCGGGCTTTTCCGGCGCCGGTGCTCTCCGGCCCGGAACAGGCGGGCCCGATCGGTAGGATCGGGATCGACAGTCTCTCAATCCCGTGATGGGCGTATTATCCACACAGTCATGATTAACGATCAAGCACAGCTGCAGGCCGACCTGCATACCATCCGCGACTATATCCGCTGGTGTACCAGCCAGTTCAACCAGCATCAGGTCTATTTCGGCCACGGCACCGACAGTGCCTGGGATGAAGCGGTGCAGTTGGTACTGGGGGCGCTGCACCTGCCCTGGGACGCCGACCCGCAGGTGATGGATGCCCGGCTGACCCGGGAGGAGAAGGCGCGCGTGATCGAGTTCGTGCGGCGCCGGGTTGAGGAACGGGTACCGCTGCCGTACCTGACCGGCGAGGCCTGGTTCTGCGGTCTGCCGTTCAATGTCGACGAGCGGGTGTTGATCCCGCGCTCGCCGATCGCCCAGCTGATTGAAAACCAGTTCACCCCCTGGCTGCGCGAAGGGCCGGTCGAGCGGGTGCTGGATCTCTGCACTGGCAGCGGCTGTATCGGTATCGCCTGTGCCTACGCCTTTGAGGAGGCCGAGGTCGATCTGCTCGACCTGTCCGCCGATGCGCTGGCGGTGGCCGAGCAGAATATCCAGCGTCATGAGCTGGCCGAGCGGGTACGCGCCGTCCAGAGCGACCTGTTTGCCGCGGTGCCGGGCGAGCGCTACGACCTGATCGTCTCCAACCCGCCCTACGTCGATGCCGCCGACCTGGCGTCGATGCCGCCGGAATACCAGCACGAGCCGGAACTGGCACTGGGCTCCGGTGAGGACGGTCTGGATATCACCCGCCGGATCCTGCGCGAAGCCGCCGACCACCTGACCCCGGGCGGGCTGCTGGTGGTCGAAGTCGGCAACAGCGAGGTGCATCTGATGAGCAAGTACCCGCAGCTGCCGCTGATGTGGGTCGATCTGCCCGAGGGGGGCAACGGGGTTTTTGCCATTACCCAGCAGGACCTGGCCGCCTGCCGTGATCAAATTTGAGCCGGCTGCCGTGCGCGGCGACCGAGTGCTAACAAGTTAACCGAACGCTAAATGGAGTGAGGAAACAGCATGTCTGGCAACAGCTTCGGGAAAATCTTTACCGTCACCACCTTTGGTGAAAGCCATGGGCCGGCTCTGGGCTGCATCATCGATGGCTGCCCGCCGGGAATCGAGCTGAGCGAAGCGGACCTGCAGAAAGACCTGGATCGCCGCAAGCCGGGCACCTCACGCCACACCACCCAGCGCCGCGAGCCGGACCAGGTGAAGATCCTGTCCGGGGTGTTCGAAGGCAAGACCACCGGGACTTCGATCGGCCTGTTGATCGAAAACACTGATCAGCGCTCCAAGGATTACTCCAATATCGCCGATACCTTCCGGCCGGCTCACGCCGACTATGTCTATACCCAGAAATACGGTTTCCGCGACTACCGCGGCGGTGGTCGTTCCTCCGCCCGTGAAACGGCGATGCGCGTCGCTGCCGGTGCGGTGGCCAAGAAGTACCTGGCCAGCAAGGGGATCGAGATTCGCGGTTACCTGTCCCAGCTGGGGCCGATCAAGATCAGTGAGAGCCGCTTTGACTGGGCCCAGGTCGCGCAGAATCCGTTCTTCTGCCCGGACTCCGAAGCGGCAGAGCAGATGGAAGAATACATGGACCAGTTGCGCAAGGAGGGCAACTCGATCGGCGCCAAGATCAACGTGGTGGCCGATGGCGTACCGGTCGGCCTGGGCGAGCCGATCTTCGACCGGCTGGACGCCGATCTGGCGCACGCGCTGATGAGCATCAACGCGGTCAAGGGGGTCGAGATCGGCGACGGTTTCGATGTGGTCAATCAGAAGGGCACCGAGCACCGTGACGAGATGACCCCGGAGGGCTTCCTGTCCAACCACGCCGGCGGCATTCTCGGCGGTATCTCCACCGGCCAGCAGCTCCGCGCCGCCATCGCCCTGAAGCCGACCTCCAGCCTGCGCCTGCCGGGCCGCAGTATCAATACCGCCGGCGAGCCGATCGAGGTGGTTACCAAGGGGCGTCACGACCCCTGCGTGGGTATCCGGGCCACGCCGATCGCCGAGGCGATGATGGCGATCGTGCTGATGGATCACCTGCTGCGCCACCGCGGCCAGAACGCGGACGTGCGCTGCACCACACCGGTCATTGGCTGACCGGACGCTGCGCCGGCTTGCCAAGCCGGCCGCAGCAGGGTATAAGCCCCGCTATATTTGATATCGATACCCAGCCGGTCCCGGCTGGGTATTTTTATTAGTTTCTCAGACCCCCGTTGGTGGCGGCCCTCGCCGAGGGCGACAGGGGGCAGAGCCGCCTGATCTGCGTCGGGTGGCTATAGATTTTTGCCCGCCGGCCGGTTGCCGGGCCGGCGGCAACAAGTTTGAACGCAACGCACAGGCTTGCGTTGCAAGGAGAGGGGATCCGATGACAAGTTACGTTGAAAAACTCTATGACGGCTACGGCCAGTCGTTCGATATCGATGAGGTGCTGTTCGAGCAGCAGACCGACTCCTGGCACCTGATCATCTTCCGCAACCGGATGTTCGGCACCGTGATGGCGCTGGACGGCATCATCCAGACCACCGAGCGCGACGAGTTCGTCTACCACGAGATGCTGACCCACGTACCGCTGTTCGCCCACGGCAGTGCCAAGCGTGTACTGATTATCGGCGGTGGTGACGGCGGCATCCTGCGCGAGGTCTGCAAGCATCCGGAAGTGGAGCACGTTACCCAGGTTGAGATCGACCAGGCGGTGATCGACATGTGCAAGGAGTACCTGCCGAACCACTCCGCCGGCGCCTTCGACGACCCGCGTGCCAACATCGTTATCGCGGACGGTATCGAATACGTCAGCACCACCGATGAGAAGTTCGACGTAATCATCTCCGACTGTACCGACCCGGTCGGTCCGGGCGAGGTGCTGTTCTCCAGCACCTTCTACGAGAACTGCAAGCGTTGCCTGAACGACGGCGGCATCTTCGTGGCGCAGAACGGTGTGGCCTTCATGCAGATTGACGAGGTGGTGACCACTCGCCGTCGGCTGAGTCCGTATTTCAGCGATCAGACCTTCTACACGGCGGCGGTACCGACCTATGTCGGTGGCGTGATGACCCTGGCCTGGGGGGGAGACGATGCGGCTCAGCGTCAGCTGCCGCTGGCCGAGCTGGAAGCGCGTTTCAAGGCGGCCGGCATCAAGACCCGCTACTACAACCCGGCGGTACATGCCGGTTGTTTCGCGCTGCCGCAGTATATCGAGGACGCGCTGGCGGACGCCTGACAGGCCCTTTAAGCGTTAAAATAAAAAGCCGACTTCGCGTCGGCTTTTTTGTCGTTTGCAGTTGTGGCAGATAGCGCCACGGCGTACTTATCTATCGACAACAAGGTTATGCACTCGATTCCCTATATCAGGCTATCCGGTTTCTACTTCTTCTACTTCGCGCTGCTGGGCGCGCTGGTGCCGTATTGGGCGCTCTATCTGAAGGAGCTGGAGTTTTCCGCCGAGTCGATCGGCCTGCTGATGGCGATCCTGCAGGCGTCGCGGGTCGTGGCGCCCAATGTCTGGGGCTGGGTGGCGGACCGTACCGGTCGTCGGGTGCAGATTGTCCGCTACGGCGCCGCACTGACCTGCCTGCTGTTCGGCGCGATCTTCTGGCAGCAGAGCCTGTGGGGGATCGCCCTGGTTTCCGCCGGCTTCAGCTTTTTCTGGAATGCGGTGCTGCCGCAGTTCGAGGTGCTGACGCTCGGGCATCTCGGCGAGCAGCGCGAGCGCTACAGCCAGGTGCGGCTGTGGGGCTCGGTCGGTTTCATTGTCACGGTGGTGGGGCTGGGCTGGTTGTTCGACCTGATCGCGGTCGGTTGGCTGCCGCATATCATGCTGGGGCTGATGCTGCTGATCTGGCTGAACACGCTGCTGATCAGCCCGCCGCCATCGCGTGTCGGTCGGCGCTCATCCGGCGAGGGCTTCCTGCAGCAATTGCTGCGCCCGCAGGTGCTGGCGTTCTTCGCAATTTGCTTTTTGGTGCAGTTCGGCCACGGTCCCTACTACACCTTCTACAGCGTACTGATGGAGGGGCTGGGTTACAGCCGCGGCGAGATCGGCCTGCTGTGGGCGGTGGGGGTGGTCGCCGAAGTGCTGATCTTTCTTATCATGCCGGCACTGCTCAGCCGCTTTGGTATCCGTACCATCATGCTGGTCAGTCTGCTGCTGTGCGTGCTGCGTTGGCTGATGATCGGGCTCTGGCCGGAGCAGTTAGGGCTGATGTTGCTGGCCCAGACGCTGCATGCCGCAACCTTTGGCACTCTGCATGCGCTGGGTATTGCGCTGGTGCACCATTATTTCAGCGATCGCTGCCATGGCCAGGGGCAGGCGCTGTTCTCCAGCGCCGGCTTCGGCGCCGGCGGTGCCTGTGGGGCGTTGGTCAGTGGCTTGCTGTGGGAGAGTGCCGGTCCGCTGGCTACGTTCGGGCTGGCGGCGGCCGGAAGCCTGGTTGCGATCGTGCTGGCAACCGTCTGGATCTATCCGGAAAAACTGCAGCAAAATTGATCGTTAAGTTGTTTTGCATTGCAGTTGGTATAGTATAGGAATCAGTGTCTTGTAGCGTCGCCGACGAGTGACCGAGGAGCGACTTATGAAGTTCAAAATCGATGTGGAGATGACCCCCGAAGAGCTGCGTAAGGCGATGGGGTTGCCCGATGTGACCGGCCTGCAAGAAGAGATGATGGACAAAATCAGGGAGCAGATGGAGGCCGGTGTCGAAGGCTACGATGCACTGACGCTGTTCAAGCCTTACCTGACCAGTGGGCTCGGCTCGATGGAGGTAATGCAGAAACTGATGATGGGCATGATGGGGCAGTACGCCGGCTCCAAGAAGAGTTCCGACTGACCGCAGTGTCGATTGGCCGCAGTGACGACTGACCGCAGTAACGACTGGCGGGCGCTCGGAACGGATAATCACCGGAAGAGAGAGAAGTGTTTTGCGTATTCTCAGAAAGTACACCAACCGCCGACTCTACGACACCTCGCGCAGCTGCTACGTGACGTTGGAGGATGTGAAGCAACTGGTGCTCAATGGCGAAGCCTTTCAGGTGCAGGATTCCAAGACCGGCAACGACCTGACCCGCAACATCCTGTTGCAGATCATCAGTGAGCAGGAGGCCCAGGGGCATGGCACCCTGCTGACCAACCAGGTGCTGCAGCAGCTGATCCGTTTCTACGGCGACAGCATGCAGGGGATGATGGCCCAGTACCTGGAGCAGAGCATCGCCTCCTTTCTGGAGCATCAGGAACGGATCCGCGAACAGATGCAGACCATGATGGGCGCGGCCAATCCGCTGACCATGATGAACCGGATCGCCGACCAGAACATGGCGATGTGGAATATGTTCAGCCCGGGCGGCTCGGCGGAGCATCACAATCCCGGTGACGATCAGAACAAAGACGACGAGGGCAGCGGCAACAAAGGCTCCGGCTGACCCGTTGACGTCGTTCACTTGCAACGCCCAAAGCCGTCCATTGTGACGGCTTTGTTGTTTGCGGCGGCTACACTGTAGTCAGTGCGGACAACCGATGAGGTGCTGTGATGGAACTGGACGAATTGCGCCGGATGATCGCCATGGACCGGATTCGTGAGGGGATACTGAAACCCGGCCATGACGGCAACGGTTGGCTGGTGGCGCTGGAGGACAATGAGGGCCACCAGTTGCCGCTGACCCAGCCGGGCGGTCAGGAGAAGATCTACCACTCGCTGGATAATGCCACCGCGGTGCTGCACGAGCTGGGGATCAGCCGGATCAGTATCGTGGAGCGCTTCTGAGCCGCCACCTCACTTGGCCCCGCTATGCTGCGCGTGACCGGGCTCTGCAAGAGCTATCACCAGGCGGATCGCCGCCAGTCGTTGCTGCAGGGGGTCGACCTGGATCTGGACGCCGGCCAGGTGGCGATGTTGCTGGGGCCGAGCGGCAGCGGCAAGTCGACCCTGCTGAACCTGCTGGCGGGTATCGAGCCCTCCGATGCCGGCAAGATCCAACTTGATGACACCGAACTGACGGCATTGGACGAGCCGGGCCGTACCCGGCTCAGGCGTCGTCGCATCGGGGTGATCTATCAATTCTTCAATCTGGTGCCGACCCTGACCGTTTGGGAGAACGTACTGCTGCCACTGGCGTTGAACGGCCGGTTGGCGGAACAGGGGCGCGCCGTCGACCAGCTGCGTCAGTTGGGACTCTATGAATTGAAGAGCCGCTTTCCGGAACAGCTGTCCGGTGGTGAACAGCAACGGGCGGCGATCTGCCGGGCACTGATTCATCAGCCGGCGCTGGTGCTGGCCGACGAACCGACCGGCAGCCTGGATGCCGACAGTGCGGAAACCGTAGTGCAGTTGCTGCTGGAGCAGGTGAGGGCCGGTAACCAGGCGTTGCTGATGGTCACCCACAGCGAACCGCTGACCCGCCATGCCGACCGGGTCTGGCGGCTGCAGCAGGGGCGGTTGGAGGTTGAGCGCTGATGCTGGCGCGGGCCAGTCTGCGCTATTTTCGCCACCACCCCTGGCAACTGGTGCTGCTGTTGACCGGCCTGGCGCTGGGGGTTGCGATGGTGGTCGCGGTGGATATCAGCATCGCCAGCGCCCGACAGAGCTTCCGGCTTGGCCAGCAGCAATTGCACGGTGTGGCCACCCACCGGATAAGCGCCGAGCCGGACCTGCCGGAATCGCTGTATGTGCAGCTGCGATTACGGCCTGAGCAGTGGCCGGCGCTGCCGTTGATCCAGACCCCGGTAACCGGCCGTTCGCCAATCGACGGCCGTGACTTGCTGTTGCAGCTGGTCGCCAGCGATCCGTTACGGTTGAGCGGTTTCCGGACCGAGCTGGCTGGTGCGTTGCCCGGCGCCACCGACTGGAATCCGCAACGGGGCGGTTGGCTGTCGGCGGCTACGGCACGGCGGCTGGGGTTGGCACCGGGTGATCAGCTGGCGCTGCATAGCCGCTATGGTCTGCTGACGGTTCGGCTGGCCGGTTTGCTGGCCGATAGTGAGCAACCGTTGATGCAGAACCTGCTGCTGCTGGATATCGGCCTGGCGCAGCAACTGCTCGGGCGGTCGGGGCGGCTGGATGCGATCGACCTGGTGTTGACCGATAGCGAGGTTGCCGCCGTCAACGCCTTGCTGCCGGCCGGCGTGCAGATGATGCCAACCCCGTTGCTGCAAGCGCAGCAGGCGCGGATCAGCGATGCGCTGTTTTTCAATCTGCAGGCGCTTGGCTTTCTGGCATTGGCACTTGGCCTGTTCCTGGTGTTCAACAGCGTCTGGTTTTCATTGACCCAGCGGCGGCCGGTCTACGCCCAGCTGCGAGCGATCGGGCTGAGCGGGCGAGAGCTGTACCGCTATCTGCTGTTGGAGGTGACCGGCCTGGCGCTGCTGGGCTCCACTCTTGGGCTGCTGCTCGGTGTACTGCTGGGGGGGCAGCTGTTGCCGCTGATGTTGCGCATCCAGACCGACCTTTATGCCAGTCAGTCGATCGAACTGCTGCAACTGGGTACATCGGATCTGCTGAAGGCGATGCTGCTCGGTGTCGGCGGCAGCCTGCTGGCCGCCTGGTATCCCTGCCGACAGCTGGCCAGGCTGCCGCCCCGGCGGATGCAGTTGCCGATGGCGCAGGCGGTGCAACTGCAGCGGTTAAGCTTGCGGGTTGTGTATCTCCTGCTGCCGTTGACCCTGCTGATGATGCCGATTCTGTTCTATACCGATAGTAGCTTGCCGGGCGCGTACCTGGCGGTCGCCCTGTTGTTGCTGAGCTTTGCACTGTTGGTACCGCTGTTGGCGCGGGGGCTGTCCGCCGGGCTGGGCCGGTTGTTGCGTGCCCTGCCGGCGGCAGATCGATGGCCGTTGCTGCAGATGGTGGTCGGCGACCTCCACCGGCACCTGAGTCGGACCCTGGTCGCGGCGATGGTGCTGATGATCGCCGTGGCGGTCACCCAGGGGATGAGCGGCATGGTCGACAGTTTTCGCCTGGCGCTGCTGGGCTGGCTGCAGACCCGGCTGAATGCCGATCTTTATATCAGCCGGCAGACGGCGGTACCCGGTGTACGGCTGCCATTGCCGGCGAATCTCCTACAGGAGCTGGAACGACGGCCGGAGCTGTTGGCTCTGGTGGGGTGGCAACGTCAGTCGTTGGCCCTGGCGGGGCGGCCGGCCACGCTATTGGCCAGTGAGTTTCCCGTTCAGGCACGCAGTGGTTACCGCTTCCGCCAGGGCGATGCCGAAAAGATCTGGTCGCGATTGCTGGCGGAGCCCTCGCTGCTGCTTAGCGAGCCGCTGGCCAACCGGTTGGCTTTGCGGCCTGGCGATCGGTTGACGCTTAACACGCCGGCAGGGGAGGTCCATCTGCCGCTGCTTGCTGTTTACTACGATTACGGTAGCGACAGCGGTCGATTGATGATGGCGCGGCGATTCTTCCAGCAGTACTGGCCCGGCGTAGAAACCGGTTCGGCGGCGCTCTATCTGCAGCCGGGCACGGCTGAAAACCTGGCGGCCTGGTTGCAACAGCAATGGGGCGAAGAGCTTGGCTTGCAGGTGGTTCCCGCAGCGGCGTTGCTCACCGCCAGCGAGCGGGTGTTCGACCGCACCTTCCGTATTACCGAAGCGTTGCGTGTATTAACGGTGCTGGTGGCGCTGTTCGGTATCGTCAGCGCCCTGTTGGCACTGCAACTGGAACGCAGCCAGGAGGTTTCGCTGCTGAAGGCGCTCGGTTTCAGCCCGGCGGAGTTGTTCCAGCTGTTGAGTGGCCAGGCGCTGCTGCTGGGGTTGGTGGCGGGGCTGGTGGCGATCCCCTGCGCCGAGTTGTTGGCCTGGTGGCTGACCGAGGTGGTGCAGCTGCGGGCGTTTGGCTGGTCGATCCCGTACCGGCCGCAGGCCGGCAGCTGGTGGCAGGCGTTGCTGTTGGCCGGTAGCGCATCGCTGTTGGTATCGATCTACCCGGCCTGGCGGTTTGCCCGCCGGTCGGCGGTACGTAGAGCCGATTAAGGGCCTTGTCACAGGTTCCTACCACGATGGAGGAGAGGCAGATGAAGGGCAAGCACGTAGTGTTGTTATTGCTGGTGGCAGTGATGTTGATGCTGGTTACGCTGCTGGCGCAGACTGAATCCGACCATCCCCGTAGTCGGGCGCAGTCGGGTATCCAGACGGAATCGATGCCGCTGAGCGAGGTGCTGGCGGACACCGATACGACAGCGTCATTTCAACAGGCACGTAGCGGCGAGCTGCTGAGTTTTCCCGCTGATCACCTGGCCCATCCCGGTTTCCGCAGCGAGTGGTGGTACCTGACCGGCAATCTGCAGCAGGTGGCGAATGATTCGCAGCGCTACGGGTTTCAATTCACCCTGTTTCGCCAGGCACAGGCTGCTGAGCAGCAGGTCGGCAACCCCTGGCTGGAGCCCCAGCTTTATATGGCGCATATGGCGTTGGCGCTGATCGATGAGCAGACGCATCTGGTCGCCCAGCGATTGAGCCGGGCTGGGCCGGGGTTGGCGGGCAGCGCTGCGCAGCCATTGGCGCTCTGGCTGGAGAGCTGGCGGCTACAGGCCGAGCGGCCGCAGACGTTGTTTCCCGCGCAACTGGAGGCCTGGGACCCGGAGCAGCAGTTTGGTTATCGCTTGCAGCTGGTTCCGATGAAGCCAAAGGTGCTGCAGGGGGAGGATGGCTACAGCGCCAAGCGTCATGAGGCGGGCCATGGCTCGCACTACTACTCTTATACCCGGTTGTCGGTTAGCGGCGAGTTGCAACTGGCCGGACGGACGATTCCGGTGACGGGGTTGGCCTGGTACGACCATGAGTGGGCCAGCAGTCCGCTGGCCGACTACCAGAGCGGCTGGGACTGGTTCGCCCTGCAGCTTGAGGATGGCCGGGAGTTGGTGCTGTTCCGGCTGCGTAGTCACAGTACGGAATATGCCGACTTTCAGTATGCGGCCTTGATCGGCGCCGAGGGGGAAAAACGGCTATTGGCACCGGCCCAGCTCAGCCTGCGTGAGACCCGCTACTGGCAGAGCCCCTCCGGCAGCCGTTATCCGGCCGGCTGGCAGCTGGAAATACCGGAGCAGGATATCAGCCTGAAAGTGCAGCCCCGTTTCGCCGATCAGGAGATGCGGCTGGCGTTCCGCTACTGGGAGGGGGCGGTGTTGGTCAGCGGCTCTCACCCGGGGCAGGGGTATGTCGAGCTGACCGGCTATTAGTCGCGGTGAACTTCGAACACGCCTGCGTCTGACTTCTTATCGCCCTCGGAGCGGGCTGCTACGACAGGGTTCTGTAGCAGCGGGCTTGGCATGCCCTTTGGGTATCGACCGCGACGGGCGTGGTGCGATTCGCGGATATCGCCCTCAGAGCGGGCTGCTACAAAGCGTGGTGCTCGTAACAGCGGGCTCTGACCGCGACGGCCTGGTGCGGTCCGTGGATATCGCCCTCGGAGCGGGCTGCTTGTATCTCTCGTTGATGGGTGATTAGCTACCGCCCATCGCAAGGAGCCGGTGAGCCAGGCGGGCTGCGAAGTCGAAAAGACTGCCCTGTAGATGAGGCCC
>NZ_JAILYN010000006.1 GCF_019795155.1 Marinobacterium arenosum | reverse complement strand
AATAGGAGCCGGGGCCTCATCTACAGGGCAGTCTTTTCGACTTCGCAGCCCGCCTGGCTCACCGGCTCCTTGCGATGGGCGGTAGCTAATCACCCATCAACGAGAGATACAAGCAGCCCGCTCTGCGGGCGACAACCGTTTGGCATTGGAACTGGCGCAGATCACGGCTGAAGTCAGATCTAAACGGCGAAGCTATAGCAGCCGGCTTCAGGCTATAAAGAGATTACCCATTCATATTACGCCGGGCCACGCCCGGCGTTTCATTGAACTGTTTCTTGTAGGCGCGGCTGAAACTGGAGGCGTCGGCGAAACCCACTTCCGCCGCAATCGCTGCCAGTGGCAGCTTGCTGTTGATCAGCAGCAGGCGGGCCCGCTGCAGGCGGCGTTGGCTGACGTACTGCTGCGGTGTCATGCCGAACTGGCGTTGGAACAGGCAGTAGAAGTGGCTCTCGCTGAGGTTCATCGCATAGGCCAGTTCGCCGTTGCTGGGCGGCTCGGCCAGCCGTCGGTCGATGAAAGCGTCCAGCTCGATACTGTTGAGCCGCTGATTGATCAGCGGCTGGGTCTGCTCGGCCGAGTAGATCCGGCACAGCTGGGTCATGAACAGCGATACCAGCTGGCAGCGCAGCAGCGTATTGGCCGGTTCCGCCGCCGGTTGCAGCTGGCTGGCGGCAAACTCCAGCAGCGGCGCCATCTCCCGGTTCAGCGAGATGAACTCGGGCTGGCGGAACAGGGTGTCGCCGAATGGCATCCGGCAGGCCTGCTCCAGCGCCTGGATATACGGGTCCTGCAACGATACATCCACCACCACCAATTCACTGTCGTCGCTGAGCCCCTCGAACTGGTGCGTGGCCGAAGCCGGTACCAGTGCCGCCGTGCCCTGTACCAGCCGGCCGGCGTTGTTGCGGAACTCGCAGTCCATCCGGCCGCGCCAGCCGATCAGGACCTGGGCGTAGTCATGCAGATGCTCGCCGCGCTGGCGGGCGATCAGATTGCGGCGGGCCTGGCTGTTTGTCATGCAAAAAACACCTTCTCAGTGGCTCGGAAGGGCCGGTCCATAGCCTGGGTATATAACTTCGGAGACTGGGTCAACGGGGCAGATTTCGATTTGGTTACCATGCGACGGCAGAGTAACAACGCGAGAAGCCGTTATGCAACTGAATGCCGAACAAGTACAGAACGCACTACCCTGGGACGCGATGATCAGCGCGCTGCAGGATATCTTCGCCCGTGACGACGTGCACTCGCCGGTCCGCCATCACCACTTCATCGATGTGCCCGGCGAGCCGCAGGCCACGCTGCTGCTGATGCCGGCCTGGCTGGAAGGCGAGTATGTCGGCGTCAAGCAGGTCAACGTGTTCCCGGGCAACAACGCCCGCCAGCTGCCGGGGCTGAGCAGCCACTATATGCTGAGCTGCGGCAAGACCGGCCGGCCGTTGCTGATGCTGGACGGCAACGAGCTGACCGCCCGTCGTACCGCCGCCGCGTCGGCGCTGGCGTCGCGCTTCCTGTCCCGCGAGGATTCCGCCAGCTTACTGATGGTCGGCGCCGGCCGCATGGGCCGTCGGCTGATTCCGGCCCATATGAGCGTACGGCCGATCAAGACGGTGCAGGTGTGGGATCGCAACGAGGCCGCCTCGGCGACGCTGGTCGACGAGCTGCAAGCCGTCGATATCGACGCTCGGGTCTGCCCGAGCGATCAGCTGGCGGCGGTTGCCGGCCAGGCGGACATCGTCAGCTGTGCCACGCTGGCCAACGAGCCGGTGATCCTCGGCGACTGGCTGAAGCCGGGCGCCCACCTGGATCTGGTCGGCAGCTTTACGCCCACCATGCGCGAGACCGACAACCGGGCGATGCAGCGCTGTGCACTGTTCGTCGATACCCGCGCCGGTGCACTGGCGGAAACCGGCGACCTGATCATCCCGATCCGCGAGGGGGCGATCGGCGAGGACGCTATCCTGGCCGAGTTCACCGATCTCTGCGCCGCTCGTCACCCGGGCCGGGCCGGCCTGGACGACCCGCAGCAGGCGATCACCCTGTTCAAGTCGGTCGGTGACTCGAAAGAGGATCTGGCCGCCGCCATCCTGGCGCATCAAACCACGATTCGGGCGTAAGCCTTTGGGGCTGCCCGGTTCGGGCGGTCCCTTTTTTAATCCTGTTTGATCTTTCGTGATATCGAAAAAACCAAAAATAACAACAGGAAGGGGACGTTGGTCACCCATCAGTCACCCGTCCGAGGAGTTCAGAGAATGACCCAAAACCCATCTCCCGAGATCGCCATGCCAAGCCTGGCGGTGGCGCTGATTCCGATCGTGCTGACCATCGGCCTGCTGGGGATCCAGATCTTCTACTACGACGACTTCACGCCCCATATCGCACTGGCGATCGGCTTCGCCATTACCGCGCTGGTCGGCTGGGCACAGGGCTATCGCTGGAAGGATATCGAGTCGGGCGCCTTCCATGTATTGCATGTGGCGATGCCGTCGATCGCCACGCTGATCGTGGTGGGCATGCTGGTCAGCACCTGGATCGCCAGCGGCACCGTGCCGATGTTGATCTACTATGGCCTGGAGCTGATCGACCCGAGCTGGTTCCTGGCGGCGTCGATGCTGCTCTGCTCGGTGGTTTCGCTGTCGATCGGTTCCAGCTGGACCACCGTCGGCACCATCGGCTTGGCGCTGATCGGCATCGGCAGTGCGTTTGATATCCCGATCTACTGGACCGCCGGTGCGGTGGTGTCCGGGTCCTTCTTCGGCGACAAGGTTTCGCCGCTGTCCGATACCACCAACCTGGCGGCGGCGGTGACCGAGACCAACGTGTTCGACCATATCCGCAATATGATGCCGACCACCGTCCCGGCGATGCTGATCGCCTTCGTTATCTACCTGATGGTGGGTGGCCAGACCAGTGTCGACGCCGCTCAACTGGAGCAGATTACCCTGTACAAGGCGGGCCTGGCTGAGCACTTCGAGTTCGGTGTGCTGCCGCTGCTGCCGCTGCTGCTGGTCATGGCGCTGGCGTTCTTCAAGGTGGCACCGATCCCGGCACTGTTCATCGGCTTTATCGCCGGCGCCGTGGTTGCGGCGGCCAATTACGGCTATGACCTGAACCAGGTGCTGACCTTCGCCCATAGCGGCTTCAAGATCGAAACCGACACCGACGCGCTGAACAGCCTGCTGAACCGTGGTGGCGTCTCCTCGATGACCTGGGTGGTCACCCTGATGATGTTCGCGCTGGCCTTCGGCGGTGCGCTGGAACGGACCCGCTGCCTGGAATCGGTGGTGGCGGCAATCATGCGGCTGACCGGTAGTTTCCGAGGCCTGCAGACCAACGCCATCCTGACCTCGGTGGCCACCAACGTGGTGTCCGGCGACGTCTACCTGTCGATTGCGCTGCCCGGCCGGATGTACGGCCCGGAGTACAACAAGCTGGGCTACAGCCGGCTGAACCTGTCCCGTGCCATCGAGGAGGGCGGTACCCTGGTGTCGCCGCTGATTCCCTGGAACGCCGGCGGTGCCTTCGTGATTGGTGCGCTGGGGCTGACCGTGGTGTCCGGCGATTACAGCGCGCTGCTGTACGCGCCGCTGGCCTTCGCCTGCTGGCTGTCGCCGGCGATCGGCATCCTCTACGCCCAGACCGGCTGGTTCTCCAAGCGGGCCGAACCGGCTGAGTTGGCCCAGTCCGCACCGGCTGAGGGCGATACCAGCCTGCAAGAAATGAAAGGAGCTGTCTGATGTCATCCCCCGGTTCCGCCGCTTCGGCAACACCGGGGGCCACTACCCTGGCCGTCGTTGGCGCCGGGGTGGTTGGCCTCTGCACTGCGTTGCAGGCTCAGCGCCAAGGCTACCAGGTCACCCTGATCGACCGGGACCGGCCGGGGCTGAGCGGCGCCTCGTTCGGTAACGCCGGTTACCTGGCCACTGAGCTGATCGATCCGCTGTCGACTGCTAAGACGCTGCGCGCCGCGCCGCGCATGTGGCTCGATCCGAACGGCCCGCTGGCGCTACCACTCGGTTACTTGCATCGCATCCTGCCCTGGCTGGCCCGCTTCATGCTGGCCGCCCGGCCGCAGAATGCGGCGCGCAGCCGGCAGGCGCTGCTGCAGCTGAACCGGGCGGCACTACCGGCCTGGCAACGCTGCCTGGACGATATCGGTGCCCGCGAACAGCTGCTGCCGTCCGGCTATCTGCTGGTCTGGGAGTCGGCTGACAAGCTGGCCGACGCCCAAGACCATGCTGAATACCTGAAACAGTGGGGTATCCGTACCGAGCTGGTTCGCGGCCAGCGGCTGGCCGAGTTGGAACCGGAGCTGGCGCCTCAGCTCAGCCATGCGCTCTATTTCCCCGATGCCCAGCAGGTGCGTGAGCCCTACCAGCTCTGCCGCCAACTGTTCGCGGCGTTCCAGCAGCGTGGCGGTTGTTTTGTCGAACAGCCTGTCGAGGCGATCAGGCCGGGCGAGCGACGGGTCACAGTGCAAACGAGTGCGCAGTCGCTGGAATTTAACCAAGCGATCATCTGTGCCGGCGCCTGGAGCCGCAAGCTGCTTAAGGGTGTTGGCATCGAGGTGCCGCTGGAAGCCGAGCGTGGCTATCACCTGACCGTCGAGAGTGGCCCGGCCCGGCTTAACCGGCCGATCGGTTCGGCGGAGCGGCGTTTCGTGATCAGCCCGCTGGCCTCCGGTCTGCGGGTGGTCGGCATGACCGAGTTGGGCGGCCTGAAACTGAAGCCGTTTCGACGCCGCTTTGCCGCGCTGCGCCACCACAGCCGCGCATTGCTGCCGTCGTTGAAGGGCAGCTCGGCAACGGTTAGTGAATGGATGGGCCATCGGCCGACCCTGCCGGACTCGCTGCCGGTGATCGACCGCCACCCCAAGCACCCGCGATTGCTGTTCGCCTTTGGTAACCAGCACCTGGGGCTGACCCAGGCGGCGATCAGCGCCGAACTGGTGGTCAGCCTGCTGGCGAATACCGAACCGCCGATCGAACCGGCGCCATTCCGGGTCGATCGCTTCTAACAGACGTATTCCGCTTTACCCCTGTCCTCACTGAAAAGGGAACCGAACGCCTCCGGTTCCCTTTTTTTCATTTCTTAATTCTTTGTTTCATTCTTTTCATTTCTTCATTTTTGGTTTCATTCTTTTATTTTCAGATGCCTGCTGAGTCAGTCGCCCGACTGAATGCGTGAGTATCAAAAAAGGGGACGTGACAATGCTGTGTCGAACCGATAACCCTTGTCGCATCAATCGGCTATGATGGAGCCTCATCAAGGTATGCCTGCAGGTAACGCGATATGGATATGAACCTTTCTCTGTATGAAACCCGGGTGATTGGCGCACTGCTGGAGAAGGAGCGCACCACGCCGGATCAGTATCCACTGACGCTGAACGCGTTGACCACCGCCTGTAACCAGAAGAGCAACCGCGAGCCGGTGCTGGAGCTGGCGGAGACCGAAGTGCGCGAGGTGCTGGATGGCCTGTTGAAGAAGCACCTGGTCAGCGAACTGGAAGGTTTCGGCAGCCGGGTAACCAAGTTCAAGCACCGTTTCTGCAATACCGAGTTCAGCGACCTGAAGCTGAGCGACCGGGCGGTGGCGGTACTCTGCGTGTTGTTTCTGCGTGGGCCGCAGACGCCGGGGGAACTGCGCAGCCGTACCAACCGGCTTTGCTCGTTCGACGATGTGCACCAGGTGGAAGCCACGCTGGAGAAGCTGATCAGCCATGACCACGGCCCGCTGGTGGTTAAGTTGCCACGTGAGCCGGGTAAGCGCGAGTGCCGCTATGCCCATCTGTTCAGTGGTGAGGTGGAGCATACCCCTGCGGCGATGCCGTCGTCTGCAGCCGGCGGTTCCTTGGACCAGGAAGAGCGGATCGCCGAACTGGAACAGCAGGTGGCCGAGATGCGCCAGCAGATCGCCGATCTGCAGCAGCTGCTGGATGAGTTGCTGTCCTGATTTCTACGGACAGATTTCAAACGGTATCGGTCGCGGCTGAAACTGCCCGGCCGGAGCCTCACCCCGGCTGGCCGTAGCAGCCCGCTCTGCGGGCGACAGGGCTTGAGTGCAGTGGTTGGCTGTAGGGTTGGCTTCAGCCGACCAAGCGCCGCAGGCGCTTAAACCCAACGACCGGCTGCAATGTCTATGCACGTTGTCGGTCCTGCGGAGCTAATTCGGTCGCGGCTGAAGCCCCTTATATGGACCCACCCGTGTTGGCAAGCACGTTTCCTTTGTACAACATCCGCGGACTTCGAAAGAACCTATGTGGGTCGCGGCTGAAGCCGCGACCGGTATTGAAAAAACTCAGTGGTTATCCGCCCGCGTCGCACTCAACCGCTGAATCATCCGATGCACCGCCTGCATCTGTGGCGCGCTCTTCTGGTAATAGACGAAGGGCGGCAGGTTGTTGCCGCTGTAGCCCCAGAAATCCCAGCAACCGCGCGGGTTCATCGGGCTGAGCTCCGACTTCTTCACCTGCGGGTAGAGCAGGATGATGCCGTTGCTGTCGGCGACCGGATTATAGCCGGTGCCGGTGACATACTCGGTGCCGATCACCGAGATCCCCTGGCGGCAGCCGTGGAAGGCCACATGCACCCGGCAGGCTTCAGTGCGGCACTGTTGCGGCACGTAGACATAGGCTGCGTCATCCATGCTGGTCAGCTCGCTGTCGAAGAACTCCGCCTGGTTGAACTTGATCAACTCGCCACCGGGCTGCTCGGCCGGCGGGTTCAGATTGCCGTAGATATGTTCCAGCAGTCGCTGGGCCTGCTCGAAACCGCAGTTGTTGATATAGGGCGGTTCGGTCTCCGGGCAGGCGGTGTCGTCGGGATTGTCGGTGATGAAGGCGTGGCCGGCGTCGACGCTCTTGTTGTAGCGGATTTGCGGTTCGGGCACCCCTAATTTGCGGTAGAACTCGGCGGTGGTGTCGACTACCCCGGTGATCACGGTTTTGTCGTTGCGGCCGGAGAAAATGTAGATCCGGTCGTCGAGAATATTGGCCGGGTCGTCGATATGGCCGTCATCGGCGTTGGCCCGCGCCAGTTCGGCCAGGTAGCCGCTGTTCGGGAACAGCGTCGACGGACAGCCGAACCAGCTGTATTTGCACGGGTCCATACAGGTGGACACCGCATTGTTGATCGGCGGAATGAACGGGTTGAGCGGGTTGGAGGCGGCGCAGTTCCAAGGGCCACCGGCGATCACGCCGACCCCGATCAGGTCCTTCGAATAGGCGATATGGTACTGGGCGGCCATGAAGCCGCCGGACGACAGGCCGGAGATCGAGGTCTGGTCGCTCAAGGCAGCCAGCGCCGGCAGCGACGGCAACGGTTCCGTTGCCTCGGTCGCAAGCGATGGCAGACCGATTGATAGCAACAGCAGCATCATCAGCAATCGGATCGGGCGGGCAATACGCATTGTCATCTCCTTGAACATCTCGAGCCTCCTGGCCGTGGTTTTTGAAGCGCCAGTATAGCTGTCAAAGCTTGCCGGTTTTATGACCGGTGCACGGCGTTGCTTTCGTTCTGTCGCCAGTGTTACTACCCTGAATTATCGGAATCCGTCGTTGCCAGTGGGGCAGCGCCGGGCCTGTAGTGGGCGTTTGCAATCGGGGAGGTCTGTATGCCGGCGCTGTTGATCGATCTGGACGGTGTTGTCTATCAGGGAGAGGCGCTGATTCCCGGTGCCCGCAAGACGTTGCAATGGCTGCGGGAGGAGGGCATTCCGCATCTGTTCCTGACCAATACCAGTTCGCGCCCGCGGCGACAGATCTGCCAGAGACTGGCCGGCATGGGGATCCATGTGGACGAAGAGGAGATCCTGACCCCGGTGGTCGCCGCCCGGCACTGGATCCATAACCATATCGACGGTCCGGTGGCGGCCTTTCTGCCGGATGCCACCCGCGAGGATCTGGGCGATACCAAGCTGTTGCCCGAGGACAAGGAAAGCGGCGCCGCCTGCGTACTGGTGGGCGACCTGGGCGAGCGCTGGGACTTCGCCACTCTCAACCGTGCTTTCCGGCTGCTTGGCGGTGCATCGCAGCCGCCGTTGCTGGCACTCGGCATGACCCGCTACTGGCGTGCCGAGGACGGTCTGCGGCTGGATGTCGGCCCCTTTGTCGAGGCGTTGAAATTCGCCAGTGGCCGGGAGCCGATCGTGCTGGGCAAGCCGGCGGCACAGTTTTTCTGGCAGGCCACCGAGCTGCTCGGGGCGGAGATCGAGCAGGCGCTGATGATCGGTGACGATATTGTCGGAGACGTGCGCGGCGCCCAGCAGGCGGGCCTGAAGGCGGTGCAGGTGCGGACCGGCAAGTTCCAGCCCAAAGATCTGGTCGGCAGCATCGAGCCGGATAGCATTCTCGATTCGATCGCCCAACTGCCGAATTGGCTGCTGCAAAACAGCTAAGCGTACCGACTTTCTGCAGCGCCAGGCTCTGCCGAACCTCCCAACCATCAGATGCGGGTACCGGCGTCGCCGGCCGGGTGCGGCGGCTTCGCAAAACCGGCTAAAACGCCCGCCGTACGGAATTATTTGACGATGTCGCGTTTCGACACGTCCCCGGTGGCTATCAGAACGTTTCCCGCTTTGCCCTGCGCTATCCTCCTGCGCTGAAACGATCAACCCGTGTCGTAACCGATCGCACAGGGCTTACCGGTCGGTCGAGTTCGAGGCTGACGGGGCCCGGTTAACATCCGGTGCGCCACAACGAGACTTCAGCATGAAATCAGATCTCAGCATCAGCCAGCCACAGTATGCCAAGGGCTTTATACTGGTGCTATTTGCGGCATTTTGTTACGGCCTGCAGCCGTATTTCGCCCACCAGGCCTATCAGGCAGGCGCCGATCCGGTTGGCTTGCTGCTGGCACGCTTCACGCTGGCCGCCGGGCTGATGCTGCTGTGGCTTAAAAAGCGCAAGCTGCGTCTGCCGGCCGGCCGGCCGTTTGCCCAGACGCTGCTGATCGGCATCGGCTATGCGGTGGCGGCCATGGGGTACTACCGGGCCAGCCACAGCACCTCGGTGAGTCTGGCGGTCATTCTGCTGTTTTCGTTCCCGGTGTTTGTCACCCTGTTCTCCATCTTCTTTCTGAAGGAGCAGACCAACTGGCGCAAGATGCTCAGCCTGCTGCTGGCCAGCGCGGGGGTGATGTTGGCGACCGGCATGGACTTTCACGGCGATCTGGAAGGCGTTTTGTGGGCGCTGTTCGCCGCCCTCAGTTATGGCGCGGCGATTCTCTACGGTACCCATAAGATGTCGTCGCAAAGCCCGCTGGTCTCGGCGACGGTGATTCTGGCCGGCGGTGCGATCACGCTGGCGCTGATCGGCCTGTTGCAGGGGGCCGCCTGGCCGCAGACGGTGGCTGGCTGGGGCGCGACCCTGGGGCTGGCTCTGTTCGCGACCCTGCTGCCGCTGGCCGCTTTTGTCGGTGGTTCGCCGCATATAGGCGCCTCCAATGCATCGACCCTGTCGATGCTGGAACCGATCGTCGCCGTTTCCATTGCCGTGTTGCTGATTGGCGAGCGTTTCAGCTCCGCCATGTTGTGGGGCGGTGCGCTGGTGGTGATTGCGGCGACGATGCTCTCGAGCAGTCAGCGGCAGCCCACAGCCTGCCAGAGGATCGCTGAATAGTCAGACCGCGGGCTTCAACGGCGAGGTTCCGGCCAGACCTGTAATTGTGCCGGCGTTAGCTTGCGTAGCTCGCGCTGCAGAATGCGGTAGTTGTCCAGCTCGAAACGGACCCCGTTATCGTCGTCAGCGGCCGCCAGCAGCGGTTCGATCTGATCGAACTCTTCGGTGTTGCCCAGATAGCGCCACTGATGCACCAGGTGCCAGCAGTGCAGGCCGTTATCGTCGTTCTGCTCGTGGATGCTGATCGGGCCGTCGAACGGCCAGCGGGCAACTGCCATGCCGGATAGCGCCAGTTGCAGCCGAAGGTTGTAACTGTCCGCCGGCTCTGCTCCGACACAGGCCCCCTTGCAGCGTTTCAGCTGGCGGCCGAAGCAGGGCCCGCTGCCACCTGTCAGGCCGCTGCGGATCTCGCACAGTTGATGCTTCTTGACCAGCCCCTGCAGCGCCTTCTTGGCATCGCTGGCCTTGCTGAACTGGCCGTAACATTGCTGCAGCTGGTCGGCCGGGATCTGCTCGAACGAGCACAGGGTTGGCACCAGGTAGCCGTCACCGTCGGCTTGCAGGCGCCAGCAGAACAGTTCCTGCTTGCTGCGCAGTCGCCGGTTGTAGATCGGCTGCAGCTGTTTGATCAGCTCCGACTCCAACAACAGTGCGGCCAGCTCGCCGGCGCAGGGCCGGCACTCGATATGGCGGGTCTGCTGGACCAGCTTCAGTTCGCGGCTGTTGCTTAGCGCACCGGAGAAGTGGCTGAACACCCGGCTGCGCACGTCGACGCTCTTGCCGACGTAGAGCAGGCTGTCGTTGTCGCCGTAGATCAGGTAGACGCCGGGGCCATCCGGCAGGTGCAGCAGATCGCTGCGTGCCAGCTGCGGCGGCAGGTGTACCTCGCGGATCGCCTGTTTGACCTGCTGATCGATCAGCTGGGCGCCGAACCGCTGCTGCCAGCGGCCCCAAAGCTGGGCCAGGGCGGCGGCGTCGTCCATCGCCCGGTGGTGCTGGCCGAGTTGCAGATCCCAACGGCGGATCAGTGTCGCCAGGTTGTGCTTGTGCTCCTCCGGCTGCAGCGCCCGCGACAGCCGCACCGTGCAGAGGTGGCGCTGGCCCAGCACCCGCTGGCAGCGGGCCAGCTCGCGGCTCAGGAAGCCGTAGTCGAAACGCACGTTGTGGGCCACGATCACCCGGCCGTTCAGCAGCGTCTGTACCTGCTCGGCCAGTTCGGCGAAGGGCGGTGCATCGGCCACCATCGCATCGCTGATGCCGGTCAGCTGCTGGATCGCCGGCGGTATGCGAAGCCCCGGATTGACCAGCGATTGCCACTGCTGCCAACCCTGCTCGCGGTCATACCAGATCAGCCCGATCTCGGTGATCCGGTCGTGACTCAGGCTGGCACCGGTGGTTTCCAGATCGACAAAGATCAGCTGTGCCAGCCACAGGTCGTCGGCGGCCGGAGGCGGGAGCAGATTGTCGGACAGGGATTCAACGGTCATCAGACACTCGGGTGATTACTTCAACGCAGGGGCGGACAAGCGCCGGTCGGACCTTTATGATCCCGGTTTATGGAGGAACCCTCAATGCTGAATTTTTCCGAAGCGAGTGAACGCAACAAGGGGCCGATCCTGGCGATTCTGAGCCAGGCGCTGAGCGGCCCGCAACGGGTACTGGAGATCGGCAGCGGCTCCGGCCAGCACGCCCATCATTTCACCGAGGCGCTGCCGCAATTGTATTGGCAGTGCACCGAGCTGGACGAAAACCTGGCGGCATTGCAGCACAACCTGGCGGCGATCGGTTCGCCGGCGCTGGCGGAGCCGGTAGGCCTGGATGTCCGCGCCGAGCATTGGCCGCTGGCCGGGCCGTTCGATGTAGTCTATTCGGCCAATACCCTGCATATCATGGGCTGGCCGGAAGTTGAGCAGTTCTTTGCCGGTGTCGGTCGGGTGCTGGCCGCGGATGGCCTGCTGCTGGTCTACGGCCCGTTCCGCTACGGCGGCGACTACACCAGCCCGAGCAACGCCCAGTTCGACCGCTGGTTGCAGAAGCGCGACCCGCGCAGCGGCATCCGCGATTTCGAAGCGGTCGACGCATTGGCCCGGGAGATCGGTCTGAGCCTGATAGCCGACCATGCGATGCCGGCCAACAATCAACTGCTGATCTGGCAGCGTCGGTAAACGTCGAGTTGCGGCATCCCCGTTGTTATCGTCGGCCGGTTTCCGTCACTCCCGTGCCGCTGTCAACCCAAAACTGTTAACTCGCGGCTTTGAAAACCTGTCATCCCGTTGCAAAGCGGTTTTGCTAAGAACATTTGCTAAGAAACCCTGTATTGAAGCCATGGAGGCGAGGACAACATCGTGAAACTGAGCCACCTGGACCATTTGGTGCTGACGGTACGCTGCATTGACAGTACGCTGAAGTTCTACAGCGAGGTGCTGGGGATGAGCGTCGAGACCTTCGGCGACAACCGCAAGGCGCTGCAGTTCGGCCGCCAGAAGATCAACCTGCACCAGCTCGGCCAGGAGTTCGAACCCAAGGCCGATACCCCGATGCCCGGTTCCGCCGACCTCTGCCTGATCAGTGAAACGCCGCTGGAACAGGCGATGGCGCATGTCCGCGGCCAGGGCGTCGAGATTGTCGAGGGGCCGGTGACCCGGACCGGTGCCCAGGGGCCGATCCGCTCGTTCTATCTGCGCGACCCGGATCTGAATCTGATCGAAATCTCCTGCTATCCGACCATCGACTGACCCGGCAGCGGGCACCGTCCTGGTGCCCGGTAACTGTTTTTGTCAGTCGATCAGCGCCTTTTTGCTACTGCATTTCGAAGCGCTTTGCTCTGCAATAGATTGCGACGGTAAAACAAAAATAACAGGGACTGTCTGTTACCGGTTGCCAGGGCCTGAATTTCGGCAAACCGGTTGCCGGCGTCCGATCCGGAGCGACCATCGTGAACACTCTGCTGACCCCCGTGATACGGTTGATGAACCGTATGCCCTATCTCTACAAGTTCGTGTTTATCAGCCTGGTGCTGGTGGTGCCGCTGGTGGTGCTGGCGGTGTTGCATATCCAGCAGCTGCAGCAGCAGAAAGGTGACACCGAACAGCGATTGCAGGGGCTGGCGACGCTGCAGCAGTTGTCAGAGCTGAAGCGCAGCCTGGACAACTACCGTGACCTGCGCTTCCTGGAGGGCTACCTGCCGGCAGCCGCCCGGGGCGATATCGCCAGCCGCATTGAGCAGCAGCGGCAACAGGTGCGCACCGCGCTGGCCGGCCTGCAGCAGCCGGGCTTGCACAGTCTCTGGCAGCAGGTCGATACCGGCCAGTATGCCAGCAGCGACAGCAGCGATCTGGAATCCCGCTTCAAACACTTCGCCAAACTGACCCATGCGGTCGACAACCTGGCCAGCCGCACCGCTTTCGAGGCTGGCCTGTCGCAGGACCCGGACCCGATCAACTATATGCTGCTGCGGCTGTTGCTGAGCGAACTGCCGGATGTGTCCCTGCACCTGGGCGAAGCGCGCGCGTATTCCGGCTACGCCCTGCAGGCCCAGCGGATGCCGTCGTTCCTGGCCGACCTGCTGAACCGGGTGTTGCTGAACATCAGTGCCGATCTGAACCGTCTCAAGCAGCAGGACCGACTGTTGCCGGGCAGCGACGAGCGGGCCGAGCAACTGGTGGCCGAGGCGCTGCAGCGGGCCAACGTCCAGTTGGAAACCTCGCTGCTGCGGCTCGAGGACGATATCGTGGTTGGCATGGCGATGGACCAGCCCTGGCAGCAGTTCTTCGATGCGGTCGATGCCGACCTGCAGGTAATCACCCGGGTCGACCGGGTGGTGCTCGGCCAGGTGGCCGAAAAGCTGACGTTGCGGTTGGCCGAACAGCAGCAGCGGCTGGATGGCCTGCTGATCGCATTGGCGCTGGTGGCCGTACTGGCGGCTTACTTCTGCCTTGGCTTCAATCTGTCGGTGCGCGATAACGTTGAACGGGTGCTGCAGGCGGCACGGGCACTGGCGCAGGGTGACCTGACCACCAAGGTGCAGCTCGATGCCCGTGACGAGATGGGCGCGCTGATCCGCGAATTCAACGAGATGACCCAGCGGATCCACGACGTGATCGGCCAGGTGCAGGGGATGGCCGGCGAGGTGGCCGAGCAGTCCACCGGGCTGGACCGTGCCGCCCACAGCTCCAGCGCCGCCGCCCGTCAGCAGCGCAGCCAGACTGAACAGATCATCCAGGCGATCAACGAACTGCGGGTGGCCGCCGGCGATGTGTCGGCGGCGATTGCCGACGCTTCGGACCGGGCTCAGCACGCCAACCAGCTGGCCGACGACGGCCATCGCCAGGTGGATCATACCCTGGCTGAGATCGAGCAGTTGGCGAATAACGTCGAACAGTCGGTGCAGGCGATCAACCGGCTGGCGGAAGACAGCCAGGAGATCGGCCGGGTGCTGGACGTGATCAAGGCGATCGCCGAGCAGACCAACCTGCTGGCGCTGAACGCCGCCATCGAAGCGGCCCGCGCCGGCGAGATGGGGCGCGGTTTCGCGGTGGTGGCCGACGAGGTGCGCGACCTGGCCCAGCGCACCCACAGCTCCACCGAGCAGATCGAACAGATGCTGAGCCGGTTCCGTAACGGGGTCAGCGATGCGGTGCGTTACATGAACGACAGTCAGCAGTGCGCCCGCAGCACCGTCGGGGAGTCCGCCCGGGTGGGTGAGGCGCTGGCGCAGATCACCGATGCGGTGGCCAGCATCGTCGCCACCAACACCCAAGTGGCGGCGCTGTCGGTTCAGCAGGCGGATCTGGCTCATGACGTCAGCCGGCGGATGGATGAGATCAGCCAATGCAGCCACCAGGCCGCCGAGGGCGCCGACACCACCGCCGGAGCCTGCAACGAGATGAACGCGCTGTCCGGCCGGCTGCAGCAGCTGGTGGCTTCGTTCAGGGTCTGAGCTGCGGTTGTTACTGCGGTTGCCGCCGACAGCGTTGCGATGATAAGGGGCGGGGAGGTTCACCCGCTGGGGGACGCTTGCCACATCCCGACCGGGCGGTTAAATCTGTCTACTCAGATCTATCAACTCAAGACTCTGCTTAAAAAAAACCGCGCGGCCGGGAAGGGGGAACCGGTCGCACGGTCAGGGATAGAGGCTGTCGGAAAACGTAGCGAGCGAAGGTGAGACAAGGAAAAAATCAGCGAAAAAGCGGAGTTTACATGTTGTAAATGAGCATTTTGAGTTGATTTTTAACGCCGTATCATCGAGCGCAGTAGTTTTGCGACAGCCTTGATACCCGTGGGTATCGGAGGCAGATCTGTTACCAGCTCAGCACCGCGCCCAGGGCGACGCTGTCGGTCTCCCGGCTGGCGCTTTCGGTGCGGTCGTATTCGGCCACCAGTTTCAGGTTGTCGTTGACGCTGTGGAACCAGGCGACGGCGCTGTTCTCCGCATCCAGGTCGTTGGCACCGGCGCTGCTGCCGCCCTCGTTCTCGCCGTAGGACACCACCAGCCGCTCCTTGCCGAAGCTGTACGAGGCCTGTAGCAGGTAGCCGTCGACGTCGGCGTTATCGGCGGTAACGAAGTTGGCCAGCCCGGCGGTGCCGACCCCTTCGGCATCGAAGCCGGAGGCAGTCAGTGACAGGCCGGCGTACTTGACGTTGACGCCGTAGGAGACACCACTGGAGTCCACTTCGGCGGCGCCATTGCTGGAGCTCTGGCTCATGCCGCCCAGCCAGGCTTTCACGGCGGCGCCGTTCAGATCGACGTTATAGGTCAGTTCCGCCTCCAGCCGCGGTGCGTCCTCTTCGGAACCGGCCGCCGACTTGTTCGGGTCCAGCAGGCCGACCGCCAGCTGCAGGCCGTGACGGACCGGGCTGCGGTAGGTGATCTGGGCGTTCGGGAACGGGTACAGGTAGCCGGTGCCGATATTGCCGAACGACACGTTGCCGCCGTCCACCAAGCCGTCGGAGCCGATCTGGCCGTAGCCCAGCAGCAGTTCGTCGCCGAGGATGTTGCTGCGGCCGAACAGTGCGAAATCCTTGCCGACCAGTACCTGGCCCCAGTCACCCTCCACGGTGCCGTAGAACTGGCGCACGTCGATACCGGTGTCGGTCACCCCGTGGCCGGCGCTGCCGGCCCGTACCGGATCGCTGTCATTGATGGTGACCCAGAACGACGAGCGGGCGCCCAGCTTCAGGTCGTCTGCCTGCTTGCCGAAATCGAAGCCGATCCAGTTCGGCAGGAAGCCCATCTTGACCCGCGCCTGGTCGCGATCCAGCGAGTCGTCGACGTCGTCGATATCGCTGCTGACGTAAAAGGTATTGATCAGACCGTCGGTGCTGAAGGTGGTGCCGTCCTTGTCGTACAGGGTGATGCCGGCAGCGGCCGGGGTGCTGAGCGCCATGGCGATGGCGGCGGGTAACAGCGGCAGCATCGGGTTGTTATTTTTCATATCGCCCTCGTGATCGGTGTTGGAAGGTCCGTCGGCGGACCGCTTTTTTGATTTTTTTTAATTACTTGCATTGGCTGGCAATGGCCGGGAATGGCGATCGATTATCGGTAGCGGCCGGCGGGCGAGGTATGCCGCTTTGGCGCTGAAAGGATTGCACTTTGGTGGTTCGGTTCGCTCAGCTGGGTATAGGGCGCACAGGTCTTGGCGAGGCGTGAGCCAAGTGGCCTGCGCTCTAAGGTGTAAGGGGCTTCGCTGGCAGCTATGCGATGGGTGTAGGGTGAGAGTATTACTGCGGCGGCAGCAGGCGGCTCGAAGACGGGCGAGGTGAAGGCCGTCAGCGGGCAGGCCTTGCCATGTAAATATACTGCCGAGGTTGGATACCGTCAGCTAGAGATATAGTGATAATAGGAACTATTGCTGTGTGCCTGTTCGACCGCTCTGGTCGCTTTGGGCAGCGGGTACAAAATAACAATAACAAGTCCGGGGTGGCGTGCTGCTGCTTAGCGGGCAAGAGGGTAATGGGCTGATGGAACACGAACTCTGCAACCTGCGTAAATTCGTTTCGCCGGAGATCATCTTCGGCGCCGGTGCACGCCATGCGGTGGCCAACTATGCGCGCAACTTCGGCGCCCGCAAGGTGCTGATCGTCTCCGACCCCGGCGTCGAGAAGGCCGGCTGGGTGGCCGACGTGCAGCAGTCGCTGGCGGCACAGGCGCTTGAATTTGCCACCTTTATCGACGTGTCGCCGAACCCCCGTGCCGAAGAGGTGATGGCCGGCGCCGCGTTCTACCAGCAGCAGGGCTGCAACCTGATCGTCGCGGTCGGCGGCGGCAGTCCGATGGACTGCGCCAAGGGGATCGGCATCGTCAGCAGCCACGGCGGCAGTATCCTCGAGTTCGTCGGCGTCGACACCATCCATGTGGCGATCCCGCCACTGATCTTCATCCCCACCACCGCCGGCACTTCGGCCGATGTCTCCCAGTTCGCGATCATCAACGATCAGCAGGAGCAGATGAAGGTTTCCATCGTCAGCAAAGCGGTGGTGCCGGACGTGGCGCTGATCGACCCGGAAACCACCGCCACCATGGATACCTTCCTGACCGCCTGCACCGGCGTCGATGCGATGGTGCACGCTATCGAGGCGTTCGTGTCGACCGGCGCCGGGCCGCTGACCGATATGCACGCGCTGGATGCGATCCGGCTGATCAACGGCAATCTGGCGGCGCTGGTGGCCAGCCCGGACGATCTGCAGCTGCGCGAGCAGATCATGCTCGGCTCGATGAAGGCCGGCCTGGCGTTCTCCAACGCCATTCTCGGCGCGGTGCACGCGATGTCGCACAGCCTGGGCGGCTACCTGGACCTGCCGCACGGCCTCTGCAACGCGATGCTGCTGGAGCACGTGATCGACTACAACTACGCCGACGCGCAGGACCGCTTCAAGGTGATCGCCGAAACCATGGGGCTGGACACCCGCGGCCTGAACCCGGCCCAGATCAAGCAACGGCTGATGGCTCGGGTAATAGAGCTGAAGGGGGCGGTCGGCCTGACCCAGAAACTGGCGGAGATCGGCGTCAGTCGCAGCGACATCCCGACGCTGTCGCGCAAGGCGCTGAATGATCCCTGCATCGTCACCAACCCGCGCCGCTCCAACCAGCGGGATGTCGAGGTGGTCTATGAAGAAGCGCTCTGAAGCTTCGGTCGCCCGCTTCGAAGATCTGATCGGTCTGGGCGACCAGTCGGCCCGCAAGACCTACCACGCTGAACTGACCCGCAAGCTCGACGAGCTGGAGGCCGAGCGCAACCGCTACAAGTGGCTGTTCGAAAACGCCCTGCACGGTATCTTTCAGGCCGACCTGAACGGCGGCATCCTGACCGCCAACCCGGCCATCGCCAGGATCTGCGGTTATGACAGTCCGGCGGCGGTCTGCCAGCAGGTTTCCGACCTGGCCGGCGAGCTGTTCTGCTGCCCGGAGGATCTACAGCGGCTGACCGAACGGCTGCTCAATACCGGCAAGATGATGGCGATGGAGACCCAGCTGCGGCGTCGCGACGGCAGCTGTGTCGATGTGTCGATGAACGTGCTGCTGAAGCCGGAGGGCGAGCGGCCGGTGATCGAGGCGTTCGTGCAGGACATTACCGAACGCAAGCGGGCCCAGAACGCGCTGAAACAGCTCAACGAGGAGCTGGAGGGACGGGTCGAGGAGCGCACCGAGCAACTGCTGCAGCTGAACGAACAGCTGCGCACCGAGATTGACGAGCGCGAGCAGGTCGAGCAGCAGTTGAAGGTCGCCAAGGAGCAGGCCGAGCAGGCCAATCGCTCCAAGGATAAATACCTGGCCGCCGCCAGCCACGACCTGCTGCAGCCGATGAACGCCGCCCGGCTACTGGTGGCGGCGCTGCGCGAGCGGCCGCTGGAGCAGCAGGACGGTTACCTGGTCGAACGGGTGCACCTGGCGCTGGAGGGCGCCGAGGAGCTACTGACCGACCTGCTCGATATCTCCAAGCTTGACCAGAACGCGGTCAAGCCGGAGCTGTGCGAGTTTCCGCTCGGCCAACTGCTGGACAGCCTGGCGGCGGAGTTCCAGCCGGTGGCGGAAGCGGCCGGGCTTGAGCTGCGGGTGCAGTCGAGTGGGCTCTATCTGCGCTCCGATACCCGTCTGCTGATGCGGATATTGCGTAATTTCATCTCCAATGCGATCCGTTACACCGACAGTGGCCGGGTGCTGCTCGGCTGCCGGCGGCGCGGCGACCGTCTCAGCCTGCAGGTCTGGGACAGCGGCAGCGGTATTCCGGCCGACCGGATCGACGATATCTTCCGGGAATTCCAGCAGCTGCACCGCCAGGGCGAGCGCAAGGGCGTCGGCCTGGGGCTGGCGATCGTCGAGCGGATTGCGCGGATGCTGGAACATCCGATCGAGGTGCGTTCCGAGCTGGGGCGGGGCTCGATGTTCGCCATCGAGGTGCCTTTGGCGGTCGCAATACGGGAGCAGAGGATACCGACCGCGCCGCAGATCGTACTGAATGCGCTGGATGGCTGCCGGCTGCTGGTGGTCGACAACGAGGAGTCGATCCTGGTCAGCATGCGGGCGCTGCTCGGCGAGTGGGGCGCCGAAGTCGCTGTGGCCCAGGACCGCCGCCAGGCGCTGAAGTTGTGTCAGGCGGGATTCCGACCCGATGTGGTACTGGCCGACTACCATCTGGCCGACCAGGATACCGGTACCGGCGTGATCGCCGCGTTACGCGCCCGCTACGGTCCGCTGCCGGCGCTGCTGATCACCGCCGACCGCAGCGACGCCTGCCGTCAGCTATTCCGAGAGCTGGAACTGCCGGTGCTGAATAAACCGGTTAAGCCGGGCAAACTGCGCGCTCTACTAACCCATCTGCTGACCGAGCGGCCACCGGCAGGCATCGGTTAGCTGCCGATGCTGGCTACGGATGGCAGCGGCACTAAAGTAGTAGCCTGGCGCCGTCCACTTGGTATGGTCTGTCGAGCTGGGGCTGGGAATAAAAATAAAGCTAATAAAAACAAAGGGTTACTTGCTATCTTTTGGCAATGGGAAGGGGCTGGAACAGCGCCTAAGTACAATACCGGCCCGAATGGCCGGCAGCCTAAAATAGTCTTTGAATAACCCTTGAACCGCTTTTGGGTTGCTCTTGAAAACGTTTCTACCAGGTAGCCGATGTGTCTGAATTTATCCCGCTGACCACCGCCGTTTCCTACCAACGCCAGCCCGGCCCGGCCGCCGAGGAGCTGCGCCGTACGCTGCAGGGGCCAGAGCTGGGTTTCGTGCTGTTTTTCTGCTCCGCCGACTACCCGCTGGAAGCGCTGGCGAAGGCGTTGAACCAAGCGTTCGACGGCCTGCCGATGGCCGGCTGCACCACCGCCGGCGAGATCACCCCCGATGGCTACAGCCAGGGCTGCATCACCGCGATCGGCTTCGACCGGCGCGGCTTCGCGGTGGAGGGGACGCTGATCGAGCAGCTCGATCCGTTCTCGCTGACCGACGCCCAGGCCCAGGTGGAGCAGCTGATGCGGCGCTGTGCCGAACGGCAGATTGCGCCGATCAAGGGCAATACCTTCGCGCTGACCCTGCTCGATGGGCTGTCGGTGCAGGAGGAGCTGGTGCTGGCGGCACTGAATGCGGCGCTGGGCTCGATCCCGCACTTCGGTGGCTCGGCCGCCGACGAGCTGCAGCTGATCGACACCCACGTGTTCTTCGACGGCCGCTTCCATACCGGCGCGGCGGTGCTGCTGTTGTTCAATACCCGCTGTGATTTCAAGGTGTTCAGCCGTCACCATATGAAGCCAACCGACGACAAACTGGTGGTGACCGCCGCCGACAGCGACCAGCGGCGGGTGATGGAGCTGAATGCCGAGCCGGCGGCGCAGGCCTATGCCGAAGCGGTCGGCCTGCCGCTGGCGGCACTGGACCACAAGGCGTTTGCGCTGAACCCGATCGCGGTAAGGCTGGGCGACGACTACTACGTGCGCTCGATCCAGCAGGTTAACGAGGATCTCAGCCTGAGTTTCTACTGTGCGGTGGAGAACGGCATCGTGCTGACCGTGGTGAAACCGGGCGATATCGTCGAGGAGCTGCGCCGGCAGCTGGCCCAACTGGAACAGGAGATCGGCACGCCGCAGTTGATCATCGGCTGCGACTGCTTCCTGCGCCGCCTTGAAGTGGAGCACAAGGGGCTCAAGGCGGAGATTTCGGCGCTGCTGCGTGATTCCCGGGTAATCGGCTTCAACACCTACGGCGAGCAGTTCGCCGGCATGCATATCAACCAGACCTTCACCGGCGTGGCGATCGGGAGTTGCCCGGATGAGTAAAGACGACAGCGGGCTTGATCCCGCCCGCCGGATCGCCGAACTGGAAGCGGAGAATGCCCGCTTGCGGCGGATCAACCAGGCGTTGATCGAGCGGGTCGAGTCCGGCCAGGCGCAGCGCGCCGGTCCCTATGCCGCGTTCGAGCACTCGGTAGTGCTGGCCGAGCAGGTGCGCGACCGGACCGAGGCGCTCAACCATGCGTTGTCGGAGCTGAAGGTCAGCCACCGGGCGCTGAAGCGGGCCAACCAGCAGGCGGCCACCGCCCATCAGCGGCTGATCGACGCGATCGAGAGTATCTCGGACGCGTTCGTGCTGTTCGACAGCGAGCGGCGGATTCTGCTGTTCAACAGCAAGTTCGAAGCGGTCTGGCAGGGCTCCGGGGTGGAGATCGCCACCGGCATCACCATCGCCGATATCAAGCGGCTGGCGCAGCAGAGCGGTCTGGTTGCCGAGCAGTACCCCGGCGCCGGCGATACCCGGGTGTTCCGGCTGGCCAACGGCAACTGGGTGCAGATGCGTGAGCGGCCCACCTCCGACGGTGGGCTGGTGATCCTGTATACCGACATTACCGACCTGAAGGCGCGCGAGACCCTGCGCCGCGAGCAGGCGCTGGCGCAAAAGAGCCGGCTGCTGCAACGCACCGTGGAAAACCTGTCGCAGGGGGTGGTGCTGGTCAACCCGGATGGCCGGTTGGAGGTCTGGAATGAGCGCTTCGTCGACCTGACCGGTGTCGATCGCCAGCTGCTGGAGCGCCATCCGCCGTTCGAAGCCCTGCTCAGCGACGCCCCCGATGCGCTGTTAACGCCGGACAGCGGCAACAGCCTGGCGTCGGAGCGCCACCTCGGCAGCGGCCGGGTGATCGAGGTACGCACCCATCCGATGCCGGATGGCGGTTTCGTCAACACCTATACCGATATCACCGAACGCCACCAGCATGCCGAAGCGCTGCGCGAGAGCGAACGCTGGATCCGGCTGATTACCGACCATGTGCCGGCGCTGATCGCCTACGTCGACGACCAGCTGCGGTTCAGTTTCACCAACCAGGTGTACGACGACTGGTACGGCTGGCCGCGCGGTGCATTGAACGGCCGTACCATCCGCCAGGTGCACGGCGAGGCGCAGTTCGAAAAGCTGCGACCCTACATGGCGCGGGCGCTGGCCGGCGAGAGCGTGACCTTCGAGATCGCCGAGCGCAACGGCCAGGGCGAGGAGCGCTATATGCTCAAGTCCTATGTGCCCAACCGGCAGGGCGACGGCCGGCCGGTCGGCTTCTTCGTATTGATCCGCGATATCACCGAACGGCGCCGTACCGCCGAGGAACTGAAGCAGGCCTATCAGCATATGGAGCAGCGGGTGCATGAGCGCACCTCCGAGCTGATGGCGCTGAACAAGCAACTGCTGCTGGAGATCGATGAGCGGCGCCAGGCCGAGGCCCGGCTGCGCGAGGCCAAGAAAGAGGCCGAGCAGGCCAACCTGTCGAAGACCAAGTTTCTGGCGGCGGTCAGCCACGATCTGCTGCAGCCGCTCAATGCCGCCCGGCTGTTCACCGGCGCGCTGGCCGAGCAGCCGCTGGACGCGCAGCCTCGCTCGCTGGTGGGCTCGTTGTCCAACTCGCTGGAGGATGTGGAGTCGCTGCTCAGCACCCTGGTCGATATCTCCAAGCTGGATGCCGGCGTGGTGCAGCCGGACCTGACCTGTTTCCAGGTCCGCGAACTGCTCGACAATATCGCCAACGAGTACCGCCAGGTGGCGCAAAGCGAGGGGCTGCAGCTGCGCTTCGTCGGCAGCAGTGCGGTGATCCGCAGCGACTCCCAACTGCTGGCGCGGATTCTGCGCAACTTCCTCTCCAACGCCATCCGCTATACCCGCCACGGTCGTATCCTGCTCGGTTGTCGACGACGCGGCGACCGACTGCGGTTGGAGGTCTGGGACACCGGGGTCGGCATCCCGCAGGCCCAGTTGCGCGAGATCTTCCAGGAGTTCAAGCGGCTGCAGCCGGCCGAAGCCCGGCAGGACAAGGGGTTGGGGCTTGGCCTGGCGATCGTCGACAAGATCTCGCGGGTGCTGGATCACCCGATCAGCGTGGCGTCGCAGCAGGGCCGAGGGTCGATGTTCGCCGTGGAGGTGCCGCTCGGCACCCTGCCGGCGCCGAGCGCCACCCAGGGGCCGGCACTGCCGCACCGGGCGGAGCGGCTGCAGGGGGCCCGCATCTGGGTGATCGACAACGACCAGGCGATCTGCGAAGGGATGGCGACGCTGATGCGGGGCTGGGGTTGCCAGGTCTGTACCGCGCTGTCGCTGGAGGATCTGCTGCGCCAGCGTAATCCGGCGCGTGACCCGGTCGACCTGATCATCGCCGACTACCATCTGGATAACGGCCGCACCGGTGTCGAGGCGGTTGATGCGATCACTGAGTTGATGGCGGCGCCGGTGCCGGTGTTGATGATTACCGCCAACTACAGCCAGGAATTGAAGGCGCAGATCCGTCGCAAGGGCCATCTGCTGATCAACAAACCGGTGCGGCCGCTGAAGCTGAAAACCACCCTCAACCACCTGCTGGAGCAGTGATTAACTGGGGGATGCAATAGCCTGTAGGGTGGGCACGTTTTTTGTGCCCACGCGGCGCTTGTTCAGCTGATGTAGATGTTTCCCGCTAATCCGCAATAAACCATAAAATAGGCGATGCGGAGATGATTTCGCCTTTCAAATTGCGGTGGTAAGATGCGCGCCTTTCCAACCCCCAACCTGGCAAACAGGGAAACCAAATCGCTATGAGTTTGCTCCTCTCCACCTGGGTGAAGTTCTTCTTCCTGTTCGCACCGTTCTTCGTGGTGTCGATGTTCCTGTCGCTGACCCGTGGCGAAACCCCCGCCGCCCGCGGCAAGATCGCCAACCGCGCGGTGATGGCGGCCTTTCTGACCTCGCTGGTGCTGTTCTTCTTCGGTACGCCGCTGTTCGAGGTTCTCGGCATTACCCTGGATTCGTTCCGGATCGGCGCCGGCATCCTGCTGTTTCTGTCGGCCATCTCGCTGGTCCGTGAAGGGGTGCGGGTGCACGCCGAAGTGCCGGCCGAACAGCGTGACGACGTTTCGGTGGTGCCGCTGGCGATACCGACCATCATCGGCCCGGCGACTATCGGTACCATCCTGGTCTACGGTGCTGAACTGTCCGGCCTGGATATGGCGCTCGGTCTGACCGGCATGGTGCTGGCACTGGCCTGCCTGCTGGTGTTGCTGCACCTGGCCAGCCGGCTGGAGAAGCTGCTCGGCAACACCGGCTTCAACATCCTGTCCAAGATCACCGGTCTGATCCTGGCGGCGATGGCAACGGAGATCGTGATCTCTGGTCTGCTGGGGGTGGTAGCGCGGGTTTCTTGATACCCGGCGATCAGGCTGGGGCGCCCAGCAAGGCGCCCTTTGTCTCAATTTAACCGCGCGCGGCCTTGGCCAGGAAGCGGTCCAGCTGGTTGGCGAATTCCTGCCGGTCGGCCTGGCTCAAGGCGGCCGGGCCGCCGGTCTGGACGCCGCTGGCGCGCAGGGTCTCCATGAAATCACGCATATTGAGCCGGGCGCGGATATTGGACTCGCTGTAGAATTCGCCGCGCGGGTTCAGCGCATGACCGCCCTTGGCGATAATCTCGGCCGCCAGGGGGATGTCGGCGGTGATCACCAGATCGCCCGGCTGGCAGCGTTTGACGATCTCGTTATCGGCGATATCGAAGCCGGCCGGCACCTGCAATGCCCGGATCAATGGTGTCGGCGGGGTGGCTAACGGCTGGTTGGCGACCAGCGTCAGCTGGGTCTCGGTACGCTCGGCGGCGCGGAACAGAATCTCTTTAATCACCTTCGGGCAGGCGTCGGCATCGACCCAGATCTGCATCGGTGGCGGTCTCGCTATGGCTTTCGGAAAGCTCCATGATACGCGGCTGGGCCGGAAAACCGAACCGATTCTGCTAAGCTCCTTTTCTACTATCGCAGCTAATAATCAGAACCCTATGAACGGCAGTCTGACGTCCGGCCACAGGTTAACGAAATTGAATCAACCAAAAAAATCAAAAAAACCAAAAAAACTAAAAAAAGCGGCGGTGTTGTGGACCGGTGGCAAGGATTCCGCGCTGGCCTTTGAGTTGTGCCGGCAGGATTGCGAGATCGTCCGGTTGGTCACCTTCGTGCCGCTGACCGGCCAGCCGTTCCGCGCCCATCCGCTGGCGGCGATGCGGGCTCAGGCAGAGTCGATCGGCCTGCCGCACCAGTGTATCGAGGTGGATGAGCCCTATCGCGTCAGCTATGTGGCGGCGATCCGCCAGTTGCGGGAGGAGGGGGTCGAGGTGCTGATTACCGGCGATATCGCTCCGGTGGACGGCTATCCGAACTGGATCAGCGAATGTGCCGAGGGGATCTGCCAGGTAATGCTGCCGCTCTGGGCGGTGCCGCGCGAACAGCTGTTGGCGCAACTGCAGGCGCGTGGTTTCGAGGCGGTGATCACGTTGGCTTATCACCGTCATTTCGGTGCCGACTCGCCGGTCGGCAAGCCGCTGGATGCGGCGATGATCGAACGGTTCCGCGCCATTGCCAGCGAGCCGCCGTTCGACCTCTGCGGCGAGAACGGCGAGTATCACAGCTGCGTGCTCGATGCGCCCTATTTCCGTTGGCCGGTGGCGTTGACCGGCGCTCGGCAGGAACAGACGCAGGAGTACGACTATCTTGTCTGGCAGGGTGCCGAAAGGTCCGAAGATCCTGCGTTCGCCGGTTAATCAGTTCAAAGCTCGTCAGCCTGCACCTGCTGTACCAGCTCGCGCACATGGTCGGCGCACTCGCAGCAGCGGGGCGTCAGGCCATGTACCGCGAAGATCTCGCGATACTCCTGTTCGCCGTCGTCGATCGCTTCGTGGATATCGTCCACATACAGGTCGTTGCAGGTGCATACCAGGGTCGGGTCGGCCTGCTTGCGTTTTACGTCCATCGCCGAATACCAATCTGTCGTAAAAGAAGGCTATTTTAGAAGGATGGAGTTATTTGCTACATCGCAAATACTGCATCTGAATATGAGCCGGATCGAGGAAGGAGCCCGCTTATGAATTATCAGCTTTATGTGGTCCGCATCTTCGTGCATGACTGGGCCGGCGCGGTTGCATTCTACCGGGACATTTTGGAGATGCCCTGCGTCTTCGAAGATGAGCGGCTTGGCTGGGCTCAATTCCAGGCGGGCGAGGCTTTTATCGGCGTCGAACGGGTCAATCCGGGTGATGAAAAGGCGGCGGCCCTGGTCGGTCGTTTTGTCGGCGTCTCGCTGGCGGTGGCAGATATCGAGGCAAGTTACCGCCAGTTGACCAACAAGGGCGTCGCCTTCAGCGCGCCACCGCAACGCCAGCCTTGGGGCGGTATCCTGGCCCATTTCAAGGATCCTGAAGGCAATGAGCTGACCCTGCTGGGTACCCGCGGCGGCAGCAGCGTTCAATAATCCTCGCTATCTTCACAGCCCTTTCCGCATGCCTGCGAGCAGATTGGCTGGCGGATTGGCTGTGGTTGCCGGGCCCGCCGTCGCCATCGGGCACTATATTGAAAGGGAAGCAACAGCCTCGAGGGGAGGTGCGCCATGAGCAACCTGATATGCGATGCCCAGCCGATTGAGTGTCCGGGGCGAGAGCACTGTCCGGCCCGGCAGGAGTATCCGCTACGCAGCAGTATCTTGGGCGAAGGGTTGCAGATCCAACGGGCACTGCCGCACCGCGAACGCAGGTTGGTCGGCCCCTGGTGTTTTCTGGATCATTTCGGCCCGGTACCGTCGACCGGCCCGCGGATGATCAATGTCGCCCCCCATCCCCATATCGGCCTGCAGACCGTGACTTGGTTGTTCGGCGGTGAGATCCACCACCTGGATAGCCTGGGGTTCGATCAGCTGATCCGGCCGGGGCAGCTCAACCTGATGACCGCCGGCCGCGGCGTGGCACACTCCGAGGAGAGTACCTCGCCGACCGGGGCGATGATGCATGGCGTGCAGCTGTGGGTCGCGTTGCCGGGGCCCATGCGCCAGCATGAACCGGCCTTTGAACACCATGCCTCGGTACCGAAGTTCACCATCGATGATGTCGATATCCAGCTGTTTGCCGGTGAGTTGGCCGAACACCATTCGCCGGCCCATTTCTGGTCGCAGATCGTCGGTGCTGAACTGCGGGCGCGCAAGGATACCGAGCTGAGCCTGCCGGTCTACCCCGAACATGAACACGCGCTGTTGCTGATCGACGGCCACGCCCGGGACCCGAAAGGGGGGCTCAGCCACGATCAGCTGCTGGTGATCGGTGCCGGTACCGATTGCATACCGTTGCAGATGGATGCCGGCACGCGGTTGATCCTGATCGGCGGCGAGCCGCTGGATGAGGATATCGTGATCTGGTGGAACTTCGTCGCCCGTACCGCCGAGGAGATCGAGCAGGCACGGGAGGCCTGGCAGCACGGTGAATTCGGCCAGGTTGACGGTTACCAGGGTGAGCCGATGACGGCGCCGCCACTGGAGGGGCGGCCGAGAGCTGGCCGTTGAGTGGTCCGTTAGAAGCTATCAGCGCTTCAGATACTGGTTGAAATCGATATTGCCGGCCGACAGCACCGCCTGGATCCGGTTGTGCACCCCCAATTTGCGCAGGATTGCCGAGACATGCGCCTTGACGGTGGTTTCGGCGATATTGAGGTTATAGGCGATCTGCTTGTTGGATTCGCCCTTGGACATCCGCTCCAGCACCAGCAATTGGCGGCGGGTCAGCGAGTTGAGCAGCTCCGGCGGGATCTGGCTCTCCTCCTGGCGACGGCTGCGGCTCTCCGGCTGGCTGGCGCGGATGATATCGGACGGCAGGTAGACATTGCCGGCCAGAATCTGCTCCAACGCCTCGGTCATCTGCTCGCGTGGCGAGGACTTGGTGATGAAGCCGACCGCACCGTAGGTGATCGCCTGCAGCACGATCTGCTTGTCCTCCTCGGCGGACACGATCACCACCGGGATGGTCGGGGCTTCGTTACGCAGGGTGATCAGGCCGTTCAGGCCGTTCATGCCCGGCATGTTGAGATCCAGCAGGATCAGGTCCAGATCGTCATGTTGCTGGGTGAGTTCCAGCGCGCTGTCCAGGTCCTGGGTTTCGAATGTCTCGCAGCCGGCGAAGCCGGTGCGGATCACATTGTTGATCGCCTCGCGGAACAGCGGATGGTCGTCCGCAATCAGGATCTTGTACACAGTCTCTCTCCCAGCCTTATAGTTATTGTTCCGGCCTGCCTGAATGTCCCTGGCTGAGCTTCATCCCTGAAACACCAACTTCAATCAACTCTTAAAAAGTAACGGATTATCTGAATCATACTGCAAATGCCGCCGGTGGGTCAGGGATAGGGCACCGGTTCGACCGATGTCAGCGGTAGTTCCGCTTCGCGCCAGCCGTCGATGCCGTCGCGGTACCAGTACAGGTTGCCATAACCCCACTGATGGGCACGCCGCGCCGCGTTCCAGGACATCCAGCAGTCGGCCCGGCAATAGAACACCAGAGCCCGTGCCGGCTGTTCGGTGCGCAGCCGCTGCAGATTGCGCTGGAAGTAGTCCAGCCAGGCCGGCTCCGGCTCGCCGTAGCCTACGTTCGGCAACCAGAGGCTGCCGGGCAGCTGCTGGTAGTCCTTCTGCTTGATGAATCGGCCGGCTTTCCAGCTCAGTGGCCGCACGTCCAGCAGCAACGGCGGATTTGCGCCGGCCAACAGCTGCTGCAGTTCACTGGTTTCGAGTGTCACCGCCCCGTCGGTCTGTTCCGGTGTCGGTGCGCGGTAGCGTGCCTGCCGGTAGCCGTCGGCGGTAAACAACTGCTCTGCCTCGGCCGCTGCCGGCGGCCATTGCGCGGTCGTCGTTTCGGCTGCACCGCTGTGCAAGCTGAGCAACAGACCGCCCAGTATGGCGAATAGGTATGCCATAGCCCCTCCTGTCAGACCTTCATTACAGCCTGCGCAGCAGATCGGCTGAATCCTACCATGGGCCGAAAAAACCGATACCAAAGTACCGGTTTGGCGGAGTTTTCAATTCAATATCAATTTCCCGGTGAAGCCTGTTGTAGCAGCCCGCTTGGCATGCCCCTTGAGTACCGAGGGCGACTGTTTTTGACGCTGGCCGCTGGAGTCCGGGGGCGCGGATGAGCCTGCCCGGCCGGGTCCGGCCCTACACCAGATCGCCAGCCGGCCGCAGCGCCAGGTTGACCATCGCCCGTTCGGTGCGGCTTTGAATCTGAGGCAACAGCTGGGCTATCTGCAGTTCGGTTAGCGCGGCCCGCTGCCATTTGCTGTGGAAGCAGCGCTGGATGATCAGGTCGTTCAATTCGCCGGCCGACAGGGAGGGCCAGTGCGGCACCTTCAGCAACATTACGCTGATCAATTCGGCCTGCTGCAGCACCGTCAGCATGGCACCGGTCTGCGGCGGGATACGGGTATCGCGACTGGCACCGTAGTAGTAGTGCAACTTGACCAGCTTGCGTAGCGGTTGGGGAATGTTCCAGCGCTTCATCGCCTGGTGGCCGAGCATCGCGTGGTCGAAGCCGAACTGCTCCCGCTCGTCCAGCACCAGCCGCTGTGGCACCTGCCAGCCACGGGCTTCCAGCCGGGTCAGTTCGGCCGGCTGGCTTTCGAACAGGATCAACCGGCCGATGTTGAGTAGCAGGCCGGCGCAGTAAGCCTGGTCCGGGTTTACGTTCAGGTGGCGGCTCTGTTTGGCGATCAACCGGGCGGCGATGGCGGTCTGCAGGCTGTTCTGCCACAGGCCGCGTTCGGCCGGGCTGGAGGGGACGAAGGTCGGGAATACAGAGCGCGAGGCCATCAGCTCGGCGATGATCCGGCCGCCGATCCGGCTGACCGCCTGGTTCAGCGTCAGCACCGGCGCGCTAGGTGCCGAGTGGGCCGAGTTGGCCAGCCGTAGCGCCAGCAGCGCCAGCGATGGGTCCTGTTCGGTCAGCAACAGCAGGTTGCGGAAGAAGGCATCGCTGTCGGCATCCATCGCCATCAGCCGGGCCAGCACCGATGGTAGCAGTGGCAGAGTGTGCAGCCGCTCCAGCAGCTGCTGCAGCGTATCGGGGAGGGCGGACGGATTCGAATGGGGCATCGGGCTCGATTCATGGCAGTGCTTTCAGCCATTCTATGCACAACCGCTGTCCATGCATAACCGCTGTCGATGATCTGCAATAATTGCGTATGATTGCGATCTCGGAGGCAGGACTCCGGGCTTGGAGCTGCGGGTAAGGAGAGAAGCGAATGTACAGTCAGGCACTGTTGACCGGCGCGGTGGTTATGAGCGTCGCCGTGGTATGGCCGCTGATAGCGCGGATGGTGGAGCGGGCGGCCAATCGCCGTGCGGTACCGAGGGTGCGGCTGCTGGTGGTGCGCAAGTTTTTTTCGGTGCTGGTGGCGCTGGTGGCGGTGGCGGCGCTCTGCCTGATCTGGGGCGTCGACTATTCGCAGCTGCTGATCTTTTTCACCTCGGCGTTCGCGGTGATCGGCGTGGCGATGTTCGCCCAGTGGTCGCTGCTGAGTAATATCACCTCCAGCATCATCATCTTTTTCGTGTTCCCCTACCGGATCGGCGACCGGATCGAGGTGGTCGACAAGGATTTTCCGATAGTCGGCACGATCACCGAGATCGGCCTGTTCCATGTCCATATCGAGACCGACGGCGGCGATATGGTGCACTATCCCAACAACCTGATGCTGCAGAAGCCGGTGCGCAAGAGTCGCGACGACAAGCCGGCGGCGGGGCAGCCGATCGATCCGATCAGTTGACGCTCAGCGGGCGCGGGCGGCCCGCTGTGGACTGAAACCGGCCACCGCCAGCAGGCTGAACGCCAGCGTGCAGCCGGCGGTGATCGCCAGTGCCGGCAGGTTGAGCTGCTGGTAGAGCGCGAAGCGGACCAGCTCCACCGCGTGGCTGAACGGGTTGGCCAGGCAGAGCCAGTAGAGCCACTCGCTGGCCTCCCGCATCTTCCACAGCGGATAGAGCGCCGAGCTGAGGAAGAACATCGGGAAGATCACGAAGTTCATCACCCCGGCGAAATTCTCCAGCTGGCGTATCCGGCTGGAGATCAGTAGCCCCAGCGCGCCGAGCATCAGCGCCACCAGCACCAGCGCCGGCAGCACCGTCAGGTAGCCCAGCGGCGGCGGCTCGACGCCGACCGGCCGGGCGATCGCCAGGAAGGCGTAGACCTGGGCCAGCGAGATCAGTGCGATCGCCAGCAATTTGCAGATCAGCAGGAACGGCCGTGGCAGCGGGCTCATCAGCAGCACCCGCATACTGCCCATCTCGCGGTCGTAGACCATCCCCAGGCTGCTCTGCATGCCGTTGAACAGCAGGATCATGCAGCACAACCCAGGCGCGATATAGACCTCGTAGGTGATGTAGGTCTCGTAGGGCGCAATGATGGCGATGCCGAGCGCGGCGCGAAAGCCGGCGGCGAACACCAGCAGCCACAACAGCGGCCGCACCAGCGCGCTGAGGAAGCGGCTGCGCTGGCTGATGAAGCGCAGAAACTCGCGGCCGAGAATGCCGCGAAAGCCGAACCAGTAGCTGTTCATGCGACTTGCTCCCGCTGGCCGGCTTCTTCTGGCCCGGTCAGCTTGTCGAACGCCTCGGCCAGGCTGTTCACCTGGTTGGCGGCACAGATCGCCGCGCCGGGCGCATCGGCCCGCAGCCGGCCGCGATGCAGCAGCAGTACCGGGTCTTCTGGTTCTATCTCCTCAATCAGGTGGGTGGCCCAGAGTACGGTCAGTTGGCGCTCGCCGCACAGTTGGCGTACATGGCGGTTGAGCGACCGGCGAGTCTGCGGATCGAGGCCGACTGTCGGCTCGTCCAGCAGCAGCACGCTCGGCTGGTGCAGCAATGCCCGGGCGATCTCCAGCCGGCGGCGGTGGCCGCCGTTCAGGTTACGGACCTTGTCGTCGAGCCGTTCCAGCAGGTCCATCCGAGCCAGCTCCTGTTCGATCCGGCGCTGCAGCGCGGCGCCCGCCAGGCCGTGCAGGCTGGCGTGGTAGCGCAGGTTCTGGGCGACGCTGAGATCCAGGTCCAGGCTGCTCTGCTGGAACACCACGCCGAGCTGACGCATCAGCCGGGCGGGGTGGCGGCGCAGGCTGTGACCGTTGATCTCGATCTCACCCCGCTGCAGTGCGTAGAGCCGGGTCAGCAGCGCGAACAGGGTGCTCTTGCCGGCGCCGTTCGGCCCGAGCAGGGCGTTGAAGCGGCCCGCCGCCAGCTGGAAGCTGACCGATTCCAGCGCCGGACGCGGCCCGTAATGGAACGACAGCTCGCTGACTCGAATGCTCATAGGAAACCTCGCGTGGATTTGGTCGACGTCAGGGCAGCACCACCACCCCCCAGGGGTAGCGGCCGACCTTGATCGACTTGGTGACCTTCAGCTGGTCGACATCGATCACCGACACATCGCCGCTGACGCCGTTGGTGGTCAGCAGCCGTGACTGATCTTCGTTGAACGCCATATGCCAGACCCGGCGGCCGACCAGCAGGTAGTCCAGCACCTCGAAGGTTTTCGCATCGACCACCGCGACATGGTTGGCCGGGCCCAGCGCGATAAAGGCGTAGCGGCCGTCGTCGGTCAGTTTGACCCCCACCGGCTGCACCTTGTCGGGGTGCACGCCGCGGATCTTGAAACTGAGCTTGTGCTGGATCTGGCGGCTGGCGACGTCGATTACCGATACCGTGCCGCCGATCTCCGACGAGGCCCAGAGAATGTTGCCGTCCTTACTGAACTCGACATGGCGCGGCCGCTGGTCGACCAGGGTGTTGTCGACCAACTGGTGGGTCTCGGTGTCGATCCAGTGCACCATGTTGGTGGTCTCGCTGGTGTTGACCGCCCACTTGCCGTCCGGGCTAACCGCCATCCCCTCGGGCTCGACGCCGACGTCGATCTGGGCGACCACGCTGCGGTCGCCGGTATCCACCACGGTGACCAGCGCATCATCCTCGTTGGCGATATAGAGCAGCCGGTCGTTGGGGTGCAGTGCGAACTGCTCCGGGTCCTCGCCGGAGGGCAGTTCGGCGATGATCTGGCGGGTCTTCAGGTCCATGATCTGCACGGTGTCGGAGTCGGACGCGCAGATGTAGAGCTTGCTGTGGTCTTTCGACAGGGTGATGCCGCGCGGCCGCTGGCCCACCGGCAGGGTTTCGGTGACCTGCAGGCTGTCCAGGTCGATCAGCGACAGGGTGTCGTCCTTCTCGTTGGACACGATCGCGGTGGCGGCCACTGCCGTGGAGGACAGCGCCGTGGCCGCGAAGCCACTGCCTGCAACCAGCAGCGACAGGCTCAGAGATTTCAGCAGGGTTGTTGTCTTCATAAGTTAGCCTCAGAGCTTGCAGTGGACTTCCGGCTGGTCGAAGCCCAGCGTGTCCAGTTCGGTGACAGGGTGCAGAAAGCCTTCCTGGGGGGACTGGGAGACCAGTGCGCGCGGGTGGACCAGCGGGATCGGCTGGCGCAGCTGGCCGTTCCAGCGGCGGTAGCTGAGCTTGCGGCCCTTGAAGCCGGCCAGCTGGAAGCGGTCCGAGCGGATATGGTGCTCCAGCGTGGCGGCATCGTTGGCGCCGGTCTGGATCGCCGCCTCGGCGATCGAGCGTACCGCCGCCCAGGCGGCGTAGTCGGTGCCGGTCATCCAGCGGCCAGCCATTTCATCGAAGCGGGACTGCAGCTGGGCCGCGCCCCACTGCTCCACCACCCGGTGCCAGGCCACCGGCGTCAGCCCCTGGGTACCGGCCACCGGCCGTGGCAGCCAGCTGTTGTACAGCACGTATTCACCGAAATCGCCGCGCTCGTCGGCCACCAGTACCACGTCGTAGTCGTCGGTACGGGTGAACAATGGCAGCTCCTTCTGGGCGGTACGGCGCAGATCGGTATCGAAACTCCAGGCCTTGCGCGCCACGATGCGGGCACCGAACCGCTGGGCGGCGCGCTCAAGCGCCTCGGCGTAGCGCTGGTCTTCCGGCTGGTTGCCGACCAGCAGCAGCCAGCGCTCGAAACGACGTGCCTTCAGCCACTGGCCCAGGGCGTCGGTCAACATCGCCCGGCTGGGCGCGGTGTGCAGCACATTGGTCGGGCAGCTCTGCCGGCGCAGGCTGTCGTCCTGGCTGCCGGCATTGAAGATCAGCGCCTGCGGTCCCAGGGCCGCCGACAGCCGGAGCAGTTCGGCGGCCGGCAGGTTGGCGACGAACAGTTCGACCCCCTGCTGTTGCAGCTGGCGGGCGCCAGCCAGTACCTCGTCCGGGCTGTCGGCCCGCACCGTCTGCAAGCGGTAACTCTGCTTCAGGAAACGGCCGGTGGTGTTGCTGTCATCGATCGCTAGCTCGGCGCCACGCAGGCCGCTATCGGCCGGTTCCGGCAGGATATTGGACAGTGCCGGCGGACGCTCGGGCTGGTAGTGCAGGTAGCCGATCTCGATCTGCAGCGGTTCGCTGGCCCGGGCGGCGACGCTCGACAGCAGGAGGGCGGTGATGGTGATCAGTGTGCGCAGCATAGTCGTCATTCAATGTTGTTTTCGACCAGCTTAGGCGCGAAGAGGCGCGGGGCGGAATATGAAGAAAGTACTGAACGGCTGCTACCGAAGTAGTAAATCGGACCGATTTTGACGGTCGCGGGAGGGATGCCCGGCGTAATGGGAAATTTTCCCGGCGCAAAGTAGCAGCGAATTCGTTCCGAAGTAGCATTTTCCCGAATCGGTCGGGCTCTAGCATGGATGGGGTGTCTTTATAGAAATAACGAAAAGAGGCTCCCGATGGCTATTTTGAAACCGCTGGCTGCCGCTGGCCTGGCATCCCTGATCGCACTCGCCTCACCGGCCCAGGCGCAGGGGGACCTGACCCGCAAGCCGATCGCCCTGCCGGACCTGGTGATGGGCAACGAACAATCCGACTATGCGCTGTCGCAGAAGGAGTACCAGTTGGAGACCGGCAAGGCCTACAAGCTGGCGATCATCTCCAGCGGGCTGAAGGAATATGCGCTGCAGGCACCGGAGTTCTTCGCCGCCATCTACCTGCGCAAGGTGGAAGCCGGCGGCATGGAGATCAAGGCGGTCAGCCTGACCGAGCTGGAGTTCGAGGATGCCGCCGAGGCGGAGATCTACTTCGTGCCGGTCAAGCCGGGCCGCTTCGAGTTCGCCATGGACGGGCTGGAGCACAAGGGCATGACCGGTGTATTCAACGTTCGTTGAGCAGCGGCTCAGTCTTTATACGGCCTCCGACGGAGGCCGTTTTTTATTTCTTTAGGCTCATCGCGGAATAGTGGATTAGCGGGAATCATCTACATCAACTGAATGTGTGCCGCGTGGGCACAAAAAACGTGCCCACCCTACAAGGCTGCAAGTTTGCACGCAGGAGCCGCAGACCCACTCAGAACCTACTACCAACGGATTAACTTTTGAGCGCCAAAGTACGATTCCGGCGCTGAAGGGGGCCGGCCTATCATCATTTACATGCTCGCAGGCTGGCCCCGCGAGGCGCTGATTTCGAGTTCGGACTGAGCTCGTTTCGAGCTGACACAGATATAACAACGACAGATAAAGCAACAACGGGTGACAGTAATGGCTAACAACAAATTCCTTTCTAGTATCGCGGCGACGGCACTGCTGGGTGTGACCCTGTCCGGTCAGGTGCTGGCGCATGGCGATGTGACGCCTCAGGCGGTGGATACGCAGGGATTGCTGCCACTGGGTGAAGAGTGGGTGGACGAAAATCCGTACCGCAAGCCGAACAAGGATTACGAGCTGGCGGTGAAGGTGGGCTCTTCCGCCTATAACCAGAACTGCGCCCGCTGTCACGGTCTGGAAGCCATCTCAGGCGGTATCGCGCCGGATCTGCGCGAGCTGTCGTCGGATTTCGATGGTGACGAGTGGTACCAGTACCGGGTACGCAACGGCGCGGTGCGCGACGGTGCGGTCTATATGCCGAAGATGGCGGACTACCTGAGCCAGGAGGCGCTCTGGGCGATCCGTACCTACATCGAGTCTCGTCGTGAAGAGATGTAAGCTGTTTGCCGCGTTTCTTGTGGCCTGCCTGGTATTCGCCGGGCAGGCACAGGCACGCTATTACGACGATGTGATCGCCTCCGGTACCCTCCGCATCGGCGTCTACCGTGACTTTCCGCCGTACTCCTTCTTGCGAGATGGCCAGCCGGCCGGGGTCGATATCGAGATCGGCCGGCGGATCGCCGAATCGCTCGGTGTCTCCCTGGACGTCCACTGGATCACCCCGGACGAGAACCTCGAGGACGACCTGCGCAACAACGTCTGGAAGGGCCACTACCTGGACAAGGACCCGCAAAACTCACTGGCGCCCAAGAATCTGGCCGATGTGATGATGCGAGTGCCCTATGACCGGCAGTACGCCTTCAAGCGCGAGTCGACCGGCGAGCTGGTCAACGAGATGGTGGTGCTGTTCGGCCCCTACCAGCGCGAGAGCTGGCGGGTGGCGTTCGACAGCCGCAAGATCGATCAGGTCTCCACCGTCGCGGTGTTCCAGTACCACCCGGTCGGCGTCGAGATCGACAGTCTGCCGGCGTTCTACCTGACCTCGGCCTTTGCCGGCCGGATGCGCGACAACACCCACCATTTCAGCAACCTGCCGGCCGCCTTCGAGGCGATGCGCCGTGGCGAGGTCGATGCGGTGATGGGGATGCGGGCCGAAGTGGACTGGCAGCTTCACCGGGCCGGTGACGGCCGTTACCGGGTCGGCGAGAACGGTTTTCCGATGATGGGCAAGCAGAAATGGGATATCGGCATGGCGGTCAAGCACAGCTACCGCCAGCTGGGCTACGCGGTGGAGGAGGTGGTCGACCGGCTGGTACGTAGCGGCCAGATGGCCGAGATTTACCGGCAGTACGGGCTGACTTACGAGAAGCCGGGCCTCTATCAGGAGACCCTTTAACACCACGGAATAGGAGGTGCTTCGATGCGTGCATGGAGTAACGCGCTGCTCTTCGCCCTGGCGCTGAGCGGCGTCCCGAGCGAGGCGGCGGAGCCGACGGCGGGCGATCCGCTCGACTCGGTGATGTGGGAGTACAACCGGCAGATCTTCCTGGCCGACCAGCCCTACCGGTTCGACGAGCGGGTGCTGGTGGAACTGCCGCCCTTCGCCGAGGACCCGACCCAGGTGCCGTTGACGGTGGATGCCAGCGCGCTGGCCGGCCGTATCGAGCGGGTGATCGCCTGGGCCGATCTGAACCCGATCCAGCAGATCTTCAACTGGTATCCGGCGGCGGGCAGCCGAGCGCGGCTGTCGTTGCGCTTCAAGGTGCAGCAGGCCACTCCGGTGCGCGCTGCGGTCTTGACCCAGGACGGTGTCTGGCATGTCGGCAGTGGTTTCGTCGATGCCGCCGGCGGCGGCTGTACCGCGCCGAGCATGGCCAACAGCGATCCTTACTGGGAGAGCCACCTGGGCGAGATCGCCGGCCGCCGTTTCCAGGCCGGCAGTGCCAGTCGCTATCGGTTCAAGGTGATCCACCCGATGGACACTGGTCTGGTCAACAACATTCCCGAATTTTTCCTGCAACAGCTGGAACTGCGCGATGGCCAGGGCAGCGTGCTGAGCCGGATGGAACTGTTCCCGCCGGTCAGCGAGAACCCGGTGTTCACCTTCGACCTGGAGGGCACCGAGGGCCCGCACCGGCTCTGGTTGCGGGATAACGGCGGTAACGAATTCGAGCGGACGCTCTGAGGGGGGACCATGTTGCACAGCCATTTCAGCCGGATCTTCAAGGCCTTCGCGCTGCTAATCCTGATGCTGCCGGGACAGAGTTGGGCGGCGCCGCTGAGCTATGACCTGAAGCCGCAGTTAATCGCCGAAGACACCTATCTGCTGCAGGGCCGGTTGGAGGATTTCAGCCGCGGCAACGGCGGCAATATCGTCAACACCGCCTTTATCGTCACCCGCGACGGGGTGGTGGTGTTCGACACCGGCCCGTCGTTCCGCTACGGAAAGGCGATGCGCCAGGCGATCGCCCAGGTTACCGACCAACCGGTGCTGCATGTGTTCAACAGCCACCACCACCCTGATCACTTTCTCGGCAACCAGGCGTTCGCCGACGGCACCATCTGGGCGTTGCCGGATACCGGCCGGTTGATGGCGGAGCAGGGCGGCGCGTTCAGCGACAACATGTACCGGCTGGTGGGCGACTGGATGCGGGCCACCGAAATGCAGCTGCCTAATAGGCCGCTGCAGGTCGACCGTCTACAGGTCGGTGAGCACCGGCTGCGCTTTTTCCCGATGACCGGCCATACCGGCGCCGACCTGGTGATGCTTGACGAAACCACCGGAGTGCTGTTCGCCGGCGACATGGTGTTCTACCAGCGCGCACTGACCACCCCGCAGACGCCGGGGCTGGCGGTCTGGCTGCGTGATCTCGACGCGATCGCCGCGATACCGCACCGATTGTTGGTGCCCGGCCACGGTCCGGCGGTGCCGGACGGCTCCGCGATCGGCCAGATGGGTGACTACCTGCGCTGGCTGGATCTCACGTTGCGCAGTGCCGCCGAGCGGGGCATGAGCATGACCGAACTGATGAAGATACCGTTCGATGCGCGTTTCGCCGAGGTGGCGCTGCGCCGCCACGAATTCATCCGCACCGTCGCCCACCTCTATCCACGCTACGAGGAGGCCGTTTTTCAAAAACAGTGACGGCGCTGCCTGGGCGGCCTGTTTCTGTCGGTCGGGCCGATCCGAAATTGTTCGGCCCGTAGCGCGCGCAACGAAGTATTACTACCAAGTGATGAGAAAACTCACTCCGGCGGTCAATGTTGCCGTTTCGGCCGATCGCGAAGAATGCCAAAAGGTGGCGGGAATATTTCCCGGCCGCCCGCTGAAACGCCTGACAACCTCTCTAAAAATAATGAACCCCTGAAGGAGACAGCGATGATCCAACGAGGCCGCGGCAAAGCATTTGCTGTTACGACGCTGGTAGCAGCCCTCTCGATGGCCGGCATGGCAAACGCCGGTGTGACCGACCAAGATATTCTCAACGACCAGATGACCACCGACGACGTGGTTTCCAACGGCCTGGGGCCGAAAGGGCAGCGCTTCAGCCCGCTGAAAGCGGTCAACACCGATACGGTAAAGGATCTGCGACCGGTCTGGTCGTTCTCCTTCGGTGGTGAAAAACAGCGCGGCCAGGAATCCCAGCCGATGGTCAAGGACGGCGTGATGTATGTCACCGCCTCCTACTCGCGGGTGTTCGCGATCGACGTCAAGACCGGCGACGAGTTGTGGGAGTACAACGCCCGTCTGCCGGACGGCATCATGCCCTGCTGTGACGTGATCAACCGTGGCGTGGCGCTCTATGACGACCTGGTGCTGTTCGCCACCCTGGATGCCAAGCTGATCGCGCTGGACAGCAAGACCGGCAAGGTGGTCTGGAAGAAGAAAGTGGCCGACTACAAGGCCGGCTACTCGATCACCGCCGCGCCGCTGGTGGTCAACGGCAAGGTGATCACCGGGGTATCCGGTGGCGAGTTCGGTATCGTCGGCAAGGTGGAAGCCTACGACGCCAAGACTGGCCAGATTCTCTGGAGCCGGCCGACCGTCGAAGGTCATATGGGCTACATCTGGAAAGAGGGCAAGAAGGTCGAGAACGGTATCTCCGGCGGCAAACCGGGCCAGACCTGGCCGGGCGATCTGTGGAAGACCGGTGGTGCGGCCACCTGGCTGGGCGGTACCTACGACCCTGACGTAAACCTGCTGTTCTTCGGAACCGGTAACCCGGCGCCCTGGAACTCCCACCTGCGTCCGGGCGACAACCTGTTCTCTTCCTCCCGCCTGGCGATCGATCCCGATACCGGCAAGATCGTCTGGCACTTCCAGACCACGCCGAATGACGGCTGGGATTTCGACGGCGTCAACGAACTGGTGTCGTTCGATTACAAGGACGGCGGCAAGACCATCAAGGCCGCCGGCACCGCCGACCGCAACGGCTTCTTCTATGTGCTGAACCGCGAGAACGGTGAATTCATCCGCGGCTTCCCGTTCGTCGACGAGATCTCCTGGGCCAAGGGGCTGGATAAGAATGGCCGGCCGATCTACGTCGATGACAACCGTCCGGGCAACCCGGCCGACGTCGATGGCAACAAAGGCAAGCCGGTGGTGGCGATCCCGTCCTTCCTGGGCGGCAAGAACTGGATGCCGGTTTCCTACAGCAAGCAGACAGGGCTGTTCTACGTGCCCTCCAACGAGTGGGCGATGGATATCTGGAACGAGCCGGTGTCCTACAAGAAAGGAGCCGCCTACCTGGGCGCGGGCTTCACCATCAAGCCGCTGAACGACGAGTATATCGGCGTACTGCGCGCCATCGACCCGAAAACCGGCAAGGAGAAGTGGCGCTACAAGAACTACGCGCCGCTCTGGGGCGGGGTACTGTCCACCGCCGGCAAGCTGGTGTTCATGGGTAACCCGGAGGGCTACCTGATGGCGTTCGATGCCGAGACCGGCGAGCTGAAATACAAGTTCAACACCGGCTCCGGCATCGTCGGCTCGCCGATCACCTGGGAGATGGATGGCGAGCAGTACATCTCGGTGGTGTCCGGCTGGGGCGGCGCGGTGCCGCTGTGGGGCGGCGAAGTGGCCAAGCGGGTCAAGCACCTGAACCAGGGCGGTTCGGTCTGGACCTTCAAGCTGCCGAAAGAGGATGCCTGATCGATCGAAGCGAGAGCGGGCCCCGCACGGGGCCCGGTTTTCATGCTCATCCCTGGTACTTACCGGGCCTCGTGCCCGGTTTTTTTATGTCTGCGCCCGGCTGTGCGGATCGCCGTCGATATAGCTAATCCAGCTTGGCAGCACTCCAGCCACTCTTCTTCTGGATCAATTTCAGTTTCAACACCACCGGCAGGGCGCAGAGCACCAGGCCGATCAGCGACAGGACGGCGGTGTTGGTGGCCAGTGTGGCAACCTGCTGTTTCAGACTCTCGCTAATCAGTCCGGCACTGAGCGGCATCTGCAGGCTGCTGGGCAGGATCAGCCGGACGCTGTCGGCGCTGTCGAAATCCAGCACGCTGCCGGCGAACATCGGGATGATGAAACCGCTGCCTAACAGGATATAACCGGCGAACGGCTATTCCGAGTCAATGAACGCTCTGCGCCGGCCGGCCAGGTTGTTGCACAGCAGACGGGTTATCTCGCTGGCGGGCAGAGGTTTGGAGAAATAGTAGCCTTGCATGAGGTTGCACCGCTTGTCCTTGAGAAAGTCTTGCTGCCCTTGGGTTTCGACACCTTCCGCGATCACCTCCAGTTGCAGGTTATGGGCCAGGGCGATGATCGCCTGGGCGATCGCGCGATCACCGGGAACGTTGAGGATATCCTGGACGAACGATTTATCGATCTTCAACCGATCCAGTGGCAGGCACTTGAGGTAGTTGAGCGAGGAGTAACCAGTACCGAAATCGTCCACCGCCATCCGGACTCCGATCTCCTTCAGGGCTTGCAGTGTGGAGATGGCGCCGTTGGTGTCATGCATCAGGTGGCTTTCGGTAATCTCCAGTTCCAGATAGCGCGCCGCCAAGCCGGTTTCTTCCAGTGCCTGTACGATGCGTTGCTTCAGGTCTGCCTGCAGAAATTGGCGGGTCGACAGATTGACCGAAATAGTCAGCGGCGGCAGGCCCATCTGTTGCCAGGTTCTGGCCTGGCGGCAGGCCTGGCGCAGCACCCATTCGCCGATCGGCACGATCAGGCCGGTTTCCTCGGCCAGTGGAATGAATTCGGTGGGGGGAATCATGCCCCGATCGGCGTGGTGCCAGCGCAACAGCGCCTCGGCGCCGACAATGGCGCCACTCTGCAAATCGACCTGGGGCTGGTAGTACAGTTCCAGTTCGTTGCGCTCCAGTGCGCCGCAGAGACTGTTGGCCAGGGTTAGCCGTTGCTCCACCTGTCGACTCATCTCCGAGGCGAAGAACTGGATTCCGTCCCGGCCCAGATCCTTTACCCGGTGCAGGGCGGTATCGGCTTGCTTCAGCAGGGTTGCGGCGTTATCGCCGTCCTCGGGATAACAGCTGATACCGATACTGGCGTTGATGAAGAACGCCTGACCGGACAGGGAAAAGGGGGCTTTCAGCGAACGTCTTATCCGCTCCGCAAGCTGCTGGATCTGCTGCTCAGTCTGTAGACCTTCCAGCAGGATGACGAATTCGTCGCCGCTTGGTCGGGACAGGGTATCCTCCACACGTAGCACGCTGCTCAACCGCTTAGCCACACATTTTAGCAGCGCATCGCCGGTGTCATGGCCCAGGCTGTCGTTGATCAGCTTAAAGCGGTCCAGGTCCAGAAACACCACCGCAATCATACTGCCGCCGTGCTGTGCTCGCACCAGGGCCTGCTGTAGGTGGTCAAACAGCAAATTCCGGTTTGGCAGACCGGTCAGCGAATCGTAATTGGCTTGATGGTGTAGCCGTTTTTCATAGGCCTTGCGTACCCCCAGCGCCTTGCGCAGATGGCGGGTCCGTTCCTCGACCCGCAGTTCCAGCTCTGCCAGCCGCGATTGGCGTTCCTTGAGCAGCTGCCATTTGTCCGACAGTGCGCAGGCAAGTTGAATCACTTCGATATGCTCGAATGGCTTGCGCAGTATCAACATGCGATCCGAGCGGCCCAGACGGGCAACGATCTGGTGCCAGGAATAGTCGCTATAGGCGGTGCAGATCACCACTTGTATGTTCGGATCGACCCGCCATAACTCTTCAATGGTTTTGAGGCCGTTCCAACCACCGGGCATTCGAATATCCACAAAGGCAACCGAGTAGGGGGCTCCCTCGTGGACCGCCCGTTGGACACGGTCACGCCCCTCTTCGCCATCGGCGATCAGGTCGACCTGAAATGAGGGCGGCCTGGGGTGGGGGGCTGTACTGCCGCCGAACAGGCTGGTTTCAAGATCATTGAGTCTCTCCACTCTGCTATCGGCTCTGGAACTCTCCGTGAAGATCTTCTGGAAGGCATCCAGAATGGCAGAGTTGTCGTCGATCACCAGGATACGGGGGACAGTGGGCGGGTCGAACGCCGTTCGCTTGCCACTCTGGGGGCTGTCGGTCACTGCTAGAGCGATCTCTTTAGGGGACACAGTGCGTTCCTCCAGATCAGATAACACCGTCAACATGGACGCTGTTGTTACATTCGGTGCGGGTGGAACAGGTCTGGCATTGCAGGTTGGTGGGCAGTTCCAGCCGGAATGTCGCGCCCTGGCCCGGACCATCGCTGTGGCAGTTCAGTGAGCCGCCCATCTCGAGCGCCCAGGTCGCGCTCAGGTGCAGGCCGAAGCCATGGCCGTTCCCTTTGGTGGTAAAGCCCTGGCAGAACAGCTTCGGCAGGTTTGCGCTATCGACGCCGACGCCGTTGTCGCTCACCTCGAAGTTGATCAGGCCCTGTTCGCAGCTGGTACTGACGGTGACACATCCATCCGTGCGTGCCGCAGCCCGCAAGGACTGGGCGGCATTGAGCAGCAGGTTGATGAGGATCTGCAAGACCTTGTGCCGGTCCATGGCCAGTGCGCCGTTGTACTGATAATCCCGTTCAATACGGATACCGTCCGTACCGGTGCCGGCCAGAGCGAGGGTCAGGGCCATCTCCATGATGTCGTTTGCCGAGACCACTTCCTGCAGGCCTTGCTGGCTGGCGAACTGCTGATGGGCCGTCACTACCCCGGTTGCATGCTCGGTATGTGCGTGCAGCGAGTCGACATCCCGAAGCAGCTCGATCCGCTCGGCTGCCAGATGTTCACTGAGCTGTTGCAGGTAGTCGGGCAACAGCTTGCCCTGCGGGTCCCGGCTCAGGAACTCGGCCAGCGAGCCTTCATGTTGCCGGAGCAGTTCGCTGACCTGCTGAAGCCTGGGGATTTTCGACCGGCACAGTTTGTCCCGTAACAGGGAGGAGGTGACGGTAATCCCATTCAGGGCGTTACCGAGATTATGCAGAATGCCGGCAGCCAGAATCGCCATTCCGGCCTCGCGGGATTTATCGCGCAATTGGGCCTGAATCCGGGCCATACGCAGCGCCGAGCGGACCCGGGCCCTGAGTTCATCGGCGCAGAAGGGTTTGGCGATGTAGTCATCGGCGCCGGACTCCAGGCCCGATACGCTGGCTTCGCTTCCGCCTCGGGCGGTCACCAGAATGACCGGCAAGTGGCTCAGGCTGCTGCTGGACTTGATGCGTTGGGTCAGGCCGAGGCCATCGAGCTTCGGCATCATCACATCCGATACCACGATATCGATGTGGCGGCCCTGCAGTAGCTGCCAGGCCTGTTCGCCATCGGCCGCCGCCAGTACCTGATAATCGGCAGTCAGCAGTTCGCTGATGTAGGCGCGCATATCGGGGGTGTCATCGACCACCAGAACCACCGGGACGCCGTTCCCGGCAACGGGTTCGCGCAAGGTTGTCAATTGCTGGGGGGCGCTTTCCAGGAAACGGGCGCGTCGCAAAACGCCGATCTGCCCGGTCTGGGGTAGCGGCGATTCGGTTATGGTGGGGGCCGCCAAGTTGTTGAGACGTGCAGAGCCACAAGGCAGTTGGATGAAAAAGCGGACCCCTTGGTCAGGCTCACTCTCCACGCCGACACGGCCGCCCATCAGCTCGGTCAGTTCCTTGACCAGTGCCAGGCCGATCCCGGTGCCGCCATGGCGGCGAGTGGAGGAGGCATCGCCTTGCTGGAAGCGTTGGAACAGTCTGGCCTGATATTCTCGACGGATGCCAGGGCCGGAGTTGAATACGGCGAACTCGAACCGGTCATCATTCAGCAGCCGGATCTCCAGCAGGATCTCGCCATCTTCGGGGGTGAACTTGAGGGCGTTGCCGAGCAGGTTCATGGCGATCTTTTCAAACAGGTCTGGGTCCAGCCAGACCGTCTTCAGCGACTCGGCGAAGCGGTAGCTTAGCCTGCAGCCTTTCCGCCGGGCCACTTCGGCGGCGTCTTCGATCAGTGGTGACAGCCGCGCCGGCAGGTCCACCGCTTGCCAATCGACATCGAACTTGCCGGCCTCGGCTTTGGCGAAGTCCAGGATCTCGCTGACCCGGTTCAGCAGCAACAGGGCGTTGCGCTGTACCCGCTCCAGCGGATTACGCCACTGTGGCGAGGTCTCCGCCTGGGCCAGTAGCTGTTCAAGTGGGGACAGGATCAGCGTCAGCGGGGTACGCAGCTCATGGCTGACATTGGCCAAAAACTCGCTCTTGGCCAGGTTGGCGGCTTCGGCGTCGTTCTTGGCTTGCTGCAGCTGCCGGGTCAGTTTGCGACGCTCGGCAATCTCCATCTTCAGTTCGTCGTTGGTTGCAGTCAGTTCACGCGCGCGGCGACGGTTCAATGAGAGTGCCCAAATGACGGCCGTAAACAGGCCGCTGCCGAGCAGGCCGCTAATCAGTACCCAGCGGGGTTTCTGCAGATCAATGGTAGCTTCGAACGCAGGCAGGGAGCTGAAGCGCAAGTGCCAGTTTCGGCCGTCAAACTCTAAGGTATGCAACGAGGAGAAGGATGCCTGATAGTCTTTCTCTCCGCTCTCCAAACTGTCGTACATCAGGTTGCTGTCGGCGATCTGCGCATCGAAGATCTGCAGGCGCGTATCGATCAACTCCTTCTCACCGAGGATGCCATGCATCAAGTCATTCATCCGAAACGGACTGTAGATGTAGCCGATCAGCGCCGCCCGGCGCAGCTCGACGGTAGCCGGCGTTTCTCCCTTCGGATAGAGCGGCAGATACATCAGAAAACCGTGCTGAACCTCTTGGCCGGTTTCCTGCACCAGAGTGACTTTGCCCGATACAGCCGGCAGGCCACTGTCGCGCGCGCGTACCATGGCTTCGTGACGTACCGGCTCAGAGAACATGTCGTAGCCGAAAGCACGCTGGTTGCGCCAGTCGAACGGTTCCAGATAAACGATGGCGGTGTATTCATCCCGCTGCCCGGCGGGCCAGAGGTTATAGTCGGCAAAGCCCTCGGCACGTACTGCCTGGATATACGCATCACGTTGAGTCGGCAGGATTCGCCGCGAGAAGCCAAGCCCCTGGATGCCGGGATAATTGGTGTTTATATCCAGGTTGTGCACATAGGTGTGCCATTCATCCCGCGTCACCTTTTTGCTGGAGGCGAATAGGCTGATACCACCGCGCAGCACCTGTTCGTACGCCAACAGCCGTTGCTGAATGGCAAACAGGGTTTCGCTGACCCTGAACTCAAAGCGTGCGCGGGCGGCCTCCTGTACCCCCTCCTGAGAGACTTTCCACAGCCACAGCGTGATAAGCAGCAACGGCAATGCTGCTAGCAGGACGCCCGGAACGGGCTTGCGGAAGGCGGCGCCGATATTCGGGGCTCTTTCGAGGGAAAAGATCGCCTTCCATAGCTGAGATCCGAACATCTTCCATGTTCCTCCTGAGAGATTTCAGGTGGCTAACTGACAGTACCGGAGGGATGCCGCCATCGGCGTCCCTGCTGGCTTTGACGGAGTCTCGTCAAGTATAGAACCTTTCAGGAGAAGCGAGCGGAAACAGGTGGCACAGGTCGGCCCTTGTCGCTCTAGGCGAAGGAGGACTGCGCTTGATTCAAGCGGGTGCGATACTGAACCGGGTCGAACTCCAGCAGCACGTCGCATCTCTCGACAGGCAGGTTTTCGGCGAGCTGAAGTTTACCGATGGTGGCGGTTATTTCGGCACGGGTTGCCAGCACAGCATGCGCAATACCTTCGACGCTATTAACCTCCTGCCAATCTGTTTCCGATGCTGAAGCCACTGTGCTGACAATGCTCAGGGTGGTCGCCAACAACAGCTTCTTGGTACGTGCTTTCATTTCGATGCCGCCTGCTTGATGGGAGTGTTGATAGGATACTGTTGTTTGTTTGTTGATCAATCAGGTCTCGTTAGACAGACTGTTGCGAAAATTCGCACGGTTACGCTGTTCGGGCTGCTCCGCGCTTTCCACCGAGGCTGACTATAGTGAGTGCAGATTGGGAAAGAGGGGTGGCCGTTGGAAAGCCTGTTGAATTCACTGGGCCGGTGGCTTGGGGTATTGCTGCTGGTCTATCTGCTGGTTGTGGTGCTGCTCTGGTGGGGACAGCGCCGGCTGATCTACCTGCCGGATAGCGACCGGCCTACAGCTGAGCAACTGGCATCGCTCCATCTGAAATTCTGGCCGGCAGGCGGCGATGCATATCGCGGTCTGGTCGATGCCTTAGCGCCGGCAGATGCCAAGGGCACGGTACTGGTGGTGCACGGCAATGCCGGTTCGGCCCGCCACCGGCATTTCTACATCGACGCATTGCGGCCGCTGGGGTACCGGGTACTGCTGGTCGAATATCCAGGCTATGGCGGCCGACCGGGCAGGCCGTCACAGGCGGTGCTGGTGGCCGATCTGCAACGGACATTGCAACTGGCCCGGCAGCAGTATGGCGAGCCGCTCTATCTGTTCGGTGAATCGCTGGGGGCCGGGGTGACGGCGGCGGCGGTGGCCGCCAGCGAGCAACCGGTCGCCGGGCTGATCCTGCTGGCGCCCTGGGATTCACTGGCCGAGCTGGCGCAGCATCACTATCCCTTGCTGCCGGCACGCTGGCTGGTGCGTGATCACTATGACAGCGTCGCCAACCTGCGTCACTACCGGGGACGGGTGGCAGTGCTGGTGGCTGACCGGGACCAGGTGGTACCGGGCCCACATTCGCAGCGGTTGTTCGATAGCCTGGCCACCGACAAGCGGCGGTGGATCTTTGCCGACAGCGACCATAACAATTGGCCGTTGGCGGCATCGGAAAGCTGGTGGACGGAGGTGATGGCGTTCGTGGCCGGGGAGGGACGGTGATTTTTGCAGCCGGATGCGGACCTGTAGAGGGGGCTTGGCATGCCCTTTGGGTACCGATCGCGACCGGCATCAGGTTTTGCCTCTTGATTCCTGTCGCCCTCGGAGCGGGCTGCTACTAAGCTTGGGCCTTCGTAGCCGCGGGCTCCGACCGCGACCCTCGGCGATTCTTTCGAAGTTCGCGGGTGTCGCCCTCGGAGCGGGCTGCTACGAAGCTTGGACCTTCGTAGCCGCGGGCTCCGACCGCGACCCTCGGCGATTCTTTCGAAGTTCGCGGGTGTCGCCCTCGGAGCGGGCTGCTACGAAGCTTGGACCTTCGTAGCAGCGGGCTCCGACCGCGACCCTCGGCGATTCTTTCGAAGTTCGCGGCCTGTCGCCCACAGAGTGGGCTGCTACGAAGAACGAACCCTGTAGGGAGCGACTTGGGGCGCCACCGCTGCAGCGCCTGCCGGCGTTTGGTCGGCCGGGTCCGACCCTACAAAGAGCGTACCCTGCGGCGACTGCCTTGGAATGCCGTTGTAGCAGGAATCGAGAGATGGTATCTACAACCGAGCCTGTAGGATGCTGACCTGGCTGCCGGAGCATCCGGCTCGACAAGCTGCTTACCGCTTACCGCTTACCGCTTACCGCTTACCGCTTACCGCTTGTGGCTTTTAGGACCTTAGTCCTCGTTCAGCCGGATGCCGCCCTCTTCGATGGTGATCAGGCGCTGCTTGTAGAGGGTTCCGATCGCCATCTTGAAGCTCTTTTTGCTGGTGCCGAACAGGTCGGCGATCAGTTTCGGGCTGCTCTTGTCGTTGACCGCCATGAAGCCGCCTTCCTCTTTCAGCCGGTCCAGAATATCCCCGGCGATGCCTTCGACCTTGCCGAAGCCGGGCTTGTGCAGCACCAGGTTGATCTTGCCGTCCGGACGGACATTCTTGATGAAGCCGTCGATCTGCTCGCCGTAGCGTAGCGGCCGGTAGGCATCGTTGTCGTAGATCACGCCGCTGTACTGATTGTCGATGATTGCTACGTAGCCGATATCGGTGTGGTCGCCGACCAGCAATTTGACCGGCTGGCCGGCTGTGTAGTCATGTGGCCCGTTGTCGATGAACTTGTTCAGCTTGGTGCTGGCGGCGATCCGGTCGCTGGCCGGGTCCAGATAGATATAGACGATCGCCCGCTCGCCCTTTTTCAGGGTTTTCTTCTGCTCGCCGAACGGTACCAGCAGGTCTTTCGGCAGGCCCCAGTCGAGGAACGCGCCGGTGCGGTTGACGTCGTTGACCCGCAGGCAGGTGAACTGGCCGACGGTGGCCAGCGGCTTTTCGGTGGTGGCGATCAGGTAGTCTTCCGAGTCCAGGTAGATGAACACCTCCAGCTTGTCGCCAACTTCGGTACCTTGCGGTACGTAACGGCGCGGCAGCAGGATTTCGCCCAGCTCGTAGCCGTCGAGATACAGGCCGAAGTCACGTTCTTTGATGGCGCGCAGGGTATTGTACTGGCCAATGGCGGGCATGCTGTTCAGTCCTCGGACGGGGTTATCAATGACAGGGGGAATGATACCGGCCTTGCCGCCGGAATGCTTGTCCAACGATTATTTTCGCTTCTATTCAGAAGTCGATGGTTTCGCCGTGCAGCAGTGCCTGGATCGGCCGATCCGGCACCAGCTGCCGGCAGCGATCGATGATCTGCTGCTCGAAGCCCGGCTTCAGGTGGGTGATGCGGATCGGGCAGTCATGGCTGAACTGGGCCAGCTCGTCGGCCAGCTGGCTCGGCGTCAGGTGACCGCTGAGGGTGGCTAGTTCCTGTACGTCGTCGGTGAACGACACATCGATGATCAACAGCTCCGGCTTGGCCCGGTTCAGGATCGGCCACAGCGCCGGATTGACCCCGTTGTCACCACTGAAAGCGAAACTGGCCTGGCCGTCGTTGATCAGGTAGCCGACCGTGGGGGTCGGGTGGTGGGCCGGCAGGGCGGTGATCCGTTTACCGGCCAACTCGATCTGTTCGCCGACCCGGATCTCGTGCAACCGCAGAATCGGTGCCTGTTCCGGCAGTTGGGTGTAATCGGGCCACAGGGTCCAGTTGAAGATATGTTCGCGCAGCGCCTGTGTTACTTCCGGCAGCGCGTAGACGTCGATCGGATGCTGGTGGGCATCGTAGATGGTGGCCAGCATCAGCGGCAGACCGGCGATATGGTCGATATGGGCGTGGCTGATCACCAGATGGCGAATCGCCAGCATCTGCGCCATATCCAGCAGTTCGATACCGGTACCGGCGTCGATCAGCAGTTCCCCGTCCACCAGGAAGGTGGTGGTCTTCAGCCCTTTGCCGATACCGCCGCTGCAGCCGAGAATCTCCAGCTTCACCTGACCTTGCCTACTACTCAAATATTCCAGAGAGCCGCCATTATGGCAGATAATACCGAGCCTGGGGGAGGGAAATATCGGATCTGCCCGTTTTTGCCGGCAAAGCCGGCAGGTACCCCTATACAGGCTCTGTCTTTAGCACAGTTCGTTCAACGCGGTTTTGCAACCTGGGGGCGCCACAATGTCTGCAGTACTGACGCTGGATCTGCGCAGTTACCAAGCTGAAACCCATCGCCACCGGCATGACTACCATCAGCTGGTACTGCCGCTGGCCGGCTGCCTGGAGATGGAGGTGGAGCGCCGGGACGGCGAGGTGACCGCTCGCCAGGCGGCGATTATTCCGGCCGGTGCCGAGCACGGTTTCGCCGCCCGGGGCGACAACTGTTTCATGGTGGCTGACCTGCCGGCGGCACTGGCGCCGGAGCTGACGCGGCTGCCAGCCTTTGTCGAGCTGGATACCGGGTTGAACCACTATCTGCAGTTCCTGGGGCATGAGTGCCGGCGTGGCTCGGCGCTCGATGGGGCGGGGCCGGCCCGCTCGATGCTGCTCCTGCTGGTGCAGCTGCTGGCGGAGCGGTTCGGCGAGGCGTTGCCGGTCGACCAACGGCTGGCGCGGGCGCGGGACTACCTGGAACAAAACCTGGACCGCCCGTTGCGCATAGCAGAACTGGCGCAGGTGGCCCACCTGAGCGTACGTCAGCTCAATGCGCTGTTCCGCCGCCAGTTCGATTGCACGCCGCAGCAGTACCTGCTGGCGGTGCGGATGCAGCGGGCTCGCGAGCTGCTGTCCGCCGGCGGACTCAGCGTGCAGCAGGTGGCCGAGCGCTGTGGCTACGCTAATCTATCGGCGTTCAGCAACCGTTTTTCCCGTCACTTCGGTTGTTCGCCGCGCCAGTTGCGCGCCCGGCAGCTCGGCTAGCAGCGCCGGAACGGCAAACAATCGCGCCGGCTCGGCAAAGTTGGGTTACGCCGGATCCTTTATGCTGGTGCTTTCCAGATCCAGTGTTGTTTGAATGACGCTGGCGACTACCAGAGCAGATAAAGGAGCCGAACTGATCGATGACCACCCTGAGCCAAACCGAAAAACCGGCCACCACCGGCCCGGCCACTGCGATCGGTTTCGTTTCCATCCTGCTGTGGGGCGCACTGGCCCTGCTGACGACTTTGACCGGCGGCAGGATCCCTGAATTTCAGCTGTTGGCGATGACGTTTACCCTGGCGTTCTGCTGCATGCTGGTGAAGTGGGCGCTGCTGGGGCAGAACCCGCTGCGCTACCTGCGCCAGCCGGCGCCGGTCTGGCTGCTCGGTATCGGCGGGCTGTTCGGCTACCACCTGTTTTACTTCATTGCGTTGGGCCGGGCGCCGGCGGTGGAGGCCAGCTTGCTGGCCTACCTCTGGCCGCTGCTGATCGTGCTGCTGTCGGCGCTGTTACCCGGCGAACAACTGCGGCTGGCTCATCTCCTGGGCGCCTTGCTGTCGCTGGCCGGTTGCTGGGTGCTGATCGGCGCCGGAGGCAGTTTCGACGCACAGTACCTGATCGGTTACCTGGCGGCGGCGGCCTGTGCGTTGATTTGGTCGGGCTATTCGGTTGCCAGCCGATTGTTCAAGGCGGTGCCGACCGATACCGTCGGCTGGTTCTGTGGCGCCACCGCGCTGCTGGCCTGGTGCTGCCACTTCGCCTGGGAGCAGACTGTCTGGCCGGTGACGACGCTGCAGTGGTTGGGCGTGCTCGGCCTGGGGCTGGGGCCGGTCGGCATCGCGTTTTTCACCTGGGACTACGGCATCAAGCACGGCAATCTGCAGCTGCTCGGCGTGCTGGCCTACAGCGCGCCGCTGATCTCGACGCTGCTGCTGATCGCCGCCGGCCAGGCGCAGGGCAGCAGCCGGGTGCTGTTCGCCTGTGGCGCGATCGTGGTGGGTGCGTTGATCGCCGGGGTGTTGGGGCGCCGGCGGCCGGCCGGTTGATTTTTAGTCGACCGCCGGTGCGCTCTGTGTCTATAGTGTGGGTCCGGGTCGGTTGGCAAGCCTTGGTAAGAGTGGCTGGCTTGCGCAGCTGCCGGCCCGGAACGATAACCGGGACGGTTGTTTCCCCGCTGCCAGTCAGGATGGCCAAATCGATGTTCACTACCGGTGTCCGGCAGGAAAACTAGTACTAAATGAGTAGTTTTTCTGGCCCAACGCACCATATCTGGTTCTTCCCGCCGCTGGCTAAGATGCAGGCATACAGATCGTCCTACCGTGTTCGCTTAGGCAGATAAAAACAAAGAGGCTAAGAACCATGATTTACGCACAGCCAGGTACCGAAGGGTCCGTCGTTTCATTCAAATCCCGTTATGACAACTTCATCGGAGGCGAATGGGTCGCGCCGGTGAAGGGAGAGTATTTCCAGAACACCACGCCGGTCACTGGTCAGGTGATTTGTGAGGTGCCGCGTTCCACCGCCGAGGATATCGAGCTGGCGCTGGACGCCGCTCACGCCGCGAAGGACGCCTGGGGCCGTACCTCGGTTACCGAGCGTTCCAACATCCTGCTGAAAATCGCCGACCGTATCGAAGCCAACCTGGAAGCCCTGGCCGTGGCGGAAACCTGGGACAACGGTAAGGCGGTGCGTGAAACTCTGGCGGCTGACGTGCCGCTGTCGGCCGACCACTTCCGTTACTTCGCCGGCTGTATCCGTGCCCAGGAAGGTTCGGTGGGTGAGATCGACCAGAACACCGTTGCCTACCACTTCCATGAGCCGCTCGGCGTGGTCGGTCAGATCATCCCGTGGAACTTCCCGTTGCTGATGGCGGCCTGGAAACTGGCGCCGGCACTGGCCGCCGGCAACTGCATCGTGCTGAAACCGGCTGAGCAGACCCCGGCGTCGATCCTCAAATTGATCGAAGTCATCGGTGACCTGCTGCCGGCCGGCGTGTTGAACGTGGTCAACGGCTTCGGTAGGGAAGCCGGCCAGGCGCTGGCGACCAGCAAGCGGATCGCCAAGATCGCCTTCACCGGTTCCACCCCGGTCGGTTCCCACATCCTGAAGTGCGCGGCGGAAAATATCATCCCGTCCACCGTTGAGCTGGGTGGCAAGTCACCCAACGTCTACTTCGAAGATGTGATGAACTACGAGGACAGCTACCTGAGCAAGTGTGTCGAAGGCACCGTGCTGGCGTTCTTCAACCAGGGCGAGGTATGCACCTGCCCGTCCCGCCTGCTGATCCAGGAGAGCATCTACGAAGACTTCATCCAGCGGGTGATCGAGCGCTCCAGCCAGATCAAGCGCGGTAACCCGCTGGATACCGACACCATGGTGGGTGCTCAGGCCTCGCAGGAGCAGTTCGACAAGATCCTCTCCTACATGGAGATCGGCAAGCAGGAAGGCGCCGAGTTCCTGATCGGTGGCGGCGCCGAGCAGTTGGGCAGCGGTTTCGACAGCGGCTACTACATCCAGCCGACGCTGCTGAAGGGGCACAACAAAATGCGGGTGTTCCAGGAGGAGATCTTCGGCCCGGTTGTGTCGGTGACCACCTTCAAGGATGAGGCCGAAGCACTGGCCATCGCCAACGATACCGAGTTCGGCCTGGGTGCCGGTGTCTGGACCCGCGATATGAACCGCGCTTACCGGATGGGCCGTGGCATCGAAGCCGGTCGTGTCTGGACCAACTGCTACCACCACTACCCGGCCCACGCGGCTTTCGGTGGCTACAAGAAATCCGGTGTTGGCCGCGAAACCCACAAGATGATGCTGGATCACTACCAGCAGACCAAGAACCTGCTGGTCAGCTACGACGTCAACCCGCTCGGTTTCTTCTGATTCTTGTTCTATCCGGACGCTCGACCGAGCCTTTCACGCCGCCCAACCGGGCGGCGTTTTTTGTTAATTTGAGTTAACAGTTTCTGGTTGTGAGTTAACGGTGCTTTACAGCGCGGTTGTGTGCCGGACAGGTAGTGCTGGCCGCCCTGAAACTACGGCAAAGCAATTTGTGTTTCCCATTCCTCCCCCCAGCAACCACCGGGTATTCCGGTCAACAGCTGCTATGACGCCGGTCGCTGATGAAAGTTGTTCATACAGGCCGTGTAATCTCCTGAAAATTGAAGTTTAACTTCGGTTTGTATACTGTCCGTTTTCTGTACATAGTTTCTATAGAGATGTAATGACTATGATACAGATAACCCTGATCGCAGGTCGGTGACCGGTTTTTATCTGTGACAGGGCATTGCTCGGCGGTGCCCGTCTTTACCGACCTTGTTTTCCGTTACCAACCGGAGGTATGCAGCCTCCAGAGAGGATTCCCAGATGAGAAGCGTGGCTCTCTCTGTCGGCCTCTTATCAGTGACGATTTTACTGCCAGCCGAGACGGCGCTCGCGCAGGCAGTTAATACCAGGATGTATGGCGCAGACGCTCCCTTTACCGTCGAACAACTCCCCCCCGGTCAGCTCCGTTCTGCACTCAGTTCGTTGCCGCCCCAGGCTCAGGCACAAGCACTGAACTGGTTGCACAGTTTCACTTTCTCGGAAGCCGATATCGACTACCTGCGGGTCGATGGCGAGGGTGGGATCTATTACAGCGATACCTATACGCCTGAACAGATAGCGGAAGAGGCCGGCGAGCCGGCACCGCCGGAGGGTGAGCTGGCGATGCCGGCGATGGATGATCCGTTCAGTCTGCACAGCAAGCCCGGTTCCGGCAATGTGGTGTTCCTGGATTTCGATGGCCACCAGATCACCAATACGGCCTGGAACAGTGATCATGCGGTGCTGGATGCGTTGCCGTTCGACCTGGATGGTGACCCTGCCAGTTTCAACGCCGACGAGCGCAATCGGATCGCCGAGATCTGGAGCCGGGTGGCGGAGGACCTGGCGCCGTTCGATATCGACGTGACCACCGAGGCGCCGGCCAGCTTCGGGCCGAATACCGGGCGGATTCTGATCACCGAGGACAGTGATGCCAGCGGTAAGGCGATGCCGGCGCAGGGGGCTGGCGGGGTGGCCTATGTCGGGGTCTGGGGCATTTCCAGTTATGCCTCTTACTACTCGCCGGCACTGGTCTACTTCGACAACCTGGGCAACGGCGGGCCGACCTATGTAGCCGAAGCCTCGTCCCATGAGTTCGGCCACAACCTGGGACTGTCACACGATGGTGGTGCCGGCGGCAGCTATTACACCGGTCACGGCAGCGGCTATATCTCCTGGGCACCGATCATGGGGGCGGGCTACTACAACAACGTCACCCAGTGGAGCAAAGGGGACTACGTCAGTGCCAACCAACACCAGGACGATCTGCAGATTATCGACAGTAAGCTCGGCTACCGGGCGGATGATCATGGCGACGATCTGCTCAGTGCCAGTCCACTACTGGTCGACTCCGCTGGCGTAGTCGCGGCGACTAACCCGGAAACCGATGCTTACAACGAAGCGCCGGAAAACAAAGGGATCATCGAGCGCGGCAGCGACTTCGACCTGTTCTACTTCGATGCCGGCGCCGGCCTGATCGATCTGACCGTGAATCCGGCCTGGGATGCTTTCTATCGCAACACCCGCCGTGGCGCCAACCTGGATATCGAAGTCAGTCTGCTCGATGCGTCCGGTAACCTGGTGGCCTTCGACGATCCGCTTGACGATACCTATGCGGCGCTGAATCTCTCCGTGCCTGCCGGTCGTTACTATCTGAAGGTGACCGGCATCGGTAACTCCGCTTCCCCCTATCCAGACTACGGCAGCCTGGGGCAGTACTTTATCCGGGGCCTGATCACACCGCCGGAAGCTGTTACCAACCAACCGCCGGTGGCGGCGTTCTCCTCGGTCTGCAATGGCCTGGCATGCAACTTCACGGATAATTCCAGCGATAGCGACGGCAGCGTGCAGGGCTGGCAGTGGAGCTTCGGTGACGGCAGCAGCGCTACCAGCCAGAACCCGAGTCACAACTATGCGACCGCCGGCAGCTACACGGTGACCCTGACGGTAACCGATGACCAGGGGGCCAGCGATAGCAGCAGCCAGACGGTGACAGTCAGCGATGGCAATGCGGCGCCGATCGCGGAGTTCAGCTTCAGTTGCAGCGATCTGAGCTGCAGTTTCAGCGACCTGTCCAGCGACAGCGACGGCAGTGTACAGAGTTGGCAGTGGAATTTCGGCGACGGCAGCAGTTCGACCAGCCAGAACCCGAGTCACAGCTACGCGGCCGCCGGCAGCTACACGGTGACCCTGACCGTGACCGACGATCAGGGTGCCAGCGACAGCAGCAGCCAGACGGTGACGGTCAGTGAACCGCCGGCAACGCCGCCGGGGGTACCCTCGGGCGTCAGCGCGCTGGACAACGGTGACGGTACTGCGACGGTCGCCTGGCAGGGTGAGGCCGGCGCGGACAGCTATGAGGTCCAGCGTGAACGCCTGCATCCGAAGAACGGTCGCTGGGGCGGCAACACCCTGGTCGCGACGGTTGGCGGCAGTACCACCTCGATCACCGACAGCAGCGGCAGCGGTACCTTCCGCTACCGGGTCCGCGCATCGAATGGCAGCGGTAGCTCCGACTGGAGTGGCTGGATCAACGTCGATGTCACCGATGGGAGTGGCGGCGGTGGCAGTGGTGGCAACGGCAACGGTGGCTGCAACGGTAAGAAAAAGTCCTGCTAAGCCACCGCTTGTCGCTTGCTGAATCAGCCGACAGCGCCGGGCGAATCGCCTGGTACTGTCGGCTTTTTTGTATCCGGCGTTTCCCGCCAAAGCTGGATGGCACTGGCGAAATCCCTCGGCTGGGCAATCCTTTCTAATATCCGAACCGGGAGGATCCGATGATGAAACTGGTTGCCAAGAATGACCTGGTGGTCGAGGACGATGATCGACTGAAACAGTGGATCGTCGGCCTGTACGACGAATCCGGCTACAACGTCTGCCAGGTCGATATGCTGGCCGGCGAGCATGCGCAGCGGGCGAGCGGTATCCAACCGCAGGTGCTGGCCCACTACCACGAGAACCTGGGCTCACTCGAACAGGAGGAGATCTGCACCCGGCTGTGTGATGCGATCGAACAGGCCTTCAACCGCCATCCAGAGGATCTGGATCACTTTCACCGGGTCATTGAACATGACCCGGAATTCGCGTTCGAGATTTAACGTTACTACCGCCGCCGGATAATCAGGGACAGTCCGATGCGGTCTTGCCCAGGTTGTAGTCCTGGCTCTGGTTGCCGGTGATATTGGTATAGGGGGTCGGGTGGTCCGGCGGGTTGCAGACCACCTTGTTGGTGGCTATCGAGATGGTGCCGGTCCAGCTGTCGTCGGCGGCAATCGGCCCGACGATACAGGCGTAACTGCTGGACGAGCTGTTGCACTGCACGCCGTAGTTGCCACTGCCCGAGGCCCCTTGGAACTGAATGCCGCTACCATAGGTGGCAATGCTGCCGCTGATGGTCAGGGTGTAGGGTTCGGCTTCCTCCTCCAGCGGCGTTTCCTCCTCTTCAGCCGGAGCCTCTTCCTCTTCAGCCGGAGCCTCTTCCTCTTCGACCGGAGCCTCTTCATCCTCCGCCGGGGTCTCTTCCTCTGCCGGTTCTTCCGCCGGTAACTCAATACCACTCAACTGGCTGAGCAATTTGCCCGACTCCAGCGGATCGTTCAGCGCGATGATCGAATCCAGCGTGACCGAGTGGTTGCCCTCCTTATCACTCCAGCCGACAGTGATGGCGACCGTCTTGTAATTGGGGGTGGCGTTGCTGGTCACCGTCCGGCTGATACTGTAACTGGCATTGGTGCCGCTGTGGCTGGCCGAGCCGTTGACGATGTCGTCGCTGTAGGCATCGTCGGTTATGAAATAGCGCAACTGTTCCAATTGCTGTTCGGCCACCGCCAGCGCTTCGGTCTGAGCCTTGCTCTGGTTGTTGTCCTGCAGCGAATTATTCTGCAGGTTCGTCAGGGTAATCAGGCCCAACGAGACGGTCACGGTGGTCACCAGCAACTCCACCAGGGAGACGCCGCGTTGTTTATGGTTGTGTTGAGGCAATTTCATCGCCGGCTCCTAGAAATCCTTCCAGCTGCCCGGAATCCGCGGGGCGATGCCGCTCTTCAGGTGGCCGGTGTCGCCGCCGGTCAGTGACCAGTCGGAGATGGTGGTATTGGCGTTCAGGTCGGATACGTCACCGTTGACCGCCACGGTGCCATAGACATCGGTGCCGCCCCAGCCGTTGGCGCTGTCACAGGCGCTGTCCATGAACACCACGCCATAGATGGTCGGGTTGCCGTTGATCGTGGGGCAGTTGGCGACGGCATCGAAAACCAGGATCACCGGCTTGCTGGCCGATCCCCAGGAGGTATGGTAGTTGGCGGTACTGGTGACCCACACCACGGTGCGGTCTTCGTCGGCGACGCCGTTGGCCACTTCCTGGTCGGCGATCGCCTTCATCTCCGTCCGGGAAACGCTAAACAGCTGATTCCAGAGGTCGCCGCTGAAGGCGTCATTCTCGGTGGCGCCGCCATGAACGTTCAGGTGGCCCAGCTGGATGCAGTCGCTGCCATCGACGGTGCTCGGCTGGGAGGTGGAGATGGCGCTGCCGAAGGGGCCGCCGCTGCCGTAGCCGGAGGGGTAGATATCCGGATTGCCGAGCGCGCCGGAGAAGCAGCCGTCGATAATCATCGGCGGGCCCAGGCTGGTAGGGTTTGCCAGCAGGCTGTTGTTGTAGATGTACTGCTGTACGCTGGCGCTGATATTGGCGGCGCTGGCGGCTACCACAGAGGCGGTTACCCGTACGTAGTTCGGCTGGCTTGGGTCGCGCTGGTAACCGACCGTCGCGGTGAACTGCTCGCCGTTGTTGCCGGTGAGGGTCGGTGCAGCGCTGCTCGGGCTGGCGATTTCGACGCTGCCGGAGGTACTCCAGCTGGGGTTGTTGCTGGTGTACCAGGCGATACCGTACTCCAAGGCCGCTTCGGCGGCATGGCGGGCTTCCTTGGCGCGGGTGTCGTTGTTGGTGATCCGTTGCTCGATCAGGGTGGTGCGTACCATGCCGAACGCGGTCAGGGTGGCGGCCAGCAGTACCACCATGCTGATCGCCAGGGTGATGAAGCCAGCTTGCTGGCGCAGCGGAGCACGGCAGGTAGAGGAAGCGAGTTTCGTCATGGTGGCACCTATGGGGTTACCGCAACGAATTTGTCGTTGCGGATCCGCAACGATTCGGTCAGCGAAATCTGGGTGGCGGTGTTGTCGACCAACCGGCCGCTGAGGTTGATATCGACCCGTCGGATATGCTGGCAGGGAGCGCCGGAGCTGCACGGACAGCCCGACGTATCGGTGGCGACATTCAGGCAGCTTTCGTTGAGGGTAAAGGTCAGTGCGGTGAGCTCGATCTCCGGGGTGGTGACCGTTTCCCAGCCGCCGTTGTCGGTGCAGGCGAAGCTGTTGCCGCCGGTCCGTTGCTGCAGGGCACCGTCGTTTAACCGGAAGCCGAACTGCTCCATATCGCCGGCGGTGGCGCTGCCGTCGTCGACGGTCTTGTCCTCGTCCAGGTCATAGCTGTAGAGAATGCAGGAGTTGGCGGCTTCATCGGTGAACGCCGAGACCGCCAGGTCGTTGCCGCCGCTGGTGAACGGGTTGGCACTCAGGTCGTCGCTGCCCGGTAGCGCGGCCCAGTAGCCGGCCCGCCGGATATCCTGGGTCATCACGGTTATCGCGGCACGCAGCTCCTCGACCAGCCGGGTCTGGTCACGTGTGCCGCTGGTGGTGCTGACCACGGTGACGTAGTAGTGCAGCGCCACACCGACCACCACCAGTGCCAGGGTGAGGCTGATCATCATTTCGACGAATGAAAATCCCCGCTGGCGCGAGATAGAGTCGCTCAGCATGTCGGGTACCCCGTCACATAGCTGTTCCCTGCTGGCGAGCAGATCCGCACCCGGCTCAGCGCGGTGACTGCGACCTGCAGCTGTTGGCCACTGGCCGACTGCAGAACCACCTGGCCGCTGTCCGCGCCGCCACGCACCGAGGTGAAACTGGTGCTGGTAGCGCCAGAGAAGTTGGCTGAGGTCATGCTGACAGCGGAGTAATCGCTACTGCTGACTACCTTCAGGTTGTTGACACCGGCGGTATCCAGTACACAGGCATCGGCGTCACCGGTATCGGTCAGGCTGCAGTCGCAGGCGCTGTTGAGGTTGAGGCCGTAGCACCAACTGGTGGCGCCATCGGTGCTGAAGCTGACGGTGATATTGCCGCTGACGCCTCGCATTACCGCTTCGCTACGGGCAAGATAAAGGTCGCTGGCGATGGTTTCGGCGGCGGATTGCAGCCGGCTGCGATCGATATAGTCGCTGAATGAAGGAAGCGCCACGCCGACCAGGAGGGTGATCACCGTCAGTGACACCAGCAGTTCGACAGCGGTAAAACCTGCACTGTGCTTCAAAAGTTCAGTCCGTTGACGCATGGCGAGAAAAATAGGTCCTTATTTAGGCCATACTCTAGTTCACCAGCTGTCGTAAGGGAAATTAAACCGCTTAGCGTTTGATCCAGGTAAAGGATTTGGGGTAAGGAGGAGTCGTGTCCCGGCGAATGGAAACTATTGGTTGTAAAACGGAGCAACATTGCATGAAGGGCAGGGAGGGCTGCTGCAGCAACGGTTTTACCCTGATTGAGCTGCTGATAAGCGTTGCCATCCTCGGCATTCTGGCGGCAATCGCCTACCCGAGCTACATGGATTCGGTTCGGGAGTCGCGCCGGTTGGATGCGATCAACAGCCTGCTGCGAATCCAGCTATTACAGGAGCAGTGGCGCGGCAATGATACCGACTACGGCACCCTGGCGGAGATCGGCTGGAACGGCACCGGATCCGAAGATGGCTACTACACCATGGCGGTTACCGCCAACTCGGCGGCCGGCTTTACTGCCACCGCGACACCGGCGTCGGGCAGTTCCCAGACCAGCGACAGCTGCGGCACCTTCGCCGTCAACCAGGATGGAGCCAGCCATAGCGGTGGTTATGCGGACGCCGATTGCTGGAATAAATAGGGTTCTCCGCGCTTTAGCGGGAAACCTCGAACCTGTTGTGCCGCTTATCGCTTGCAGCTCCCCATAGGGCTGTATCGATCGACCGGTCGGCGGTTAGAGGTGGGTTGCCAGGTGCCAGCCGGTGCTCTGGCCGATCACCTCTTCCAGCATGGCGATCTCGCGTGCCAGCTCACGTGACAGGTTGATCATCAGCAGACCAAAATCGGCCGGGAAGTCGATATGAAGGTCATAGAACTGACCGCTGCTGATCTCCAGCACCAGCGTCTCCTCCGCCGCCACGGCAGTGCCGCTATGCGGCTTCAAGGCGATCATGGTGTCGAAACCCATCTGTTCGCCGCTGAGGAAATGTCGGGTCAACACGTCGTGTCCTTCGCAATGCTTATAAAACGCGAAATCCCCCTCCAGAACGACCCCGAAGCCGGTGACCGGCGAATGCCACTGGTAGAGGATCTCGCCCTTGCTCAGCCGTTTGATTTCGCCATGCCGTAGCAGGCTCAGAATGGCGGCGTCCGAGAGAGCGCCGAAGGTGGACAGGTCATGCAGATAGGGTAAGCCGAGGGTGTCGATAACGGTGTTGGCGTCGACGGTCTTCATGTCGGTATCTCCAGCCGGCCGGACGGGGCAAATGTGCGCGACTACGCATCTCCTTTACCCCCAATATATATGATCCCCATCGGCTTAAATATCTCCACTTTTCCGCTGGAAATACCGGTAGCTGGTTCCATCAGACGTGCAACAGTACCCGCCGGAAGCCGACCGAGCGGACCAGTTTGACCAGCGCATTCAGGTCGTTCAGCGAAATCACCTTGTCAGCCTCGTCTACCAGCATGAACATCTTGCCGGATTTCTTATAGACCGAAGCGAACCAGTGGTCGTTCTGGCTAGGGTTGCGCATGATTTCGGCACTGGTCAGCTTGCCGTCGCTATATAGTGTTTTTGCTTGTTTTAACGTCATCAGCTTGTTCTCAGAGGGGATAAACGGCAGTCATTTTATCGGATAAATTTTAACATTGGATGTAACTATATCGATCAGCAGCTGGCGCCGGACGGGCGCCAGCCAGTGTTCGGCGAGGAAACGGAAGGCAGGGGCTGACAAGGAGGCCGGCCGGAGCGTTGCTCCAGCCTGACAGGGGGAGGTGGGGCGCTTAGTAGTCCTTGTACTCGCTGAACGTGCTCAGCTTGTTGTCGCTATCCAGCGCATAAACCGCAAAGTCATGCTTCGGTGCCCCGGCCATATCCATGCCGGGGCTGCCGGACGGCATGCCGGGTACGCTCAGCATCTGCACCTTGCCGGGCGAGGCCAGCAACCGCTTGATATCCTGTGCCGGCACATGGCCCTCGATCACCACGCCGTTGACCACTGCGGTGTGGCAGGAGGCCAGCTGCGACTGTACCCCCAGCTGCTGTTTGACGCTGTTCATATTCTGCACCACTACGTCGTCTACCTTGAAATTGTGGTCCTTCAGATGGCTGACCCAGGCCTTGCAGCAGCCGCAGCTGGCGCTGCGATAGACGGTGATCGGCAGGCTGCTGTCGGTTTTGCCTTCAAGCCAGACCGGGTTGGCGGCGTTGGCTGGCGCGGCAAGTGGCAGCAGGCCGGCCAATAGTACCGACAGGGACAGGGTGCGCAGGGACGTTTTCATCATAATCTCCAGGTCGAATCCAGGTTGCATCGGTGGCGGGCCCAATCGCCAATTGGGGTTACAACTGCTTTTGCATCCGCCAATTGACCAGCTCGATGCCGTTTCGTTCCAGCCGGTTGGGCTGGAGCTGAGCGAAATCAAATTTACGGAACAATGGCAGGGCGGTTTCACTGACATCGACGTCGAGCCGGCGAAGACCGAGCGAGCGGGCTTCGCTCAGCAGGTGCTCGAGCAGCGCTGAGCCGACGCCTCGACCGGCATGGTCGGGGTGTACGTAGATGCAGTCGATGTAGCTGTCCGCCGGGATCAGTTCGGCAAAGCCGGCCAGCCGTTGCTCGATCTCCGCTATCCAGGGCCGGGTCTGTGCCAACCGCTGCTGCCAGAACGGCAGGTCGAGCTGCGGAGACGCCCAGGCGGCGCGCTGCTCGGCGCTGTAATGCTCGGCGGCCAGCTGCTGCACGCTGGCATGGAACAGCTGGTGGATGGCGACACTGTCATCGGGCCGCCAGCGGCGGATCTGGATGCTCATTTAGCTTCCTTCCTATTGGCAATCGGGATATTCGGCCTTGGCGTGTGCCAGGAACAGTTCGCCCAGCCGGCGTGCCGCCGGGCCGGCAAACTCGCCGCGGCTGTAGGTCAGGTTCAGCTGTACGAAGCGCTGCCATCCCTCCTCCAGCGGCAGCTGTTTAAGCCGGCCCTGCTCCAACTGGTGGCGGATTTTGGGCTCAGGGTACCAGGCGTAACCCAGTCCCAGGCAGGCGGCGCGGATCGAAGTGTGCAGATGGCTCAGCGTCCAGCGCTGGTCGGCGCCGAGCCAGCCGGCGTCTATATTGCGGCTGCCGGAATCGCGAACCACCAGCTGGCGGTGCTTGCGCAGGTCGCGCTGGGTCACCGGCCGACCGAGCTGGTGCAGCGGGTGGTTGGGGTGGGCGACGGCGATAAAGCGGGTCCGCATCAGCGGGGTGCTCAGATGGCCGACCGGCACCACGCCGCTGATCGCCAGGTCGACCGCCTTGTTGCGGATCGCCTCTTCGGTACCGCTGAGCACCGTCTCGCGCAGCTCAACCCGGATCTGCGGCGCCTCGGCGGCGAACTGGGCCAGGCAGTGCAGCACCAGTTCATCCGGCACGATGGTATCGACCGCGATGCGCACTTCCGCTTCCCAGCCTTCCGCGTACTGGGCGGCCAATTGCTCGGTCAGGGCGGCTTCCTCGACCAGTGTCTGGGCACGCCGGTACAGCGCCTGGCCGGCGCCGGTCAGCACCGCTTTGCGACCGGACAGCTCGAAAATCCGCACCGACAGCGCGGTTTCAATCTTCTGGATCGCGTAGCTGACCGCCGACTGGCTTTTTTTCAGTTGTTCGGCGGCCTGGGCATAACCGCCGGCATCGACCACCGCCAGCAGTGCCTGCCATTGTTCCAGGGTGACTTGAGGTTTCATGATTTATCTAATTATTTGATTAAATCTTGCTTAATTTTGCTATTTTTAATCGGTAAATTAAATATGAAAATAGCTCCATCGTTGAACGACAACCGCATTCGGAGCTATTCAGATGACCACACTTCTTCACATCAAAAGCAGCCTGTTCGGTGATGCAGGCCAGTCCAGCCAGCTGGCGGATCGTTTCATCGCCCAGTGGCAGCAGAAGCACCCGCAGGGCCGGGTGATCGTCCGTGACCTGGTCGGTGAGCCGATTCCGCACCTGGACGCAGTACGGATGACCGCACTGGGTACCCCGGCGGAGCAGCTTAATGCCGGCCAGCAGGAGGTCGTTGCCTTCGCTGACCAGTTGCTGGCGGAGATTCAGCAAGCCGATCAGATCGTGCTGGGCCTGCCGCTGTACAACTTCGGCGTACCGTCGCAGATGAAAGCCTATTTCGACCACCTGGCCCGCGCCGGTGTCACCTTCCAGTATACCGAGAATGGCCCGGTCGGCATGATCGACAGCAAGCCGGTGGTGCTGTTCGCCACCCGTGGTGGCCTGTACCGCGACAGCGGCGCCGACTTCCAGGTACCGTTCGTCAAGCAGTTCCTCGGCTTTATCGGCCTGTCCGAAGTCGAGGTGGTCTACGCCGAAGGACTGGCGATGGGCGACCAGTCCGAACAATCGCTGGCACAAGCACACAGTGCCATCGACCAGCTGGTCAGCGCTGCCTGATCAGCCCCTTCCCGTCAGTGCTCTTTAGCCGCCGCTGTCTCACCGCGGCGGCGGTTTTTTTCTGTCTGTCTCTAACAGCCCAGGGTGGTTTCCCGGCCTGAGCAGCTATGCTTTTCGTTAAGGATTGTGCAATTGCGGAACCGGCTGCGGCCGGTCGGCCTTGTGCGACGAACGGCGAGACAGACGCAAAACCCTATGAAGATATTATCCAGCTGGCTATGCAGGTGCCAGGCCCGGTGGTGGTTAGCCGGCCTGCTGCTGGCCGTCCTGCCGATGTTGCTCCAGGCGGCGCCGGAACTGATCTTGCACAACGCCCGGGTGCTGGTGTTGGACCAGCGCTTCAGTGAGGTGCAGGCGCTGGCGATCGAGCAGGGGCGAATTGTCGCGACCGGGCGCGACCGGGCAGTGCTGGCGCTGGCCGATGAACAGACCCGGATCGAGGATATGCAGGGCCGGATGTTGATTCCCGGCCTGATTGACAACCATATCCAGGCAGTGCGGGCCGCCCGGCTGTGGCGAAACCAGGTGCGGCTGGACGGCATTACCTCCTACCGGCAGGCGCTCGAGCGTATCGCCGACAAGGCCAAAACCCTGCCGAAAGGGGAGTGGATACTGACCCTGGGCGGCTTTATCGAGCGCCAGTTCCTCGACCAGCCGAACGGTTTCCGGCTTGGCGATCTCGATCGGGTTGCGCCCGATCACCCGGTCTATCTGCAACACCTGTTCGATTGGGGCTACGTTAACAGCCGCGCGCTGGCCGCAATCGGCATCGATGCCCGCGTGCCGAACCAGCGGCGCTCCGGTCTGCTGTTGGACGATGAGGGCTTTCCCGGTGGTGCGGTAGCCTTGCAGACCCAACGGCGGATTCTCGCGGCGCTGCCGAAACCCACTGACGAGCAGCGGCTCGACAGTGCGCGTCAGTTGATGGCGGATCTGAACCGGGTTGGTCTGACGACCGTACTGGATGTGGGCGGGGCGGATATCCAGCCGCGGGACTACCAGCCGTTCCAGCAGCTGGACCAGCAGGGGGCTTTGCCGTTGCGGCTGTACTATCTGAAGCCGCTGGTCGCACGTAGCCCGGGGGCCGGCAAGCAAGCGGACCTGGACTGGCTGAACGACTGGCAACCGCTCAGCGGCAGTGATTATTACCGGGCCATCGGGGTCGGCGAACAGCTCTATCTGCCGGAGCGGGAGAGTGTCGGCCGGCTGGCCGGAAGCCAGCACCACGCCCACGAGGCGTTCTACCGTTATGCCCGCCTGCTGGCCGAGCTTGGCATCCACCTGCAACTCGTCGCCGGTACCGAGCACAGCCTCAAGATCCACCTGAACCAGTTCGAACGGCTGGCCGAGGAGTTTGACCTGCGCCCGCTGCGCTGGACCTTCGCCTATGCCGATGGCATCGGCACCGAGCTGATCGGACGGCTGCACAAGGCCGGTTTCAACATCGCGGTCCATGCGCGGCCCTGGTTGATCGGCTACCGCTTTCATGCCCGCTTCGGCAGCAAGGCCTACCAGATGACGCCGTTGAAAGCCCTGACCGAACAGAAGATCGACTGGGGACTTGGTTCCGACAGCCCGGTTGTTGCCAGCTATAACCCGTTCCATACTCTGAGCTGGGCGGTAACCGGCACCATGGTCGACGGAACCCCGATCTCCAAGCAGAGCGTCAGCCGCCAGCAGGCGCTGATCGCCCATACCCGCAGCAATGCCTGGCTGCTGTTTGCCGAAAACCGGCTGGGCACCCTGGAGCCGGGCAAACGTGCCGACCTGGTGGTGCTGGACCGGGATTACCTCAAGGTGCCGGTCGAGCAGATCCGCGATATACGTCCCTGGGCGACCATGGTTGACGGTCGCTGGGTGTACCGGGCGCAGCCCGCAGCTGGCAGCAACCTAGCCCGCTAGGCGTTTATACCGCGGTTCTCTCAATCTGTATAATGCGCGCCGGTTTTTCGGCAGGAGGGGCGGCATGTCCACTAACAGCGATATCGACTTTGAACAGCTGATGGCCGGCGAAGGGGTGCAGCCGGTTCGTAAGGGACAGGACCGGGCCGACCTGCACAAGGCAGCCGCCAAGCGCGACCAGCAGGCTATGAAGGCGCGTCGGCAGGCGGCGCTGGCCGGCGAGGAGGATGGCCTGACGTTGAAAGAGGTGCCGTTGCTGGATCCGTACGACCCGGTCGAGTGGAAGCGTGACGGCGTGCAGGACGGTGTCTACCGCAACCTGCGCCTCGGCAAATACCAGGTCGATGCCCGGCTGGACCTGCACCGCAAGACGGTGGTGGAGACCAAGCTGGAACTGGTCGACTTCCTGCGCGAGTGTCAGCAACATGGTATCCGCACCGTGCTGGTCAGCCACGGCCGTGGTGCCCATCAAAAAGCGCACGGCAATGTACTGAAGAGTTACCTTAACCAGTGGTTGCCCCATATCGACGAGGTACAGGCGTTCCACTCGGCACAACGTCAGCACGGTGGCCTGGGAGCGATATACGTGCTGATTCGTAAAGGCGACGCCCAGCGCCAAGCCAATTGGGAGCAGCATCAGAAGCGTTGATCGGTGGCGCGTTATCTGCCACTCAAATCAAGAGGGGATGGAGTGGGCGGCACATTTTCATTAGAATAATGAGAATTATTTGCAGCTAACAAGGAAAGTATGATGCATGCTGCACTGGCCACCCAGACCGTTTCTGAGATTATCGATCAGCGCCTGTTCGGTACCGAATACCAGCCGCTGGTCGACTGCAGTGGCCAGCAAACGGTCGCTTACGAAGCGTTGGCCCGCTTTTACAACCCGGCCGGCCGGTCGGTTTCACCGCTGGAGGTGTTCCGAAGGCTGCATGACAGCCCGATGCTGCTGGCCCGGGTGGAGTACCAGCTGAAGCAGATTCAGCTGGAATATCGGCCGGCCGGGGTACCGCTGTTTATCAACCTGGACCCGGACGCCTATCACGGCTTCGGCTACGAGGGGGCGGATAACCCGCTGCTGCAGCTGCTGGCCGATGAGCCGGCACTGGTGGTAGAACTGATCGAGAACACCAGCATCACCGATGCGCAGGCCAGTGAATCGCTTAGCGATGCCCTGCGCAGTATCGGCAAGCAGCTGGCGTTGGATGACGTCGGGGCACCGGACTCGGTGGTCTCCTTGCCGATTCTCAGTATCGTGGACTATATCAAGTTTGACCGTTCCTGGTTGCAGCGCTGGCAGGACCCGACCAGCCTGGTGCTGCTGGAATCGCTGGTCAGCTACGCGCGCCGTACCGGTAAACAGACCGTGCTGGAAGGGGTGGAATGCGCACAACAGCTGCAGCAGGCGCGGCAGTTGGGTTTCGACCTGGTGCAGGGGTACCTGTACCGCGACCGCTTCATCAACGCCCGTCTCGACCGTTACGCGCCGGAGGCGCGCAGTGAAAACCATGAGGTAACCGATGCGAGCCCAGATCGACGAGATTCTGAATTTCTGGTTCGGTGAACTGGATGAAGGTTTTGCCCGGCCGGAACGCGGCCGGCTCTGGTGGGGCGGCGATGCCGACAGTGACCGGGCGGTGGCGGCGTTGTTCGGCCGCCAGGTGCGCCAGGCGCTGAACGGTGAACTGGATCACTGGAGTGAAAATCCGCGTGGCCGGCTGGCGCTGATCCTGCTGCTCGACCAGTTTACCCGAATGCTGTTCCGCGGCGATGGCGAGGCTTTTGCCGGCGATGCCCAGGCCCTGCGCCTCTGCGAGGAGGGGCTGGAGCGACAGCATGACCGGGCGCTTGAGTTTGCCGAGCGGATGTTCTTCTATATGCCGCTGGAGCATGCTGAACAGCTGGCCGCCCAGGACCGCTGCGTCGACTGCTTTATGGAGCTGCTGGCCGAGGTGCCGGAACACCACAAAGCGGAGGTGCAGAATGCACTGGATTACGCCCATCAGCACCGTGACCTGATTCAGCGCTTCGGCCGTTTTCCGCACCGTAACGATGCCCTCGATCGACCGTCCACGCCGGAAGAGCTGGCCTACCTGAACCACAATCGCAACCGCTGGGGCCAATGAGCCCGACCTTTATCGACCAGTACGCTGCTGTCACTGCGTCGTGGCGAGACGTTGCGACCGTCTTGCCCGGTAATTACCCGGCGTGATGCCGACCACCGCTTTGAACTCGCGGATAAAGTGCGCCTGGTCGTAATAACCGGCTTGGTAGCCGGTCTCCGCCAGTGACAGCTCGCCGGCGCTTTTCAGCTGTTGGCGAGCGTGGCCGACCCGGGCCAGCCGGGCATGTTGTTTGGGGCTCAAGCCGACCCACGCCCTGTACTGCCGCTCCAGCTGGCGCTGACTGCAGTTGATCCGCTCCGCCAATGCCGCCATAGACAGGTTCCCTTTGCTCCGCTCAATCAGCTGTCGGCTACAGATGACCCGCCGGTCGATGGCCGGGCTTCGTTTCAGGGCGTCGAGCAGCGCGGCGTCGATCAACGCAACACGCTCGGCGTCGCTGTGCTCTTCAGCCAGCTGGTCGAGCAGTTGGCTCGCCGGCAATTGTCGGTTCAGCTCGGCGGGGAACGGTTGCTGTTCGGTCAGCCGATCCATCGGCAACTGCAGGAACGGGTAGGCCATGCCGGGTAGAAAGCGGATGCCGACCGCCCGCACCCGACCGGTTAGTTGTAGTTCTGCGGAGTGAGTCGCCGGACCGCCCAGCAGGCAACCGGTTGCCTGCGGCTGCCGGTTGAGTCGCAACGGGTCGCCGAAGTTGAAGACCAGGCTGGTGCCACCATCGGGGTGCAGGTATTCGCTGTGACTGGCGATCAGCGGCTCGGCGCAGTCGATCAGCCAGTAGTTCTGTACATGGCGGCGCAGTGCCGGACAGGGCGCGAACATACGGTAGCCCAGGTAATCCAGTTCCTGCGGTGTTGGTAACGGCATCGGCTCACTCCGGCGCGGTTAAGCGTGCCGCCAGCTTAGCATGCGGGCGAGGGATTCGCGCGCCCGTTATAGCCATTTCGCGGCATGTCGAAAAAATACAATACCGCGTTGGTGGGGCAATTTAGGGTACAGCCTGAACCTAAAAAGGAGACTGTTATGTCACAGCGAATCAACTATGCCAAGGCTGCCCCGAACGCGATCGGCGGCATGATCTCAATGGAAAACTACCTGGCCGAATGCGGTCTGGAGCCCTCGCTGACCGAGCTGGTCAAGACCCGGGTTTCACAGATCAATGGCTGTGCCTACTGCATCGACATGCATACCAAGGATGCCCGCCGGGCGGGCGAGAGCGAGCAGCGGCTGTACGCCTTGTCGGCTTGGCGGGAGACGCCGTTTTTCAATCAACGGGAGCGGGCCGGGTTGGCCTGGGCCGAAGCGCTGACGTTGATTGCTGACGGCGAGGTCGACGATGCGCTTTATGCGCAGGCGCGGGCGCAGTTCGACGAGAAGGAACTGGTCGACCTGACTCTGGCGGTCACCATGATCAACAGCTGGAACCGAATCGCACTCAGCTTCCTGCCGGAGGTGGGCAGTTATCCGTCATTCAAATGACCTGATCGACCGATAAACAACAGCCGGGCAGATCGGGCGCGAGCCATCGCGCCTGGTTTGCCTGTATGCGTGTAACCATCGCTGTTATCCAATGACCGCCGGTGTCCGGTTTCTTTGCCGTGGTTGTTCTGTCAGGGGCTGCTACAGCGAAATCGCTGGGTCATGCTCTCCTGTGCCGCGGTTTGCCGTGCCACCTCGCCGGCGAACGCCAATACTTCCCGGCTGCGCTCGACATCCTGCTCGACGTTTTCCGCCACCGCCACCATATTGTCGCTGATGCTGTGGGCCGTCTGAGCCACTTGCTCAATACCGGTGGCCAGCTGGTTATTGCAGCCGGACACCTGTAAAACCCAGGACTTGATCGTCTCGATCTCTACGGCTGCCCGGTCGCCCAACACTCGACTGTCGGTCACCTGTTCGGCCCCGGCATGCATCGCGTTCATTAGCGCATGCAGCTGCTGTTTCATATCGCCAACGATCTGGTTGATATCACTGGTCGCCTGTACGGTTTTCTCCGCCAGTGCGCGAACCTCGTCGGCTACCACTGAAAAGCCTCGGCCCGCGTCGCCGGCACGGGCCGCCTCAATGGCGGCATTCAGTGCCAGCAGATTGGTTTGCTCCGCCAGACTATTGATCATGCCGGTGACGCCGTCCACCCGGCCTGAGGCGTTTTCCAGTTCGGTTACCCGCTGATTCAGGTCGGTGAACACCCGGCCCAGGCGCTCCAGCGAGCCCAGAGCGTCGGTGATCACGCTGCCGCCGGAATCGGCCGTGGCACAGGCCTTTTGTGCCTGGAGGTGAGCGTCACTGGTGGCGTTGGCCATCTCCTGGACCGTGGCGGAGATCTGCTCCACCGCGGCTGCCACGGTCTGAGTTTGCTGGCCGGTCCGCTCGTTGCTAGCGGTCAGCTGCTGCAGTGTTTGGGTGAGCTGACGCGACATCTGTTGCAGGTTATGGCTGCCGCCAATCACCTGTGACAGCACCTCGGAGAGATTGCCGGTCAGGTGGTTGACCGCCTGACCGACCCGGTCGAACTCATCGTCGCGAGCCCGGTTGACCGGCAGTGTTGGTGTCAGGTCGCCCTCGGCGATCTGTTCCAGGCTACCGACCGTCTGGCTCAGTGTGCGGGTCGCTTGACGCCAGGTTATCAGTAGCAAGCCCAGCACCAGGCTGGCGACGACCAGGCCGCTGGTGATGATCTGAGTCACCGCCTCGCTGTTAGCCGCGTTGGCCTGCTGACGGGCTTTTTGCAGTGCGGCCTGCAGCTGTTCATTCTGGTCGGTCGTTACGCTGATCAACTGATTTCGGGTGCGCTGAGCAGCCGCATCCAACTGGCTCATTGTGTCGAAGTGAGTGGCCAGTTGCTGAATCGCATCATCTACCGTCGCCAGCTTGTCACGAAAAAAATCCTCGAAGCCAAGCGTGCTAATCGTAGCCTTCATTCTCGTCAGTGCCTTATGTACCGCCTGCGCGTTGTCGGCGTTACGGGTTTCCAGTAGCCGGTCCACCGTTCTGGTAAAGTCCCGGTACTCTTTGCGGAAGCTGGAAAATACCGTCTGTTCCAGCACAGCCAGCGTTTGTTGCAAGTCTCCACGAAGGCCCAGTCCCGGATCTGCGCCAAGCTGATTGCGCAGTTCCAGCCATTGCTGCCGGGTGGTCACCCAGCGTTGCAGGGTCTGTTGCAACTGGTCATCCGGCTGGCCCGTAGCGCCGCCGCGGGCCAGCAGCGGGCTATAGGTATCCAGCAAAGCGGTTAAGGTCTCGTCTTTTCCGCCTTGCAACTGAGTCGTTTCTTGAAGCACTGCCAGCTGAAAGCCATTTAGCACACTCTGTCGCTGGTTGAGCAGATCGACTTCATATGATGTCCGGCTTAGAGCTCGCAAGGAGCTGACCGACAGGGTAGATAAGATGGCGAACCCGGCAAAGGTTAGCAGGATCGCCAGTAGCAACTTGTACTTGAATCCCATATTCAGATAGAACATCGCGCAATTCCTTCTTACTTACTGTTATCCATTTAGGCTGTGGGTCGTTTAGCCTAAAGTGACTGCTGAAGAAACCCCGGGCGCTTGGGCGTTGAGATTTGGGCAAGTGTTCGAAGACATGCAGCTTTCACCAGAAGGACTGGCTGTCTAACTGGTTCGTCAGACGATAAGCAGGGCAGATTGGCAACCCGTGGCAAACGCTTGGATTTCCGACATGCCACGGGTGGTGTGTAATTAACAGTTGTTGATCAGTGTTCAATCACCGGCATGCTTTCCCACGCGCGCTGATGCAACAGTTCGCAGCCATTCTCGGTGATGACAATATTCTCCTCATGCACCATCATCTTGCCCGGCGCGAAGGTCATGCCCGGCTCCAGGGTCAGAATCATGCCCGGCTTCAGCACTACATCGCCGCCTTCCACGTTGGAGGGCCACTCGGTCAGCTGCATTCCCAGGCCATGGCCCATGCGGCCGACGTCGTTGCCCAGCGCACCGGCCTGCTCCAGCACCGACCACATCGCCTGCCAGACATCTCCGGTGGTGCGTCCCGGCGCGGCAATCTCCAGACCCGCCTCGGTTGAACGGTAGACCGCCTCATAGGCCGACGTGCTGGCCTGGTCGGCAGAGCCGAAGGCGTAGTTGCGATCGAAATCGCTGAAGTAACCGTCGAAATTGACGCCGGTATCGATGATCAACAGATCGCCGGCGGCCAGCTGGCGGTCGGTGGGGCCCATGATGATATTGTCGTAGCCGCCCTGGCCGGAAGCGGAGATCAGGTAGGGGCAGCTGTCCGCGCCCAGGCGCAGCATCTCCAGGTGCATCAGCTTGCAGGCCTCGCGTTCGGTCATGCCGATGCGCAGGTGGTTGCGCAGGTACTCGAATCCGGCCGCCGTCACTTGGCAGGCGAAGCGGATCTTTTCGATCTCGGCGGCGGATTTGACGCTGCGAATCTCGCGCACCGCCAGTGAGATATCCACCATCTGGTGCTGGCCGAGCCGCTGCTGCAGGTCGGCGAAGTTGGCCGCCGGCATCCGCAGATGGGTCTCCGGGCCGAGCATGGCTCCGATGCGCCGATGGCGCTTGGATACTTCCGCCAGGGTGTTTGCCAGCAGCGAGATACCGTCGTCTGCCGGTCGCGGCGACGGCCAGCTGCGTACCTCCTCCAGACAGGTCTGTTCGAAGCCGGCGACGCCGATCTCCGGCACCACCGCGATTGGCAGGCCGTCGGCCGGCACTACCAGGAACCAGGGGCGGGTCGGACTCTCCCAGAACTGGGACTTAAAGCCGCTGAAGTAGCGGAATTCCGGTTCGGTGGAGAAAAAGACCGCGTCGATATTCTGTGCCGCCATCCGCTGTTGCAGCTGAGCGGTACGGTGTTCAAATTCAACCCGGGCGAAGCCCCGGACCGGAGGAGCAGTTAGCAGATCGGTCATGGCCGTGTCTCTCTTAGTTTGGGCGCGATGCGCACATGCTCGATTGTCGTTGTGGTTAGTTAAAGGCCAGGTCGCGCAGCAACAGGGCGATGCCGGGGAAGAAGATCAGCAGCGCGGACATCAGGAACAGCAGCAGGAAGAACGGTACCGACCCGCGAATCACCTCCAGATAGGGGCGGTTGAAGATCGCGATGGCGGTAAAGATGTCGCAGCCAAATGGCGGGGTGGCGGAGCCGATCGCCATCTGCAGGGTGATCATCACCCCTACCAGCACCGGATCGAGCCCGGCGGCATCGATGATCGGCATAAAGATCGGCGTCAGGATCAACAGCACCACCAGCGAATCGACAAACATGCAGCCGATGAAAAACGCCAGGGCGATCACGAACAGGATGTACTCCTGCGAGGCATTCTCCAGGTCCAGTGGCGCCAGCAGCTCCTGCGGGATCTGCTCGAAGGAGATATACCAGGAAAACGCCTGGCCAACGCCCACCAGGATAAACACCACGCCGGTGATCAGACCGGTGGCCAGCGCCGCATCCATCACATCCTTCAGACCCAGCTTGCGGTAGATCACGCACTCGATGACGATCGCATAGAGCACCGAGAACGAAGCCGCTTCGGTCGGGGTCACCGCGCCGGAATAGATGCCGCCGATAATCAGGGCCGGAAAGCCCAATGGCAGCAGCGCCTGCTTGATGGCGGCGATCCGCTCGGCGGTGGAGGCTTTGTCCACCAGGGCGATGGCTTCTTGATTGCGTACGCTGTAGACGTAGCTGTAGGCGGAGAACAGCAGCGCCAGCACGATGCCCGGGCCGATACCGGCGATAAACAGCTCGCCGACGCTGGCGTTGGCCAGGGTGCCGTAGAGGATCAGGCCGATACTGGGCGGGATCAGGAAGGCGATATCGCTGGCATTGATGATCAGCGACATCACAAAGCTGTCCTTATAGCCGGCCTGCAGCAGTTTCGGGCGCATGATCTGGCCGACCGATACCACGGTGGCCTGGGTTGAGCCGGAAACCGAGCCGAACAGGGTGCAGCTGATGCAGGTGGTGATCGGCAGGCCGCCGCGCAGGTGGCCGACGAAGGACTGGATCAGGCCGAGCAGGTGCTGGGCGGTATGGCCTCGGGTCATGATATCGGCCGCGAGGATAAACATCGGCACGGCGATCAGCGCGTTCGGCGAGATGCCAGTGACGACCTGCTGAATCAATACCTGCGGGTCGACGCTGGAGAAGTGCAGCATGCCGATCAAGGCGCCGATCGCCAGCGGTACCACCATCGGGAAACTGAGCAGTAGCAGCAGTATCATCACCGCCGCCAGCGCGAAGGTGATCACGTAGATATCCAGCTCGCCGGCGATCGCGTTGCTGAGAAGTTCGAAGAAGGAGGTCATGCGGTTTCACCCTGCGAGCAGGCTTGTTTGTCTTCGGTCAGGCCAACGGAGATGTAGATATCCGGATGCGTCAGGTTGAGCAGGAAGCCGGACAGGTACTGCAGGCCCGCCATCAGGAAACCGAGCGGAATGATCGAGTAGACGATGTAGACCGGGAACTGCAGGGCCGGGCTGAGCCGGTTGATCTGCTTCAGCTCCTGCACATAGACCACCGCCTGGTAGGCGAGATAGAACATCAGTCCCGCGGTGACGATGGCGATAAGCAGGGTCAGCCCTTTTTTCGCCTTCTGCCCGAGCAGGTCGTACAGTGCGGTCATGCGGATATTGCGGCCCTTGCGCACGGCATAGGCCAGCCCGATGAAGGTGACGGAAACGATCAGAAACTGGTTCAGCTCTTCGGCGAAGAACAGGCTCTGGTTGAAGAAATAGCGGCCGATCGCATTTGCCGTGGAGTTCACCATCATGGTGAGGATTGCGAAGGTCAGGATCAGCTCCTCGACTTTCTCGGTGACCCGGTTGATGGATGTGAGCAGATGTAGCATGGCGTTGCTCCTGAGAAGCCACTAGTCCGTTAGCGGCTTCAGTTTCAGCGGTGGAATTCGGCCATATCAGTTGGCAGATGCGGTTTTTACTTCCTGGATCAGGTTGTTCAGCAGCGCTTGCGCACCCTCGCGGGCGGCCGCTTTCTCGCCGGCCGCATAGGCGTTGGCGACTACATCGAAGTAGGTCTCATGCAAGCCTTTACTCAGTTCCTTGAAGCGTGCGCGTTCCTCTTCCGTTAGTTTGACCACCTGCAGTGTCGGCCGCTCCTTGAGAATTTTGTCCATATTCTCCTTGTTGATGCGCAGCTGGTACTCGTAAGCGGCCTGGTCGGCGGCGCGGGTCGCCTTCTGGATCATCGCTTTTTTCTCGTCCGACAGCTTGTTGTACCACTTGTGGTTGGTCGAGAAGGTGCCCACGTACGGCTGCTGGCCCGGGAACATCAGGTAGTCCTGCACCTCATGCCACTTGGCGTTGTAGATGAAGTAGATCGGGTTGACCATGCCGTCGACGGTTTTCAGCTGCAGGGAGCCGTACACTTCGCCCCAGGAGAGAGGCGTCGGGGTGGCGCCGAACGCCTTGTAGGTTTCCACCGGGATGGTCGAGGTGAAGGTGCGGATCTTCTGATTATGGAAATCTTCCGGCGAGCGGATCGGTTTGTTGGCACCCCAGACCATTTCGCCTTCGGACATCATCGACAGCAGCTTGAGGTTCACTTTTTCGAATTTCGGCGACAGATCCTGGTAGATGGTCTTGCTGGTGGTCAGTACTTCATGAACCACCTCTTCGTTGGTGCCCAGTACGTAGGGCAGGCTGATCGCCTGGACTTCGGGAACGTAGGAGCCAAGGTGGCCGGTACCGACGGAGACAAACTGGATGGTGCCGTTGGCGGCCAGCTCGACGATATCGTTCTCGGTGCCCAGCTGGCCGTAGTAGTAGATGCGAACCTTGATATCACCCTTGGATTCTTCCTTGATAACCCGGGCAAACTCCTGGGCGTAGATGTCCTGAACGTCCTTCTTGTCCTCTTCGGAGGCGAATTTCCAGGTTTCTGCCTGGGCGCTGAACGCCAGGCCCATCGTGAGCAGGGCAGCCATCAGTTTTGACTTAGACATGACAAGTCCTCTTGCTGGTAGCGGAGTGGGATTCCGCAGGTTTTATTTTTGTTGTATACGTCGTGGACGCGATCTGTCAGTGGTGGGCGTTCTTACGCCAGTTGGTTTCGTACCAGTTGTATCCAGTATGCGGCGCCCAGCGGCAAAATCCGGTCGTTGAAGTCGTAGTTCGGATTGTGCAGCGCGCAACCGCCGACCGAATCGACGCCATTGCCGAGCAGGCCGTAGCAGCCCGGTTTAACCCGCAGCATGCTGGAGAAATCTTCGGAGATGGTGAACGGATCGCAGCTGCCGTTGACGTTGTCCGCGCCCAGCACCTGCTGGGCGGCGTGGATCGCCTGTTCGGTTTCGGTGGCGCTGTTCACCGTGGGGTAGAAGGTGTTGATGAACTCGAAGCGATATTGGGCACCCGCCGCGGCGCAGATACCGGCCACGATCGCTTCCATCCGTTGCTCCAATTTGGCCAGCGTGGCCTCGGTGAAGCAGCGGCAATCCCCTTTGATCACCACCTGGGAGGGGATCACGTTGACGGTACCGTTGGTGACGAACTCGGTGGCGGATACCACGGCGGTTTCATGAATCGCACTGAGGTTGCGCGACACCAGGGTCTGCAGCGCCAATACCACCTGGGAACCGACGACGATCGGGTCGACCCCCATATGCGGCATGGCGGCGTGGCCGCCGATGCCGTTGATCTCGATCTCGAAACTGCTTTCGCTGGCCATCAGCGAGCCGGGCCGGACGGTAAAAGTGCCCTCCGGCAGGCCCGGCAGGTTATGCAGGCCGTATACCGCATCGATCTGGAAACGCTCGAACAGGCCGTCGTCGATCATCGCCTGGGCGCCTTTGCCATGTTCCTCGTCCGGCTGAAAGATGAAGTAGACGGTGCCGTTGAAGTCGCGGCTTTCGGCCAGCTGGGCGGCGGCGCCGAGCAACATCGCCGAATGGCCGTCATGGCCGCAGGCATGCATCTTGCCGTCATGACAGGAACGATGCTCGAAACTGTTCTGCTCATGGATATGCAGCGCGTCCATATCCGCCCGCAGGCCGATACTGGCCTCGCCGTCACCGCCGCGCAGAATGCCGACCAGTCCGGTGTTGCCGATATTGCGCACCACCTCGATGCCGAAACTGGCCAGTTTGTCGGCGATGAAATCGGCGGTTTGTTCAACCTCGAAGCCGCACTCCGGGTAGCGGTGCAGGTGGCGGCGCCATTCGGTCATAGAGGCGATCAATTGCGGATCTAGCTGGGACATGAATCTAAGCTCCGAAGATCAGATAAGGGGTTACAAGTGTGGCTGCCAGCTGCCTGTCGGATGGTCGGCCAGCAAGCGGCCAAAACCGCGAACCGGGGCTGGATAGCCGGCCAGTTGCAGGCTGTGCCAGGCCAGTGCCTGGTTGCTGCTGACCACCGGCTTGCCGAGGGTCTGCTCGATCTGGTCGAGCACCAGCGAGGCGCGCAGGGCGGTACAGGAGATAAACAGCAGGTCGGCCCGCGGATTGCAGGTTTCCGCTGCGGCGTGCGCAATATCCTGCGGGTCGATGTAGCTCATGGCGGTGTCATCTTCAAAGCCGAACCCGGCAATGTTCAGCACCTCGTAGCCGCTACGCTGGAAGAAGGACGCCACCTCCTGGTTCACCGCTTCGGTATAGGGGGTGAGGATGGAGATGCGCGTTGCCCGCAGGGCTGCAAAGGCGGCGAAAGCGGCAGTCACCGGGTTGGTGACCGGCACGCCGGGGCAGCTCTGCTGCACCAGCTCGGTAATCCGCTCAATGCCGATCGCCACCGTGCCGGACGTGCAGGCATAGATCATGGCGTCCAGCCGGGTGCCGGGCAGGATGCTGTCCGCCGCGGCGCTGATACCCGGCTCCATGCGGCGCAGGTTCTCGATCGTCAGCGGGTTGTAATTGCGCACCCGGCTGGTGAAGGGTTCCACATCGGCGGGGTAGATGCGGCGCAAGTCCTGTTCGATGTTGAAGTCGGTTGCCAGGGCGATGACACCGATGCGACCGCCGGCGGCAAGTTGCTGCAATGGGCGCTGAGGGTTGAGGGTGCGACTTTTCATGCTGTGAGTCTCGCTGCCTGGCTCTGTTATTGTTTGTTGTCGGCGGCGCCGTTGTGTCTGGCGACTCCGTTGCTGTCTCGGTTGAATTAATGTTAGTGGCTGGCGGCAACGTGAAACCCCGTAATCGGTGCTTCTGACGATTAAAATCCGCGAATGTGCGTGCTATTTTGAGGAAAATAATACCTAGTGGCTGGGCAGGATAGATTTCCCAAATAACTGCATCCGGCGCTGGCAAGCGCCCGAAGGAGGAACGGTTCATGGCGCAAGTGGCCGCGAGTATCGACAACTTTGATCGTAGGATTCTGGAGATCGTTCAGCACTCCAATCGTACGACCTCCGAACAGATCGCCGAGCAGGTCGGGCTTTCACCTGCCGCAGTGCAGCGTCGCTTGAAGCGACTGCGTGAGCAGCGGACCATCGTGGCGGATGTCGCGGTGGTCAATCCGAAGGCGATCGGTCGGCCGATGAGCTTCGTAGTCCAGGTAACCATGGAACGGGAACGGGCGGACCTGATGGATGCTTTCAAGAAGGAGATGAAGCTGCACCCGGCGGTACAGCAGTGCTATTACGTAACCGGCAGTGCCGACTTCATTCTGATCGTCACTGCCAAGGATATGGAGGATTACGACCAGTTCACCCGCGAAGCATTTTTCGACAACACCAATATTCGCGGCTTCCAGACCAGTGTGGTGATGGATTCGGTCAAGGTGGGTTTATTTATGCCGGTGGTAGAGGAGGGGGAGCTGAGCTGACGCCGCGTTTACGGTTGCACTGGCGGGAAAACCCCCACCGGCTTCAGCACCGGCGGGGAAAAGGGCGCGATTAGAAATCAGCCAACCAGCTGCTGGTAGAGTTCCGGATCGGTCGCGCCTTCGGTGCCAATGACCAGTACTTTGCTCTGCGCATTCAGGCCGAGCTTGGCGGCAAACTCCTCGTTCATGGCCGCCAGCACTGCCGCCGCCAGGCCGGGAACGGCCGATTCTCCGGCCTCGACGGCGCAGTCGCTGCCGTAGCCCTTGGCCAGCAGGCGCATGGTGGCGGGAACCGCGTCTTCACTGAGCGTCATGAAATCATCGCCGCCGGTGGCCAGGATCTGCCAGGCCAGGGCGGAAACCTCGCCACAGGCCAGGCCGGCCATCAGGGTATCCAGGCTGCCTTCAACCACTACCGGCTTGCCGGCCTGCGCGCTCAGCTGCAGGCAGTTGGCCTGCTCCGGTTCGACGATGACGCAGCGTGGGCGCCGTTCACCCCACAGGTCCCAGAAGTAGCCACAAACCGCCGAGGCCAGGCCGCCGACGCCGCCCTGGACAAACACGTGGGTCGGAATTTCGCCGTCCAGTTGCTCGACCAGTTCCGACAACATCACGGTGTATCCCAAGGCAACGTCTTTGGGGATATCCATATAGCCTTCGTAGCTGGTGTCGGAGACGATGATCCGATTGTGGGCCTTGGCTTCGCTGTCGGCCAGCTTGACGGAATCGTCGTAGTTGCCGTCGATGCGGATCACTTCGGCGCCAAACGCTTCCATTGCCTGCTTGCGGCCTTCGGAGACATCGCGGTGAATGTAAATCACGCACCCGCAGCCAAAGATCTGCGCGCCCCAGGCAACGGAGCGACCGTGGTTGCCGTCGGTTGCACAGCTGACCACCAGTTCGCTGACCTCGGATTGGTAGCGGCCTTCCAGCAGGTCGCCGATGCTGGGCCGAGTGCCGGTATTCTGCTCGATGATATTTTGCAGCTGGCGGGCCACCGCATAGGCGCCGCCAAGCGCCTTGAAGCTCTTCAGGGAGAAGCGCTGTGCTTCGTCCTTGTACCAGATTTTGCCAAGGCCGGCACTGGCGGCTAACGCGTCGAATGCGTGTAGCGGGGTAACCGAGTAGCCGGGCCAAAGCTGGATGTCACGCTTGGCCTCGGCCGCTTTGGCTACGCTGATCACCTCTCTCTGGGAATCGCTGTAGGCCCTGGCCTTGTCGGTTTTGGGGTTGGCAAAATGAGTCAAAGTTCCACTGAGTTCCAGCATAGCCCGCTATACCCTCTTCAAATCGTTCGGTATGAATTGAGCTTCTCAATCAGCTCGGGATTAAGGCACTCTCTGCAGACAGAAAGCCACCTGAAGCAAACGGGCAGGAACGGGTCGTGCGCCACTTGCTGTAAACGTTTGAAAAGTGTATCGGCTCGTTGTGCGGAAATACTGCGCATTTTGAGTCCTGGCTGTGTGTTCGACTTATTTCCCCGCCTTAAAACAATTTATTTCCGCATCCGTCCATTTCGTCTTACTAAGCGACGCACAGAGAAAAACCTGCACGACCGTTGGCCGCGCAGGTTTTTATGCAGATGCTGTTAGCTTGCAGCTTGCAGCTTGCAGCTTGCAGCTTGCAGCTTGCTTACTTGCTGACCAGGTCCATCATGTAGCTGCCCAGTTCGGCGTGGTGCATCAGGCCGGACAGCGGCTTGGTGACCTGTTCCGGCCCCCAGGCAATCACGTTGACCGGGGTGTGGGTGTGGGTGCCGGTCCCCCAGACCACGTTCTGCTGCTCGGCCAGCGCGCGGCCGATCAGGTTGTGGTGGATCTCTTCGCCGTACACGAAGAACGCCTGGAAATCGTCGACCTGCGGCAGCCGCTCGGCGCTCATGTACTTGTGGTCCTTTTTCAGGAACGGGTTGGCGGTGGTCTTCAGGATCCGTGCCGCCTGCGCCTCGGTGACCTGGAAGGCGTTGTTCTCGTTGATCACCTTGGCTAGATTGGCGGCGTTCTGCTGCTCTTTCGGCAGCGCGTGCAGCTGGGCCATCATCTTCGGGAAGCTGGCATTCTGGGCGTACAGCTTGTCCATCAGCTCAAACGAACCGAAATTGAAGTTGGGCTTGTAGTCGCGGTTGGCGAATGCCGGGCCGCTGCGCTTCTCCGCTTCCGGCAGGTTGGCGGCGGAGTAGGACAGGCCGAAGGAGCCGGTTTCGTGGTCGGCGGTGATCACCACCATGGTGTCGTCGCGACCCTGTACCCACTCGTAGACATACTGAACGGTTTCATCGAACTTCAGCATCTCGTGCAGCATGGTGCCGGCGTCGTTGTTGTGGCCGGCCCAGTCGATCTGGCCACCTTCGATCATCAGGAAGAAGCCGTCTTCATCCTTGGCCAGGATGTCCAGCGCCTTCATGGTCATCTCTTTCAGGGTCGGTTGCACTCGGCTGGCGTCGTCACGGGTCTGGCTGTACTGGATACCGTCCATCATGCCGGAGTAGGCGAACAGGCCCAGCACTTTGCCATTGGCCTGATCCAGCTGCGCGCGGTTGAACGCCAGCTGATAGCCCTTGTCGGCGGCTTCGCTGAGCAGGTTGCGGTCGTCCTTGCGCTTGGACTTCAGTTTGACGGTACCGCCGGTCTGCTCTTGCAGCGCCTGGTAGACCGCGCCTTTGTCGTTGGTGGATTTCGGAATCCAGTGGCGGATGCCGCCGGACAGCATCACGTCCGGACCCACTTCCAGCATCTGCACGGCGATCTCGTTTTCCAGAGAACGGTGCGGCTGGTGGGCGGCGAAGGCGGCCGGAGTGGCGTGGGTCAGGCGGGTGTCGGACACCAGGCCGGTGGCTTTGCCCAGGCGCTTGGCTTTCTCCAGGATGGTTTCGACACTGTTGCCGTCGGCGTCGATACCGATCACTTCGGAACCGGTTTCTATACCCAGTGCCAGTTGGGTAGCGGAGCAGGCCGAGTCAACCACCAGCGCACCCTGCGGGTTGGTCATCGAGAAGCCGGTCACCCCATCCTTCGCAATCTGGGTGATGGCCGTCGGCTTGCCCTGGTAGATGGAGTGCGGCGCCTTGCGGGCGTAGCTCTCCAGCAGGCCGATCTGCTGCGGGCCCATACCGTCGCCGATCATCAGGATCAGGTTGCGGATCTTCTCCTCGGCCTGAGCCGGCATCGCCACCAGACAGCTGGACAGCGCGACTGTGCTCAGCGTTTTCCAGGCCTGGTTTTTCCAAGCGTTCATCATATGAGTGCTTCCTGTGCTACGAGGCCGGGTGAGAAGCCCCGTCTGTGTTGTTGGGTGATGCTGTTGTTATTGATCTGTTGGTGACGATTCGTCACCGGCCCGGCAGACTAAAAGCCGTGGGTGACAAAACGATGACAAATTCGTTTTCCAAGGCCCTGCCGGCTAATCCTGTTTAGCGGAAGTTAACGGGTTTTCCACCTGATATCGGCCAATTGAATGCTGTTCCATAAGCAATAGCGATAGTCAGCAGAGCAGATATTGGTGGGTGCTGATTGCAAGGGAATGACAAAATCAGCGGAGAACGGGCGTGAGAGGCTGACGGTTAGGAGGTTAATTAATAGAACACCGCCAGCCAGATGGTTTCCTGCGCCGGGTCGGTCCAGGCGACCCGGTGGCGGCAGTGGGCGGGGATATTCAGGTGCATGCCGTCGGTCAGCGTCAGCTGCTTGCCATCCTGCTCGAACTCCAGAACGGCGGCACCTTTGACCAGCAATACCCATTCGTGTTGATCCTGGTCGTACCAGCCCTGTTCCGGCGAACACTGGCCTTTGGAGACGATTCGTTCGATCCGCAGCCGGCCACTGCAGAGAATCTGCTCGCACAGTTCATCCGGCAGCTCGGCGGGGATATTGGCAAACAGGCTGGCAATATCCATGGGGCGGCTGATTACTCGGTTGCGGGCTGGGCGGCTTCGGCGGGCGTTGCGGCCTTGGTCGCCTCGCTGCCCTGTGGCTGGCGGGCTTCGCGACGTTGTTGGCGTTGGCGGTCCAGTTCCGCCTGGCGCTGCGCCTTGAGCCGCTTGCGTTCCGCCTGGCGCAGCTGTTCGTGCCGCTTGCGCTGGCTCGGACTCAGCTGCTCGTAGCGGCGGCGCTCCTCCGGGGTCATCTGCTCATAGTGCTTCAACGGCAGCATATCCAGGGTGACCGGTTCGGTCCGGTTGGCGCTGGGCGCGGTTTCGCCGGCCGCCTGGCCGTCGTCGCCATGGACTGGACCGGTGAGCAGCGCCAGTGTCAGCAGGCAGGGAAAGAGCTGGGTGAACCTGGTCATGAAATACCTCGCGGCAGCGCCGTAGAACGGGGGATGCCCTTGTCTCTGGTGTCTTCAACTATAGCGGCTGTGCCGATCGGTAGCGGGCCGCGTCTTGGTGAGGCGATCTTACCTGAATACGATCGGCAAGGTCAGTGGCTTTTGTGCCGCCCCTGCTAGTCGCCCCCGCAGCCACCGCCGCAGTCGCTACCACCACCGTCGCCATCGAACAGGCCGCCATCGCTGTCGCCGGCGCAGTCGGACGCACAGCCGATATGGCCGGCACAGTAGCCGTCGGCGTAGTGAGGGGATGCGGGGTTGCGGCAGTCGAGCCGGTATTTGAAGCCATCCGGAATCGCCAGCTCGGTGTCGAGTGCGAAGATCAGCGGTAGCCGATCCGGCTGCTGCGGATCGATCTTCTGCCGGTGGCAGGCCAGCCGCCAGGCGCGCTTGATGCCCTGCTGGGCATCGGTGGGCGAGTGCATCGCCTCGACCGGGGTGTGGTGCAGGAAGCGGCCTAATGCTGCCTGGCAGAAACGGCGGTATTCGCGGGTGAACAGGATAAAGCTGTGCCAGGCTTCGTCGACGACCTGCGAGGGCATCGACACCATCTTGCGGTCGGCCTGGTTGCAGAGGTGGAAGTAATCGCGCAGTCCCTCCATCACCATTTCCAGCTGGCCGTCATTCAGGTGCGGATAGCGCTGTTGCACCCGTTGGCGGATCGCCGGATGGAAGCGGTAGTTATTGATAAAGGCCAGCCGGCGTGTCTTGCGGCGACGAAACGAAAGCCACAACAACAATACACACACCAAGAGCGCGATCAGCAGGGGCATATTCATCAGCAGCAATCCTTTCCGGGCTCCTGGGCCGGCGTGCGTTTGCGTATCAGAGAGCACCCTGGCTTGGGCGCATTGCTTCAACTATAGGTAACCTGTTTGTCCCACGCAGGCAAATCGGCATGGTCCGTTGCTCGCCATCGTTTTTATCCGATCCGCTTCTATGCTTAAGGAACCTCTGCATAAGTCGATAGACTTGCCAGAGACGCCGTCGATGGAGAGACCCGATGCGACAACTGCCTCCGCTTAATCTGCTGCCGGCCTTCGAGGCGGTGGCCCGCCACTCCAGCCTGCAGGCGGCGGCCGAAGAGCTGACGATCCCGGCGGCGGAGCTGGAAAGCCAGCTCTGCGCTTTGGAGCGTTTTCTCGGCTTCAGTCTGCTGGAGCGCAAGCAGGGCGGCCTGGCGCTGAACTGCAGCGGACTTCAGTACTACCGGGCAGTGCAGCAGATGCTCGATCGGCTGGCGGCGGTCACCGCCAGTGTGCGGCAGCAGAATCCGCCCCGGCCGTTGCGACTGCGCGCCTTCGAACCTTTTCTCGAACGCTGGCTGCTGCCGCGGATTCTCGATTTCCAGGGCCGTCATCCCGCTATCGATATCGACCTGGGCGGCAGCCGCCTGCCTCATACCTGGCTGGAGGGGGACGCCGATATCTGGATCAGCTTCGACGAACGACCGCCGGCGGGGCTGGACTACGACCGGCTCTACCGCGAGGTGTTGATCCCGGTCTGCGCGCCGACCCTGCGGGCCCAGCTTGGCCATGCGCCGGCCTTTCGCGAGCTGTTCACCACTCAGCTGCTGTATGACCAGGGGCGGGCGGAGGACTGGCGCCTTTGGTGGGCGGCGGTGGGCGACGGCCCCTGGCCGGAGGGCGAAAGCATGCTGGGTTTCAATCGCTATGGTTTGTTGATTGAATCGGCGCTGCTCGGTCTCGGTGTGGCGATCGGACATCTCAGTCTGGTCAAGTCGGAGCTGGACGCCGGGCGGCTGGTGGAACTCTATGACCGCTATGCCATGGCGCCGCAACGCTACTATGCGGTCTATGCCGAAGGCGCGCTTGAGCGCCCGGCGGTCCGCCAGTTCCGCGAATGGTTGCACCAGCAGGTCTGCCTGAACCAACCGGCCTGATAAGTTCCCGATCGGTTGCCCAAGCCGTTACAATAGGCCCCGCCAGGCCGGCGGCGGTTGCCTGCGCCTGGGGCCAACAGACTGTTTTAATTAGCGAATTTGCTCAGGACTAAGCATTGCATAGGCTCGGAAAAAACGTTTTACTGCGGTTAATATCCATCGTGCGGAGCGTTCCATGAAGGAGCCACAAAACACCTCCCAGAAATCCGGCCTACTGAATCGGCATGGCTGGGTGGTTCTACTGGCGATCAGCGGCATCCTGATGTCGGTTTTGGCGTCGCGGATCATGGTCTCGCTGGAACGTCAGAACATCGTGGCCGATTTTCACGCCGAGATGGGGCACCGGGCCAAGCGGCTGGACCAGGTGATGCACAGCAACCTGCATGTGCTGGAAGCGCTCTGGGCGATGTTCGCCGGTACCGACGATGTCTCACTGCCGGAGTTCCGCCGGGTGTCTGAAAAGCTGCTGGTAAGCCATCCGGGCATCCAGGCACTGGAGTGGATTCCGCGCGTCGAAGCGGTTCAGCGGGATAAGCTCGAGGCCAGCCTGCGCACCCATTATCCCGGTTTCAGCTTTACCGAGCTCAATGAACAGCAGCAACCGGTCACTGCCGCCCAACGTCCGGTCTACTATCCGGTCTACTACATGGTGCCCTACAAGGGTAACGAGCGGGCCTTGGGCGTGGATCTGGCCTCCAATCCGCAGTGGCTGGCACAACTGGAGCAGGCCCGGGCCAACGCGGATATCCAGCTGTCGCACGGCTTCAAACTGGTGCAGGAGGCGGGCGACAGTCTCGGCATCATGGCGATCATGGCGCTGCATGCTCAACAGCTGACCGGGCTGCCACCGTTGGGTAGCGAGCGGGGCTTCCTGATGGCGGTGCTACGTATCCATGACCTGATCGAGGTGGCTGGCCTGGCTGATGGCCTTGAACAGGTCGATATCCGCCTGGTTGACCAGGGTGAGGCGGGTGAGCCGAAACTGCTGTTCAGCAAGGTCTATGGCGGGGATTTGGCGATGGACGCCGAGTACCGGCTCGCTATCGCTGCCAGCCGGAACCGCGGCTGGCAGCTCAGTGCCACCCCCGGTGACGCCTATATCGATGCCCGGCGCAGTAGCCTGCCGCTGATCATGCTGCTGCTCGGCTTGGCGCTGACCGCTGTGTTCGTTACCTATATTAGTACCCTGAGCCGCCGCTCCCGGGCGATCGAAGCGGTGGTGCAGGAGCGTACCCAAGCCTTGCACGAGGCGATGGAACAACTGGCCGAGCTGGCCACTACCGACCAGCTGACCGGTGTCGCCAACCGGCGTGAGTTCGACCAGGCATTGAATGTCGAGTGCCGGCGTGCGGTGCGGGAGTTCTCGCCGATCACCCTGATGATGGTGGATGTCGACTTCTTCAAGAAATACAACGATCACTACGGCCATCCGGCCGGCGACGAGTGCCTGCGTCAATTGGCTGCCACCCTGCAGCAGCTGGTCTGCCGACCGGGCGATCTGGTGGCCCGCTACGGCGGCGAAGAATTTGCGCTGCTGCTGCCGGCAACCAACGAGCAGGCCTCCGAGCTGGCCGAGCGTTGCCGCCAGGCGGTACGTCAGCTGGAGATTCCGCATGAGGATTCCGATGTCGCCGAGGTGGTGACTGTCAGTATCGGCATGTGCACCCTGCAGCCCTCGTCGTCGTTGACCGCTCAGCGATTGGTGGAGCTGGCTGACCAGGCCCTCTATGAAGCCAAGAACAAGGGGCGCGACTGCGTGCATGTCTATGCCGAAGAGGCGATGCAGCCGCCGCTGACCTACACCTTCTGATGCTCTCTTTTCACATAGATAAAACCGCCTCCGGGCGGTTTTTTTATAACTACAGATTTTGTCTGCGGCAGTTGCACGATATGGAAGCGACTCACGGGCTAGTGGATCAGTTGTCGGGAAAAGCGATGTTTTGTATTAATTAAATTCAATAAATATTAAAAACATATCAATTTAATTCATATTCGTGCTGCGCCATACTGGTCCTGACTTTTCAGATGGACAACCAAGGATAGATTCAGATGGCACAGTTACATAGCCTCGGGTTGCCGCGTATCGGCGCCGACCGGGAACTGAAATTCGCGTTGGAAGCGTACTGGCGCGGCGACGCTTCGGCCGAGGCGCTGCAGGCGGTGGCGGTGCAGATCCGCCGCGCAAACTGGGCGGCGCAGGCGGCGGCCGGCGCGGAGCGGGTCAGCGTCGGCGACTTCTCGCTGTACGATCAGGTGCTCGATCACAGCCTGATGTTCGACGCAATCCCGCAGCGCTTCCAACAGGGCGCCTCCGGCAATCCGTTGGACAACTATTTCCGCATGGCCCGTGGTCGGGCGCCGAGCGGTAGTCCGCAACGGGCCTGCGAGATGACCAAGTGGTTCGACACCAACTACCACTACCTGGTGCCGGAACTGGCGGCGGATCAGCAATTCAGCCTGAACCCGGCCAAACTGCTGGCCGAGATCGACGAGGCCCGGGCACAGGGGTATCGGGTAAAGCCGGTGCTGATCGGTCCGCTGAGCTGGCTCTGGCTGGCCAAGACCAGCGATGGCAGTGATCGACTGGCGCTGCTGCCGGCACTGCTGGAATGCTACCGGCAGCTGTTCGCACTGCTGACGGAGCGGGGTATCGACTGGCTGCAGATCGACGAGCCGGCGCTGGTGCTGGAGCTGGATGACGCCTGGCAGCAGGGCTATCGGGAGGCCTACCGGACACTGGCTGAGACGCCGCCAAAGCTGCTGCTGACCACGTATTTCGGCAGCCTGGCGGACAACTTCGCACTGGCGGCGAGTCTGCCGGTGGCCGGTTTTCACCTGGACGCGCTGCGCGGGGGTGACGAGTACCTGCAGCTGGCCGGGCAGTTGGCGGATGATCAGGTACTGTCGGTCGGTGCGATCGACGGCCGCAATATCTGGAAGAGTGATCTGACCGCGCTGCGCGAGCGCTTGCAGCCGCTGGCGACCGCGCTGGGTGACCGGCTCTGGCTGTCCAGCTCCTGCTCGCTGCTGCACGTGCCGGTGTCGCTGGCCAGGGAGGCCGAGCTGGATGACGAGCTGAAGAGCTGGCTGGCGTTCGCCGCCGAGAAGTTGGATGAGCTGAAGCTGCTGCGGGCGGCATTGAACGGCGAACCGGTCGACGCGCAACTGGCCGACAACGCCGAGGCGCTGGCGAGCCGACGCCGTTCAGGCCGGGTGCACCGCAACGCGGTCAAGGCGCGGCTGCAGGCGCTGTCGCTGAAGGATGGCGAGCGTCAGCACCCCTATCCGGTGCGTGCCGTGGCGCAGGCGGCCCGGCTACAGCTACCGTTGCTGCCGACCACCACCATCGGTTCCTTCCCGCAGACCGCCGATATCCGTCAGGCCCGCGCCGCCTTCCGGCGTGGCGAACTGGCGGCGGAGGATTATCGTCAGCAGATGGAGGCGGAGATCCGCCACTGCGTCGAGCAGCAGCAGGCCTGCGGGCTGGATATGCTGGTGCATGGCGAACCGGAGCGCAACGACATGGTGGAGTATTTCGGCGAACTGCTGGAGGGCTATACCGCCAGCCGGTTCGGTTGGGTGCAGTCTTACGGCTCGCGCTGCGTCAAGCCGCCAATCATCTACGGCGACGTGGTGCGGCCGCAACCGATGACGGTGGCCTGGGCCCGCTACGCCCAGTCGCTGACCGACAAGCCAATGAAGGGGATGTTGACCGGCCCGGTCACCATGCTGCAGTGGGCCTTCGTCCGGGACGACCAGCCGCGTTCGCAGACCTGCCTGCAGATCGCCCTGGCGCTGCGCGACGAGGTGGTCGACTTGGAGAGCGCCGGTATCGCCGCGATCCAGATCGACGAGCCGGCGATCCGCGAGGGGCTGCCGCTCAAACGCAATGACTGGCGCGAGTATCTGGACTGGGCGGTGTACGCCTTCCGGGTGTCCGCCAGTGGGGTGCAGGACGCCACCCAGATCCATACCCATATGTGTTATTCGGAGTTCAACGAGATTATCGAGGCGATTGCGGCGATGGATGCCGACGTGATCACCATCGAGACCAGCCGCTCCAACATGGAGCTGCTGGACGCTTTCGTCGACTTCAAGTATCCGAACGAGATCGGCCCGGGCGTCTACGACATCCACAGTCCGAACGTGCCCAGTGTCGCGCAGATGGTGGCGCTGATGCGCAAGGCTGCCGAGCAGGTGCCGGTGGAGCGGCTCTGGCTCAACCCGGATTGCGGCCTGAAAACCCGTGGCTGGCCGGAGGTCAGCGAGAGCCTGGTCAATATGGTGGCGGCGGCCCGGCAGCTGCGGGCCGAGCTGGGGTAGATGGAAGCCTGAAGCGACCGGCTTCAAGCGGCAGGCAGCGCGTCGAACCGGATGGTCCGGCGCGTTGTCGATGGAACGTGGCGCGGTAGGTTGGGGTTCGCACCTTGCCCTAACCTACAGCTGGCGCGGTCGGAGCCCGCGGCTACGGAGCTGCGCTTTGTAGCCGCCTGTTTTTATGCCCGCGGGTGCCGCGGGCGGCCTGTTTTTGAAAGCAGCGCTCAACTTTCCTCGTTCTGCTGCAGCGCTTCCCTGATCTGGTTGATCACCTTGGTCGGCAGCCGGCGCAGGGTGATGGTCTGGCTGGCCTCGTCGAACTCGATCTCCTTGTTGGAGTTCATCTCGCCCAGCGAACGCTTGGCGAAATCCAGCTGCCAGTTGTCGGCCTTGGCCTTCATTTTGGCGAACCGGTTAAGGGTGCTGGTGTGGGGCTGGAACTCCTGGCTCACCTGGTAGGGCTCGCCGTTGGCAAACTTGCTGAAGGTGCCGCTGACCTGTTCCACTTTCTCGTCCGGGATATAGGCGTCGAACAACTGCTCGATCTCCGGCAGGCTGGCGTGCTGCTTCTCCGAGCGCTGCCGCTCCAGGTAGCTGACCACATCCTCGACCACCTGCTCCTTCTGCTCGTACAGTTCATGCTCGTTGCAGAAATCGCGTGCCGCGCGGATCAGTTCACCGGTGGATTTACGCGACGGAGTCACGTCGGTGCAGCCGAACGCGGCCGAGAAGTATTGGGTGATTTCCCCTTTCTGCTTGCTGCCGATAAAACTCAGGTAGCTGTCGCGGCCTTTCTGGAAGCTGGTCAGGTTGACCCGTGCCGCCTGGTGCAGCTGCTCCAGGTTGACCTCCATCACCTCGGTCGGATTCAGGTTGGCGTCCAGCGCGATGCCGGCCTTGTCGCGTACCAGCGCCACCAGCAGGTAGTCGTAACGCTCGTCACCGTACTGGGTGAAGATCACGTAGCCGCCACTGGCGGCGATGGCTGCCGGTGCGCTGATCGCGCTGACCAGCTGGGCCATGCCGATATCGGTCAGCTGCTGAAAGTCCTCCGCCTGGATGCCGCTCTGCAGGTAATGTTCGAAGGCGGAGATAAACGGGTAGTCGGCCTCGTTTTCCAGGTTGAACGAGCCGTGGGTCAGCGAGCTGCGCCGGGCGAAGGCGGCGATCAGCCCTTCGAACAGTTGTTGGGCCATCGCCGAGTGGACGTCGATCAGACCGCCCCGATCGCTGACTTCGGCGTGGCTGTCGTCGGCTTCCTTGATCAGTTCGCGAATGACCAGATGTTTCAGCTTCAAGTCCATGGCAGTGCTCCCGAGGGTGAGAATCAGGCCGCGATTGTAAGTCAATTCCGCCGGCCTGGCAGCCTTCGGATGCCGAGTGCGCCAGGGGTTGCGCCGCGCGCCGGGATCGGTATACTCGGTGACTCTGTACAAACTGTTACAGCAAACAACATCAAGAGAAGGGCTGACGTCCTCGCCAACCTGCCGACCTGGGCAAGGTGGTTGCTGCCAAGCAGCGATGTGGTCGATACCGGCAACTATTCAGGTTATCCCCGCAGTTACGTCAGCTCTCATAACCGTTATGGGAGCGTCTCATGTTTGAAGCACACACATTCTCTTTTCAGGATGCCGGGCTGGACGGAAGTGCCGTGCCGGTCGAAACCTCAGTGCCCGTGGGCGACGCCGAGCTGCCCGATGCGATTCAACTGATCCACCGCGATTACCGCTGCCCGCTCTATGTCTGGTTTGCCGAGGGCAAACGCAAGGACCGGCAGCGCCAGCCGCAGCCGGTCTGGTTCATCTATGTCGAGTATCGCCGTGGCGACGGCAGCCGGGCCAGTCGGGTGCTGGAGCGGCCGCGCACGGGGCCGTTGCCGGCGGCGCTGTGGCACGAACTGGCGACCCTGCCGCTGGCCGATATCTCGCCGGCGCAGTGCCGGGCCAATCCGGTACGGCGCGCGCAGGGCTAATCGCCTATAATCGGCGCTTCGTTTAATTCCCGATAGCCAGCGAATCACAGCGGAGCGCCCATGGCCCTGAAACCCACCATCTACAAGATCGACCTGAACCTGGCCGATATGGACCGCCATGTCTACGAGACCCTCAGGTTGACGGTGGCCCAGCATCCCTCGGAAACCCTGCAGCGGATGATGGTGCGGGTGCTGGTGTATGCGCTGAATTACGATGCCGAGCTGTCCTTTACCAAGGGGCTGTCGAGCCAGGACGAGCCGGATCTGTGGCATTGCACCGCCGACGGCCGGATCGCCCAGTGGATCGAATTGGGCCAGGCGACGCCGGAGCGGATGCGCAAGGCGATCAGCCGGGCCGAGCAGGTTCTGCTGTACGCTTACGGCAGCGAAACCGATATCTGGTGGCAGAAAAACCGGCAGTCGCTCGGTTCCTTGCCTAAACTTTCCGTTAAGCGTTTTGACTGGCTTCAGGTCGAGCAGCTGGATCGTTTTGTTTCGCGCACCATGGCGCTATCCATTTCGATCAGCGATGGCGAGCTCTACCTCAGTGGCGATGCGGACCCGTTGAGTTTGACGTTGGAATCGCTGCAGTAACAACAGGTCCGTAGGCAGCATGGAAACCCCGGAAATGAAGTCCGGCTCAGAAACGCAGGCGCGCGGTACCGAACCGCAGGTGTAGCACGGACAACCGGGAGAGTAGCCATGGCACACCATTGTGAACACTGCATTCGTTTGATTGAGTCCAGCTTTGCATCGGAGCCCCATGCCGAGCTTGAACTGCTGTTGGAAGTGGGGCAGGACAGGGTCTATCGGTGCCGCAGTTGCGGTTCGCTGTTCGAATTTGACGACCGGGGGATCTATCTATTGCCGGGGTCGGCGTTGAAATCCCTGGAATCGCAGGCTGAACGCCAGACATAAACTTGCGCCGCTCGACGCGATCATCGACAGGGGGCTGGGCCCCCTTTTTTGTCGGTCCGTCCCGCCCGGTGAACACATATGGCCAGGGCCACCGGGTTTTTTGCCTGTAACTTCACGCCCTGCCTTTTCGCCTACCGAAATTGTCCATCCGGCCCGCGCCCGGCTGTTTCTGTCAGTCGGCCGGCCAGTAATCAGTTGTTACCGGGCTGTGCTATACGCTGCGCTGGGTGACGACCTGATTCAGGTCATACCAGTTGTCGATTTTCTGTATGTTGCACCTGCACAAAGATGCGACTTTGGTTGTAAAATTGCGCCATCTGAGCCCCCCTTGTCAGGGTAGGCCAGCGACCGAAGTTGAGAGAACCTGCCGAGTGGCGGCGTTGGGGGGGATCCATTGAGCACCAAGTACCTGAAACGTTTCTTCAAGCCCGAATCCATCGCGGTGTTTGGCGCTTCCGAGCGCGACAACAGCATGGGTGGAGTGGTGTTGCTGAACCTGCTGGAGGGGGGCTATGCCGGCCGGCTGATGGCGGTCAACTCGCAGGGCTACGAACAGGTGCACGGCGTCAAATGCTACAAAGCCGTTCAGGATCTGCCGGAGATGCCGGACCTGGCGATCATCTGTTCGCCGCCGGCTACGGTGCCGGATATCATCCGCAAACTGGGTGCCAATATGGTCAAGGCGGCGATGATACTGTCCGGCGGTTTGTCCCGTCCCGACAGCGCCACCGACCGCTCGCTGCGCGAAGAGGTGCGCGAGGCGGCCCATCCCTATGGTATCCGCATTCTCGGCCCGGACTGCATGGGGATGCTGGTACCGGGCCACAACATGAATGCCAGCTATTCGCACGTCAATATCGGTAAGGGCAAGGTGGCCTACATTGGCCAGTCCGGCCTGCTGGGCACGGCGATGATCGACTGGGCCAACGGCCAGGAGATCGGTTTCTCCCACTTCCTGACACTGGGCGAAGGGGTCGATGTCGACCTGCCGTCGGTGATCGACTACCTGGCACAGGACCCCTATACCCAGGCGATCCTGCTGCAGATGGACCGGATTGTCGGCCGGGCGCGGGATTTCATCTCGGCGGTACGGGCAGCCTCGCGCAACAAGTTGGTGCTGGTACTGAAATCCGGCATCATCGGCGACTACGAGCTGAAGCAGCCGCTGGCGCCGGGGGTATCCGATGAGAACCAGGTCTATGATGCGGCCTTGCGAAGGGCCGGTGCGGTGCGGGTGGAAACCTCCGATCAGCTCTACAACGCGCTGGAAACCCTGTCGCGGATGAAACCGCTGCGCGGCGAGCGGCTGGCGATCGTCTGCAACGGCATGGGGCCGGCGGCGCTGGCGGCGGACCGGTTGATGAGGCGGCAGGGGCAGCTGGCCGAACTGACCGAAGAAACCCTCGCCGCGCTGAGCGAAGTGCTGCCGGAGCACTGGGATCGCTGTAACCCGATCGATCTGCACGCCGATGCGAGACCGGAGAGGTTTGCCGAAGCGGTCCGGCTGTTGAGCAAGGACAAGAACGTCGATGCGGTGCTGGTGATCCACGCCCCGACCCGGCTGGCACCGGCGGTCGAGACCGCCGATGCGGTAATCACGGTAGCGCGCAACACGCCGCGCAATATCCTGACCAGTTGGATGGGCCGGGCTACGGCGATCGAGGCGCGTAACCATTTCAATGCCGCCGGGGTCACCACCTTTATTACCCCGGAAGAGGCGGTCGACGCCTTCATGTATATGGTGGATTACCACCGCAACCAGGCGGTGATGCGCCAGACGCCGCCGCCGTACCAGGACAATCACGACGACAACCTGCACCAGGCGCGGGAGCTGATCGCCAATGCGGCCGAGCAGCAGCGCGACTTCCTGACCCATTCGGAGGCCAGCCAACTGCTGACGCTGTTCGACATCCCGCTGGTCAACAACGGCTATGCCAGCACGGTCGACGAGGTGGCCGAGGTGGCGGAGCAGCTGGGCGGCTCGGTGGCGGTCAAGGCGCTGCACCGGCACAACGTCTATCCGTTCAGCTACGATGACCGCGGTAACCTGCGTTGGCAGGACCTGGCCTATGATCTCTATTCCGGCAGCGAGGTGCAGCACGCGGTGCGCCAACTGGATGCCCGGGTAGCCGAGCGGATGGCGGATGCCAGCCACCGGATGGGTTATTTCGTGCAGGAGATGAAGCGTGGCTTCCAGTCGATGCAGATGAGCGTCGGTATCACCCGTGATCCTGCCTTCGGCCCGTTGATCCTGTTCGGCAGCGGTGGGTTCACCGTCGACGTGCTGGCCGACCGTCACTTCATGCTGCCCCCGATGAACCTGGCGCTGGCCAAGGAGCTGGTCAAGCGATCGCGGATCAGCCGGATCATCGCCGAGAACAGCTATCAGCCGGAGCGGGATATCGAGCAGATCGCCGAGTTGCTGGTGAAACTGTCCGAAATGGTGGTCGATCTGCCGGAACTTAAAGGGTTGGAGATCAACCCGCTACTGCTCAACAAGAGCGGTATCCTGGCGCTGGATATCGCAGTGTCGATCGGCAGTCCGGCCCAGCCGGCGATCTCTCCCTATCCTGAGCACCTGAGCGAACAGATCCGCCTGCGCCGCTCCGGCCGGCCGGCCGTGGTGCGGGCGATCCGCGGCGAGGACGAACCCAACCACCTGGAGTTCTACAACCAGCTCAGCCCGGAATCGATCCGGCTGCGCTACTTCTACAGCCGTGGTGTGCCGACCCATATGGAGCTGGCCAACTGGACCCAGATCGACTATGACCGTGAGATGGCGTTCATCGTCTCGGCGCCGCGCCAGGACCGCGACGGCGAAGAGACGCTCGGTGTGGTGCGGGCGGTGACCGATGCCGACAACATCCGCAGCGAGTTCTCGGTGGTGATCCGCGATGACTTGCAGGGCGAGGGGCTCGGTGTGGTGCTGATGCAGAAAATCATCGATTACTGCAAGGCGCGTGGCACCTTGCAGATCTATGGCTCGACCCTGCCATCCAATAAAGGGATGCAGGGGCTGGCGAAGAAGCTCGGCTTCAAGAACAGCTACAACATGGAAGAAGATGTGGTCGATATGAAGATGATGCTGAACGAGCCGAGCGAGGATTGGCAGATCTACCGCTTGCAGCACTGAGCGGCGGGCTCGAGCTGGCGGCGCGCATGGTCGCGGGCAAGGAGGCGAGCGGCCTGACGCCAGTATATTTGTTTAAATGCTCGTTCAGAAATACTCCATTTCTAATGATTGTGCAGCGAGATGGATTTCTATAGCCTGATCGGTTTTCAACCAATGCACGCAGCAAGGACCGTCCGTGAGCTCAGCGATACCGATTGTCATCTGTGATGATTCCCGTCTGGCGCGCCGCCAGATGACGCAGGCACTGCAGGGGTGGAACGTCGAGGTGACCCACGCCGAGCACGGTCTCGAGGCTTTGCAGGCGATCCGTCAGGGCAGGGCCGATCTGCTGTTCCTCGATCTGAATATGCCGATCATGGACGGCTACGAGGTGCTGGAGCGGATCCGCCGTGACGACCTGCAGGCCATGGTGATCGTGGTGTCGGGCGATATTCAGCCGGAAGCGCATGACCGGGTGATGGCGCTGGGGGCATTGGCGTTCATCAAGAAGCCGACCTCGCCGCAGGAGGTCTCCGACGTGTTGCGCCGGTTCGGCCTGCTCAGTGAACTGCAGCAGCCGCAGGCGCTGGCCGCCGACCGGCCGGAGGACTTGCCGGAGTACTATCAGGAGATCGCCAACGTGGCGATGGGGCGGGCCGGTGACCTGTTGGCCCGGCTGCTCAACGTGTTCGTGACGCTGCCGATTCCGGAGGTGAGATTCGTCACCTGGGAGGAGCTCAATGGCCAGCTGCACGAGGCCGCCGAGCAGCAGATCCACACCGTCTGCCAGGGCTTCGTCGGGCTGGGGATCGCCGGCGAAGCGCTGCTGCTGTTCCGCGATTCCAACTTCGAGGCGTTGGCGCGGCTGCTGAGGGCTGATCCGGCCGAGGATAGCAGCCTGCAGGCCGAATTGTTGATGGAGATGGCCAATACCCTGATTGCGGCCTTCCTTGGCAGCCTGGAACAGCAGCTGGATATGAGTTTCGGCCGTGCCTCGCCGATCCTGCTGAGCGACTTTGACGGCCTGGCCGGTGGCGATAACCAATGGCAACGGGCGCTGTCGATCACGATCCGCTACGAGATCAAGCAGTACGATATCCAGTGCGAGCTGATGCTGGTGTTCACCGAAGATTCAACCTGTCAGTTGGAGCAGATGGCGGCCTATTTCTGATGACTACACTGAATGAATCCCAGGCGATCGAGGAGCTGCACTGGCAGCTGGGGCTGCTGCAGACATTGGATGTCGGGCTGCTGGTGTTGGATCGCCAGTACAATGTGCAGCTCTGGAACAGTTTCATGGAGCACCACTCCGGGGTGGTGGCATCCGATACCCGTGGCCGCAACCTGTTCAATGTGATCGCCAACCTGCCCGTCGACTGGCTTAAGCGCAAGCTCGATGCGGTTTTCATGCTGAAGAATCCGGCCTACATCTCCTGGGAGCAGCGCCCCTACCTGTTCCGTTTCAAGAGTTACCGGCCGATCACCGGCGGGGCGGCCCATATGTACCAGAATGTGTCGCTGATCCCGCTACGCTCGCCCAGTGGCGAGGTCAACCATATCGGCATTCTGGTCTATGACGTGACCGATATCGCGCTCGGCAAGCTGCAGTTGCAGCAGGCCAACGCCCAGCTCAAGGCGCTCAGTCGCCAGGATGGCCTGACCGGCCTCTATAACCGGGCCTACTGGGAGCAGTGCCTGGATCTGGAGTTCAGCCGCTTTGCCCGCCGGCAGGTGGCCAGCAGCTTGGTGCTGCTGGATATCGACCATTTCAAGGCGATCAACGACAACTATGGCCACCCGGCCGGCGACGAAGTGATCCGCCAACTGGCCGCGTTGCTGACCCGGTTGGCGCGCCGCACCGATATCGTCGGGCGTTACGGCGGCGAGGAGTTCGGGGTGCTGCTGGTCGACACCGGCAGTGTCAACGCCGAGATCTACTGCGAACGGCTGCGCCGTGCCGCCGAGGCGCTGGAGGTCGAGCATGGCGGTCAGCGGATCAGCTTTACCATCAGCCTGGGGGTGGCGGAGCTGACTTCCGAGGCCTGCGGCCCTGCCGAGTGGATCGAACAGGCCGACCGGGCACTGTACCGCTCCAAGCAGGCCGGCCGTAACCGTTTCACGGTCTACGGCCTGGAGTAATCCGCAGCGCCCCGGTAAGATGGCCAGCATCGTGGCTGATCGGCCTCTGAAGTATGCCCGTCGCCCGTCGCCAGTTTTTTACTTGCCGCGTTATCAGGACCACCCCGCTCGATGAACAAGCAGAAAAGGCATGAGATTTTTTCCCGTCTGCGGGAGCAGAACCCCAATCCGACTACCGAACTGGAATACGACAATCCGTTCGAGCTGCTGATCGCCGTCATTCTGTCGGCCCAGGCCACCGATGTCGGTGTCAACAAGGCGACCCGCCAGCTGTTTCCGGTCGCCAACACGCCGGAGGCGATCCTGGAGCTGGGTGTCGAGGGGCTGAAGGAGTACATCAAGACCATCGGCCTGTTCAATTCGAAAGCGGAGAACGTGATCAAGGCCTGCCGGATGCTGGTCGAGCTGCACGACTCCGAGGTGCCGGATAACCGGACAGCGCTGGAAGCGCTACCGGGGGTGGGACGCAAGACCGCTAACGTGGTGCTCAATACCGCTTTCGGCCATCCGACCATGGCGGTCGACACGCATATCTACCGGGTCTCGAACCGGACCCGTATCGCACCGGGCAAGAACGTCAACGAAGTCGAACAGAAGCTGCTGCGGTTCGTGCCCAAGGAGTTCCTGCAGGATGCGCACCACTGGCTGATCCTGCATGGCCGCTACGTCTGCACCGCTCGCAAGCCCCGTTGTGGCGCCTGTATCATCGAAGATTTGTGCGAATTCAAGGAAAAAACCGAGTACCTTGACGATTGAAAAAAGAAGCAAAAAAATTTCTTTGTTTCCCTTGCAAAATGGGTATATAGTTTTTCCTGCTATTGTTTTTGAAGCCGTGCAAGACGCGCTAGATCGTTCTGTTAGAACCGCTTTCTGCTGCTTTCTGCCTTCTTCGGATTCATGACGCGGGAAACCATTGCCGGGTGACAGATGCCAGGCGATGGCTAAATTTTACTTAGATTGAGATCGACAAACATGTCCGAAAAAATGACCGGAACCGTTAAGTGGTTCAACGACGAGAAAGGTTATGGCTTTATCGAGCGCGAAGGCGGTAAAGACCTGTTCGTTCACTTCCGCTCCATCGTTAGCAATGGCCCGGGTCGTCGTACCCTGCACGAAGGCCAGGCTGTGAGCTTCGTGGAAGTGATGGGCCAGAAAGGTCCGCAGGCTGACGAGGTTTCTCCTCTGTAAGCCAAACCGCTTGGCGGATTCGATAAAGCAGGCAGTTTGCCTGCTTTTTTATTGCCTGCGATCTGCCTGATACCCTTCGCAATTGGTTCCCTGCCTGAACTTCCTTCCTTTTCGCCCACTGATGGTCATCGATGGCCCATCCGGCCAGCTCCTGTAGCAGTCAGCTTAAGTGGCTTCGGTGTTACCCCTCAAGACGCTTATGACGATCGCATGCCTGCTCCAGTCGAGTGATTCGGGCCTGGAAAGTTATCCCCTGATTCTGTGGATAAAATTGGTGATAACGGCTGGGCAGATCGCTACAGGCGGCATCATTGCAATATTCTGTACATTTTGGTGAAAAAGTAGCCGAATGGCTAATCTTTAATCAAAACAAACAGTTAGCGTTGTCAATAGGTCATGGGGTGCGGGTTTGCCTACCTTATGCACAGAGGAGCGCCGGCTGTCAGGCCGGATGTGGATGAGCGTTGTTTGAGCGACCTGTCAGGGGCCGTTTTCTATTTCAGAAATGGTGGGCGCTACAAGGCAAGTGAGCACTCCGGAACCGGCGGGGCTGGCTGTTTGAATTGCTGTTTTTCGGTTGGCGGCCGACCAATGATTTGATTGATCCCGGTCAGTGGAACTTCGCTGCATCTTCACGGCTATTCCAACGTTGTCCGTAGCAGATTGGCTGTTGGTCTATTGGGCTGTTAATTGCTTGAATCGATCCCATAACCGTGGTTCTCAGAGGGGGGGGATCAGGGGAAGGGGGAGCAAGCATCGGCCGGAGCGATGAGCGCGTAATTACTGACATTACCGCTAATGACGCACAACTGGTAGGGGGGCGGTTCGCCCCGTTTATTCAAAGCGCGGCGCGCAGGCTGTTGTAGAACACCTCCAGCGCGGCGTTGACCGCTTTTTGGGCAGAGGTCTTGGCCATGATCTGAGCGGTCAGCAGTTCGGCTTCCAGAACCCGCTTTTCCCGTGCCAGTTCGGCTGCGAGGGTCGCCTCGTCGATGACGCCCTCCAGGCGGGCTTTGGCCAGATCCTTGAGGCTCTCCTTTTCGTTGTCGAGCAGTTGCTCGGCGTAGCCAGCGAAGTTCGGCAGGTCGTCCTTTACCGCCTGTCGGGCGGCCTCGGCCATCTCCTTGAATAGGCTGTCGAAATCGATCGTCATCGGTGCACTCCTTGGTCAGTTCCCTGTGTCTGGTTAGTCGGTTTGTTTGGCCTGCTCGCCGCGGGCCATTGCGGTAAAGATGCGGATGAACTGCTGGCGGTGGCGCTTGGCCAGGAAGTCGCTGAAGCTGTCTTTCAATTTGTGATCGGCGCGGTCCTGCTGCCAGAGTTCGAGCGCGATCGCAGTCTGGCGGGTCGATTCCCGGTTGAACGGCCGGATGTCATTGCGCATTTGCAGCATCCGCAGGTCGGACTCGATCTCGTTGTAGCTGTCGGCGAACTGGACGTACTGGCGCTGCTCGACCGGTGTCTCCAGCAGCCAGCCCCAGAACAGGTCGACCTTGCGGGCGACCTCGATGATCTGTTCCTGAACCGTGGCGTCATAGGGCGCAACGAACCGGGCTGAGCAGCCGCTGGCAACCAGCAGCATCAGTATCAGCAGCGGGGCGGCAACAATACGCAGCGGGGCGGTCATCGGTAACTCCTTTTATTCTGTCCCGGGGCGCCGGCGCGTGCCGGCCTGTATCCGTTCGATAGTAGTGCGCTTTGGCGGCGGATGCACCGCTGTTAAGACCAATGGCTCAGTGGCAACACTCCCAGCAGATGGCTGAGGCCGAACCCGGCGCAGATCAGCGAGCTCCAGATCATGAATGGGGTGCGGAACAGTGGCACGACGGGTGCCAGCAGTAGCGGATAGAGAGCGCGGATCAGGTAGATGGCGGTGATCAGTTGCACGATTGGCAGCATCCAGGGCAGCGGCGGCAGCAGGCCGGCTAGCGCCAGGCAGTAGCATCCCCAGCCGGCCAGTACCGCGGCGATCATCAGCGTCAGCAGGGCGGGCCAGGGATTGCCACGTTCCGCCAACTGGGCCATGTGCTCGCCGGCACCGAAGAAACGGTACCAGGCGGGGCCGCCCAGAATCACCGCCAGGTGCAGCAGCGCGGCGAGAAAGTTCAGCGTGGCGGCCAGGATCAGTGCAGTCATATCGATCTCCTTTCGATAATTTTTTATCGCTATCCAGATTAGTGGTCGCGGTTGGTCAAGGTCTGGCGCAACAGCTGGTTCATCGCCTGCCACTGGTCGCCGTCGATCAGGTGGCCGAGTTGCTGGACACCGACGAAATGGGCATAGGCCAATTTGGCGATCAGTTCAGTTTGGCTTGGGTCCGGTAGCTGCGGGCCGATCAACCGGCACAGGTAGTCGACCCGCTGGCGATCGACCTCGGCCACTCGATCAGCCACCAGGGGCTCGTACTGGCTCCAGCCGCGAATTGCCCGCTCCGGGCCGCTGTCGGCAGCACAGGCCAGCAGATCGAGCGCACCGCTGCGGGCCTCAAGCGGGCCGATATCGTCCACTTCGGCGATGATCTGCTCGGTGTTGATCCGCTGCCAGTGGTCCAGCAAGGCGTCTATATAGTCGGCGCGGTTGCCAAAGTGGTGGTAGAAGGAGCCCTTGGTGACCTGAAGGTGGCGGCAGAGCCGATCGATCTTCAGGTGCTCCGGGCCGTGCGTTGTCAGTATCTCGAGGCCGCGTACCAGCCAGTTATCGCGTGTCCGTTTCATAAGGCATACCATACGGTATGGTATGCATTTTGAGAATAGCGGACGGATAATTTATCTCCACTACGATTGCCGACCTCTTGGTGCGGCGAACAGCGGCTCATACTCGCCCTGGCTACGAGAATTATTCGAATTTGGCCAGCCAGATCTTCAGCAACTGGTTCAGCTGTTGCTGCTGTGCCGGGCTGAGCGGGCTGGCGAGCTGCTGTTCATGGGCGACATGCTGCGGCAGGGCGTCGTCGATCGTTTGGCGACCTTGCTCGGTCAGTTGCACTTCGATACTGCGGCGGTCGGTGGCCGAGTGGTGCCGCTCGATCAGGCCGGCCTGTTCCAGCTTGTCCAGCCGATTGGTCATCGCGCCGGAGGTAAGCATCGAAGCTTGGTACAGCTCGGTGGGGGTCAGCCGGTAGGGTGGGCCGCTACGTCTCAGGGTTGCCAGCACGTCGAAGTCGAAGCGTGACAAGCCGAGCGATTTATGGTGCTCCCAGATCCGGTTGGCCAGGTGATTTTGTAATCGGGCCAGGCGACCGAACAGCGCCATGGTTTCGGCATCCAGCTCGGGGCGTTGCTCGGCCCACTGGTCGACCAAGAGATCAAGTGTGTCTTTCTTCATCGATAAATCTTTAAGTTATTTTTCTTGATATAAAGATACACAGGTATATCATTATGTAAAGTATCTTTATGAAAAGATAAATGCGAAAGGGATCGCCTGATGACTCTGTTTCTGTTTACCGCATTGGCGCCGGTTCTCTGGGGGAGCACCTATATGCTCACCAGTCTCTATCTGCCGGCGGATACTCCGCTCTGGGTGGCCACCTTTCGGGCGTTGCCGGTCGGCGTGCTGATGGTGCTGCTGGCGATGAAGCCGCTGCCGAAGGGCTGGTACCGACGGATGCTGCTACTTGGCGGCATCAATATCAGCGCCTTCTTTGCGTTGCTGTTCGTCGCGGCCTATCGGTTGCCGGGTGGTGTGGCCGCTACATTGTTGGCAACCCTGCCGCTGCTGGCGCTGCTGTTCCAGTGGTTGGCGCAGGGGCAGCGTCATCAGCCGCTGCAGTGGCTGGCGGCGCTGGTCGGCCTGCTTGGCGTCGCGGTGCTGGTATTGAGCCCGGCGGCCCAACTGGACCTGCTGGGGATCGCCGCCGCGTTCGGCGCCTGCCTGATGGTGCTGAGTGGCACCCTGCTGATCCAGCGCTGGGGCGTGCCGATCGGCTTGATCCCCTTTACCGGCTGGCAGTTGCTGCTGGGCGGACTGTTGCTGCTGCCGCTGGCGTACTGGGCGGAAGGTCTGCCGCCGGCGCTGAATGAAACCCACCTGGCCGGTCTGCTCTGGCTGGGGTTGGTCAATACCGCGCTGGGCTACCTGATCTGGTTCCGTGGCGTGTCCGGGCTGGCGACCAACCAGTTGGCATTCCTGTCATTACTGAGCCCGGTGACCGCGGTAGTGCTCGGCGTCGGCTGGGTGGGCGAAACCCTGAGCGGCTGGCAGTGGCTGGCGGTGGCGGTGATTCTGCTGAGCCTGCCGCTGGTACAGTTCAGTAGCCGAAAGCGGGTCGCCGAACCGGCCTGATGGCACCGCAAATCGAGGAACTCTGCTAGGCTCTCAGTTGATCAGGGGACGAAAGGAGGATATCGCTATGGTTTACAGGACGACAGAGAAGATCTGCGGCTACCACGCCCACGTTTATTTCGACGAACAGCAATATGACCAGGCACAGGCGCTGTGCGAGGCGGCCGCCGAACGGTTCGATCTGGTGATGGGGCGGATGCACCGCGAACCCGTCGGGCCGCATCCGACCGGCAGTTGCCAGTTGGCGTTCGGGCCGGCCGTATTTGCCGAGCTGGTGCCCTGGCTGGCGCTGAATCACGGCGAACTGACGGTGCTGATTCATACCTGCACCGGCGATGACCTGCCCGATCACCGCGACCATGCGCTCTGGCTTGGCAAGCAGTGGCCGCTGAACCTGGCGGCGTTGCAGTCCTAAGGCTCATTTTTCTTTTGCAGACAGCGGCTGCTCAGACGAATTTCAGTGGCTCCGTGTTCTGCAGATTTTCGGCATGAAAGGCCTGCCAGGCTTTCTCCACCTGACGGCATTCGGCCTGCAACCAGCGGCGGAACTGCTGTACCTTCGGTCGTTTCATATAGCTGGGCGGCGCCACCAGGTAGTAGGAAAACGGCGTCGGCAGATAACCGGCCAGCGGGCAGATCAACAGGCCACGCTCAATCAATCCATAGACCAGGCTGAATCGCAGCAAAGCCAGCCCCTGGCCGCTTAGCACCGCTTCGGTCAACAGGGTGGCATCGGACACCAGCAAGCGGCGGGAGCGTTGCCCGCTCAAACCCGGTAGTCGGCCGTCGAAGCTGCGTAGTATCGGTTCCAGATCCTCCGAATCGTCGATCAACAGCGGTAGTGCGGACAGCTGTTCGTTGACCTCCTGGCTCCCATCGAGCAGATGGGGGCTGCACAACGGCACCAGATAGTCGTCCATCAGCCGTTCGCTGTGCAGGCCGGAGTAGTTTCCCTGGCCGAAGCGGATCGCCAGGTCTACCTCCGGGGTGGCGAACCGTTCCAGCGTATTGCCGGGCATAACCCGTACACTAAGCTCGGGCGCCAGTTCGTTGAAACGGCCCAGCTTAGGTACCAACCAGCGCGAAGCGAAGGAGGGCAGGGTGCTGACGGTCAGCTGGTTGGGCTCCGGGTCCGACTGCAGGCTGTTGACACCGGCCTCGAACGCCTCGAAGCCGCGCTGCACATAGGGCAGTAGCTGTTCGCCGCTGCAGGTTAGCCGGATCTCCCGGTTCAGACGGACAAACAGCGGCTCGCCCAGATGCTCCTCCAGCGTGCGGATCTGCTGGCTGATCGCCGCCTGGGTGACGTGCAGCTGTTCGGCGGCCGCCTTGAAACTGCCCAGCTCGGCGGCGGAGCGGAATACCCGCAAGGCATTCAGTGGGGGGAGGCGTGTGTTCATTGCGCTTAATTAAAACTTAATTCGGTGCAAGGATTGTCGTTTGTCAGTATACCGCTCAGAGCCAACAATTCATCTGTAATTTACAGTGAGAAAGAGGGCTCTATCATGAATCGATACTCGTACAATGAAACTAAATCTAATTCGAATGGCAGCCATTCCCTAACCCGGCGCCTCGCCTGCTGGTACCGCAACTGGCATGGCCGTCGACTGCTGCAGCAGTTGGATGCCTCTGCTTTACATGATATTGGCGTCAGTCGGGCCGATGCGTTGCAGGAGGGGGGCAAACCTTTCTGGCGTTGCTAACCCTGCAACGCTTGCCTGCAGACTCTGATCTCTAATATTATGTAACTAGTTACGTAATTGGTTGTGTAGTTGGGTGCGATAATTTAATGGATCAGATGCAGAGCTTTGGCAGCCTGTCGCTGGGCAGCCGCTTGCGGCGGTTGTCCGACCGGCTGGTGGCCGATGTGGTCGAGATCTACCAGGCGCAGGGGGTGGAGCTGAATCCGACCTTCTTCCCGCTGTTCAACCTGCTCTACCGGCAGGGAGCGATGTCGGTTACCGAGGCGGCCGAACTGCTGGGCGTCAGCCATCCGGCGATCAGCAAGATCGCCCGCAAGATGTTGTCCGAACAGTGGCTCAGCAAGACCACCGACCCGACCGACGAGCGCCGCCAACTGCTGGCGTTGAGCGAGCGCAGCCATCAGCTGTTGGAGCGTATCAAACCGATCTGGCAGCAGATCCAGTCGCACCTGGATCAACTGATGGCGCAACAGCGCCATCCATTGCTGGCGGCGCTGGATGAGTTCGAGCTGAAAGTTGAACAGCAGGGCTTCAAGGTGCCGGTATTGGCGGCGCTGGCCGATGTACAGCCTTGTGGCGAGGTCGAGATCATCGGCTGGGACAGCCGGCTGCGCGATCATTTCCGCGATCTCAATCTGGACTGGCTGGAGCGTTATTTCAACGGTGAGCTCACCGAGCAGGATCAGCAGGCGCTGTATAACCCCGAAGGCTACTACCTGGCCCGTGGCGGCTATATCTGGTTCGCCCGTTCGGAGGGCCGCATCGTTGGCTGCTGTGCGCTGGCTCGGCATGGCGAGCAGCGGTTCGAGATCTCCAAGATGGGGGTCGACGACGGCTGCCAGGGGCAGGGCGTCGGGCGGCGGCTGATGCTGGCGGCACTGGCCAAGGCGCGCGAGCTGGGTGCCCGCGAAGTCTACCTGGAAAGCGCCACCAAGCTGGAGCGGGCGATCAACCTGTACCGCAACCTGGGCTTTCGGGCGGTGCCTCATCCGGATGGCCAGTCGATCTACCCCCGTTCCGATATCTATATGACGCTGACCCTGTAAGCGGAAAGCGATCCCGGGTACGGATTTTTTAACTAGTAGAAAAATGGGCAGGAGAAACTGATGTCCAGTAGCGATCATCCCCAGGTGGCGGGACGCCGCCACGAGTTCGTCGCCGGTGCCAAGGCGACCATCCCGTTGATTGTCGGCGCGATTCCGTTCGGCATTTTGTTCGGAACCCTGGCCGAGCCGAGTGGGCTGTCGGCGCTGGGTGCACTGGCGATGTCGTTGATCGTGTTTGCCGGTGCCAGCCAGTTCATCGCGCTGGGGCTGCTGGCTGCCGGTGCCGCCTTGCCGGTGATCGTTGCCACCACCCTGGTGGTCAACCTGCGTCACCTGCTGTACGCCGCCAACCTGGTACCCAAAGTGCGCCACCTGCCGCAACGCTGGCGGATGCTGATGGCGTTCGGGCTGACCGACGAGACCTTCGCCGCGGTCAGCAACCGTTACCTGCAGCAGCAGGACACCAGCCAGGCGCACTGGTTCTATCTCGGCTCCTTCCTGGCGATGTACGGCAACTGGGTGCTCTGTACCGCGTTGGGCGTCGGCTTGGGTGAGCTGTTTCCGGACATGACCAGTTGGGGGTTGGATTTCGCGATGTCGGTGACCTTTATCGGCATGGTGGTGCCCTACCTGCGCAATACTCCGATGTGGGCGGCGGTGATCGTTGCCGGCGCGATGGCGATCGCCACGGCCACGATGCCGCATAAGCTGGGGCTGATGGTGGCGGCGCTGAGCGGTATCGCGGTGGGGCTGTCGCTGCATCTGCTGAAGCAGCGTGGTGCGGATAATGGTGAGGTCGAAGCGGTGGAGACTGTCGAGGAGGCACGGGGATGAACGAAGCGGCTTTGATTGTGGGGATGTTCCTGGCGACCTTCAGTGTGCGTTATATGCTGTTCGCGGTGGCCGGCCGGGTGCATTTTCCGGCCTGGCTCAGCACCGCGCTGGGCTTCGTGCCACCGGCGGTACTGACCGCGATTATCGTGCCGGCGGTGCTGATGCCGCAGGGCGAGCTCTGGCTCAGCCCGACCAACCCCTGGTTGCTGGCGGCGCTGGTGGCGGTGCTGGTGGCGCTGGTTCGGCGCGACCTGCTGACCACCATCGTCGGCGGCATGGCGGCGTTTATGCTGCTGCGGTTTGGTTTCGGGCTTTAATCGTTTTTTATGGTTTTTTTGCGGTCTGAGTAGGCACACCGTAGGGCGCCATCTGTCGCTGCGGATTGGTTTTATCGCCGGCCCGGTCGCCCACAGAGTGGGCTGCTACGAAGTGTAATACCCCGTAGCAGCGGGCTCCGACCGCGACCCACGGTGGTATTGCAGAACTCGGCGGCCTGTCGCCCTCGGAGCGGGCTGCTACGAAGCACGGGCCTTGTAGGGCGCCACCCGAGGCGCCACCGCCGCAGGCGGTGCTGACTGCGATCATCGTGCCGGCGGTGCTGATGCCGCAGGGCGAGCTCTGGCTCAGCCCGACCAACCCCTGGCTGCTGGCGGCATTGGTGCTGGTGGCGCTGGTTCGGCGCGATCTGCTGACCACCATCGTCGGCGGGATGGCGGCGTTTATGCTGCTGCGGTTTGGTTTCGGTTTTTAATGTTTTTTTATGGTTTTTTACGGTCTGAGTAGGCACACCGTAGGGCGCCATCTGTCGCAGCGGATTGGTTTTATCGCCGGCCCGGTCGCCCACAGAGTGGGCTGCTACGAAGTGTAATACCCCGTAGCAGCGGGCTCCGACCGCGACCCACGGCGGTATTGCAGAACTCGGCGGCCTGTCGCCCTCGGAGCGGGCTGCTACGAAGCACGGGCCTTGTAGGGCGCCACCCGAGGCGCCAGGAATATCTAACACTGTCGAACTCAGCTGCCCTGCTCCATGGTTGCGGCTAAAACGCCGCAACCGATCAGCGCCGCGCCCGAGGCGTTCTTGATGGCCAGTTTACTGCGCCGGCCGGCGATGAAGCTGCCTACGGATACCGCGAACAGGGCGTAGCCGCACAGGATCACAAACACGATTAGCAGGAACAGTGGGCCGAGCAATAGCAGCTGGCTGGCGATACTCTGCTGAGGGTCCAGAAACTGCGGAAAGAAGGCCACGAAGAAGCCGATGATCTTCGGGTTCAGCAAGGTGGTCGCCAGTCCCTGCAGAAATGCATGGCGGCGAGGGGCCGCGACCGGTTGGTTGTGATCGGTTTCATTGCGTTCATCCGGCTGCGGCAGGAAAGCCAGTTGCTTTATCCCCAGATAAACCAAAAAACATACGCCGGCCCATTTCAGTATCGAAAAAGCCATCGCCGAGCTGTACAGCAGGGTGCCGATGCCGGACAGGGTCAGCACCAGCAGCAGCGCGTCGGCCACCACCACCCCGAGGGCGGTCTGCACCCCCGATAACAGGCCGCGCTGGGCGGCATTCAGCATCACGATGATCATCGATGGGCCGGGCATCAGCGTTACCACGCAACTGGCGATCACAAAACTCAGCAGCACTCTCTGTTCCTCCATCCAGCGATTCCGTTAGCGCAGCAGGCCCAGGTTGCCGGTCAGCCGGTTGACCAGTTTTTTCGGGCCATAGAGCGCGATGCCCTGGTATTCCAGCTGGTCGGTCGGGGTGGCCTGTATCTGCGCCTGGTACTCCTGATAGCTGCGGCTGGTCCGGGTGGCGCTGGCCAGGTCGATCACCATCAACTCCGGTTCGTATTGCCGGGCCGATTCACGCATCTGTTTGACCGATTCGGCGCAGCCCTTGAGCACCGGCACCGGCAGGGTGGTGATGCCCCGGTGGGGTCGTCCCTCGCCGTCATGGAAATCGTCACCGACGATCTCCGGCGACAGTTTGCCGACACTCAGCGACAGCACCGCGGCGGTGTTGGCGATAATGCCAGCCGGCAGCGTCTGGTCGATCACGATCACGTATTTCTGTTCGGACATTTCTATTTACTCTGTTCAGCGGTTGGGGCGGTAAAACGGCGCTGATCGGAGACCAGGCCATGCAGAGACTATAGGTCGAACGCTATTCGGTGATAAGCTGGGTTAATCTGAATTAACTGTTCGGCTGGGTGCTTTAATGATTGGTGTCTTTAATGATTGACGAGCTTAGATCGATGGCGATCTTCGCCAAAACCGTGGAGGCGGGCTCTTTCCGAGGTGCCGCCCGCGAGTTGGGGTTGTCGCCGTCGGTGGTCAGCCACCATGTTGCCCAACTGGAGACGCGGCTGGGCGTGGCGCTGCTGTACCGCTCGACCCGACGGCTGTCGCTGACCCATGACGGTGAGCGGCTGTTCGAATCCGCCAAGACGGTGCTGGCCGCCGCCGAGCAGGGGCTGAACGCGATGGCACAGAATTCCGCCGAGCCGGCTGGCCGGTTGTCCATCACGGTGCCGGCGATGCTGGCGCGTGGTTCCTTGGTCGGCGATATCGCCGCCTTTGCCAGGCAGTACCCGAAGGTGGCGCTGACGATCAGTTTCAGCGATACCCAGCAGGACCTGGTACGCGACGGCATCGACCTGGCGATCCGCATTGGCCGCCTGAGCGACAGTGGGTTGAAGGCCCGCAAGCTGTTCGATCTCGAACGCAGCCTGGTGGTGGCGCCCGGCTATGTGGCACAGCGGTCGGCGGTGACGGAACCGGCGGAGCTGGCCGGGTGGGACTGGATCGGCCTGCTGATGCGGCCCGATTGCAAGGTGCTGGTTAACGGGGACGGTGACAGCCAGCGGATCGACTTCCAGCCGCGAATCCGGGTCGACAGTCTGGAGGCGGTCTGTCAGTTGGCGGTCGCCGGGCTGGGGCTGGCGTCGCCGCCGACCTTCCTGATCGAACCGGAGCTGCGCAGCGGCCGGTTGGTCGAGGCGCTGCCGGGCTGGACCGTCGAGTCGCTGGGTGTCTATGCGGTCTGGCCGCCGAATGCGGCGCGGGAGAGCCTGACCCACCGGTTGATCCGTTTCCTGTTGGCGCGGTAGCGGTGTATCCCGATGGGGCTGTGCTGCCGAGTCACTGTCAGCTGGAAACTGTTCACTGGTAACTGACAATAAAAAAGACCGCCCGAAGGCGGCCAGGAGTTTGCTCATTGATGGAAACGCCCAAAGGCGGCAGGTTGATGAGCGCGTCAGTCCATTGATCCGATCTCTACGGTCTTGTCGTTGATCCGTACCGGCCAGGTGGTCAGGCCGACCTCCGGCTGCTCCAGGCAGGCACCGTCCTGCAGCCGGTAATGCTGTTTGTAGAGCGGCGAGGCGACCATCGGTTCGCCCTTCAGGTCGCCGATCAGGCCACGGGCGATCACGTTGGCGCCCGACACCGGGTCGTGGTTGCTGACCGCGTACAGCGGACGCGGCTGGTCCGGCAGGTAGAACAGCGCGATCTGCTGGCCGTCGATCAGCGCGGCGACGCCGGAGTGGGGCACCAGGTCGTCCAGCGCGCAGAGTTGTTTCCATTTCAGGTCGAGTTTGGCATTCATAGTCGAGTCTCCTTGGCTATCGGACGATCAGGCGGGGCGCAGCTGGCCACGCTCCTGTACCATGACGATCTGCGGGTCGGCGGCATCGTCGTTGACGAAGGTGCGGAACCGCTTCAATTTTTCCGGGTCTTCCAGGGTGGCTTTCCACTCGCACTCGTAGCGGCTGACGATGTGGGCCATCTGCGCTTCCAGCTCTTCGCCGAGGCCGAGCTTGTCGTCGATCACCACTTCGCGCAGGTAGTCGAGGCCGCCCTCCAGGTTCTCCATCCACACCGAGGTGCGCTGCAGCCGGTCGGCGGTCTTGATGTAGAACATCAGCACCCGGTCGATGTACTTGATCAGCGTTTCGTCATCCAGGTCGGTGGCGAACAGGTCGGCGTGGCGCGGCCGCATGCCGCCGTTGCCGCAGACGTAGAGGTTCCAGCCGTTCTCGGTGGCGATCACGCCGATATCCTTGCTCTGCGCCTCGGCGCACTCGCGGGTGCAGCCGGATACCGCGAACTTGATCTTGTGCGGCGCGCGCAGACCCTTGTAGCGGTGCTCGATCTGGATCGCCATGCCGACCGAGTCCTGCACCCCGTAGCGGCACCAGGTGCTGCCGACGCAGGATTTCACGGTACGCATCGACTTGCCGTAGGCGTGGCCGGTCTCGAAGCCGGCGTCGATCAGCTTCTGCCAGATCTCCGGCAGCTGGTGCAGCTGGGCACCGAACAGGTCGATCCGCTGGCCGCCGGTGACCTTGGTGTAGAGGCCGTATTCCTTGGCGACTTCGCCCAGCACGATCAGCTTGTCCGGCGTGATCTCGCCACCCGGCACCCGCGGCACGATGGAGTAGGTGCCGTTCTTCTGCATATTGGCCATGAAGGTGTCGTTGGTGTCCTGCAGGCTGACATGCTGCGGCTCCATGATGTGATCGTTCCAGCAGGAGGCGAGGATCGATGCGGCGACCGGCTTGCAGATATCGCAGCCCAGCCCCTTACCGTGCTTGCTCAGCAGCTCGCGGAAACTGCGAATGCCCTCGATCCGGACGATGTGGTACAGCTCCTCGCGGGTGTGAGCGAAGTGCTCGCAGAGGTCGGTGTTGACCTCCACGCCGCGTTTTTCCAGCTCGTTGTCGACCACCGACTTCAGCAACGCGGTACAGCCGCCGCAGCCGGTCGAGGCCTTGGTGGCGTCCTTGACGCCGGCCAGGTCGATGGCGCCGCTGTCGATGGCGCAGCAGACCTGGCCCTTGCTGACGTTCAGGCAGGAACAGAGGGTGGCGCTGTCCGGCAGGGCGTCGGGGCCCAGCGTCGGCGCGCCGGCGCCGCTGCTCTCCGGCAGGATCAGGCTGGCCGGGTCGGCCGGCAGTTCGATGCCGTTCAGCGCGTACTGCAGCAGGGTGTCGTAGCGGCTGTTGTCGCCGACCAGCACCGCGCCGAGCAGCTGCTTGCCGTCTGCCGATACCACGATGCGGCGGTAAACTTCGGCGGCATCGTCGCTGTAGCGGTAGCTCAAGGCGCCCGGCGTGTGGCCCTGGGCGTCGCCGATCGAGCCGACATCGACGCCCAGCAGTTTCAATTTGGTGCTCATGTCGGCGCCGAGGAACTGCTCGTCGCCATCGGCCAGGTGGGAGGCCACTGTTTTGGCCATGCTGTAACCGGGGGCCACCAGGCCGAAGATGCGGCCGTTCCACAGCGCGCACTCGCCGATCGCGTAGATATCCTGGTCGGAGGTCTGGCAGCTGCTGTTGACCACGATGCCGCCGCGCTCGCCGATCTCCAGGCCGCTCTGGCGGGCCAGCTCGTCCTGCGGCCGGATACCGGCGGAGAACAGGATCAGGTCGGTCTCCAGCGCCTCGCCGTCGGCGAAGTTCATGCGGTGGACATGGCTTTCGCCGTCGTCGATCAGCTGGGTGTTCTTGCCGGTGTGTACCTGCACGCCCAGCCCCTCGATCTTGCGACGCAGCAGCGCGCCGCCGTCCTCGTCCAGCTGCACCGCCATCAGACGCGGTGCGAACTCCACCACGTGGGTCTCCAGGCCCAGGTCGGTCAACGCCTTGGCCGCTTCCAGACCGAGCAGACCGCCGCCAACCACCACGCCGACCTTGGCGTTCTCGGCGCTGGCACTGATCGCTTCCAGGTCCTCGATGGTGCGGTAGACCAGGCAGTGCTCGCGGTCATGGCCCGGCACCGGCGGCACGAACGGGTAGGAGCCGGTGGCCAGCACCAGCTTGTCGTAAGTGATCAGCTCGCCATGCTGGGAGGTGACGGTCTTGCGCTCGCGGTCGATGCCGACCACCTTGTCGCCGAGCCGCACGTTCAGCCCCCACTGCCGGTACAGCTCCGGCTTGCCCATCGCCAGGTCGTCGGCGCTGGCGCCGGAGAAGTAGCTGCTCAGGTGGACCCGGTCGTAGGCCAGTCGCGGCTCCTCGCAGAAAACGGTGATCTCGTAACTATCGCTGTGGCCGCGTTCCACCAGGGTTTCCAGGAAATGGTGGCCGACCATGCCGTTGCCGATCACTACCAGTTTTGTCTTGCTCATAGGGTTGCTCCTGTCGGGCGGGTGGTCGCCGGGATATTGTTGTTATGGATCGGCGAGAATGACTCTGAAGAGACCGCCACCGGTTCGGATACCGGTGCAGCGGTCGAAAAACGTGCCGCCTGCTGGCGGGCGAACTCGACGCCGAACATCAGCCACGGGCGCAATTCCTCGACATCGGCCTGCTGTTCGATCAGTTCGAAATACTGGTTGCCGTCGGCCACGTCGCCGTACAGCACGGCGCCGACCAGTCGGCGGCCGTGAAACAGCAGCTTGCGGTAGTGGCCCAGCTCCGGGTCGCGATAGACCTGGCTGTCGTACTCCGGTCGGCTGATGAATTCGCCGGCCGAGAACAGGTCGATGCCGGACACCTTCAACTTGGTGGCGGTCGGGCGTACTCGGTAGGGGGCGCCGTTGAAGCCGCACAGCTGGTCGGCCAATACCCGGGTCTGGTCCCAGATCGGTGCCACCAGGCCGAAGGTCTGGCCGTCGAACTGGCAGCATTCGCCCAGCGCGTAGATCGCCGGATCGCTGCTCTGCAGCTGTTCGTCGACCAGGATGCCGCGCTCGCAGGCGAGCCCTGCGCGGCGCGCCAGGCCGGCGTTGGGGCTGATGCCGATGGCGATCACCACCAGCTGTACATTGAGCGTGCTGCCGTCATTCAGATGCACGGCGGCGATGCGGTCGTTGCCGATAAAGCGCTCGGCTTCGGCATCCAGGCGCAGGTCGATGCCGCGGCCTTTCAGTTCATCGGCCAGCAGACCGGCCGCCGCTTCGTCCAGCTGGCGGTTCAGCAGCCACTCGCCGCGGTGCAATACCGTGACGTCGCAACCGCTCTGGCGCAGTCCGTAGGCCGCTTCCAGTCCCAGCAGGCCGCCGCCGATCACCAGCGCATGGCGGCAGTGCTCGGCGGCCTGTTTAATGGCTGCCACATCGCCCAGCGTACGGAAGCTCAGCACGCCCTCCAGGTCGTTCGGCGTACCGGCCGGCAGCAGCGGTGAGGAACCGGTGGCGATCACCAGCTTGTCGTAGTTCAGGCAACGGCCGGAGGCGCTGAATACCTGCTGGCTGGCGCGGTCGATCTCGACCACCGGATCGCCGCTGTACAGCTCGATGCCATGCTTGGCATACCAGTCGAGCGGGTTCAGCATGATCTCGTCGGCGCTCATCTCGCCGGCCAGCACCGGCGATAGCATGATGCGGTTATAGTTGCCGTGCGGCTCGTCGCCGAACAGGCTGATCCGGTAGCGGTCGGCGTCACGCTCGAGAATCTCCCCCAGCAGGCGGCCGGCGGCCATGCCGTTGCCGATGATGATCAGATGTTCTTTTGCCATGGGTCTGTTCCCGCCTGTCTTGAATTCGCTTGCTGACAAACAAAAAAGGCGCTCAACAGCTACCCCGGGTGAGGGAGGGGTAGGAGTTGAACGCCTTTGTTCGAACTTGCTTGTCGATCTCTCTAAAGCAGATGGCGTGCCATTTTTTTTATTTCTTTTATTAACAACAGGTTAGGTGCTTTTGTGCGAGTTCGGTTAGCCACTGGACGGGGGGCGGGTACAAAAAAAATGCGCGTCGATGGTGCAGTGCGGCGGGGTATTGCACCAGATTGAGCAGTCTGCGGTGACTCTGGAAACCGTTGCAGCAACTATCATCAGGATAAATGGCCTGAGCCGAGGGAGGATGCCATGGCGATCTCGCTGACCCATATTGCACTGCACGTGCGCGACCAGGATGCCTGCGTCGCCTTCTACCGGGACTATGCCGGCCTCGAGGTGGTTCACGACCGCGCGTCGCACGGCCACCACGTGGTCTGGCTGGCGGAGCCGGGTCGGGAGAGCGAGTTCATTCTGGTGGTCCTGCCGGGCGGTCCCGGCCGCAATCAGGACGAGCAGGATTTCTCCCACCTGGGATTTGCGCTGGACAGCCATGAGGCGGTGGACGCGATCGCCGAGCGTGCTGCGGCCGACGGTATCCTGGTCTGGCAGCCGCGCCAGGAACCCTATCCGGTCGGTTATTACTGCGGCATCCGCGACCCGGACGGCAACTTCGTCGAGTTCAGCTACGGCCAGCCGCTGGGGCCGGGCGCGGAGGCGTTGAAAGCGGCCCAGCCGCCGCTGTGAGCGGGGCTTTGCAGGCTGTAGAAAAACTGCCTGTTAGAGCGTCAGGTGCAGCAGCGGGAATGGCTTGCCCATGCCGTCGAGTGGCGAACGGCCGACTTCGCGGAACCCCAGCTGTTTGTAGAACGCGACCGCCTGCGGGTTCTGTTCGTTCACATCCACTTTTTTCGCCGCAAAATTAACTCGGACATGCTCGACCAGCAGTCTGCCGATCCCCTGGTGGCGGTGTTCGGGCGCGATAAACAGCATCTCGATATTGCCGCTGGCAACACCGATAAAGCCCAGAATCTTGCCGGACGGGTCTCGGGCGACGCGCAGCTCGACCGCATCGAGGTACTGTTCCAGGATCAACGGCTTGTAAAACTGGATATCGCTCTCCGACAGGAAATCGTGGGTCGTTCGCACCGAGGCCTCCCAGAGATCGACCAGCACCGGATACTCATCTTTGTTTACAGCTGATACCTGCATTGCGGGTCCCTGAGTGTGCATTGTGTTCATCCTTGGTAAGTGTGTAACAACTGATGACCGGAGTGGTTGGCCGATGGCATGGTAAACGCTTGGTGGAATGTGGGCCAGTACTGGGGAGTGGGGCGTCGTTCTTCGCCAGTCTACCTGGGGGCGGTTGTTGCCAGAGCGCGTGGTTCGCGTGGCGCGCCGCGCGTAGCCGCATAAAAAATGGGCGCCCGGTTCGTTTGCTGCAAAACCGGACGCCCCCTGCCAAAGCGGAGCAAAATGAGGTTCTGCACGAAGAACCTCTCTGGACTGACTGCAAGCCACCGTGGAGGAGTGACTGCAGTTTTAATACTGCATCAGCTGTGCCAATACCCAGATGTTTTCGTCAAAGCTAGAGTTCATGCGGGTCGCAGGCGCTTGTCGGGGGAAAGGCGGGCGCGGGGAGATCGTTGTGTTTTGGTGCGGTGCGGTATCAAGGTGGTCCGATCTGGTGCTCTTGGCACGTAGTGATCAGTCATCGTGTGGGCACAAAAGACGTGCCCACCCTACCGAACGCGTAACGGTCAAAAAATAAAAAAGAGCCACCGGGCGGTGGCTCAAAGGTGAGGTACTTGAACATGGAAAATGTCGCAAGTGCCAGAAAGAAGGTGGGGGTATTATTCGTCGACCAGCAGGATCACCAGAGTGCGCGGGCCGTGGGCGCCCATCTGCAGTTTCTGCTCGATATCGGCGCTGCGCGACGGGCCGGTGATCATGTTGACGGTACGCGGCAGTTGGTCACCGACCTTGGCGCGCAGCTTTTTCCAGGCGTCCTCGTAAGGGCCGACGATGGCGGAGCGTTTCAGCACCACCATGTGCACGTCCGGCAGGAAGTTCAGCGTGGTCGGGCTGTCGCCGCGTGAGTGCAGCATCAGGGTGCCGGTTTCGGCGATGCCGGCGAAGCTGGTGGTGATGCTGGCCTGATCGCCGGCCTGGGCGACCCGCTCGACCCGCCGGATCTCGCCCAACGGGCTCCAGTCCAGTTCGGTCAGCTCGGCGTCGCTGGCGCTGACCAGTTCAGTGAGCTGCTGCTTATCGAGCCAGTCGGCCACTGCCTGGGGCACCTGGGCGCTGCTATCCAGCTCGATCAGCTCGGCGGCCGCTTCCAGCGCCATCGTTTTGAACAGTTCCACCTGCTCATCATGGGGCTTCTGGGCGCGCATGGGCACCAGGTTATTGGCATGGGCCTGCAGCCGGTTCATCACCGCCTGGCGCTGGCCGTCGGTCGGTGTGCCGCGACCCAGGCCGCGGCGGATGGTGCCGAGAATCTCTGCCTTACTCATCGCTTGTTCTCCTTCCACTGCTGCATGAATGTCTTGCCGGACGGGGCCGGCATATCGCGCCAGTCGGTCCAGCCGCCGGCCAGCGGCAGTTTCTTGATCTTGCCTTTCTTGCCGGCTAGGGTGCGCAGGAACCAGTTGGAGGTGGTCGACAGGGTGCGGTACAGCGCCGGTCGCTTGGCGAAGAAGCCCCAGCCGGCCAGCCCCCAGCGCACCGCTTTCGGGCTCAGGTGTTTCTCGAACTCCTTCTCGCGCCAGTGGCGCATCAGTTTCGGCAACGGAATCCGCACCGGGCAGACCGATTCGCACTTGCCGCAGAAGGTGGAGGCGTTCGGCAGGTTGCCGGCTTTTTCGATGCCGATCATCTGCGGCGTCAGTACCGAGCCCATCGGGCCCGGGTAGACCCAGCCGTAGGCGTGGCCGCCGACCGCGCCGTACACCGGGCAGTGGTTCATGCAGGCGGAGCAGCGAATGCAGCGCAGCATCTCCTGGAACTCGGTGCCGACCATGTCGCTGCGACCGTTGTCGACCAGCACCACGTGGAAGTTCTCCGGGCCGTCGACGTCGCCTTCACGACGCGGACCGGTGGACAGGGTGTTGTAGACGGTGAACTCCTGGCCGGTGGCCGAGCGGGCCAGCAGACGCAGGAACAGCGTCATATCCTCCAGCGTCGGCACCACCTTCTCGATCGAGGTGACCACGATATGGGTCTTCGGCAGCGTCTGGGTCAGGTCGCCGTTGCCCTCGTTGGTGACGATGATGGTGGAGCCGGTTTCGGCAACGAAGAAATTGGCGCCGGTGATGCCGACGTCGGCGGCGACGAACTTCTTGCGCAGCATCTCGCGGGCTTCCTTCATCAGCACCGCCGGGTCGTCCGACTTGGGCCGGTGATGGGCCTGATGGAACGCCTCGGAGACATCCTCCAGGTTCAGGTGGATCGCCGGTGCGATGATGTGGCTCGGGTGGTCGTGGCGCAGTTGCAGGATGTACTCGCCCAGGTCGGTCTCGATCGGCTGGATGCCGTTGGCCTCCAGGTACTCGTTTAGATTGATCTCCTCCGACACCATCGACTTGCCCTTGGTGACGGTCTTGGCGTCGACCTGGCGGCAGATCTCCAGGATCTGCTTCTGGGCATCCTCGGCGGTGCGGCACCAGTGCACGTGGCCGCCGTTCTCGACCACCTTGGATTCGAACTGCTCCAGGTAGATGTCGAGGTTTTCCAGGATATGGTTCTTCAGGTCGCGCGCTTCGTCGCGCAGCTGCTCGAACTCCGGCATCCGCGCCACCGCGGCGGCGCGTTTTTCCGGGAAACCGGCTTTCAGGTTGCCCAGTGCTTTCTGCAGGCTGGCGTCGTGCAGCGCGATATGGGCGTTCTGCTTGAACTCGGGACTGTTGATCTGCATCTCTCGCTCTCCTGCCTTACAGCGCCTTGCCAAGGTCGTAATCGGGTTCGCCGATCGCCGGCTGATCGGTCATGCCGGCCAGTACCTCGACCACATGGCGCGCCTCGATCTGTTTGCCTTCGCGCTTCAGTTTGCCGGCCATGTTCAGCAGGCAACCGAGATCGCCGCCGAGCAGCGTCTGGGCGCCGGAGTCGCTGATGAACTCGCTCTTGTTGCTGACCATTCGGTTGGAGATCTCCGGGTACTTGACGCAGAAGGTGCCGCCGAAGCCGCAGCAGGTTTCCGCTTCGGTCATCTCGGTCAATTCCACCCCGTCGACCTGGCCGAGCAGCTTGCGCGGTTGCTGCTTGATGCCGAGCTGGCGCAGGCCGGAGCAGGAGTCGTGGTAGGTGACCTGCTGCTCGAACTTGGCCAGGATCTGGTCGAAGTCGAGTACGTCGACCAGGAACGAAGTGATCTCGAACGCGCGGGCTTTCAGATCTTCGGCGCGGGCCTTCCACGGATCGCCGTCGACGAACAGCTCCGGGTAGTAGTGCAGCATGCCGATGCAGGAGCCGGACGGGCCAACCACGTACTGGTAGCCGTCGAACGCCTCGATGGTCTGCTTGGCGATATCGGCGGTGGTGGCGCGGTCGCCGGAGTTGTAGGCCGGCTGGCCGCAGCAGGTCTGGGCTTCGGGCACTTCGACGGTGCAACCGGCCTGTTCCAGCAACTTGACGGTGGCGAAACCGATGCTCGGTCGGAACATATCCACCAGGCAGGTGACGAACAGGCCGACCCGGATAGGAGGAGCTGTGTTAGGCATATTTCTCACCAATGATTTTGTTCTTATAAGGGCTGAACACTGCACGGGCTATCTCTTATAGATAGCAGCTATCAGCCGAAGCGATGGGGGCAAGATAGGAGAGGCGGTGGGGGAAATAAATGCTACACTGGCAACTGGTCTGACCAAGTAGGATCTCTGATGGCGGAACTGCATTCCGGGCGCCAGCAACTGCTGACGACCCTCAAGGCGCGGATGGCGAGTGCGGATCTGCGTCCCGGTGAAAAGATGCCGTCGCAGCGTCAGCTGGCCGACGAGTTTGCGTTGGCGCGCTCGACCGTGCGTGAGGTGTTCACCGAGCTGGAATCCGACGGCCTGATCGAGACCCGCCAGGGCGCCGCCAGCCGCTGCTGCAACTTGCTGGAATCCTATATCCAGCTGCCGTTGGAGGGGTTGGGCGACAACCTTGATTTCCAGCTGCAGGTGCTGGAAGCGCGCGCCATCCTGGAAGGGGAGGCGGCCTATTTTGCCGCCCGCCGCGCCAGCGATCGGGAACTGGCCGCGCTGGCCGCCGAATATGAGCGGATGCAGGCGCGTAGCAGCGGCGAAACCACGCTGACCAAGGCCAAGGCCGACCTGCGTTTTCACACCATGATCGCCGAAGCCAGCCACCACCTGTTGATCATTTCGTTCAGTCAGCTGTTCTACGCCCGCTATTTCAACGCGATCTACGGCGTGCTGAACCGTACCCTGATCCGTTACGGTCGTTACCCGGACGGTATCCGCTCACAACATGGCCAGATCCACCAGGCGCTGAAGCAGCGCGATGCCGAAACGGCCCGCCAGGTGGCGCGTGAGCATATCCTCTATACTCGCCGGCTGTTGGAAGACGCGGAGTAGGTTTTTTACGGCATTCCAGAAAGTATGGGCGCTTGCTGTCGGTCCCGGAACTATAGTCCCGGTTATCGCAATCAATGACTATCCTGAAAGTCACCGGTCGCGACTTGCGACACCCTACCTATCCACCTAGAATGCTGGCCCACGCTACGTACTTGGTCTGTACGATGCGTAATGAAACCCTATTTTGAAGCGGCCTTGCGTATGGGTCGTCTCCGACATCAAGGATATATCATGCCTGTCATTACTCTCCCCGACGGTAGCAAACGCGAGTTTGCCAACCCGGTTACTGTTTTCGAAGTTGCCGCCGATATCGGCGCAGGCCTGGCGAAAGCCGCCCTGGCCGGCAAGGTGAACGGCACGCTGGTGGATACCAGCCACCTGATCAGCGATGACACCGAACTGGCGATTATCACCGGCCGCGACGAGGAAGGCCTGGAGGTGATCCGTCACTCCTGCGCCCACCTGATGGCGATGGCGGTCCAGGATCTGTTCCCGGGCGCCCAGGTGACCATCGGTCCGGTGATCGAAAACGGCTTCTACTACGACTTCGCCTACGAGCGTCCGTTTACGCCGGAAGATCTGCAGAAGATCGAAGCCAAGATGAAGGAACTGTCCAAGCAGAACCTGGTCGTTGAGCGCTCGCTGATGAGCCGCGACGACGCGGTGGCGATGTTCGAGCAGATGGGTGAGAAGTACAAGGTCGAGATCATCAAGGATATCCCGGGTGACGAACAGCTGTCGTTCTACAAGCAGGGCGACTTCATCGATCTGTGCCGTGGTCCGCACGTGCCGTCAACTGGCCACATCAAGGCGTTCAAGCTGATGAAGGTGGCCGGTGCCTACTGGCGCGGCAACTCCGAAAACGAGATGCTGCAGCGTATCTACGGCACCTGCTGGAACGACAAGAAAGACCTGAAAGAGTATCTGCACCGTCTGGAAGAGGCCGAGAAGCGCGACCACCGCAAACTGGGCAAGCAGCTGAACCTGTTCCACTTGCAGGAAGAAGCGCCGGGCATGGTGTTCTGGCACCCGCACGGCTGGACCCTGTACCAGCAGATCGAAAGCTACATGCGCGACAAGCTGCGTCGTCACGGCTACAACGAGATCAAGACGCCGCAGGTGGTCGAACGTACCCTGTGGGAGAAATCCGGCCACTGGGACAAGTTCTCCGAGGAGATGTTCACCACTCACTCCGAGAGCCGCGATTTCGCCATCAAGCCGATGAACTGCCCGTGTCACGTGCAGGTGTTCAACCAGGGGCTGCGCTCTTACCGCGACCTGCCGCTGCGGCTGGCCGAATTCGGTTGCTGTCACCGTAACGAGCCGTCCGGCGCGCTGCACGGCATCATGCGGGTGCGTGGTTTCGTGCAGGACGATGCGCACATCTTCTGTGCCGAAGACGATATCCAGGCGGAAGTATCCCGCTTTATCGATTTTCTGCATGAGGTCTACGCGGATTTCGGCTTCACCGAGGTAATTTACAAGCTGTCTACCCGTCCGGAGCAGCGGGTCGGTTCCGACGAGATCTGGGACAAGGCCGAGAAAGCGCTGGCCGACGCGCTGGATTCTGCCGGTCTGGATTGGGACGAGCTGCCGGGCGAAGGCGCTTTCTATGGTCCGAAAGTGGAATTCTCGCTAAAAGATTGCCTGGGCCGCGTATGGCAGTGTGGTACTATTCAGGTCGACTTCTCGATGCCGGGTCGCCTGGGCGCCCAGTTCGTCAACGAATCAGGCGAGCGGGAAACGCCGGTAATGCTGCACCGCGCGATCCTCGGTTCCTTCGAGCGCTTCATCGGTATTCTGATCGAAAACTACGCCGGAGCGCTGCCGGGCTGGCTGGCGCCGCAGCAGGCGGTGGTGCTGAATATCACCGACAATCAGGCGGAATACTGTCAGAATGTCGCTAACCGATTGGAAGAACTCGGTTTCCGCGCACAAGCAGACTTGAGAAACGAGAAGATCGGCTTTAAAATTCGCGAACACACCCTGCAGAAGGTTCCTTACCTTCTGGTCGTGGGTGACAAAGAGGTCGAAGCCGGGGCAGTGGCCGTACGTACCCGTACGGGCGAGGATCTCGGCACCATGACCGTAGCAGAATTTGAAAACCTCATTGGCCAGGATGTGGCCAAGAAAGGTCGTCAGGTATAACTGATCAGGAGATAGAACCATCAGGCGCGATAACAGAAGGGGTGCACGCCGTGAACAGCGTCCACCGATTAATGAAAATATTCGAGCACGTGAATGTCGACTGATTGGTCCCGACGGCACACAGATCGGTGTTGTATCGATCAAAGAGGCACTGGAGGCCGCTCAAGAGGTAGAACTTGATCTGGTTCAGATCTCTGACGCTGACCCCATCGTCTGTAAGGTGATGGATTATGGCAAGCATCTGTACGAACAGAAGAAGCAGGCCAACGAAGCGAAGAAGAAGCAGCACCAGACCCAGGTCAAGGAAGTGAAATTCCGTCCTAATACGGATATAGGTGATTACCAGGTAAAACTGCGCAACCTGGTACGTTTCCTTGAAGACGGGGACAAGGTCAAGGTAACCCTGCGTTACCGCGGTCGTGAGATGGCTCACCAGGAGCTGGGTATGCAGTTGATGCAGCGGGTCGAAAAGGACCTGATCGAACTGGGTACCGTTGAACAGCGTCCGAAGATGGAAGGCCGTCAACTGATCATGGTCATTGCCCCGAAGAAGAAAAAGTAACCTGCGTTACGCCCAACCCGTGGTTGGCTTCTAGGAGTCAGTCACGGGTTTTGCCGTTTGTTCAGGTGAACACAACTAAACGAATGCGTGGAGATTTTAGACATGCCTAAAATTAAATCTTGCCGTGGCGCGGCTAAGCGTTTCAAGAAAACTGCGAATGGCTTCAAGCACAAGCAGTCCTTCACTAGCCACATTCTGACCAAGAAGAGCACCAAGCGTAAGCGTCAGCTGCGTCCGATGCTGCAGGTTAATGCAGCGGACAAGGCACTCGTTAAGCGTATGCTGCCGTACATCTAATTGGTTTTTTAACAGAATTTGATATAGGAAGGTTCCAATGGCTCGCGTAAAACGTGGTGTTATTGCTCGTCGTCGTCACAAGAAAGTCCTGAAGCAGGCAAAAGGTTACTACGGTGCTCGTAGCCGTGTATTCCGTGTTGCTAAACAGGCGGTTATCAAAGCTGGTCAGTACGCTTACCGCGACCGTCGTCAGCGCAAGCGTCAGTTCCGTGCCCTGTGGATCGCGCGTATCAACGCTGCGGCTCGCATCAACGGCCTGTCCTACAGCCGTTTCATCGCTGGTCTGAAAAAGGCTAACGTTGAGATCGACCGTAAGGTTCTGGCTGATCTGGCTGTGCACGAAGCAAACGCTTTTGCGGCTGTGGTAGAGAAAGCGAAAGCTGCTCTGGCATAAGCACCAGCCTGATTACAGGTGACTGATCGCTGAGATAGGGGAAGGGTGCAAGCTCTTCCCCTATTTTTTCGAATGCTGTTTTACTTTTATCGATCTCTGATGAAGCCATGTCGAAACCGTGGGTTGATCAGAGATCTGTTGTTAATTTCTGGAGCCGGAAATGGAAAACATCGAAACCCTGCTGGCTGACGGGGTGCAGGCCGTTGAGCAGGCCAGCAGTGCGCAGGACCTGGATCAGGTACGTGTTGAGTACCTGGGCAAGAAAGGCCTGCTGACTCAGCTGTTGAAAGGGCTGGGCAAGCTGTCCGCCGAAGAGCGTCCGGCGGCGGGCGCGCGCATTAACGAAGCGAAGCAGGCGCTGCAAGAGAAGATCAACCAGCGCAAGTACGATATCGACACCGCCGCGCTGGCCGCCAAGCTGGCCGCCGAGCAGATCGACGTGACCCTGCCGGGCCGTGGCGAGGAGCTGGGCGGGCTGCATCCGGTCACCAAGACCATGCAGCGGATCGAGCAGTTCTTCACCGGTATCGGCTACAGCATCGAGGAAGGTCCGGAGATCGAAGACGACTATCACAACTTCGAAGCGCTGAACATTCCGGCTCACCATCCGGCCCGTGCGATGCACGACACCTTCTACTTCAATGCCAACACCCTGCTGCGGACCCACACCTCCGGCGTGCAGGTGCGCACCATGGAAACCCAGCAGCCGCCGATCCGGATCATCTGCCCGGGCCGGGTGTACCGCTGCGACTACGACCAGACCCACTCGCCGATGTTCCACCAGGTGGAAGGTCTGCTGGTCGACAAGGATATCAGCTTCGCCGACCTGAAGGGCACGCTGCAGCAGTTCCTGCGCGAGTTCTTCGAAGAGGACGTACGGGTGCGCTTCCGTCCCTCCTACTTCCCGTTCACCGAACCGTCCATCGAGGTGGATATCGATCGCGGCGACGGCAAGTGGCTGGAGGTACTCGGCTGCGGCATGGTGCATCCGAAAGTATTCGAATACTCCAACATCGATCCGGAGCAGTACACCGGCTTCGCATTCGGCATGGGTGTCGAGCGACTGGCGATGCTGCGTTACGGCGTCAACGACCTGCGCCTGTTCTTCGAAAACGATCTGCGTTTCCTGGGCCAGTTCCGCTAATCGCGCCCAATCGTTGCAAGAACAGCGTCATTAACAGAATTTTCAGGACAGCAAGATGAAATTCAGTGAACAATGGTTGCGAGAGCTGGTAAACCCGGCGATCGATACCCAGGGTCTGGTCGACCAGGTCACCATGGCCGGTCTGGAAGTGGACGACGTCGAAGCGGTTGCCGGCGATTTTTCCGGCGTGGTGGTCGGTGAGATCCTGACCGCCGAGCAGCACCCCAATGCCGACAAACTGCAGGTCTGCACCGTGTCCGACGGCAGCGAGCAGTTCCAGGTGGTCTGCGGCGCGCCGAACGCCCGCGCCGGCTTGAAGACCGCCTTCGCCAAGGTCGGCGCGGTACTGCCGACCCCGGACGGCAGCGAGTTCAAGATCAAGAAAGCCAAGCTGCGCCAGGTCGAATCCTTCGGCATGCTTTGCGCCGACGACGAGCTGGGCATCTCCGATGACCACGGCGGCATCATGGAGCTGGCGGCCGATGCGCCGGTCGGTGAGGACCTGCGAGCATACCTCGGTCTGGACGACCAGATCATCGATATCGACCTGACGCCGAACCGCGGCGACTGCCTGAGCATCCGTGGCCTGGCGCGCGAAGTCGGCGTGCTGAACAAGGCGCCGGTGCAGTTCCTCGAAACCCAGCCGACCGCCGCGCAGATCGACGACAGCTTCCCGATCGCGCTGGAAGCGCCGCAGGCCTGCCCGCGTTATGTCGGCCGGGTGATCCGCAACATCAATCCGCAGGCGGCCGCGCCGTTGTGGATGGTCGAGAAACTGCGCCGCTCCGGCATCCGCTCCATCGATCCGGTGGTCGACGTGACCAACTACGTACTGCTGGAGCTCGGCCAGCCGATGCACGCCTTCGACCTGGACAAGCTGTCCGGCAAGATCACCGTACGGATGGCCAAGCAGGGCGAACCGCTGACGCTGCTGGACGGCCAGCAGGTTGAGCTGAACGACGATACCCTGGTGATCGCCGACGACAATGGCGCGGTGGCGATGGCCGGCATCATGGGCGGCGAAGCGACCGGCTGTACCGCCGAAACGAACAACATCTTCCTGGAAAGCGCCTTCTTCAGCCAGCTGGCGATTGCCGGTCGTGCCCGTGCCTATGGCCTGCACACCGACTCCTCGCACCGCTTCGAGCGCGGCGTCGACTGGCAGCTGCAGGCCCAGGCGGTCGATCGTGCCACCGAGCTGCTGCTGCAGATCGTCGGCGGTGAAGCCGGCCCGGTTACCGAAGTGGCCAGCGAAGACCACCTGCCGAAGGTCGAGAACATCCGCCTGCGTCACAGCAAGGTCAACCAGTTGCTGGCATTCGAGATGCCGGCGGCCGAGATCGAAGAGATCCTGACCCGGCTGGGTCTGCAGGTTGAAGCGTCCGGCGAAGGCGAGTGGCAGGTCACGGTACCGTCCTACCGCTTCGACATCAGCATCGAGGTCGACCTGATTGAAGAGCTGGCCCGCGTTTACGGCTACAACAACCTGCCGGTACGCACGCCGACTGCCTCGCTGCCGCTGAAGCCGGACCAGGAAGCCAAGGTGTCCGAGCAGAAGGTGCGCGACAGCCTGATCGCCCGTGGCTATCAGGAAGCGATCACCTACAGCTTCATCGAAGCCGGCCTGCAGCAGCAGTTCGACGACAAGTATGAAGCGATGGCGCTGGCCAACCCGATCTCCGCCGAGATGGCGGTGATGCGCACCACCCTGTGGCCGGGCCTGGTTAAGGCGGCCCAGTACAACCAGAACCGCCAGCAGAGCCGTATCCGACTGTTCGAGACCGGCCAGCGCTTCCTGCCGCAGGGCGAAGAGCTGCTGCAGCAGAACGCCATTGCCGGCGTGATCACCGGCAACCGCCAGCCGGAAGGCTGGACCGGTGCCAACGAACCGGTCGACTTCTTCGATATCAAGGGCGATGTCGAGAGCCTGCTGGCACTGGCCGGCGCGGCTGACGAGTACAGCTTCGTGGCTGGCAGCCATGTGGCGCTGCACCCGGGTCAGACCGCTGTGATTCAGCGCAACGGCAACACCGTTGGCTACGTCGGCGCGTTGCACCCGTCGCTGGCTAAGACGCTGGGTATGAAGGGCGCGGTGTTCCTGTTCGAGATCGAACTGGACTGCCTGCGTGAAGGGCGACTGTCGCGCTTCAGCGAACTGTCCAAGTTCCCGGAGTCTCGTCGCGACATCGCGCTGGTGGTGGATGAAAATGTCACCTTCGAAGCGGTACGTCAGTGTGTGCTCGGCAAGGCCGGAGATTACTGCAAAGAGGTCAACCTGTTTGACGTCTATCGCGGCCAAGGTATTGAATCCGGTAAAAAATCTCTGGCGCTGGGCTTGACCTGGCAACATCCATCACGCACTCTTACTGATGAAGAAATCAACAGCGTCATCAATGAGGCTGTGTCTGCGCTGAATACTGAATTCGGTGCCGTGCTTCGAGAGTAATCACAAGGGTGAGTGATATGGGCTCTTTGACTAAAGCGGATATGGCCGAGCGTCTCAATGAAGAGCTGGGCCTCAACAAGCGTGAAGCCAAAGATATGGTGGAATCCTTCTTTGAAGAGATCCGCACCAGTCTGGCGTCAAATGAGCAGGTAAAGCTGTCCGGCTTCGGTAACTTCGATCTGCGCGACAAGCGCCAGCGACCGGGCCGGAACCCGAAAACGGGGGAGGAGGTGCCGATCTCGGCGCGCCGGGTCGTCACCTTCCGTCCGGGTCAGAAGCTGAAGGATCGAGTTGAAGCCTATGCCGACAACGGCGGAGAACTCTGACAGTTCCCTGATTCCCGGCAAGCGTTACTTCACCATCGGCGAGGTCGCCAAACTGTGCGACCTCAAGCCGCATGTGCTGCGGTACTGGGAACAGGAGTTCGATCAGATCGAACCGGTCAAGCGCAGCAACCGTCGCTACTACCAGCGCCAGGATGTGCTGCTGATCCGACAGATTCGTAGCCTGCTCTACGAGCAGGGCTATACGATCAGTGGGGCTCGCCAGTGGCTGGCGGGCAGCTCGGCCGATCAGGACAGCTCGCAGATGAAGCAGGTGATCCGGCAAACCATCGGCGAACTCGAAGAGATCCTATCAATACTCAAATCAGGTTGAAAAAACCTTCACATAATCAACCTGTTAGGTTAGTATACCGCTCCTCCTTAGGGAGCTTTCAAGTGTCGGGGCATAGCGCAGTCTGGTAGCGCACCTGCATGGGGTGCAGGGGGTCGCAGGTTCAAATCCTGCTGTCCCGACCATCTAATTCAATAACTTAGGCCGGTTGAGCGATCACCGGCCTTTGTTGTTTCTGGAATATAGATATCTGGTCACCGTACGGTCGCCGTTCGCCAATCGATTGACTCCTTTTCCTCTTTCCTGTGTTTTCATAGCCCTTTCGTAAGAATGGTAACGAGGCTTGCTAGGTCCGCCTGCAGAAATATTCGGTCGGCTATGGTGCGCTTAGCTAGTCAGAGTTAATTGCGGACCGTCTGCACCATCTGTTCGACCTCAACGTCGGCATCCGTGGCCGTATATCATGTATTGCGTTTACCCGCCAGCAAACCGGTGGACAGGTCTGGTTCCCGGTTAACTTCATCAGCAACCTGTATTCGTGTAGCCGACTGAAGGCCGACATTAGCCGGCGGTAAGCCCGAGCCGCGACACTTTCCGAAATTGTCGAGCGTTATCTCAGAACCGCCATTTTGATCGACCACTTCAGCGACGCAGTCGGCGCGGTGGCATTGGAGGTTGATCCGCAACGCACCGTAATAGCGCTTTTGCGATTGGGGCGCCGAGGGCGACCGGCGATCGCTGTGGGTCCTTCCCGAGGAGATTCAATGCGGGGGGGGGGCAGCGCGGATTTTAGCTAGCTGTGTAAAGCCAATAGGTTGTTCACAGACTCAAGCCTTCTTCCAGAATACGGCGGACAAGAATTTCTCGACCGTGAGGTGTTAATCGGGCATTTTTATGAATGTTCATCTGAGGTCCTCGGAGGCTTGGTTTGGTTGGCGCCTCCAATTCTCCAAATCGGCCTCAGATGAACAACCTACTGAAAGATCACAGTTAGCTGGTACTTTTAAACGCTGCACTGCAGCAGGGAGATACGCCAGGATGGCAAAAACATCACAAACACGACTGTCTGACTACCTTGAGAAAGTCGCCGCTGGCAAGCCGGTAAACTACAGTGCCTTTGAGAAACAGCTTGAGCTTGCCGGCATCACAAGCCGTCAGCGACGCGAACTGTTCCGTGTGGAGCTGGCCGGCCCCAATCGTCACACCGTCGAAATTCTCGATCAGGTAGCACTCAAAGAGTTGCAAAGTCGATTCTCAAAGCAAGCGCTGAATGACCGTGTGAGCGCCGCAGCGGCCGGTAATAGTCATCGCGTGAGCGTGAGCGGTGCATGTTTGCTACTGCGCCGTGAGTCCATACCCCATCCTCAGGTTATATTGTTCGAAGGCCGGGAGTGGCAGTGCCCGGTCAAACCGGCTGAACGCACACTGCTGGTCGAGAACCTTGAGAATTTCCTGGCGCTTGAGCGAACCTTGGCTATTTTGCCTGACTGTGGCTGGGCCTTGAGCGAGCCGGTCGATCTTTTATATGCGGCGGGCAACCAAATCACCAATGCGATATTGCAGCCGTTTTTGGCGCGCTACGCCGAGTTGAACTGTCTGTTCGATCCTGACCTGGGGGGCATTCATATGTTCAGAACCCTGCGTCAACGTATGCCACAGCTTCCCATGCGCTTTCTCTACCCTCAGGATATCGAAGCGCGACTGGCAGCCTCCAACCGGTTGCTGAGTGTTCACGCGCGAACAGATTTGACTAACTACACGGGGGTGAGCCCGGAGGTGGACCGGCTGATCGCATTGCTACGGCAGACTAACAGGACCCTCGAACAGGAAACCTACCTCTAACGGAAGAGAATAAGCATGGATACGCTGTTTCAACAAATCGATACCTGCCCTGATCTGTACGCCATTCGCCAGCTGGTGTTCGTGAACAGTGCCGCTTATGCCTATACCGAGATTCGGGTTGATCAGCACACGGCGCTGTTTGGCCGTAATAACCTCGGTAAAACCTCAATGCTGAATGCGCTCAAGCTGTTTTTGTTGCCAGAAGAGAACTTCAAGAAGTGTGAACGAAAGTTTGGTTTCCGCAGTCGCTCAGGGGATTTTTACAGCGCGCAGGAGAGCTTTAAATATTACTTTCCAGACCAGAATTCATTCATCTTGCTGGAAGCCGAAAACCTCTATGGGCCTTTTTGCATTCTGCTTCATCAGGGGCGTAAGGAGTTCAGCTATGCACGTATTGTTGTGCCCTGTGCCTACGACGAGATTCGACATCTGTTCTGGGATTTTGCCGCTGACTGTAATGAGGGCCTGGGCGCGCCGCTGGAAACGCTGTCGCTCGCTTCCATCCAGCCTGAGCTCAGTCAATTGGGCGGTGAAGCATTGCATGACAGCAAAACCATCCGGGAACGGCTTTTTTCCCATCGTCCACTGAGCCGCGAAGAAGGCCGCTATTGCTTGCTGCCGCTGAAGCAGGGCGGTACGGAACGGGAATTGGCGGCCTGGAAACAGCTGATCCATCTGGCCTTTGATATCGGGGCCAACGACAGTCGAACCTTGCCCGATGCGTTGGCGACGATCATCGAAGGAGAAAAACAGCGTAAGTCGGATGAGTTGAGCGTCGATCTCAATCAGATCCTGCAGGATTATGAACAATTGCGTGCGGAACGGGATGAGCTGCAGCGGATCAGTAATGCGCAGGAAGATTGGGAGCGTTTCGATACCAGTTATCGGCAGTATGAGGCTCAATCACGCGATGTGGGGCAGTTTTATGTCGACTTGAAGGCGGTGCTGGCAGCTGAGCATTCAAAAATAGAACCTCTGATTGAGAAGGCCGTACAGACACATGGGGCTGCTCAAGAGGCGTTGAATAAGGCCAAAGCAGGCTTCAGGGGTTCAAGTGATCGTGTCAAACATATGGAGGGTAGTCAGGCAGAGCGTGAGCGGCGGCTAAGACAAAGTGAAACGGCGGTTAAGCGGATCAGCGAGATCCAGCGTGCGCATCCGGGCCTTGAGCCTGAGGAGTTGTTGGCTGAGTTGCAGCAACAGGCAAATCGTAAAGCCGCACTCGTTGCGGATCTGCAGGATGAAGGCCAGCGCCAAGCGCGTATGGAGCAGCTTAATCATGCTTTGATCCGTGACCGTAAAAAGCGTGATCGAATTAAGGATCAGCTGGAGCACTTTAAGCCTTCAGTGCTGGATCAGCTGGATCCACAATCCGCCACGGTGCTGTATAACCTGGCCCCCTCCCTTGCCGAAGCAACACCTGTTTTGGATCAGCCATCTCGTGAGGTGATGCAACAATTTGCTGGTCTTTTTGCGCCAACAGAAGATGCGTTGGTGTTGTGCGGTGAACCCGTGCCCAATGTCACGGCATCGCCTTATAACCCTGAAGCAGTACGAGCGCAGCTCGAGCAGCAATTGATAAAGCTGAAAGATGCCATTCAGGAACAGGAGTTGGAATTTACAGAGCACCTGGCCAATACGCGACTCACTCAGGCAGAGCAGCGTGAAAAGCTGAAGGCAGAGCAGGCTGAGCTGAGTATTCTCGAAACCAATATCACGCACCTAAAGGCCAGTGATACCCACTTTCAGCAGTTCAATGAGGCACAAGCATCGCTTGAAGAATTGCAGCAACAGATCGCTGAAGCCCGGCAAGATACAGAGCGCTACAAAAAACAGTATGACGGGGCGTTGGGACAGGAGCAGCAAGCACGGGAATCACTGGAAGGCCTGAAGGCGCAAAAACAGACCTTGTCTGAACAACTGGACCGTCTGGGGTTGCTGAGTAACAGTCATGGTGTATTACAGGGCTGGGCCTCAAGTCTTAAGCCCATGGCCCGAACGCTGCCGGAGAATGCGCTTGCTGTGTTGGAGCGTCAGTGCACTGAAATGGGTGGACTCTATCAGGAGCTTATGGAGGCACTGCGCAAGCTGCTGAGCCAGCAGTTGTTGGAAAGTGACGGTAGTGAGTCTTACCGGGTGAGCTTCGAGATGGCGCATCTGAAGGCATTGCGTCAGCAGTTTGAGCGGCTGTTTAGTACCCTTGAAGGGCAGCAGATGGACTATGAGAACCGGGTACGTGCGCATAACAAACACACATCCATACAGATGGACGCGTTGCGAGAGGCCGGACGGCAGATCAAAGGTTTTATCGCTGAGATCAATCGCGAGTTTGGCGCCTACAGCGTATCGAACCTGGAAGAGGTGCAGTTTGCCTGTGACCTTCACCCCCGCTTTCAGCTGCTGCTGAGCGATCTGGACAAGATCAATCTGTTTGGCGAGGAGTTGCATGAACAGCGCTTGTATCAACGTCTGAATGACTTCTGTGACGAGTTCTTCCGCGATTCCGGGCGCTACGGACGGGTACTGCAGATGCATCAGTTGATCGAGAAGGTGCGGTATCGGTTCCGTCTGGCTGGGCAGGATCAGTTCACTGAGAATGCGCAATCCAACGGCACCACCAGCATGGTCAACAGCCTGCTGCTATCTATCCTGCTGAAGCGCTTGCTGGCGCAGGATGCGCAGATCTGCCTGCCGCTGGTGATGGATGAAATGGCATCGATCGACCAGCAAAACCTGCAGACGGCGGTTGAGATAGCCCAGCAGCATGGCTTTGTGCTGTTTGGAGCGAGCCCGGATATGTCGGCCGAGATTGTGCAGGCGGTGCGCCATTACATTTATCTGGGCATGTTCAAAGCCACGGAGAAGGCTTACAGCGAGCGACGCCGTGTGGTCTACCACGGTGCCTGTGAGTCACTGCGCCCACTGGCGAAAAACAGCGCTACCGCTGAGTTCGTTGAGGCGAATGCATGATCGTCTCAACGGACAAAACGCTAATCGCCATGATCGAGCACAAGGCGATCTTCCTTGCACTGATTGACCATATTGACCAGCAGGGCGGCCCCGGCGAAGTACCGATCAAGCTATATCATCAGCTGGTAAGGGCGATGCTCGAGCAGCAAACAGATGTGGAGCAGAAGCGTCTTCGCGCCATATTCGAACTGGACAACCTGCGCCGTGCGGATCTGGTAATTGAGATAGACCGGAATCGAGCGGTTTTCGTGCTGGCCCCCTTTGTGGTTGATATGTTTCGCCACTTCGACCGCCGCCGTTTGCGCGAGCTGTCCAGTGCTCAGTTGGAGGACCTGCGACGGCGTTTTCACGATAGTCTGGAAGCGCTGACTCGATGCACATTACACGAAGGGGATCGGCAATTTGATGAGCAGCTGGAACTGCTCAGGGAGCATGTCCGTTATACCCAGGCAAAGATGCGGGACAATGTAAGCAGCTTGCAAGGTCAGGCCGAGCGTCTGTCAGAGATGGTAGAACAGCTGGAGCTTGGCGATCTCGAACAAAGTCGGCAGGCGAGCAGGGCGTTGGAGCAGATCGACCAGATTTACCGGCACCATGTATTGCCGAGCCTGCAGTTCCTCAATGAGCGTGAATCACTCAAGGACGGGCAGCCGGCCCTGACCTCACTGAAGGACATTGCGACCCTGTTGCATAAAGCCGGGTTACCCCACATTAGCCAGCAGCTCCGATATGCAAGTGCCTCGATTCGTGCACATGCCAAAGATGTTGAGAAAATCAGGCGCTCGCTGGAGCGCTACGTACGGCAAAACGCCCGTCAGCGCTTGCAATACAACGCAATTGAGACTGCGTTTAATGAAATGCTGCAGGCGGCGCGGTCGCTTCAGGACGGCAGCCTCAGGAATAATCAGCTGCGTCCAGATGAGCCTGTTTTCCGATTTGGGCAGATATTTTCAGGCATGCGTGCCGTTCGTTACAGGGCTCGATTGGAGTGGCATGGGCATGATCAGCGGCTTCATTTTGAAGAATTCTTGCGAGCCCGTGTGGATCAGCTCCGTCAACAGAGCAGTGTGCCTCGGGTTGTCGAACTGGATGCTGAGAGTGAGGACTTTGAGCGGCAGCAGCAATATCGAAAAGAGATGATTCGGCAATGGGTGAGCGAATGGACACCACCAGATGACTGCGATGACCTTCACAAGGCGCTTCATCTCCACATGCGCCGGGCATTGCCCGACTACCAGCTGAGCGATCTGCTGGAAGCCATCAAATGGTGTATGAGCGAAAAGGGTTTTACCGTCATGCCAACGTTCCGCCAACGTGCGTTGCAGCATAACGGGTACGAACTGGTTTATTACGTCAGAGCACTGGAGCCTGCACATGCAAGTTGATCAACAGAAAAGTCGAAAGCTGTATGAAGCGCTTATCAATGGGCAGGCTGTGAATGAGTACATTTTCAAAGACAGCGGCCTGGTGCCGAACCCCTTGTATGAAGAACTGTTTTCAAATCTCGATCGCTATTACCGTGACCTGTATTCCAATATCGGTTTCGAGTTGGTGATGCGTGAAGGGTTTGCTTACATCCGTTCATACAACTCCGATGAAGCGCAGAATGATGCCGTGCGCAAAGTACAAGGCCTGCTGTTGGTGCTGGGCCGGGGAGCGACCGAGTTGGGGTATCAGTTTGAGCTGCTGACCAATCCAGATGCAGGTGTCAGCCAGGAAGTCCTGAAGCAGATTGAACAGGGCGAAGATAAGCAGGAAATCCTGTCAGCCTGTGATTTGAAGGGCGGTTTGGCATCCAATATCGACAAAATACTGGCCAAGCGCTGTATAGCTTTCCAAAACGCCAAGGGAAACTGGGTGCTGAGCAATGCAGGAAAAGCGTTTTTTAACGAGCTATTCTCCGAGGTGACCGAGTAGTACAGGCTAATATCACCCTGATGGCATTATTTGCTGTCAAAGCTGGAGCTCCGCTCAATATGAAGAGATTTGATCCAGAAAAAGTGCTGGGGCAAAGCGTCATTTGTCCCAACTTTTGTCCCAAATGCCCCAAAACACCCTAATCCAACTCTGTAACGGCAAATATCCTGATTATGCTCCAAGCCTCGTACTCTCTGGGGTTGAGTAAGGTTGTTGTGGGTGGAGCAGAAAAGGAAAAAATGGCCAGAATAGGTTCAAATCCTGCTGTCCCGACCATCTAATTCAATAACTTAGGCCGGTTGAGCAATCACCGGCCTTTTTTGTTTCTAGGCCGGACCTGAATTCAGATAATAAGTGCAACACTCATGGTTGAAAGGCGGGAGGTGGCCAACTGCTGACAGTGATACGCTTCAGCTCGCCAAAGTAGAAGAAGTACCACTATGAGTTATCAGCAGTTGACCGAGGGGAAACGATACCAGATTTCCCTTCTGATCGCGCAGGGATGTACGCCTGCCGAGATTGCCCGCCGTATTGATGTGAACAGATCCACCGTCTACCGGGAGCTGAAGCGTAACAGTCAGGGGGGCACGTACGATCCTGATGTTGCCCAGTACAAGGCAACCCGTAGGCGCAAGCAGGCGGTTAAGTATCGGGTGCCACAGGATACGGTCGTCTACGTGGAATGGGCGCTGAGACTCGACTGGAGCCCTGAGCAGATCAGCGGTGTGGCCGACTTGATTGGTTATCCGGTCAGTCATGAATGGATCTACCGGTACGTGGCCGCTGACAAGGCCTCCGGCGGCAAACTGTTTCGCCATTTACGC
>NZ_JAILYN010000059.1 GCF_019795155.1 Marinobacterium arenosum | reverse complement strand
AGTGGACGCATCCAGTACAAAACTGGAATCTGACGCTATCCCAGTTGACCATCCACTTCCCGGGCAGGGTGGATCAATATGTGGACCTGTGATTTACGCTGACACAGAACTATGAACACCCTCCAATAGGCAAAGCCGGGCCAGGAAACTTACGAGATCCTTTTCCTTACCTAGCAACAGGTGCGCAAGCTGCCTACTTTGCGAATCCACGGTCGCAGCCCGGCGGGCAGGCTGGCCGCTGCCCGGCGGGCCGCCTTATAGCTCGGATAACTTCCTTGCAGCAGCAGGTGCCAGTCGGCGCCGTTACGGCGGACTTTTAGCTGATAGGTATCTTTTAATCGATGGTGGTCGATGAACTGCTGCACGCTGGCGGCTTTGTGGCCGGCCATCAGTTGCAGGGTATAGCCGCCGGCTGGCAGTTGAGCCGCCGTTGCTTGGGCCGGCGGTGCCTTGGCTGAGTGAGCGGCGGGTACGCAGCTCAGGCTTTTGCCGTACAGCACGGTGGTACCCACATTGATGAGGTCGCTGTCGCCGCTGAGATTGACCGGCTGGGGCGGCGGGGTGGACAGTTCCCGGCGGGCCAGCGCCTGGCGATCCGGCTGGACCCGGTAATTGCCGGCCGGGATCTGATCGAATGCGTAACGGCCTTCGGAGGTGGTGCGGGTATTGGCGATCACGGCGCCCGATTGATCCAGCAGGCGGATCTCGATCGCTTCCAGCGGGTACTGGCCGCTGTCGTTGCCGGCGTACAGGCGTCCTTCGATCTGCTTCAGGTCGGTATCGGCAAAAGCGTTGAGGTTGAACAGCGCGCAAAGTACGACGAGCCGGCTGAACGTCCATATTCTGATCTGCATCGGGGCGATCCTGCCTGGTGGGAAATGTAATGCGCAGAAGGATACTACAATCCGGTCGGATTGATTAATGTCCGAGCAGAGAAATGCTTAACCTACGCTGAAGGAGGGTGGCTGTTTGAAACGGGGAGGCCTTGTAGGGCGTACTTTAGTGCGCCACCGCCGCAGGCGGTTGTGGAGCCCTACGGGCTCCTGGCCGACTGACGTCAGCCCTACATGGCATCGGCCCAGCCGCTTAAGTGACGCGGAGCGGGGCTTCTCTCGGTAGCGGGAAGGGCAGGATTATTTTTCCAGGTCTTCGCGCACCGCTTTCTTGATCTCTTTCAGGCTCTGATGGCGAACATCGGTGCCGCTGACCAGATAGATCAGGTGCTCCGCCATGTTGCGGGCGTGGTCTCCGATCCGCTCCAGCGAGCGCAGGATCCAGATCACGTTCAGCACGCTGGAGATGGCACGCGGGTCTTCCATCATGTAGGTCACCAGCGAGCGCATCGCGGTGCGGTATTCCTGGTCGACCGACTTGTCCTGTTTGGCGACCCGGTAGGCCAGCTCGGTATCGCTGCGGGCGAAGGCGGTCAGTACGTCCTTGACCATGTCGCGCACCAGGCTGCCGATATGGCGGATCTCCTGGTAGCCGCGCTGGGATTCGCCGTCGTTGACCAGTTCGATCGCATGGCGGCAGATCTTGCTGGCTTCGTCGCCCATCCGCTCCAGGTCGCTGACCGCCTTGGAGACCGAGATGATCAGCCGCAGGTCGCTGGCGGCCGGCTGGCGGCGGGCGATGATGGTGGTGCACTGCTCGTCGATCATCAGCTCCATTTCGTTGGTCTGCTTGTCGACCTTGCGGGACTGCTCGGCCAGGTCGGCATCGCCGCTCAGCAGCGCTTCGATGGCATCGTGAACCTGGCGTTCGACCACACCGCCCATGGTCAGCAGCTCGGTGCGGATCTGCTCCAGTTCATCGTTGAACTGCTGGGAGATGTGCGAGGAATAATTGTCTTCAAACTGCACGGCATTGTTCTCCGTTGCTGTGTTTCAGGTCGCTCTGCGGGAGGGGCGACCAGGCGCCCCGCCGGGCAGTTATTAACCGTAACGACCGGTGATGTAGTCTTCGGTCTGTTTCTGAACCGGGTTGGTGAACAGGGTGTCGGTGACCCCGAACTCGATCAGGTCGCCCATGTACATGAAGGCGGTGTAGTCGGAGACACGGGCCGCCTGCTGCATGTTGTGGGTGACGATCACGATGGTGAAATCTTTTTTCAGTTCGTGGATCAGCTCTTCGATCTTCAGCGTGGAGATCGGGTCCAGTGCCGAGGCCGGTTCATCCAGCAGCAGTACTTCCGGCTTTACCGCGATGGTGCGGGCGATGACCAGACGCTGCTGCTGACCGCCGGACATGCCCAACGCGCTCTCGTGCAGTCGGTCCTTCACCTCATCCCACAGGGCGGCGGATTTCAGCGCCCACTCGACGGTCTCGTCCAGCACCCGCTTCTTGTTGATCCCCTGGATACGCAGGCCGTAAGCCACGTTTTCGTAGATCGATTTCGGGAACGGGTTCGGTTTCTGAAATACCATGCCGACCCGGCGGCGCAGCTCGGCCACGTCGACGGCGCGGTCGAAGATGTTCTTGCCGTCCAGCAGGATCTGGCCATCGATGGAACAACCGTCGACCAGGTCGTTCATCCGGTTGAAGCAGCGCAGCAGGGTGGACTTGCCGCAGCCGGATGGGCCGATAAAAGCGGTCACCCGGTTTTTCGGGATCAGCATATCGATGCCGTGCAGCGCTTCTTTGTCACCGTAGCGCAGTTTCAGGTTCTGTACCTGCAGAGTGTGGATCTCATTGTCCAGCTGCAGGGTTCGGTTTTCACGCTGCATAGAGGAGATATCGATTGCGTGTGATTTGGCTTCGCTTGTCATGATTTTAACCTTTTAACCTGTTCTGTCATCCAGCGTTACATTTCAAGCGCTTTGTATTTCTCGCGCAGGTGGTTTCGGATGGCGATCGCCGAGAAGTTCAGCAGGGCAATGACCGCCACCAGCAGCAGCGCTGTTGCGTATACCAGCGGCCGGGCCGCTTCGACGTTCGGGCTCTGGAAGCCCACATCGTAGATATGGAAGCCCAGGTGCATGAATTTCTGGTCCAGGTGCAGGTACGGGTAGTTCAGGTCCAGCGGCAGGCTCGGTGCCAGCTTGACCACCCCGACCAGCATCAGCGGTGCCACCTCGCCGGCGGCGCGGGCGATTGCCAGGATCACGCCGGTCATCATCGCCGGGCTGGCCATCGGCAGCACCACTTTCCACAGGGTTTCCGCCTTGGTGGCGCCCAGTGCCAGCGAGCCTTCACGCACCGCACGCGGGATGCGGCTGAGGCCCTCTTCGGTGGCCACGATCACCACCGGTACGGTCAGCAGCGCCAGAGTCAGCGAGGCCCACATCAGGCCCGGGGTACCGAAGGTCGGTGCCGGTTTGGCTTCCGGGAAGAACAGATCGTCGATGTTGCCGCCCAGGAAGTAGACGAAGAAACCGAGACCGAATACACCGTAGACGATCGAGGGTACACCGGCCAGGTTGTTGACCGCGATACGGATCAGCCGGGTGATAAAGCCCTGCTTGGCATATTCGCGCAGATAGACCGCTGCCACTACGCCGAACGGAGTTACCATCACCGACATCAGCAGGACCATCATCACGGTACCGAAGATCGCCGGGAAGATGCCGCCCTCTGTGTTTGCTTCGCGCGGATCGTCGGATACGAACTCCCAGATCTTGGCGATGTAGTGGCCGATCTTGTCGGTCAGCCCCATGTTGTTCGGCAGGAAGGCGCGCACCACCTTGCCGATATCGATCTCAACCTGTTGGCCGGCGGCGGTTTCCGCGATCAGGCTGTCGCGGTTGAAAGCGGTGTACAGGTCCAGCAGCTCTTTCTGCAGCACTTCGTACTCGGCATTCAGCTCCGCCCGGCGGGCATCCAGTTCGTCGTAGGCAGACTGATCGGTCACTCCCTTCAGTTCCAGCGAACGCTGCTTCAGACGCAGCCGCTCCAGCTCGTAGTTGATCGAGCCGATGGCGCCTTTTTCAATGTCCTTGATCTGGTCGTGGATGCTCAACGCGCGCTCGAGACGCTGCTGGAAATCGTGCCACAGCGCCATGTACTCAGGCGTTTTCTGGTAGCCGTCATGGCTGGCGACCAGGGTGCCGTTCTCCTTCAGGCCACGCAGGTAGCCGTAGAAGTTGCCCCATTCGCGACGCTCGGCGGCGAACAGCATCTCCGGTTTGCTTTTTTCGCTGAGGAACTCGTCCAGCACCCAGATAAAGTCGGAACCGCCGACATCGCGGTTGCCGATCTTCAGCAGGTTGCGACGCATGAACTCGGCATCGGCCGGTACCGCAACGCCGGCATCGCGCAGCTGTTCGGCCGGCACGTTCTCACCGTCGGCAATTTCGCCGGCCAGCACGATGGTGTTGCCGTTTTCGGTGTACTTGGCCTGCATGATATCGGCCGGCCAGAAATGGCCCAGGCCGCGCACCGCGATCAGCCCCAGCAGGCCGATCACCATGATCATGCTGATCGCCACGGCGCCGGCATTCAGCCACACCCAGGGGGAGCCGGATTTTGTCCATTCGGTGAATGAGACACGCATATTACAGTTCTCCTTTCTCACTCACGGGTTACAGGGAGCCGTATTTCTTACGGAGGTGCTGACGGATGGTTTCGGCCAGGGTGTTCACCACGAAAGTGAACAGGAACAGCACGAACGCCGCCAGGAACAGGATTCGGAAATGGGTACTGCCGACCTCGGACTCCGGCATCTCCACGGCGATGTTGGCCGCCAGGGTCCGCATCCCCTCGAAGATGTTGATATCCATGATCGGCGTGTTGCCGGTCGCCATCAGCACGATCATGGTTTCACCGACCGCGCGGCCCATGCCGATCATCACCGCCGAGAAGATGCCCGGGCTGGCAGTCGGCATGACCACGCGCACCAGGGTCTGCCACGGGGTCGCGCCCAGCGCCAACGAGCCGTAGCTGAGGCTTTTCGGCACGGCGAAGATCGCGTCCTCGGTGATCGAGAAGATGGTCGGGATAACCGCAAAGCCCATCGCGATACCGACAACCAGGGCGTTACGCTGGTCGTAGGTGATCCCCAGGTCCTTGGTGATCCACAGGCGCATATCGCCGCCGAACAGCAGCGCTTCGATGCCTGGCGCAATCCACAGGCCGAACAGGGTTGCCAGGATAACCACCGGGATCAGCAGTGCGGCGTCCCAGCCTTCCGGTACCAGGAAGCGGATCCGGTTCGGCAACTGGGCCCAGGTGAAGGCGAATAACAGAATGCCGATCGGGATGGTGAGCAGCACCACAAAGATACCGGCCATGTGTAGCTCCATGAACGGCGCCAGCCAGAGGCCCGCCAGGAAGCCGAGAATGACCGTCGGCAGCGCCTCCATCAACTCGATAATCGGCTTCACCTTGCGGCGCAGTGCCGGGGCCATGAAGTAGGCGGTGTAGATAGCGCCGCAGATCGCCAGCGGGGTGGCCAGCAGCATCGCGTAAAAGGCGGCCTTCAGGGTGCCGAATGCCAGCGGCATCAGGCTGTACTTGGGTTCGAAGTCGTTGTTGGCCGCGGAGGACTGCCAGATGAATTCCGGCTCCTGGTAGCCTTCGTACCAGATCTCGGACCAGAGCGCATCCCAGGAGATCTCCGGGTGTTCGTTGTGTACCTGCCACAGCGACAGCATGCCGTCCTGTTCCATCAGCAGCGCGTTGGCACGTGGCGACAGGGCGATATGGTCGGCGTTTTCGCCGGCCAACTGAGCGGTCAGCGCCGTACGCTGGGCGGTGCTGTTGAACAGCCGCAGGGTGCCGCTGTCGTCGATGGTGGCAAAGCCTTTGCGGCGGTGTTCGATCGTCAGGTCGCGTACCGGCTGGCTGCCGGCCTCGAAGCTGCGAATCTTGGTCAGCTGCCAGGCGTTGTTCTCGTCCCGTACCAGGAACCACTGCGATACCTGGCCCTTGTCGTCGGCCACCAGCAGCGAGCTGCCGCCCAGCAGCAGTTCGAACGCGGTGATCTCGCCGGTGGAAGCGTCCAGCACCTGGGTGGTCTGGGCACCGTTGCGGGCTTTCAGGTCGACCACGCCGATCTTGCCTTCGGCACCGTCGATCAGCAGCCAGCGGCGGTCCGGCATCAGCAACAGCTTGTTGGCTGCCAGATTCAGTTTCGGCAGTGCGATGATATCGGTCTCGGCTTCCACTTCGCCGGTGATCAGGTTTTCGGACAGGATCAGCTCGGCCACCGACAGCGCCTGTTCGTTGCCACCGACGATGCGCCATTCGCCCTCGTCACCGTTCACTGCCAGCAGTTCCAGCGGCTGGTCGCCCAGCTGGATCGGCGCATCGCCCAGCGGATAGCTGAGGTAGGGGGTGATCACCCGATTGCCGTCCGGATAGGTGGCCTTGTAATCGTGCTTGATGACCAGTGCCTGACCGTTCTCGAAGCCCAGCGCGAAGATCCGGCTGGCTTCCGAGGCCAGCGCAAAGCTGGTGATCTTGAACTGGTCCGCCAGTGCCGGTCTCTGCTGCAGCAGTATCTCGCCGTTGCGGGTGTTGAAGAAGATGATGTCGCCCTGGTCGCTGACGCGCAGGCCGATCTCGGCCTGTTCTTCCATCGTCAGGTAAAGGCTGTTGCCGTTTCCGGGTACGGCGTAAGGCGCAACCTGTTGCTCGCCGTCCTGCCAGCTCTCGACCTTGGCCGACTGGAACAGCGGAGCGACCTCGTACAGCAGATAAAAGAAGATCAGCAGGATCGCGATAATGACGCTGATACCGCCGAAGGCGATGCCAGCCGATGCGAACTTATCCTTCGCCTTACGGATCTTGCGCAGCCGTTGCAGGGCTGGGGTATCAAAATCCAGGTCCGGCATTTGGGAACTGTTATCAATGCTCATGGCACGAATGTCCTGGGAAACCTGAGAGAGTATGAGGTGGGGCTAAGTTACTGCAGCTTGATGACAGATTTATTACAGGCAACAGGCAAACCGAAGGGGCGCCGTACATGGCGCCCCTCGGTGTATCGAGCGGATGTTGCGTAGCGCCTGTGTTACAGGCCCAGAGCTGCCATCTGCTTCTCGACCAGCTTGGCCGGCAGCGGGATGTAGCCGTCTTTGACAACCACTTCCTGACCGACTTTGGACATGACCATCTTCAGGAATTCACGCTCCAGCGGCGACAGCGGCTGGCCCGGCTTCTTGTTGACGTAGACGTACAGGGAGCGCGCCAGCGGGTAGCTGCCGTTCAGCGAGTTTTCTGCAGTGGCTTCTACGAACGGCTGGCCCGGCTTCTTGGCCAGCGGGATGGCGCGTACGGAAGAGGTCTTGTAACCGATACCGGAGTAGCCGATGCCGTTCAGAGAGGTGGAAACGGACTGGACCACGGAAGCGGAACCCGGCTGCTCGTTCACGTTGTTCTTGTAGTCGCCTTTGCACAGGGCTTTCTTCTTGAAGTAGCCGTAGGTGCCGGATACGGAGTTACGACCAAACAGCTGGATGTTCTTGCTGGCCAGCGCGCCTTCAACGCCCAGTTCACCCCAAGTGGTGATGTCGGCAGCGTTGCCGCACTTGCGGGTGGAGGAGAAGATGGCGTCGACGTCGGCGATGCTCATGCCTTTAACCGGGTTGTCCTTGTGGACGTAGACAGCCAGGGCGTCGATGGCAACAGCGACCGGAGTCGGCTTGTAACCGAATTTCTTCTCGAACGCCTCGATCTCCTTGTCTTTCATCTTGCGGGACATCGGGCCCAGGTTGGAAGTGCCTTCGGTCAGCGCCGGCGGAGCCGTGGAGGAACCAGCCGCCTGGATCTGGATGTTGACGTTCGGGTAGTTACGCTTGAACTCTTCAGCCCACAGAGTCATCAGGTTAGCCAGAGTGTCGGAACCAACACTGGACAGGTTGCCAGAGACACCGGAAGACTTCTGGTAGCTCGGCAGGTTCGGATCCAGCAGATCGGCAGCGTTGGCAGTGACGCAGGTTGCAGTCATTGCAACGGCAGCGAACAGCTTCTTCATCGGTTTCATTTCTATGCTCCTGAGAGAGAACAAGTTTGTATTGATTGGTGACGATGCAAGCACTATAGAGGGGCTGTATGACAAAAATGTGACGTTGGATAAATTGCCGGCAGAGCCTGCCGGGCGGTCGACGAATGCGCTGGCCCGGCCGGGCCTGCCAATAACGGCGGGGTTTGCAGCCTTAATGTCATCGCCGATCATTAGACTTAAGACGGGTGCTGGAGTATCGTCCGGGCATGGAATATTGGCGGCACTGATGACGAACCGTCAGATGCTGGCGCAGGTTTCTCGCCGGTGCCAGCCCGTGTGAGTAGAGGAAGTTGAGAGCAAATGAGTCCGACAAACGATCAGGTTCTGAAACCGAAAGGCGAGCTCAGCCTGCAGCGTCCGGCGCTGGGCGAGGCCACCAACATGTTCGGCGATGTCTATGGCGGCTGGGTCTCGGCTCAGGCGGTGCTGGCGGCAGAGATGCGTGCCGCCGAGATCGCCCAGGGGCGGGTGGCCACGGTATCGGTCGGGCCGCTGCAGTTCATGTCGCCGGTGCTGGTCGGCACGGTGCTGTCCTTTTATACCCGGGTGCAGGAGCTTGGTCACAGCTCGGTGAAGATTCTGGTCGAGGTGTGGGGGCGGTGCCCGGACGGCAGCGAACTGCGCAAGGTGACCGAGACCGAATGCGTGCAGGTGGCGATCAACAAATCCGGTCATATCCGCCGGCTGCCGCGCGACGAGTGACAGCGCGGTTCTATGAATGATCGGCTAGCTGTCACGGTAAAAGCGCCAGGCCAGTATCCCGATCAGCAGTGCGGTGGCGACACAGAGCGTGGCGATGCCGTAGACGGTCAGCTCGAACCAGTGCATTTCAAACCTCCCCCGATCGGGCTTTGGTGGCGTAGCGGCGGTAGACCAGGGTGAACACCAGGATGTTGACCAACACCCCGGCGATCAACGCGCTCAAACCGCTGGCTTGCTCCAGCTCAAACGGGCCCCACTGCCACAGAAGGCTGGTCAGCGCACCGGCCAGCATCGCCAGCAACGCGGCGCGGCGGCATTTCAGATCGAACACCACCGCCAGTACGAACGGGATCAGGATGGTCGGCGCCCAGAACACGTAACTGAGCAGCAGGGCGTCGATGATCGAGGTGGCGTAGAGTGCGAACAGCACCGCGCCGCTGCCGATCACCAGGTTGACGATCCGCTCGATCCAAAGCCGGTGCCGTTCATCCATCTGCGGCGCGACAAACGGCTGATAGATATCCTTGACGAAGATCACCGCTGCCGAGTTCAGGTAGGAGTCGGCGGTCGACATCACCACCGCCAGCAGGGCGGCCAGTACCAGGCCGGTAATGCCGACCGGCAGCGCGCTACGCACCAGTGCCGGCAGTGCCTGGTCGGCGCTGATATCGGGGTAGAGCACCAGCGCCAGCAGGCCGATGGTCGAGCTGACGAAATAGAACAGCAGGCCGAACAGGCCGGCGATCGAATAGCCGATGCGGGCGTTGCGGGCATCCGGTGCGGCCAGGGCGCGCTGGGTATAGGGCGGCACCAGGGTTTCGCCGAGCAGGAAGGCGATGAAGATGCTGAGGAACGCAGCCAGGCTGTAATCGCCCATCAGGCTGAAGTGGGCCTCCGGCAGCCGGGCGATCAGCGCCTCGGCGCCACCGACCTGCTGCAGGGTGATCACCATGGTCAGCGGCAGGCAGAGTGCCAGCATCAGGAACTGCACCACGTCGGTCTGGATCACCGCCCAGATGCCGCCGACCGTCGAGTAGAGCAACACCACCGCCATGCCGGCGATGATGCCGGTGGCGAAATCGACCCCCAACACCGCGTTGAACAGGGTGCCCACGGCCAGGGCCTGGGCGCCGAGAACGCCGATGCAGAACACCAGCGAGAACAGCCCGGTTGCCAGCCGGGCGGCGCTGCCGTAGTGGTGCTGCATAATATCGCCGACGGTCTGGGCACCGGCATAGCGTTTCAATTTCGGCGCCACATAGAGGCCGGCCAGGATGGTGGCAATCGGAAAGGCGCTGGCGGCGAACATGAACACATAGCCATCTTCGAACGCTTTGCCGGCCCGACCGAGCGAAGCGCCGCCGCCGAGAAAGGAGGCGGCCAGGGTGGCGAACAGGATTGGCCAGGTGATCCTGTTGCCGGCCACCGCGAAGTCGGCACTGGAGTGCACCTGGCGGGCACTGCGGTAGCCGATCCAGACCAGCAGGATAAAGTAGGCGGCCAGGCCCAGCATATCGTACAGATGCATCCGCTCTCCCTTTTCTACCGTCCGTCGCTTTCTATTGGCTGTTCCGCCGTGGCAGTGCAGCCGTGTGGCCAATATGGGCTTGGAAAATCCGCTTCGTTTGTCGTTTAAGCATAAGGGGTAATCAGGCGGGAGTGACAGTTAGGAGGCTTGGTTGTCTATTTTGCCTGTTCATGCCAGACGAATCTGGCGATATCTCAGTCATACATAACAAGATCGATCTGAAGCTGTTGGGCCTATAACTATCTATTGGGGTATGGCCCGAACCATCGAGTTTTCATTGGGGTATTAGCTTTAACAGTAAAAGCCTTGAACCCGAGGTTATGTCAATCCGGTCGCCCGCGGAGCGGGCTGCTACGGGAACAGTGCTTTGTAGCAGCCCGCTCCGCGGGCGACCCTTGCGGGCAACGCGAACCCCGTGGGTCGCTCAGAGTTGGCGTAGGTCGCGATGAAGCTTTTGAATTAAAGAGGCTGCAGGTTGGCGAAGCCGACCACCAGCCACTTGGTGCCCTCGAATTCGAAGTTGACCTGGACCCGTGCCTTGGGGCCGGAGCCTTCGAAGTTCAGCACGATCCCTTCGCCGAATTTCGGGTGGCTGACCCGGCTGCCCAGCGCCAATGTGGTGTCCGGCACTTCGGCGCTGCTCAGCGAGTCGCTGTCGAACAGGCTGCTCTTCTTCGGCTGGAACTGGCCGGCCATCATCGGCCGGCTGATGCTGGCGTTAAGCCGCACCTCGCGGATCAGCTCGTCCGGAATCTCACGGATGAAGCGTGACGGCCGGTTGTAGTTCTCCTGGCCGTGCATCCGGCGCGATTCGGCGTAGGTCAGGTAGAGCTGCTGCATCGCGCGGGTGATGCCGACGTAGCAGAGCCGGCGCTCCTCCTCCAGCCGGCCTGGTTCCTCGGCGGACATGCTGTGCGGGAACAGCCCCTCCTCCATGCCGGCCAGGAACACCAGCGGGAACTCCAGCCCCTTGGCGGAGTGCAGGGTCATCAGCTGGACGCTGTCCTGAAACTCGTCGGCCTGGGCGTCGCCGGCGTCCAGTGCCGCCTGGTCGAGGAAGGCCGCCAGCGGCGAACTGAAGCCCTCCTGCTCCATCTGGTCCCACTGGCTGAGGAACTGCTTGGCGGCGTTGCCCAGCTCCTCGAGGTTCTCCACCCGCGATTGGCCTTTCTCGCCCTTCTCCTTGAGGTGGTGCTCGATCAGCCCGGAACATTTCACCACGTGCTCGGTCTGCTCGTGCAGCTCGACCTCGCAGGTATCCTGGTCGAGCTGGTCGATCAGCTCGATGAACGCCTGCAGGGCGTTGGCGGCGCGGGCCGGCAGCAATTTGTTGGCGATGATCTCGCCGGCGGCGCGCCACATCGACACGCCCTCCTGGCGGGCGAACTGGCGCAGCGTTTCGATGGTCTTGGTGCCGACGCCGCGGGTCGGCACGTTGATCACCCGTTCCATCGCGGTGTCGTCGTCGCGGTTGCTGAGCAGCCGCAGGTAGGCCAGCGCGTTTTTGATCTCCAGCCGGTCGTAGAAGCGGTGGCCGCCGTAGATCCGGTAGGGGATGCCGGCCCGGATCAGCGCCTCCTCCATCACCCGCGACTGGGCGTTGGAGCGATAGAGGATGGCCGATTCCGAGCGCAGGTTGCCGTCCTTGATCCACTTGTCGATCTGGTCGACGATGAAGCGTGCTTCATCCTGTTCGTTGAAGGCGGCGTACAGCTGCAGCGGTTCGCCCTCGGCGGCGCTGGTACGCAGCTCCTTGCCGAGCCGGCCCTGGTTGTTGCGGATCACCGCGTTGGCGGCGTCGAGGATGTTCTGGCTGGAACGGTAGTTTTGCTCCAGCTTGATGGTGCGGGTGTCGGCGAAGTGCTCCGACAGGTTCTGGATGTTCTCGATCTTGGCGCCGCGCCAGCCGTAGATCGACTGGTCGTCGTCGCCAACCGCCATCAGCTTGCGGTCGTTGCCGGCCAGCAGCCGCAGCCAGCCGTACTGGATGCTGTTGGTGTCCTGGAACTCGTCCACCAGGATGTAGCGGAAGCGGTCCTGGTAGTGGGCCAGCAGCTGCGGCCGGCGGTCGCGCAGCAGTTCCAGCGCGCGCAGCAGCAGCTCGCCGAAGTCGATCATGCCGCCCCGTTCGCAGGCTTCCTCGTAGGCCTGGTACATGGTCAGCATGTTGCGCTCGAATTGGTCGCCGCTGGTTTCGATATGGCAGCTGCGCAGCCCCTCGTCTTTCTGGGCGTTGATGTACCACTGGAATTGACGTGCCGGCCAGCGGTTGTCGTCGAAATTGAGTTCCTTCGACAGCCGCTTGATCAGTCGCAGCTGGTCGTCGCTGTCCATGATCTGGAAGTTCTCCGGCAGGCCGGCGTCCTGCCAGTGGGCGCGCAGCAGCCGGTGGGCCAGACCGTGGAAGGTGCCGACCCACATCCCCTGCGGATTGATCCCCAGCAGTTCCTCGATTCGACCGCGCATCTCGCGGGCGGCCTTGTTGGTGAAGGTCACCGCCATGATCGAGTAGGGCGACAGGCCCTCGGTTTCGATCAGCCAGGCGATCCGGTGCACCAGCACCCGGGTCTTGCCGGAGCCGGCGCCGGCCAGCACCAGCAGGTTCTGCAGCGGTGCGGTAACCGCCTCGCGCTGGGCGTCGTTGAGGGACTCGATAATGTGGGTTACATCCATAGCGCCGGCTCTGACCTCTGAAGACTGTATGAATAATCAGTAGGGAGATTATATCGGTCCGGGGCGGATCTGACAGCCCCGGACGAGGGTGCGCTGAAGATCAGCGTGGCAATTGGGTGGGAGTGGCGCGGCGGGCCAGCAGGATCCGCTTCAATTCATCCGGGTCCTTCAGTTTCTTGTCGCCGCTCTCGCTGCCATCCTGCTCCAGGCCCAGCCAGGGCAGTAGCCGTGACAGCCAGAAACGCATCGCCGCGGTACGTACCAGCACCGGCCAGGCGTCGTATTCGGCGGCGCAGAACGGCCGGACCTGGCCGTAGTGGCTCAGCAGGGCCTGTTCGCGGGCCGGATCGATACTGCCGTCCGGGTTGCAGCACCAGTCGTTGGCGACGATCGCCAGGTCGTACAGCCAGTAACCGGTGGCGGCATTGTAGATATCGAGGATGGCGTTGATCCGGTCGCCGTCGAACAGTGCGTTGTCGTGGAACAGGTCGCCGTGGATCGCCCCCTGCGGTAGCTGGTCGCCAATATGTTCACGCAGCTGGTCGAACGCCTCGACCTCCGCTTTCAGCAACTGGGCGTCTTCGGCACTCAGGTGGCTGGCGATACGGGCGCTTTCGCGACGCCACCAGAACAGCCCCCGGTGGGCCTGGCGCTTCAGGAAGAACTGCTCGCCGGCCAGGTGAAACTGGGCCAGCGCGCAGCCGATCGCCGCGCAGTGGCGCGGCCGGATCTCGGCCTGGCTGATATGGCGGCCGGTGAAGCGCGGTTGCAGGATGGTCGGCCGCTTGTGCAACTGGTGCAGGGCGATGCCGTTGCGGTCCTTGATGCCGTAGGGCACCGGCACGCCGCGTTCGGCCAGCCACTGGCCCAGTTCGATAAAGAACGGCACCTCCTCTTCGCCCAGCTCTTCGAACAGGGTCAGCACGTACTGTTGCTGCTGGCCGTCCTGCTCGAGGGTCAGGAAGTAGTTGGTGTTCTCGATGCCGCCTTCTATGCCCTGCAGGTCGCTTGCCTGGCCGAGATCATAGTTGCTCAGCAGTGGTTCGAGGTCCTGTCGGGTTACGGTTGTATATACTGCCACGGTCTACTCTTCTTATTTACTTCGTTGCGGCCTTACCAGCGGAACAGGATCCATTTCGGGATCAGCAGCTGAGACTCTTCCACCCGGATAAAACCGTCACGGCTGTCGGCCGGTACCAGGTAGTAGGGCTTGCCGCGGCTCGGTACCACCTTGATCTCTCTCAGCTCGCCGTTGATGCGGTATTCGTAGAAGGTTTTGCCTTCGTCATGACGGATGGTGATCTGCGGCTCGCTGGCATCGAAATCCGGCAGCTGTTCTGCCTGCGCCAGCGGGGTGCAGAGCAGGGCGGCGGCAAGCAGTAACTTCTTATACATGAGTGTGCGTCCCTGAAAGTGAATGTGGTTGCGCATTTTGTTGCGTAATTAAACGGCCTTGGCGCCCTAAAACCAAGCTGCCATTTTAACTTTAGTTGATCGGCGGTGTCCGGCGTCGGCTTCAGCCGCCGGCGCGGATCGAATATGATGGGCCGCAACTGAACCCGACCCGAAATGGATGATCTTGATGAGCGACTCGACTGCCCCGCTGATCCTTGTGGATGGCTCCTCCTACCTGTACCGCGCGTTCTTCGCCTCCCAGCAGGCCGACCTGCGCGCCGCCGACGGCACGCCGACCGGCGCTATCCGGGTGGTGACCTCGATGCTGCGCAGCCTGATCAAGCAGTATCCGGACAGCCCGGTGGTGGTGGTGTTCGATGCCAAGGGCAAGACCTTCCGTGACGAGATCTATCCGGAGTACAAGTCGCACCGGCCGCCGATGCCGGACGACCTGCGTTCGCAGGTGCAGCCGATCCACGACATCATCCGCGCCATGGGGCTGCCGCTGGTGGTGGAAGAGGGCGTCGAGGCCGATGACGTGATCGGTACCCTGGCCCGCCAGGCCAGCGAGTTGGGCCGGGCGACGCTGATCTCCACCGGCGACAAGGATATGGCCCAGCTGGTCGATGGCCATGTCACGCTGATCAACACCATGACCAATACGGTGCTGGATGTCGACGGGGTGCGCGAGAAGTTCGGCGTCGGCCCGGAGTTGATCATCGACTACCTGGCGCTGATGGGCGACAAGGTCGACAACATTCCGGGCGTGCCGGGGGTGGGTGAAAAGACCGCCCTGGCGCTGTTGCAGGGCATCGGTGGTATCCAGGCGCTGTACGAAAACCTGGAGCGGATTCCGGAACTGGGCTTCCGGGGCGCCAAGAGCATGCCGAAGAAGCTGCAGGACAACCGCGAGGCGGCCGAGCTGTCCTACCTGCTGGCGACCATCAAGACCGACGTGCCGCTGCACGAGAGCATCGAGGAGTTCCAGTTGCCGCAGCCGGATACGGAGGCGCTGCTGGCGTTGTTCCGTCAGTTCGAATTCCGCAGCTGGATCAGCGAGCTGGAGTCGGGTGGCGGCGCGGCGGCCGAGTCGGAACAGGCCGAGGCGGCGCCCGCCCCGAGCGAGTTGAACTACGAACTGATTCTTGAACAGGAACAGCTGGATCGCTGGCTCGACAAGCTGCGCGGCGCCGAACTGTTCGCCTTCGATACCGAAACCACCGCGCTGGATTACATGGTGGCCGAGCTGGTCGGCGTCTCCTTCGCGGTGACGCCGGGTGAGGCGGCTTACCTGCCGTTCGGCCACGATTACATGGGCGCGCCGAGCCAGCTGGCACGCGACAGCGTGCTGGCGCAATTGAAGCCGCTGCTGGAAGACGAACACCAGGCCAAGGTCGGCCAGCACATCAAGTACGACATGAACGTGCTGGCCCGCTACGGTATCCAGCTGCGTGGCGTGGCGTTCGATACCATGTTGGAGTCCTATGTATTGAACTCCACCGCCACCCGGCACGATATGGACAGTCTGGCCGATCTTTACCTTGGGGTTCAGACGGTGCACTTCGAGGATATCGCCGGCAAGGGCAAGAAGCAGCTGACCTTCAATCAGATCGAGCTGGACAAGGCGGCTCCCTACGCGGCGGAGGATGCCGATATCACCCTGCGGCTGCACCAGGTGCTGCACGCCAAGCTCAGCCAGACCGGCTCGTTGTTGAAGCTGTTCGCAGAGATCGAGAAGCCGCTGATCCCGGTGTTGTCGCAGATCGAGCGTAACGGCGCGCTGGTCGACGCCAAGCGGCTGGGGCAGCAGAGCGTCGAGCTGGCCGAGCGGCTGGTGGAGATCGAACGGCTGGCGTTCGAGGTGGCCGGTAAGGAGTTCAACCTCAGTTCGCCGAAGCAGCTGCAACAGATCCTGTTCGAGGAGCAGGGGTTGCCGGTGGTCAAGAAGACGCCGAAGGGGGCGCCGTCCACCGCCGAGGAGGTGTTGCAGGAGCTGGCCAGCGACTATCCGCTGCCGCGGCTGATCCTGGAACACCGCAGCCTCAGCAAGCTGAAGTCGACCTATACCGACAAGCTGCCGCAGATGATCTGCGCCGAGACCGGCCGTATCCACACCTCCTACCACCAGGCGGTGACCGCCACCGGCCGGTTGTCGTCCACCGACCCGAACCTGCAGAACATCCCGGTGCGTACCGCCGAGGGGCGCCGCATCCGCGAGGCTTTTGTCGCGCCCGAGGGCTACAAGATCGTCGCCGCCGATTACTCGCAGATCGAGTTGCGCATCATGGCCCACCTGTCCGGCGACCAGGGGCTGTTGGCGGCGTTCGCCCATGGCGACGATATCCACCGTGCCACCGCCGCCGAAGTGTTCAAGGTGCCGGCCGATCAGGTCAGCAGCGATCAACGGCGCAGTGCCAAGGCGATCAACTTCGGCCTGATCTACGGTATGTCGGCGTTCGGCCTGGCCAAACAACTGGGTGTCGGCCGCAACGAGGCGCAGCAGTATATCGACCACTACTTCGAAACCTACCCGGGCGTACAACGCTACATGGACGATATCCGTGCCAAGGCGGCGGAGGAGGGCTACGTCGAAACCCTGTTCGGTCGCCGCCTCTACCTGCCGGAGATCAAGGCCCGTAACGCCATGCGCCGCCAAGCGGCGGAGCGTACCGCGATCAACGCGCCGATGCAGGGCACCGCCGCCGATATCATCAAGCGGGCGATGATTCGGGTGGCCGATTGGCTGGCGCAGGAGTATGCGCAGGTGCGGATGATCATGCAGGTGCACGATGAGCTGGTGTTCGAAGTGCCGCAGGACCAGCTGGATGCTTTCGTGCCGCAGCTGAAGGCGCAGATGGCGGCTGCCGCCGAGCTGGATGTGCCGCTGGTGGTGGACGCCGGCATCGGTGACAACTGGGAGCAGGCGCATTGATTGTATGAGTTAACTGTTTGGAGTTAACAGTTAACAGGGGCGCAATCGGTAGGGTGGGCACGCCTTTTGTGCCCACACGTAGACCCTGATCTTATGGGTTCACTATTTTGAGTTATAGGTGCGACGTGAAGTAGGTTGGTGAGCAGGCCGTGTCAGGGGAACTTTTTCCGGCGCTCCGTATCACACTGCTTGAGAGTCACTTCGAAGTCTGTGCCATGGCCTGTGGCTCTTATCACAACAAGCATGCGTTGAAGCCCGGTCATTCCCTTTGTTCCCCTTCCTGAATGCCGGGCTTCTCTTTTGGTTCTTTTATAGGTTTTCCAGTTAACGAAGCTTAGCCTACGCGGGTTGGGCCACGTTGGTTGCCGAATTCGCTGACCAGAACCTACTGTTCCGGCGGTAGTTCGCCGTCCGGCTCAGAGTCGCCGGCAGGCTCCGCCAGCAACCAGTCGTCCAGCCGCTGGCGCAGCTGTTCGACACCCTCCTTCTTCAGCGCCGAGAAGCGCTGTACGCTGACCTGGTCGCCGAGAATCGCGCCCAGTTCCTTCTTCAGTTTCAGCACCGTACTCTGCGCCGGGCCCTTCTTCAGCTTATCGGCTTTGGTCAGCAGCACATGCAGTGGCATGCCGGTCTGCTGGCACCAGCCGACCATCATCTGGTCGAACTCCTTCATCGGATGACGGATATCCATCACCAGCACCACCCCGCGCAGGCAGGCGCGCTGCTGCAGGTACTCGTCCAGATGCTGCTGCCAGTGCTGCTTCATTTCGAGCGGCACCTTGGCGAATCCGTAACCGGGCAGATCGACGATACGGAGGTCCGGCAGGTTCAGGTCGAAGAAGTTGATCAGCTGGGTGCGGCCGGGTGTTTTAGAGGTGCGTGCCAGCTTGGTTTGGTTGGTTAATGTGTTGATTGCACTGGACTTTCCGGCGTTGGAGCGGCCGGCGAATGCAACCTCCGCACCGCTGTCCGGCGGACATTGGTGGAGCTTGGCGGCGCTCTTGTTAAAGCGGGCCTGAGTGTAATGGATAGTGGTTTCTTCTATTGACATAAGTCTAAGGCAGACGGGAGTTTGGGCCCGATATTACCGTTCCAGTTTAAGTGGATATTAGGTTATAATGCCGCCAAATTTTACCTGTGATCAGAGCATCTCTCTAGTCGCAGGCGGGGTGAGAATAAGCTGGTTTCTGCCCGGCCTGATCCGGTCGCACGCGGGGCCTAAGCAAAATTACTAAGCAAGAGTCTGGGTTAGTCGATGAACAAACTACTGATCAGCCTACTGGTAAGCATTGGTATCACCGGTGTCGCTCACGCGGCCGGCGACGCCAATCAGGGTAAAGCTAAGAGCGCGATGTGTGCAGCCTGTCACGGGGCCGATGGTAACAGTGCCATCGCCAACTTCCCGAAACTGGCCGGCCAGAATGAAAAATACCTGCTCAAGCAGATGAAAGAGATCAAGGACGGCGGCCGGCAGGTGGTCGAAATGACTGGGCTGCTGAATGGTTTTAACGATCAGGACCTGGCTGACCTCGCCGCTTACTTCGCCAAGCAGACTACCGTGCTGGGCCAGGTGCCGAAAGACAAGGTGGAAGCGGGCCAGAAACTGTACCGCACCGGCGTTGCCGATAAGGGTGTCGCCGCTTGCACCGCCTGCCACTCGCCGACCGGCATTGGCAACGATTCTGCTGGCTTCCCGGCGCTGAGTGGTCAGCACGCCGCCTATGTGGCCAAGCAGCTGAAGGATTTCCGTGCCGGCAGTCGCAGTAACGATCCGGGCAGCATGATGCGTGATATCGCCGGCAAGATGAGCGATGCCGAGATCGAAGCGGTATCCGCTTACGTGCAGGGTCTGCACTAAGGGCCTGTTCAGGCTGAATTCGAAAAAGGCAGCTTAGGCTGCCTTTTTTGTGGCCCCTGAAAATGGCAATCTGATTGTCGGTATTTTTCTCGGCTGGCTGGAACTTTTTCCGGTCTGCAAAGGACAAACCTGCGGTCAGCAGGTGGAATCTGGAGAGTGTAGCAATGTTGAAAAAGATGGTGCTGGTCTGTGTGGCGATGTTGATGCCGCTGGTGGCCCTGGCTGAAGAGAGCTTTCAGGCGGGCAAACATTACATCGAGCTGCCGCAGGCGGTGAAAACCGCTGATCCGGCGAAAGTCGAAGTGGTGGAGATGTTCGGCTACCCCTGTCCGCACTGCAACAGCTTCGAGCCGGTGTTGCACAGCTGGGAGCAGAAGGTGGCCGGCGATGTGGACTTCAAGCGTATCCCGGTGGTGTTTGGCCGTAGCTGGGAGCCGTTTGCCCGGGCCTACTACACGGCTGAGTTAATGAAGGTGCTGGACAAGACTCACCAGGCAACCTTCAGTGCGGTGCATGTTGAGCGTCGCCGGCTACGCAGCCAGGAAGACCTGGCCGAGCTGTATGGCAAGCTGGGTGTGGACAGCGACAAGTTCAACAAGTATTTCAACTCTTTCGCGGTGAACGCCAAGCTCAATCAGGGTAACTCCAAGGCGCGTAGCTACGAGATCACTGGCGTGCCGTCGTTGGTGGTCAACGGCAAATACCGGGTAACGGCGGCTAGCGCCGGCGGCCAGGCGAAGATGCTGGAAGTGGTGAACTTCCTGATCGAAAAGGAGCGCAAGGCGCTGGCCAAGCAGTAAGCCTTACACTGAACCGTCAACAAAAAACCGCCATCGGGCGGTTTTTTATCGCCTGAAATTTGACTTGGGCGCTAGAGCCGAAGCGGTGGTTGCTCTAACATGGCTGCTTTCAGTGCCGAGAAAAGGCGGCGGTTCGTAGAGGTGGTCCTTGAGTAGCGAGCAAGAGAACTGGAAGCGGAAGTACCGTGAGCTGGCCCTGGAGGTGGAGCAGAATCAATTGCAGGGGCAGCAGGTTGAGCAACAGCTCAAGCAGCTGATCAATGTGATGAGTATTCCCCTGCAGGGTAACGATGCGCGGCTGGACGACAGTTTGAGCGGCCTGCGCACGGTACTGCAGGCTCAAGCGGACGCCGATCGGATCAAGCAGGCCGGCGACGTTGTCGAGCGCCACATACGCCACCAGGACAGTAGCCGGGAGAAACAGTCCCGCGCCCTGTTGAAAGCGGTCCTTGCCTGGATCCAACAGCTGCGGATGGCGGCTCCTGACGACCGGTTGGTCGAACAGCTGGTCGACCTGGAGCGCCAGGGCCATGATGCTGTTGAAAAACACTACCAGCTGGCGGAATTCGTCTCCAGCATGGTCAGCCTGCAGCGGGCGGTTATCCAGGCCGATGCCCGGGTGCCGGCCAACCCGCCGGTACCGGCCGAAAACGAACTCAGTGACGAAGTTCTGGCGGAAGATACCGAGCTGCTGCTGCAGCGGGTTGGCGTCGAGCTGCTGGCGTTGGTTGAGGGCATCAACGTGCCGCTCAACGCTACCGGCCTGGTTCGCAGTCTGATCCAGAAAGTCGAGCAGGGGTTTGCGATCAGTGAACTGCCGGAGCTGCTGCACACTCTGACCGACATTATTGCCAAAGCCACCAATGACGGCAGCAAGGAGTTCGAAAGCTACCTGCTGAACCTGACCGTGCAGCTGTCCGAGGTGCAGAAGTTCCTGCTGGAGAACCAGCGTGAGCAGGGTGAATCCGGTGTTCAGCACCGCCAGCTGGAACAGCAGGTACGCAGCGATGTACGCAAGCTGCACGACGCGGTCAAGGTGAGCCATGACCTGGGCGAGCTGAAAAAGGCGGTATCGCAACAGTTGGTCGGTATCGTCAAGGCGATGGATGAGTTCCGCCGCCAGGAGGAGCAGCGTGAGGGCCACCTGCAGCAGCGCTACGAGTCGCTGATGGAGAAGGTGGAGCTGATGGAGGAGGAGACCCGTCAGGTTAAGGCGCATATGGAGGAGGAGCGTCACCGTGCCCGCACCGACCCGCTGACCGGGCTGCCCAACAGAACTGCCTATGACGAGCAGCTGAGTCAGGAGTACGAGCGCTGGCAACGCTACCGGCAGCCGTTCTCGGTGGCGGTGGCCGACCTCGATTTCTTCAAGCGGATCAACGACAGCTACGGCCATCTGGCCGGTGACAAGGTATTGCGGCTGATCGGCAAGATCCTCAATCGGCAGAGCCGCAGCACCGACTTCGTCGCCCGCTACGGCGGCGAAGAGTTCGTCATTATCATGCCGTCCACCGCTGCCGACGCCGCCGTGAGCGCGGCAGAGAAGCTGCGTCAGGCGGTGGCTGAGAGCCCGTTCAACTTCCATGGCAAACCGGTCAATGTAACCATGTCGTTCGGTATTGCCGAGAGCCAGCCCGATGAGGATCTGGATCAGCTGTTCAACCGGGCCGACCGGGCGCTCTATGCCGCCAAACAGGGCGGCAGAAACCGGACACAGGTGGGATAAAGGGTATAATCCGCCTCTGTCATATTCGATCTAATTACGGACACCACATTCCCGTGCGACGTTTGCTAAGACTTCTGACCATCGGCCGTATCGCCGTGCGCCACCGGCTGGACACCTTTTTCGATCACCTGCCGCTACCCTGGTACCTGAAATTACTGCTGTGGTTGCTACCCTGGCGCTATCTGGTGCCGGTCCGCCAGCCGCGCGCGGTGCGGTTGCGGTTGGCGTTGGAAGAGCTTGGTCCGGTGTTTATCAAGTTCGGCCAGATGCTGTCGACCCGGCGGGATCTGCTGCCGGACGATATCGCCGATGAACTGAAGAAACTTCAGGACCGGGTGCCGCCGTTCGCCGGGGGGGAAGCGCAGCGGCTGATCGAAAAGGCACTGGGCCAGCCGGTGGCGCAGTTGTTCTCGTCGTTCGACGCCAATCCGATCGCCTCGGCTTCGGTGGCCCAGGTGCACCCGGCGGTTTTGAGCGACGGTCGCGAGGTGGTGGTCAAGGTGATCCGGCCGGGTATCGACCGGATTATCCGCAAGGATGTGGCGTTGTTGTACACCCTGGCGAGATTGCTGCAGTCGGCGTCGCAGGATGGACGTCGCCTGCGGCCGGTGGAGGTGGTGCAGGAGTATGAACAGACCATCTTCGACGAGCTGGACCTGCGCAAGGAGGCGGCCAATGGTTCGCAGCTGCGCCGCAACTTCGCCGGCTCAGAGATTCTGTACGTACCGGAGATCTTCTGGGACTACACCCGTCGCGATGTGCTGGTGATGGAGCGGATTCACGGTATCCCGGTGGCGGAAGTGGAGCGGTTGAAGGCGCAGGGCACCGACCTCAAGTTGCTGGCTGAGCGCGGCGTCGAGATCTTCTTCACCCAGGTGTTCCGCGATAGCTTCTTCCACGCCGACATGCACCCCGGCAATATCTTCGTATCCTTTAACAATCCGGCCTCACCGCAGTACATCGCGGTGGATTTCGGCATTGTCGGCGCCCTGACGCCGGAAGATCAGAGCTACCTGGCGCGTAACTTCCTGGCGTTCTTCCAGCGTGATTACCACCAGGTGGCCCAGCTGCATGTCGATTCCGGCTGGGTGCCGGCGGATACCAACGTGGACGCCTTCGAAACGGCCATCCGCAGCGTCTGTGAGCCGATCTTCGAGAAACCGCTGAAGGATATCTCTTTTGGCCAGGTGTTGCTGGGGCTGTTCCAGACCGCCCGGCGGTTCAATATGGAGGTACAGCCGCAGCTGGTGCTGCTGCAGAAAACGCTGCTGAATATCGAAGGGCTGGGCCGCCAGCTCTACCCGGATCTGGACCTGTGGCAGACCGCCAAGCCGTTCCTGGAAGACTGGATGAAAGAACGGATGGGCCCGAAAGGTGTCTACCGAGCTATAAAGCAGCAGGCGCCGGACTGGCTCGACAAGATGCCGCACCTGCCGCAACTGGCGTATGATGCGCTCGATCAGCTGCGCCGGTTGGACCGCAACCGCGGCCGTGACCTGGAAGCCTATGCCGAAGCGGCCGCCCGTATTCAGCGCAAACGCGAACGGGTGCGGACGGCGGGTGTGCTGTTGTTGCTGGCGGCACTGTTCAGCGGTAGCGAGCAGTTCGAACAGTGGTTATTGCAGTTGCCGGCCGGCGGCTGGCTGCTGGCGGCGGCGGGATTGTACCTGATTCTGCGCCGTTAGGTGGGTGGCGCGCGCCTGGGCGGGGATGGTGCATGTAGTGGCCATCGGTTATGCTTGCCGCACATCGAAAGAGAGTAGAAGTAGTAAGAATTATGTCGACCGACTGGCTGGATCAAGTTAAGTGGAATGCAGATGGCCTGGTGCCGGCGATCGCTCAGGATTATCAGACCGGCCAGGTGCTGATGGTGGCCTGGATGAATCGTGAGGCGCTGCAGCTGACCGCCCGTGAACAGCGGGCGATCTACTGGTCACGCTCGCGTCGGAAATTGTGGCGCAAGGGCGAGGAGTCCGGCCATGTGCAGAAACTGCATGAACTGCGGCTGGACTGTGATGCTGATGTAATCCTGATGAAAGTGGAACAGCTGGGCGAGATCGCTTGCCATACCGGCCGTCGGAGCTGTTTCTACAGTGTCTATCGGGATGGCGAATGGCTGCCGGTCGATCCGGTATTGAAAGATCCGAAGTCGATCTATGACAAATGACAGGTATTCCTACTGCGATGAGTGATATTCTGACAGAGCTGGGCGAGATTCTGGAACAGCGTAAACAGGCTGATGCCGACCAGTCCTATGTGGCGAAGCTGCATGCCAAGGGGCTTAACAAGATCCTCGAGAAGGTCGGCGAAGAGGCAACCGAAACCATTCTGGCGGCCAAGGATGCGCAGATCAGCGGCGATAACAGCGAGCTGATCTACGAAACCGCCGATCTGTGGTTCCACAGCCTGGTGATGCTGTCCCATCTGGGCGAACAGCCCCAGGCGGTGCTGAATGAACTGGCACGTCGTTTCGGGATGTCGGGGCTGGAAGAGAAAGCGTCGCGCAGCAAAGGTTGATCTCACAGCCGGCAAGGATCCGGCAGGGCTGTCGCCGCATATGGCGGTAGCTTGAATCTAACCAGATGAGTCGCGCAGTCTGAGCTGCGCCAAGACGGAGTAAAGTTATGGGCTTTGGCGGTATTAGTATCTGGCAATTGCTGATTGTTCTGGCCATCATCGTGTTGCTGTTCGGCACCAAGAAACTGCGCGGCATCGGCGGTGATCTCGGCAATGCTGTAAAAGGCTTCAAGAAAGCGATGAGCGACGACGAGCAGGCGCAGGCCGACAAACCTGAAGATGCCAAGAAGCTGGCCAAAGAGGACGCCGACTTTGTCGACCCTGCCGCGACTGCTGCCAAGCAGGAAAAGAAAAGCGAGCAGTAAGCTCGGTCTTCGCTGATGTTTGATATCGGTTTCGCTGAACTGCTGATAGTAGCAGTGGTCGCATTGGTCGTGCTCGGCCCGGAAAAACTGCCGACTGCGGCGCGTACCCTTGGCCTCTGGCTGGGTCGGATCCGTCGCACGGTCAGCTCAATCCAGTCGGAGATCACGGAAGAGCTGCGTATCGAAGAGATGAAGCGCACCGCGGCGATCGAGAAGGAGCAGCTTGAACGGGAGTTGCAGGAGATGCGTACCCCGTTCGAGCAGGCGCTCGACAGCGAGTCGCCGATGTCCACTGGCGGCTCGACTGCTCAGCAGGGCGAAGCTGCTGAGATGCAGGGCCGCCCGGTAGCGAACAACTCGGTCGAACAGCCATCCTCCGCACACGCCAGTAAGGCGGATTCCACCCGCAATGAATGACTCACAACGCGACAACCTGCCGGAACAGGACCAGGAACAGCCGTTGGTGTCGCACCTGATCGAGCTGCGCCAGCGGCTGATACGGGCGATTCTGGCGATTCTGCTGATCTTCCTCGGTCTGTTCTATTTCGCCAACGATCTCTATGAATACCTGTCGGCACCGCTGACGGCGTTGCTGCCGGCCGGTACCAGCATGATCGCGACCGACGTGACCTCGCCGTTCTTCGCGCCGTTCAAGCTGACTCTGATGTTGTCGGTTTGCCTGGCGATGCCGTTGGTGCTGCACCAGGCTTGGGGCTTTATTGCCCCCGGCCTCTATAAGCACGAGAAGCGACTGGCCGTGCCGCTGCTGGTGTCCAGTATCTTTCTGTTCTACTCCGGCATCGCTTTCGCTTATTTCGTGGTGTTCCCGCTGATCTTCGGTTTCTTTACCAGTGTCGGGCCGGAAAACGTTGCGGTGATGACCGACATCAGTAGCTATCTGAATTTCGTGCTGAAGTTGTTTTTTGCCTTCGGCATCGTATTCGAGATCCCGATCGCCACATTGTTGCTGATCTGGTCGGGCGCCGCCTCGGTAGAAAGCCTGGCATCCAAGCGTGCCTATGTGGTCGTGGGATGTTTTGTACTCGGCATGCTACTGACGCCACCGGATGTGATCTCGCAGAGCTTGCTGGCACTGCCGATGTGGCTGCTGTTCGAGTTGGGTATCGTGCTGGGTCGGATCCTGGTGCGCCGCGAACCGGATGAAGCGGAGATGGATTACGACCATACCCCTGAGGATGGCCAGCACTAGCTATGCATGTGTGGTCGGCTGTCGTCTGCCGTAGTGAAGCAAACAGAAAGGCACCGATGGGTGCCTTTTTTGTGTCTGTCATATTTTTTAAACTTTTTGCGTTCAGCCGGTTGACTCCCTCGGTGGGGTCTGTAGAATGCGCCTCCTCGCTTGGGGAGACAGCCTGAAACGGCCGCTCAGCAAGCCGGGAAGGTCGGAAATAAGTTGTTGATTTTTAATCGAAATTAACGATAATAACCGACCCGCTCTCAACCGCTTCACAGTAGTCGCCACGGCGACGAAA
>NZ_JAILYN010000058.1 GCF_019795155.1 Marinobacterium arenosum | reverse complement strand
GGGCCTCATCTACAGGGCAGTCTTTTCGACTTCGCAGCCCGCCTGGCTCACCGGCTCCTTGCGATGGGCGGTAGCTAATCACCCATCAACGAGAGATACAAGCAGCCCGCTCCGAGGGCGACACCCGCAGAGTGCGCCAGACCTGTCGCGGTCGGAGCCCGCTGCTACAAGGCATTGCGCTTCGTAGCAGCCCGCTCCGCGGGCGACCTGTGCCGATGGAAGCGCCGTCAGGCCGGCGCCAGCGCCTGCTCGTCGGTTTCATCCGCCTCATCGGCTTCCTCCACCGATTCGAACTCCGCCTGCTGTTCGCGCAGCAGCTTGTACGGGTTGTCGGAGTTCAACAGCTTCTTGCCGCTCTCGGTCGGGAACTCCACATCGATATCCACCACCCGGCCGTCACGGCAGACGTTGATGATGGTGTCCATGCAGGAGCTGAGCAGCGAGTACTTCTCGTCCGGCGCGGCGATGATGGTCTGCAGGCCGAGGTCACTCATGAAGCCGAGTGAGGTGACGGTGTTCTCGGAGTCCAGCTTGTTGAACGCCTCATCGAACACCGACAGGCTCATGCCGCCCAGCGGCTGGCCGTCGGACCCTTCGCGCAGCCGGTAGGTGGCGCCCATCGCCGCGGCGATCGCCACATAGAACGGCACCTGGTGCTCACCGCCGGAACCGGTCTTGATACGCTGGGTCAGGGTGGTCTTGCGGTTGCCCTCCAGATCCTTCACCACCAGCTCGAAGTTGTAGAAGTTGCGGTAGTCCTGTAGCAGGCTGCTCTCGCCCTCGTCCTTCAGTACGTCGTGGATCTTGGCCAACGCGTCCTGGTGCGGCTTGTCCGGGTCGCGCGCCAGGTCGAACAGCGAGCCGACGTTGGCCTGGTCCATCCGGGTGTAGGCCTCGACCAGCTCCAGAATATCCTTCAGTTCCGGGTTCGGCATCATCTCGAAGCTGTACATCTCGCGATGGAACGGCCGCCCTTTGAGGTGCTGGTTCAGTTCGCGGATCAGGTCCTTGATCTTGTTGATCTGGTCGTTCAGGTGCGCCACGAAGTCGGAGCGGAACGCGGTTTCCGCCTCCTGGCGGGCCATTTCGGCCTTCTCGGTGTACTTGGCCAGCTCGGACTCGCGCAGCGATTCGATGGTCTGGTCGACGAACCGTTCCAGCTCCTCGTGACTGGAGTCGGCACTGATCTGATCGATCCCCTGATGGCTCAGGCCGCCACCGTGGTAGCGAGCCTTGTACTGGGCCACCGCATCGCGCACGCCGTTCTTCTTGCGTTCGTGCAGCGACAGCTCGGACTGCGCTTTCTTGGCCGCTTCGAAGATGATCCGCTCCAGCTCGCCGTGGCAGCTTTCATCCAAATAGTCGCGTTTCTCCTGTGCCGACTGGCCGTCGAACACCGGTTTGTCGGCACAGGTGGCGCGGGCGGCAGCGTGCTCTTCCAGCTCCTGCGACAAGACTTCCAGCGCGGCGCTGTCCTTGATGATATTGGTACGTGCCCGCTGCAGTTTATCCATCAACGATTTCTGGCCCGCCTCGGTCGCTTTCTGCGCCTCGACCAGCTCGCTGATCCGCTGCTGGATGCCGCTGTCGTCCTGATTGCGGATATCCTCGATCGCCTGGCGGTGACCTTCGACATCGGTGTTCAGCTGCTCGCGCTGGTTGACCAGGTCGAACACCCGCTCCTGGCTGCCGGCCAGGCTGGTGGTCAGGCCGATCAGCGCATCACGCAGCTTCTCCAGCCCCTCGTGGTTGCGGCCCAGTTCGGTGAACTCGGCCACCAACTGGTCGACCTGCTTGCCCTGCAACGCCAACTGGTCGGAGCGGCGGCGGATGCCCATGATCGGCTGCAGTTCGTTGATTGCGGTGGTGGAACCCTCGCTCTGCAACATGCAATCGTAGGTCAGCGCCCGCTCATGACGCAGCAGCTCGGTTTCGGTTTCCACCGCCATCACGCCGCCAAGCGCCCGGTTCATGTAGGCGCGGGCGTGCTCGTTGTCGGTATCGATAAAGTGGGCCAGCGAACCGGCCTTGTAGCGGTCCAGCCAGTCGTCGGAACGGGTGGTGTTGACGATCCGGCAACCCTTCAGATGGCGGCCCTTGCGGCGGTACAGGGTGATCGCTTCCTTGACCCGGTCGGGATCAACGATCAGCGCTTCACGACGGGCGCCGAGGAAGGATTCCACCGCGATCCGCCACTTGTCGTCGTTGATATCGACCAGTTCGCAGATCGGCGTCGAGTCGATGCCGTACTCGGCCAGCAGCTCCATCAGCTCCTGGGTGTTGCGGCGCACCGGCGCACGGCCCTGCTTGAGCTGCTCAACGGCACTCTTCTGGCTCTGGATCTCGGTGCGCAATTCGTTGATGCGGATCACCGAGTGCTCGTATTTTCGGGCGATCTCGCGCCGTACGCTGTCCACATGCTGGCGCAGCTGTTCCAGGTTGTTGTCGACCTCGACCGGCGCCTGCGGCCACAGATCGGCCATCATATCCTGGCCGGTGCGCCACAGAGCGACCGACTCCTTGACCACCGGCACGAAGCTTTCCGGCAGCAGCTGTTCGTAGTTGGCGAAGCCGACGGTGGTACGCAGCAGGCTGTAGACGCCCTGCAGCTTGTCCTTGATCACCGCCAGCTCGTGCTGCTTGGTCTCGATATTGGATTCCAGCGCCTTGATCTTGTGCGCCGTATCGGTGTTGTTCAGCTGGGCGCGGGCGTCGGCCAGATCCTGCATCAACCGGTTGAGCTTTTCGCTCTGCTCGCCCAGCTTGCCCTGCAGTTCGGCTTCGTTGTGCTGGTTCTTCTCCAGCCGCTCCTGCGCCTCTTCTTTTTTCAGGTCGGCGTTCTCGAAGCGCGCCTCGTGCACCACCCACTCGTATTCGACCGCGTTCTTGACGTTGCGCTGGATACCGCTGCACAGCTCCTGCACCTTCTCCAGCTCGGCGATCCGGTTGGCCACCTCGCGGGTTTTATCCTCCATCGCCCGGTATTCGTCGAGCGATTTACGAAAGGCGCCAACATGGACGATGTTCTCGTCCAGCACGAATTCGCGGATAAAGCGGGTCGGGCTGTCGATCGGCACGAACTTGAGCGCGTTCTTGAAGTTCTTGATGAACTTCTCGTCGTCGTTCGGCATCGACGGATCATGACTCAGGTGGGTTACCATCTCGCGCACGAAACGGCTGGCACGCTTCTCCAGCAGCATCTCCGGACACTGCTTGAGCAGGTTGGCACGCACGTCGTTCCAGGCTTTCGGCATCCGGCCACCGTCCTGCTTGACGGTGAAGTCGTCCAGCGTGACCGAGAAATTGGGCAGCAGGAAGCGGCCCAGCACATCCTCTTCGGCGCTGGCGGTGGAAGCGCTGATGGCGATACCGACGCAGCTCTCCTGGGCGGTCTCGGTGTCGAAGAAGCTCATCGCCATGTAGCTGATCGAGTCTTCGCGGGCCATCGCCTTCTTGCCGCCGCCATCCAGGTAACCCAGACAGTAGGTGCGCAGGCTGCGCTCGCTCTTCTCGCCGGCCGAGGCGTTGAAGCTCAGGTGGCGCTTGTGGCCGCCCATCAGGATGGTCTGGATCGCATCCAGCAGCGACGACTTACCGGAGCCGTTCGGACCGACGATGGCCACGTTGCCCTTGATCGGGATCTCGACCGCGCCCAGCACATACCAGTTGACCAGTACGATGCGGTTAAGCTGTTTCATCGGCGCTCTCCTGCGGCTCTACGACACTTTTCTCAATATCTTCGGGTGCTTCGCCACCTTCGGCTTGTTCAGCGGTCTCAGCGGTCTCAGCGGTCTCAGCGGTCTCAGCGGTCTCAGCGGCATCGGCCGTATCGCCCTGCTCGGCGCAATCGTCCGCCGCCGCAACGGTGTCCGCCGTATCGGCATTTTCCGTGCCGGCCCGCGGGGTGGTCGGCTGTTCGGCGGATTCCGCCTCGGCCACCTCCTCCGGGTGCGCCTCGGACAGCGCCTCCAACTGGCGGATGTAGTCTTCCACCACCACCTGGCGCACCGCCGGGTTGATCCGCAGCGGCAGGTTTTTCGGCTCGTGCTCGTTCGGCCGGCCGCGCTCGATGATGCCGTGGCGGGCGAACAGCGACAGGATCTCCTTCAGACGGGTCTCGTTGGGGATCTCCTTGCCGGTCAGGTTCTCGAACAGGGTCAGCAGCTCGTCGCTGCTGCTGTAGGCGCGGCCGTCCTCGACCTCGAACGCCTCCAGCTTCTGCTCGTACTGCTGACGCAGGCAGAGCAGCAGCAGCGATTCGTCCAGCTTCAGCCGCATCTGGCGCTGCTCGCCCTGCGGCAGCACCCCCAGGTAGGCTTCGTCCGGCTGATAGATGAACGACCAGCCGATCGCTTCGAACAGGTTACGGAAGTAATCCACATTGGAAGCGATCAGGAAGTAGCTCTCGCGATGGCTGGGCCGGTCGGCGTAGAGGAACTGGCTGACCAGCAGCAGGTTGGCGGCACGGATGAAGTCGTCAGCCTGGTGCTGATCGCTACGGGCCACAGTTTTTTGCAAATCACCTAGCATTTATCGCTTCCTTTGAATTACGAAGTCACGGCACTCGACCATATCGGCGACGCTGATGTACTGGTCGTTGAACTCGACCTGGTAGCGGTCGGCGGTGGAACGGCCTTTCTTACCCAACGACGCCATGTGCCGCACGTAACTGAAACAGATGTAGTCTTCGATGCAGTCGATCTTGAAGTCCGAGGCGTGCATCCGGTCGCGGCCGGCCAGCTGGCGCTCGACAAAATCGCCGATCCGTTGCGGGGTCACCTCGCGGCGCGCTTTGTACTGCTTGAACAGCTCGCGCAGATGGAGCACCTCCGGGTCGATCTCCTCCTTGTGGATCACCCGCGGCGTCGCCTCGACCCGGCGGCGGATCGGCGAGCGCACGCTGCCCGGCGCCAGAAAGCCGATGCTGTCCAGGCTATCCAGCTGTGGGATCAGCTCGTCGCGCTTGCCGGCCAGTCCGGCGATGGCGCGCGACAACCGGGCCGCCATGCCCGGCGTGGTCTTGTCCATGTAGCGCACGGTGTCAGCCACCCGCTTCTCCAGCCGGTAGCGGAAATCGTCGATGGTGGCGAGACGTTGGTCGACCGACTCGAAGATCCGGATGATCCGGTTGATGTGCTGGTGCACCCGCGCTTCGGCGTCGACCTCGGAGATCTCGAACTGCTGCTGATAGTGCGCCACCAGCTGTTCCAATTTCAGCGGATCGAACTGCAGTTCACGCAGCAGTGCCAGAATCTGGCGCCGGTAGCGGAACGGGTTGTTCTTGGTCTTCAGGGTCTTATAGTCGGATACCAGGATATGCTCGACGAACCGTTCGAAGAAGTTGCGCACGATCTCCTTGGCGTCGGAACTCTCCGCCAGCGAGATCTTCAACTCGCGCAGCCCCAACATCATATCGGTCAGGTGGGCGCTGAAGTCGGCCGCGGTCTGGGCCGCCTCGGCCAGCGTGATACCGCGCCCCCGGGGGTCGTTGATCGCCGCCTCCAGCGAGCTGAGCACGTTAAGTACCGCGCCGCCGTAAGAGCGCTTCTCCAGATTGGAGATCGACACCAGGGTACGCAGCAGGAAGCTGATCGACGGCGACAGCAGCACGTAGGTACGGTAGATCCGCTGCTCCTCCTCCAGCCAGCCGGTCTCCACCAGCCGGCGATAGATCCGGCTGGCGTACTCGGCGCTGGAGCGTGGCGGCTCCTGGCCGTCCTCCTCCTCGCCCTCCGGTACCCAGCGACGCACCCCAAGGCGTACCACCGTCTCCTCGATACAGGAGCGCACCAGGTCCTTGGCTATGAATGGATCGATCAGGTCCTCATCGAAGAACTGATCGGCCAGCGCCAGCAGCACCGACTGATAGATATGCCTGTTCTGGCCGGATAACGGCAGGAACAGGTCATCGGGAAGCTTGTTGAACAGCATCTGAGCCCTGTTTTTCCGACATGCGCCTGGGCGCATTTGTGCTCGAATAAAGGCAGGGATTTTAGCGAAAAACGGCGCCCGGGCGAACCGTTTTCCTGAACGCCCTACCTATCGAGAGCAACCGCCCATCAACCACGGGGCAGCCGCGCAGAAGCGCGCTGACAAATCTGGAGAACATCGCAGCCAGCAAGACAGGCACGCAAACCAGACAGAGAGCCAGCGAAAAGAGATGATACTAAAAGAAAGAAGAGAGAGGTGGTCGGAGCAGCAGGATTCGAACCTGCGACCCTCTGGTCCCAAACCAGATGCGCTACCAGGCTGCGCTATGCTCCGATACCATAGAGACTTGGAGTGGCTCCTCGAGCTGGACTCGAACCAGCGACCAATAGATTAACAGTCTACTGCTCTACCAACTGAGCTATCGAGGATCTCCAATAGGAATTCCTGCTTTGAATGAAGTTGGCTCCTCGAGCTGGACTCGAACCAGCGACCAATAGATTAACAGTCTACTGCTCTACCAACTGAGCTATCGAGGAACTTCAGCATGAATTCCCGGTTAAGGCTGGCTCCTCGAGCTGGACTCGAACCAGCGACCAATAGATTAACAGTCTACTGCTCTACCAACTGAGCTATCGAGGAACACCTCAACCGTGGCGGCGAATATTAATGACCAACCCCGGGGTCGTCAACCCCTTTGTAAGAATACTTTTTCAAATAAATTTAAACAGTTATACCTACCCGCAGCCAACCGGACACAACGAGGTATGCAACGCCGCCGACCAGAATCGGCTATAATCGCCGATCGGTATAGATGGAGGTAGTAATGAACGTTCAGGTAATAATGAAAGACGGCGAGCCGGAATACGCCATTCTGCCCTACGCCGAGTATCAGCAGCTGCTGGCCGCCGCCCGTACACCGCAAACCGCGCCCATGCCTAGCGAGACAAACCGGCCGACACCTGAACGTACTCCTCCCGTAACGGCCGCAGCGTCGATCGGGCCGGAAGCCGACCAGCGACTGTCCGGCGGCGCGCGGATCAAGCAGCTGCGCCAGCAGAAAGGGCTGGATGACAAAACCCTGGCCCGTGGCGTCGGCATCAGTCCGCTCTACCTGCAGCAGATCGAAGCCGGCGAACGCCAGCCGGGTGACGCGATCTGGCGTAGCCTGGCGCGCGAGCTGGGCGTCGCCATCGACGATCTGAAACCTGCCGACTGACGAGGCCGCCATGACCCAGATCCCCGGAAAAGACAGCCCACTGGACGCCTCGATCCACCGCCTGAAAGACGCCTTGCGCCGGCTCGGCTTCGAGCTGGAAGAGAGCCGCTGGCAGAACCCCGCGCCCAACGTCTGGTCGGTACGGCTGCGCGACCGCCACTGCCCGGCATTTTCCAGCCGGGGCAAGGGCAGCAGCCGCGACGCCGCCCTGGCCAGTGCGCTGGGCGAGTTTTTTGAGCGCATCAGCTGCAACCAGTTCTTTGCCAATTTCCATTTCGGCAATCGCTACGCCAACGCCGAGTTCGCGCACTACCCCGAGGAGCGCTGGTTCCCGTTCAACGGCGGCACCCTGCCGGAGGGACTGCTGGACGGCCCGTCGCTACAGCATATCAACATGGACGACCTGCTGACCCCAAGGCAGCTGGTCGACCTGAACACCGACAACCCCGCCCGCGGCATCTGTGCGCTGCCGTTCACCCGCCAGAAAACCGGCGAGCGGGTCTGGTTCCCGGTCAATGTCATCAGCAACCTCTATTCGCGCAACGGCCTGGCCACCGGCAACAACCAGTGGGAAGCGCGTGTCGCGGCGCTGTCCGAGATCTTCGAGCGCCATATCAAGACCACCATCCTGTCGGCCGGCATCACCCTGCCGCGCATTCCCGACGAGGTGATCGCCCGCTACCCGCAGGTAGTGCAGGCGCTCGACACCCTGCGCCAGCACGGCCTGGTGCCCCTCATCAACGACGCCTCACTGGGCGGCAAATTCCCGCTGGTCAACCTGACCGTGTTGAACCCCGCCGACGGCGGCTGCATCGCCTCCTTCGGCGCGCACCCGAAGTTCGAGGTGGCGCTGGAGCGGACCCTGACCAACCTGCTGCAGTACCGCACATTGGACCAGCTGCACGGCTTTCAGCCACCGACCTTCGACCTCGGCGAAGTAGCCGACCCGGCCAACCTGACCCGCCATTTCAGCGACTCGACCGGCGCCGTGGCCTGGGACCTGATCGGCAACGCCCCGGATTACCGATTTACCGAGTGGAATACCGAAGGCGACAGCCGGGCGGAGTTCGACCACCTCTGCTATCTGATCCACAAGGTGGATATGGATATCTATATCGCCGATTACCAGCATCTGGGGATCTACAGCTGCCGGATCATCGTGCCGGGCATGTCGGAGATCCAGCCGGTCGATACCCTGCAGCTCAATAACAGCAATGCCGGCCAGACGGTACGCGACGCCTGCCTGCAGCTCGGCAGCCTGTCGCCGAAAGCCTGTACCGAGCTGTTCGAACAGCTGGATGAGGCCGGTTACGACGACCAGCAGCCCGTTGCGCAGCTGATCGGCATCCTGGCCGACCCGGGCAGCAGCTTCGAAAGCCTACGGGTGGGTGAATTGAAATGCCTGCTGGCGCTGGCCCGCGGCGAGCTGGAGAGCGCCCGCGAATGGAGCGACTGGACGCTGCAGCAGGGCCAGCTCAGCGGCGAGCGCGCCGAACTACACCGCTGCCTGAACCAATGCCTGAAATTCACCCTGGATGAGAGCCGGCCGCTGGAGCAATACCAGCCGGTGCTTGAACAGCTGTACGGCGAGCCGCTGCTGAGCCGCTGCCGGGCGATGCTGACCGGTGAACAACTGTTTACCGACCTGCCCAGCGACGACGGCGACCTGCGCCAGTTCGGCCAGCACAGTCGGTTACTGCAGGCCTACGGACGACTGCACAAAATCCGCCGCGACAATCTGTAACGTTGTTTCCGTAAGCCCCACCCCGTTACGGTGGAAATCGCCGCGACGGGATACCAGTTCGTAGCAGCCCGCTCTGAGGGCGATACCCACGGACGGTGCCAATCCTGTCGCGGTCGAAACCCGCTGCTACAGGCCCCTCGCGTCGTAGCAGCCCGCTCTGAGGGCGATACCCACTGACGGTGCCGATCCTGTCGCGGTCGGAGCCCGCGGCTACAGGCCCCTCACGTCGTAGCAGCCCGCTCTGAGGGCGACACCCACGGACGGTGCCAACCCTGGCGCGGTCGGAACCCGCTGCTACAGGCCCCTCGCGTCGTAGCAACCCGCTCCGAGGGCGATACCCACGGACGGTGCCAATCCTGTCGCGGTCGGAATCCGCTGCTACAGGCCCCTCGCGTCGTAGCAGCCCGCTCCGAGGGCGATACCCACGGACGGTGCCAATCCTGTCGCGGTCGGAACCCGCTGCTACAGGCCCCTCGCGTCGTAGCAGCCCGCTCCGAGGGCGACACCCACGGACGGTGCCAATCCTGTCGCGGTCGGAACCCGCGGCTACAGGCCCCTCGCGTCGTAGCAGCCGGCTCTGAGGGCGACACCCACGGACGGTGCCAATCCTTTCGCGGTCGGAACCCACTGCTACAGGCCCCTCGCGTCGTAGCAGCCCGCTCCGAGGGCGACACCCACGGACGGTGCCAATCCTGTCGATGGTAGCGCCCCGGACGGAGCCCTACAGGGCTCCGCCCCCGATGCCAGCCTCAAACCTGCGGCTGACGATAGAAGCGGCTCAATACCCGGCTGAGGTTGCAGGCATCCTCGCTGCCGGCCAGTTCGCGGATCGAGTGCATGCCGAACTGAGGCACGCCGATATCCAGCGTGCGCACGCCGATCTCCGCCGCCGTGATCGGGCCGATGGTACTGCCACAGGCCATGTCGGTACGCACCACGAACGACTGTACCGGCACCTCTTCCTGCTCCGCCAGGTGACGGAACAGCGCACTGGTTTCGCTGTTGCTGGCGTAACGCTGGTTGGCGTTGAGCTTGATCACCGGGCCGCGGTTGATCAGCGGACCGTGGTTACCGTCATGCTTATCGGCAAAGTTCGGATGCACACCGTGGGCATTGTCGGCCGAAATCATCACCGAGCGGGCCAACATCCGGTTGCGCGCCTCCGGCTCCGGCAGCAAGCGCTCCAGCAACTGTTTCAGCATCGGCCCCTGGGCACCGGCGGCACTCATACTGCCGACCTCCTCGTGATCATTGCAGACCAGCAAGGCGCCCTGGTCGGTGTCGGCATCGAGTAGCGCCTTGAGGCCGATAAAGCAGCTGAGCAGATTATCCAGCCGCGCCGAGGCGACGAACTCGCCATGCAAACCGACCTGCGCCGGCGGCTGGGTATCGTAGAAGCAGAGTTCGAAATCCAGCACCCGATCGACATCCTGCACGCCTTGCTGCTGCAACTGCGCGGCCAGCAGCTGGCGGAAGTCCGGTTTCTCACCGTACTGGCCCAACACCGGCGGCAGATAGGTCTGGGCGTTGATCGCCCGCTGCTGATTGGCCTCGCGGTCCAGGTGGATCGCCAGACTGGGGATAAAGGCCACCGGCTTCTGGAAATCGATCAGTGCCGAGCAAAGCTTGCCGCCACCGTTGCGGTAGCTGACCCGACCGGCCAGCGACAAGTCGCGGTCAAACCAGGGATTAAGCAGCACACCGCCGTAAACCTCGACGCCAAGCTGGAAGTACCCTTTCTGATGCAGCTCCGGTTCCGGTTTCACTTTCAGGCAGGGCGAATCGGTATGCGCACCGACCATCCGCAGCCCACCGTTGACCAGATCGCCATCGGCCGGCATCTGCCAGGCGATGATCGAGGAGTCATTGCGTACCGTGTAGTAACGGCCTGCCGCCTCTGTTTCCCAATTGGCCTGCTCATCGCGCCGTTGAAAACCGGCCGCCTGCAACCGCTTGACCATCTGCTCGACGGCATGAAACGGCGTCGGCGACGCCGCCAGAAATTCTATCAGTTCAGTATTAAACGCTTGCTGCATGTCGCATCACTCCTGCGCTCTATCAACGCCCAACAGCTGCACCCGGAAGATCAGGGTGGAGTTGGGCGGAATCTTGTCACTGGGGCTGCGCGCCCCGTAGGCCAGTTCGGCCGGAATATAGAGCATCCATTCGTCACCGACCCGCATCAGCTGCAACGCCTCGGTCCAGCCCTTGATCACCCGGTTGAGCGGAAACCTGACCGGCTCACCGCGAGCGAACGAGCTGTCGAAGGTCTCGCCGTCGATCCGCATCCCCTCGTAGTGCACCAATACGGTGTCCAGCAGTCCCGGTGACTCGCCGTTGCCGCTGCTCAGTACCCGGTACTGCAGGCCGCTGTCGCGCACCACCACATCCGCTCGCCGGGCGTTCTCCGCCAGGAACTGCGCCCCTGCCCGGCTTATTTCATCATTCAATGCGCGCTCTTTCAGCTGCTGGCGAAAGCGTGCCTCCTCGGCATCGTCACCACAGCCGATCAGCAGGCCGGCCAACAGGCCCAGCACCGCGATCCGTTTCCACATAGGGTTTTCCCTTCAAGTTTCAAGCAGACAAGTGCTTGATTTTACATCAGCAGCCCCGATGTCTACACTCGGCGAATCGAGACTCTGGAACTGCGCACAGAAACAGGGGTCATATTCGTCAGCCATCCTAACTAATCGAAGCCGTTCCCAAATATGCCGAATTACTTTTTTCCGCGCCTGGGCGCCGTCGTTCTCTCCTCCCTGCTGCTGGCCGGCTCGCCCGTCGCTTCGGCTGCATTGCAACTGTCTCCCGAGCCTATCCACAAGATCACCGCGATGGAGATCGTCGAAGGGCTGCAGGTCGGCCATTACGCCCAGAAGGCGCTGGACGACAATCTGTCCAGCAGCCTGTTGCAGGCCTACCTGGACGACCTGGACCCCTCGCGCAGCCACTTCATGCTCAGCGATATCGACCGCTTCGAACATTACGGTTCAACGCTGGATGACGACCTGAAGAGAGGCGACCTGAGCAAGGCCTACGAGATCTACAACCGCTACCTGGGTCTGGCCGAAGAGCGACTGCAATACAGTATCCGCCTGCTGGAGGAGAATCTCGACAGCTTCCGCTTCGATGTCGACGAATCACTGGACACCGACCGCAGCGATGCCCCCTGGATCGCCAGCCAGCAGGAGATGGACGAACTCTGGCGCAAGCGGGTCAAGAGCGCACTGCTGAACCTGAAGCTGGCCGACAAACCGCTGGAAGATGCCCGCGACACCTTGCTGAAACGCTACCGCGGCCAACTGGAGCGACTGCAACAGATCAACAGCGAGGATGTCTTCCAGCGTTACGCCAACAGCCTGACCGAACTGTACGACCCGCATACCCAATACTTCTCACCGCAGCGCTCTGAGAATTTTCAGATCAACATGAGCCTGTCGCTGGAGGGGATCGGCGCGGTCCTGCAGCGAGAAAATGAGTACACCAAAGTGGTTCGCCTGGTACCGGCCGGACCGGCCGATAAAAGCGGCCAGCTGCAGCCTGCCGACCTGATCGTCGGCGTCGGCCAAGGCGAGGATGGTGAAATCGAAGACGTGGTCGGCTGGCGACTGGACGAAGTGGTGCAACTGATCCGCGGCCCGAAGGACAGCACCGTCAGACTGGAGGTGATCCCGGCCGACGCCGAGGACAGTCACCAACGCAAGATCATCAAGATCAAGCGCAGCAAGGTAAAACTTGAGGAGCAGGCGGCTCACAAACGGGTGATCGATATCGATTTCCACGGCAACACCTTCAAGATCGGGGTGATCGAGGTACCGGCCTTCTACATCGACTTCGCCGCCCTGCAGCGCGGCGACGAGGACTACAAGAGCACCAGCCGCGACGTCGAGAAGCTGATCGCCGAGCTGAAACAGGAGAAGGTGAACGGTATCGTCATCGACCTGCGCAATAACGGTGGCGGTTCGCTACGCGAAGCAAACGAGATGGTTGGCCTGTTCATCAATCGCGGCCCGACCGTACAGATCCAGGACACCAACGGCCGGATCGACGTGCTCGGCGACCGGGATGCCAAGATCGCCTACGAAGGCCCGCTGGCGGTGCTGGTCAACCGACTGTCCGCGTCCGCCTCGGAGATCTTTGCCGGCGCCATCCAGGACTACCAGCGCGGCATCGTGCTCGGCGGTCAGACCTTCGGCAAGGGCACCGTACAGGCGCTACATCCGCTCGATCACGGCCAGCTGAAGCTGACCCACGCCAAGTTCTACCGGATCTCCGGTGCCAGCACCCAGCACAAGGGGGTGGAGCCCGATATCAGCTTCCCGACCCTGTACGACAGCGAGGATATCGGCGAAAGCGCGCTGGACGGCGCCCTTGCCTGGGATACCGTTCGCCCGGTACGGCACGGCCGCTTTATCGGTATCAACCCGATTATGGATGAACTGATCAAGCGCCACGAGCAGCGCGCCGCCAATGACCCGGACTTCATCTTCATGCGCGAACAGGTTCAGCGGCTGGCCGAGCTGCGCGACGAGGACCTGATGTCACTGAACGAGCAGACCCTGAAAGCGGAACGCGACGAGGCGGAAAACTGGCAGCTGGGCTCGGAAAATCGACGCCGCATTGCCAAGCAGCAACCGCCGGTCAGCAAGCTGTCGGAACTGGAAAAAGAACGGAAAGAGGATGCCCAGGGCCGACCGATCAATCCGGAATCCGAAGCGATCCTGGCAGAAAGCGGCCGCATCCTGGTCGATTTGATCGATCTGACGTTGAAATACGCAGCGGCTCGCCAGTAAGCTAGACCCAGTCGCCGTCGCGCCCGACAGATCGGCCGGCGGCGAGCCAAGACTTCGTTCGAATCCGGCTGAGGAATCTATGCTGTGCGCAAGGTGCTGACCCTGCTGATCACCCTTTTCATTCTCGGTTCGTTGGGCGCCGCCGGCTGGTTGTTCGTCTATCCGACGATGATGGCGACCCATGAGCAAAACCAGGTCGAACTGGAAAAGTTCGGCGAAGTAGTGATTCCCCGCGACTTCTATTCGGAAACCACCGGCAACCTGGGCGCCAAGCAGCAGCCCGCCACCTTCGCCGAAGACAAACTGACCCCGTCACAGAAAGTGATCCAGGGATTGATGGATGACCGTGACTCACTGATCCAGGCCAACCGGGAGTTGCGCGAGCAGATCGACGCACTGAAACAGCAGATAGCCCAGCTGGAAGCCTACAAGGAAACCAATGAGCGCTTCGCCCCCCTGAACGCCGCCGAAGAGCAGCAGGTGGTCGAAGGTCTGATGACCCAAATGCTGGTCAACATGGAGGAAGCCGAGCGCTTCAGCACCCTGCAGATCGAGGTGATGTCCAGCTCCGCCGCCATCGAATACGGCAAGTTCATCGGTCGCTACCGGATGATCCTGACCGAAGAGGAACGCCAGGCGCTGGTGGAAAAATACTTCCCGGCCTACGCATTCTGTGTCGGCGACGGTGTCGATATCGCCGCCAACTCCCGCCGGGAGCTGACCCAGATCGCCTATTTCCTGCGCTCCGGCGACGACAGCCAGATCCCGGCGATTTTGCGCCAGGACCTGGAAACCGTGCTGGAACCCTGCCAGAGCGCGCTGTTCAGCGCCCTCGAAGCCGAACGCCAGCAGAGCTGACACTCGCTGGCGCCGCTGCCCGACAGCGCGGCAACGGTCGGCAATCGCCATTTCTCCTGTCACTACCGGCAAATTGCCTGTATAATTTGCGCTCTTAGTTCTATTTGAACAACCGGATGCATCGTCGGCCCTGTGCATCCATCTCTTAATTTCAACAGACCCTGTGGACCGACGCTACAGGTTACACGGTCAGCCTGCTGGCCGTAGCTATAGGACATTTACATGAGCGAAAGCTTTGCTGAACTGTTTGAAGAATCCCTCCAGAACGTAGACATGACTCCGGGCACCCTGGTCATGGGTGAAGTTGTCGATATCGACAGCGACTGGGTTACCGTCAACGCCGGCCTGAAGTCTGAAGCCGTTATCCCGCGCGCACAGTTCCTGAACGACGCCAACGAACTGGAAATCCAGGTCGGCGATCAGGTTAAGGTTGCCCTGGAAGCCGTAGAAGATGGCTTCGGTGAAACCCGTCTGTCCCGCGAGAAAGCTAAGCGCGCTGAAGCTTGGGAAGTTCTGAAGCAGAAATTCGACGACGAAGAAGTTGTTAAGGGCTTCATCAGCGGTAAGGTCAAAGGTGGCTTCACAGTCAGCATCAACAACATCCAGGGCTTCCTGCCGGGTTCTCTGGTTGACGTGCGTCCGGTACGCGACATCGACCACCTGGAAGGCAAAGAGCTGGAATTCAAGCTGATCAAGCTGGATCCGAAGCGCAACAACGTGGTGGTATCCCGCCGCGCGGTTCTGCAGGAAGCGAACAGTGCACAGCGCGAAGAGCTGCTGGGCACCCTGGAAGAAGGCCAGGTTGTTAAGGGTTACGTCAAGAACCTGACCAACTACGGCGCCTTCATCGATCTGGGTGGCGTAGACGGCCTGCTGCACATCACCGACATGGCGTGGAAGCGCATCTCTCACCCGAGCGAAATGCTGAACCCGGGCGACGAGATCTCCGTCAAGATCATCAAGTTCGACAAGGAAACCGGTCGCATCTCCCTGGGTCTGAAGCAGCTGTCCGAAGATCCGTGGGCTGCCATCAAGCAGCGCTACCCGGCTGGCACCAAGGTGCAGGCTCGCGTGACCAACCTGACCGACTACGGCTGCTTCGCATCCATCGAAGATGGCGTGGAAGGCCTGGTACACGTTTCCGAAATGTCCTGGACCAACAAGAACATCCACCCGTCCAAAGTCGTTCAGATCGGCGACGAAGTGGAAGTGATGATCCTGGACGTCGACGAAGAGCGTCGTCGTATCTCCCTGGGCATCAAGCAGTGCGCCAACAACCCGTGGGTGACCTTCGCTGAGAAGTTCGCTGCTGGCGACCGTGTAACCGGCACTATCAAGACCATCACCGACTTCGGTATCTTCGTTGGTCTGGAAGACGAGCTGGACGGCCTGGTTCACATGTCCGACATCACCTGGGAAGCCGACTCCGAAGCCGCTCTGCGCCAGTACAAGAAAGGCGAAGAGGTCGAAGCTGTTATCCTGTCCATCGACGCTGAGAAAGAGCGTATCTCCCTGGGCGTCAAGCAGCTGGAAAGCGATCCGTTCTCCGAGTACGTTGCTGCCAACGAGAAAGGCTCTATCGTTACCGGTAAGGTAATCGCTGTTGACGCTCGCGCGGCAACTGTTGAGCTGGCTGAAGGCATCGAAGCCGTACTGAAAGCGTCCGAAATCGCTGCAGAGCGCACCGAAGACGCCTCTACCGTACTGAGCGTTGGCGACAGCGTTGAAGCGAAGATCGTCAACGTTGACCGTCGCAACCGCAACATCAACCTGTCCATCCGTGCGAAAGACCAGGCAGAAGAAAAAGCTGCCCTGGACGCTGTTCGCAACCAGGAAGTTGAGACTGCCGGCCCGACCACCATCGGTGACCTGATCAAGCAGCAGATGGCTAGCCAGAAGAGCTAAGCATCCGCTGTCTGCTGCTTGCAGCAGATGATCTGTGAATAAAAAGGAGCGCCCCGGCGCTCCTTTTTTGTTGTGTTTTGCACTAATTACCGGGAAATACCTACGCCAGCAATAAACTTGCAGTTGGCAGCCGTATCGCCACCTTTAGCCCGCCCCCCCATCACCAAATCCCGAACCGACAGATCATCACGCCAAGCTACTGATTCTCCGATACTGTTTGTTTTATACTCATCTCTCCACTCATTCGCGACTGATAAGGAGTATCGATGAAGCGATTGATCCTGGCGCTGACCCTGCTTGCAGGAAGCTGGACCAGCCATGCCGCCGCTACAGCGAAACCCTCCCCCGAACAACTTCGCGCCGCCAATCAGGTGCTGGCCGTTACCAACCTGCACAGCCTGACCGAAGAGCTGATTCTCGAGCTGGCGCAAAAACTGCCAACCGCGAAACGCCAACCGTTCATCGAACTGGCCCGCCGCACCGTCGACATGGAACAGATCGAAAGCCTGACCCGCCAGCATCTGGTAGAACAGTTCACCAGCGAGGAGTTGCGGGTACTAGCGGAGTTTCGCAGCACCCCGATCGGCCAGTCGATTACCGAGAAGCTGCATACCTTCGATATCAGCCTGAAAGCCCATATCCAGCAACAGGTGGCACAAGCGGTCAAGCGGCTGATCCGGCAACAAGCCACTACCAGCACCGATGGCTGATTGACGGTATTAAAATACCCTGCCCAGCGGACAGCGCGCTGCTAAAATAGCGGCCGCCCCAACCGATCGGATATCACCCATGCGCATTCTGCTGCTGTCCGCCTACGATGCCGCCAGCCACCAGTACTGGCACCGCGGCCTGACCGCCCAGTTCCCGGAATTTGACTGGACCGTACTAACCCTGCCGGCACGCTATTTCGCCTGGCGGCTGCGTGGCAACAGCTTGAGCTGGGCGTTCGGCGAGCGGGAGACCCTGTCGCGACCATACGACCTGGTGATCGCCACCTCGATGACCGACCTGTCGGCACTGCGCGGCCTGGTACCGAGCCTGGCCAACACGCCGACGCTGGTCTATTTCCATGAGAATCAGTTCGCCTACCCGAGCTCCGGGCGCGAGAAAAACAGCGTCGAGCCGCAGATCCTCAACCTGTATACCGCCCTGTGCGCCGACCGGATCCTGTTCAATAGCGCCTTCAACCGCGACAGCCTGATCGAGGGTTCTCGCCAACTATTGAAGAAGCTGCCCGACCAGGTACCGCCCGGCCTGCCGGAACGGCTGGCCGAACACTCTCAGGTACTGCCAGTACCGCTGGCAGACCAGCATTTCCAGCCACCTTCCGACATCGACCCGCAGCATCCATGGCACGCTAAAAATAGCGCCGGACCGGTGCGAATCGTCTGGGCGGCACGTTGGGAGTTCGACAAGGGGCCTGACCGACTGCTGGCAATACTGAAGCAACTGGAGCAGCGCGGCCTGGATTACCGGCTGGCGATCCTTGGCGAACGCTTTCGGCACACGCCGGCGGAGTTCGATCAGATTGCCGCCGAATTCAACCACCGGCTGGACCAGTTCGGCTATGCCGCCAGCAAACAGGCGTACCGCGCCTGGCTGCACGGCGGTGATATCGTGCTGTCCACCGCCACCCACGAATTTCAAGGACTGTCTGTACTGGAGGCGGTCGCCGCCGGCTGCCTTCCGGTATTACCAAACAGGCAGGCTTATCCAGGGTTGTTCGAGGCGCAATACCTTTACCAGGATTGCGGTTCGGATATCGAACAGGAGGCCTGCGCCGCCGCCGATATTCTGATGGCGCAAGCACAGCGGCTGCGAGAAGAAGGGGCCCGCGCTCCTGCGGTCGACCGGTTCAGCTGGTCGTCATTAAGGGAGCAATATGCCGGACTAATCGACCAGCTGGCCGGACATTGCCATCGGATTTGATATCGCAGGCCCTTACCTGGCGCTCTGCTGATAACAGATGTCAGTGCTTTTTATATCAACAACCCCCGGTACCGTTGAAGACATTGGTCGCGGCTTTATTACATCTCCTACAAGGCCCATAACCTGTAGGAGGAGCTTCAGCCGCGACCCGTGCTAGTTCAATCAGCACCATAATCGGTCAACCGTGACCGAACCCGGCCAACGCTCAAAGCGCATACCACGCCCACTGCCACAAGACTACGACCGAAACAGCCCACCACCACAACCTAACTGCCCAGCGCCACCTTGATACCGAGCCCCAGCAGACAGACGCCGACCAGCCGTTCGATCCAGCTGCGGGCATTATCGAAAAACCGCTTGCAACGGACATGGGTCAGCAGCAGCGCCACCAGGGCAAACCACAGCAGATGCGCCAAGGCGATAAACAGACCGAATCCTCCCTGCACCTGCAGCGACGTGGCCGGGTCAACCACCTGGCTGAACAGCGCGATAAAGAACAACGCGGTCTTTGGATTCAATGCATTGGAGAGAAAGCCATGGCCGAACGCCTGTCGCAGCGGCAGCAACCCCTGTGCGCCAGCCCCCTCCCGCCCCACCGCCTCGCTTGAACCAGGGCGCAACGACGAAACACCCAACCAGACCAGGTAGGCCGCGCCAAGATAGCGCATCAACTCCAGCAACCCAACGGCCTGGGACATCAGATAACCCAAGCCCAGCAGGGTGTAGCAGATATGCACCGAGATGCCCGCCGCGATACCGGCGGCGGTCGCCAGCCCCGCCCGTCGTCCATATATCAGGCTGTTACGGGTGGTGACCGCAAAGTCCGGCCCCGGACTGATCACCGCCAGCATTGTGATTGCCGCCACCAGGGTCAGCTGAGATTGCCATTCCATTTGGATAAAAAACCTCACATTAATTAACATTGCAGGTCGATTATCTATTGATAAACCTCGACTAAAAATCGAAACTCTATCAATAATATTGTGAGGATTATTCACACATATGAAGACAGCCAACCTGCCGCCACTGGGCCCGCTGGTCAGCTTCTGCGCCGCCGCCCGACACCAGAGCTTCAGCAAAGCGGCCCGGGAGCTCAACCTGACTCACGGTGCCGTCAGCCGGGCAGTACAACAGCTGGAGCAGCATTTCGGTGTCGCCCTGTTTCAACGTCGAAACCGGCGCGTCTACCTGACCGACAAGGGGCGCTTCTTCGCCGAACGGGCCGGTGCCCTGCTGGAGGAGCTGGCCGAAGCCAGCGAACAGGTACGGACAGAGCAGGCCTGCCAGCGGCTGGCGGTCTCCTGCGAACCCACCCTCGCCATGCGTTGGCTGATGCCACGACTCGGACGTTTCCATGAGTCCTTTGCCGAGCTGGATGTGCAGCTGTCGACGGCCGGCGGACCGGTGGACCTGGCTGCCCAGAACCTGGACCTGGCGATCCGTCGGTCGGATTTCCAATGGCCGGCAGATTACTGGGTCACCCCGCTGGCGCGGGAGCGGGTCGGCCCGGTCTGCCACCCGGATTACCTGAACCGGCTACAGGGCAAACCGGCCGAACGGCTGCACAGCCGTACCCGCCCGGAGGCCTGGCAACACTGGCTAGGCAGCAGCGGCCAAACCGTGGACAGCGGCGCGGAGAAGTATTTCGATCATTTCTATTTCAGCTTGCAGGCCGCCGTGGCGGGGCTGGGGATCGCCATCGGCCCGGAACCACTGGTCAGGGACGATATAGACCAGGGCCACCTGGTGGCCCCTTGGGGCTTTATCGACAGCGGCGCGGACTACGTGGTGCTGTCATTAAAAAACCCCGCGCGGGACGGTCCCGCCGGGGCTTTCGTGAACTGGCTGGTCGAGCAGCTATCCGCCGCTCACTACCAGCCGGATTGAATCCGGCCAGCACCAAGAAAGCGTCTGGCCGAACAAACACTGCCTATCAGTGATGAATGGTCAGGGTCAGGTCGATCCGCTCGATCAAAACCAGCAACTGGCGGGTGTCCGCCGGGTGCTCCTTCAACGCCTCCTCGGCGAACGGGTGGATCGAGCAGTTCTGCGGCAGCGGCATACCCTCGGCAAGCATCTGCTCGAAACGCGGCAACATCACCCACTGCAGCCACTGGCTGAAGTTCAATGTATCGACGCAGAACGGCTCGGTACTGGCCAGCGCCTGCGGCGAGGGCGGCTGCAGCTCCCACAACCCCAGCGCCTGCATCTCCGCGGTCAGCTCTTCCAGGAGCTGAGCCAGTTCGGCTGCTCTATCCATCACTTACCCCCGTGCCGCTTTCAGTGTATCGGCGATCAGGAACGCCAGCTCCAGCGCCTGTTCGCCATTCAGGCGCGGATCGCACTGGGTATCGTAGCGGCGGCACAGCCCCTCTTCGGTGATCTGGTAGGCGCCACCGATACACTCGGTAACGTTCTGACCGGTCATCTCGAAATGCACCCCGCCGGCATGGGTGCCTTCAGCCCGGTGCACCTCGAAGAAGCCCTTCATTTCACGCAGGATCGCATCGACGCTGCGGGTCTTGTAGCCGCTGGATGCCTTGATGGTGTTGCCGTGCATCGGGTCGGAGCTCCACACCACGCTGCGCCCTTCCGCTTTCACCGCCCGCACCAGCTGCGGCAGGTGCTCGGTGATCTTGTCCGCCCCCATCCGGGCGATCAGCGTCAGCCGGCCCGGGATGTTTTCCGGGTTCAGGGTATCCATCAGACGCACCAGGTCATCGACCCCGGTGGTCGGCCCCACCTTGACGCCAATCGGGTTCTTGACGCCGCGCAGGAACTCCACATGGGCATGATCGGGCTGACGGGTGCGATCGCCGATCCACAGCATATGCGCCGAGCAGTCGTACCAGCCACCGGTCAGGCTGTCCTGACGGGTCAGCGCCTCCTCGTAACCCAATAGCAGCGCCTCGTGCGAGGTGTAGACGGTGGTCTCGTGGATCTGCGGCGTGGTGTTGGCACGGATACCACAGGCTTCCATAAACGCCAGCGCCTGGTCGATCTGCGACGCCAGATGCTGGTACTTCTCGCCCAGCGGGCTCTTCTCGACGAAGCCCAGGTTCCAGCGGTGCACCTGGTGCAGGTCCGCCAGACCGCCCTGCGCGAACGCCCGCAGCAGGTTCTGGGTGGACGCCGCCTGGTGGTAGGCGCGCAGCATCCGCTGCGGATCGGCGGCCCGCGCCTCGGCGGTGAACTCGTTGTCATTGATGATATCGCCGCGGTAGCTCGGCAGCTCGACACCCTCGATGGTTTCGGTGTCGGCGGAACGCGGCTTGGCGAACTGGCCGGCCATCCGGCCGATCTTGACTACCGGGCTGGAGCCGGCGAAGGTCATCACCACCGCCATCTGCAGCAGTATCTTGAAGGTATCGCGGATCTTATCGGCACTGAACTCGGCAAAACTTTCCGCGCAGTCCCCGCCCTGCAGCAGAAAAGCCCGCCCTTCGGCCACGTTGGCCAGTTGCTCGCGCAGCGAGCGGATCTCGCCGGCAAACACCAGCGGCGGCAGTTTGCGGAGCTGATGCTCAACATCTTTCAGCGCAGTAGCGTCCGGGTATGTCGGCTGCTGCTTGATCGGTTTATCTCTCCAGCTGTTCGGGGTCCAAGTCTGCATCGGGAATCCTGTCATCGGGCCTGTGCCTCTCAATGGCTACAGGCAGGTACTAATAGAAGCGCTTGCGCCCTATTCTACGCCCTCTGGCGGGGTGCGGTAAGGGCTCTGGGACGCGCTTTGTGCATAGCGAAAAGTGTACGGGTTATCTAGCGCGAAACAACCCCGTCACTCGCCTTGTTACGGCGTTCCGGGTAGGGTTAGGGCTCCTTTTGAGCCAAGGAAAACCAACGATGTCAGAACAAGATAGAAAGAACGGCCTGAACGTTCGCAGCGAAGTGATGGGCGCGGCCTTCGTACAGCGCGCCATCGATAACACCACTGAGCTGACCGCCCCGTTGCAGGACTGGATCAACGAACACGCCTGGGGATCGACCTGGCAGCGCGACGGCCTGCCCCGCCAGACCCGCAGCCTGGTCACCATCGCCATGCTGGCGGCCCTGAAAGCGCCAACCGAGCTGAAGGGCCATGTGCGCGGCGCGCTGAACAACGGCTGCAGCGTAGCGGAGATCCAGGAGGTATTGCTGCACTCGATCGTCTACTGCGGCGCGCCGGCGGCGCAGGAAGCGTTTCGCGCCGCCCAGGAGGTGATCGACCAGTGGCAGCAGGAACACCGAAATCCCGTATAAACAGCCATTGAGAGCCGCTTGGCCCAGCGGCTAAACTTCAAGAGCCCTGACATATCCCGGAGCCGGCGATGGTGATCATGCTGATGGAGGTCGAGTTCCACTTGAGCGGTTGCCGCTCGCTGAAGGAGAAGCGCCATCGCCTGCTCGGCATCCGCGACCGGTTCGGCAAACGCAGTGATATCGCGCTGTGCGAAAGCGGCTACCGGGACCTGCACCAACGCGCACAATGGTCGTTCGTGGTACTCGGCATGGAGCGCAAGCAGGTGTTGCAGGCCCTAAGTCAGATCGAAGAGTATCTATGCAGCGGTCTCGATGCGGTGATCACCCGGCTTGAGCGCCAGGAGATATAGCCCCCGCTCAGATGGTACGCCTATCAGGCGACCTTGATCCCTTTCAGGGTCTGGGCGGTCACCTCCTTGGCGGTATTGAGGAAGTCGACCATGAACTCGGCGCGCTGCTGGTCTTCGCGGATCGCCGCATAGAGCGTACACCAGAGCCCCTTCTCGCCGAGCGAGCGGGCCGCCACGTAATCCCGCTCCAGGTATTCATACAGCGCCCAGTTCGGCAGTGCGGTCAGCCCCCGACCACTGGCCACCAGCTGCAACATCATCACCGTCAGTTCGGCAGTGCGCACCTGCGCCGGCTCGACCCCGGCCGGATCGAGGAAGCGGCTGAACACGTCCAGCCGGCCATGATCGATCGGATAGGTGATCAGGGTCTCATTTTCCAGGTCTTCCGGCTGCACGAAGCGGCGCGCCACCAGCGGATGCTGCTTACTCATCGCCAGCATCGACTCATAGGTGAACAACGGAATAAAGGCAATTCCGTTGCGCGGCTCCGGGTCGGAAGTGATCACCAGATCGAGATCACCGCGCGCCAGCGCCGGCAACGGCTGGAAGCTGAAGCCGGTGGACAGGTCCATCTCCACCTCCGGCCAGTGCTGACGGAAGTGATCGATGGTCGGCATCAGCCAGTCGAAACAGCTGTGGCACTCGATACAGATATTCAGCCGCCCCGCTTCGCCGCCGGCCAGTCGGGCGATATCCCGCTCGGCATTGCGGATCATCGGCAGCACGTCGTCCGCCAGGGCCAACAACCGCTGGCCTGCGCTGGTAAAGCAGATCGGCTTGGTCTTGCGGATAAACAGCGAACAGTTAAGGCGGTCTTCAAGGTCTTTGATCTGGTGCGACAGGGCTGACTGGGTCAAATGCACCCGTTCGGCCGCCTCCACAAGACTGCCTGCGTCTCGCAGGGCCGAAAGGGTTTTCAGATGACGCAGTTCGATCATTGACAGTCTCCCTACAGACACAGACGACAAAGACAGATGGAGGAAGTATAGCCGCGCCAGGCGGCCAGTGGCGCAGAGCACGCCACTGGCCGTTACCTTAGCGGGTAAGCAGGAATTCGATCAACGCCTTTTGCGCATGCAGGCGGTTTTCCGCCTCATCGAAGGCGACCGAACGCGGGTCGTCCAGCATATCTTCACTGATCTCCTCGCCACGGTGGGCCGGCAGGCAGTGCATGAAGATCGCCTCTTCGGCCGCCCGATCCATCAGCGCCGGGCTGACCTGGTAACCGGCAAACGCCTGCTCGCGCTGCTGCTGCTCCTCTTCCTGGCCCATCGAGGCCCAGACATCGGTCACCACCAGCGAAGCGTCCTTGACCGCTTCGACAGGATCGCGCAGCACCTTGACCCGGTCGGCATTGGCCTGCACCAGCTCGGCATCCGGCTCAAACCCTTCCGGGCAGGCAACGTTCAACTGGAAGTCGAACTGGCACGCGGCATTGATATAGGAGCTACACATGTTGTTGCCGTCACCGATCCAGGCCACGGTCTTGCCCTGGATGCTGCCGCGCTGTTCGGCAAAGGTCTGCATATCGGCCAGCAGCTGACAGGGGTGAAACTCATCGGTCAGCGCGTTGATCACCGGCACCGACGAATGGCGTGCAAACTCCTCCACCACCGCGTGGCTGAAGGTTCGGATCATCACGATATCGACCATGCTGGAGATCACCCGGGCACTGTCGGAGATCGGCTCGCCTCGACCCAGCTGGGTATCGCGCGGCGACAGGAACATCGCATGGCCGCCGAACTGCGCCATGCCCGCTTCGAAGGAGACCCGGGTACGGGTGGAGGCCTTCTCGAAGATCATCGCCATGACCTGGTTTTTGAACGGCTCGTAGAGCTCGCCCTCGTATTGCATCCGCTTCAGTTCGATCGCCCGCTGAACGACCTCTTGCAGTTCCTGCGGGCTCAGATCGTTCAGGGTCAGAAAGTGTCTTGTACTCATAATCAACTATTAGGCGCTATCGGCACCCTCATCTGCAGCATAAATTTGAATCAGTTTGGAAACGGTATTGACCAGCAGGTCCGCCTCAGCGTCAGACAGGATCAGCGGTGGCAGCATACGGATCACCCGGCCGGCGCCGGTAACGTTCAGCAACACCCCTTTCACCTTCGCCAGCACCGCCAGCTCGGCGCCCGCCTCGGTCAGCTCGATGGCGATCATCAACCCCTTGTGGCGCACCTCTTTGACATAGTCGGCATCGGCCAGCTGACGACGGAAGCCGTCGGCGATGCGATCACCCAGCTCGGTGGCCCGCTGGCAGAGCTCTTCGTCATAGATGGTGTCGATCACCGCCAGCGCCGCCGCGCAGGCCAGCGGGTTGCCGCCGAAGGTGGAGCCATGCGCGCCCGGACCGAGCACCTCGGCGGCCTTGCCACGCGCCAGGCAGGCGCCGATCGGCACGCCGTTGCCCAGCCCCTTGGCGGTGGTCACCACGTCCGGCAGGATGCCGTTGTGCTGGTAGCAGAAATAGTGGCCGGTGCGACCGTTGCCGGTCTGCACTTCGTCCAGCATCAGCAGCCAGTCCTGCTGGTCGCAGATCTCGCGCAACTGGTTCAGGTAATCGCCGGCCGGGATATGCACCCCGCCCTCACCCTGAATCGGCTCGACCAGGATCGCCACCACGTTGGCGTTATGGGCCGCCACCTGGCGAACCGCGTCGACATCGTCGTAGGGCACCCGGACGAAACCGCCGACCAGCGGCTCGAAGCCCGCCTGCACCGCGCGGTTGCCGGTGGCGCTCAGGGTCGCCAGGGTGCGGCCGTGAAAGCTGTTCTCCATGACGATGATGCAGGGGTTGTCGATCCCCTTGCCGTGGCCGTAGCGTCGGGCCAGCTTGATCGCCGCCTCATTGGCTTCGGCACCGGAGTTGCAAAAAAATGCATTGTCCATGCCGGCGATGCGGCTCAGCCGCTCGCCCAGCCGCTGCTGCAGCGGAATGGTATAGAGGTTGGAGGTGTGGATCAGACGCCCCGCCTGCTCGCTGATCGCGTGGGTCACCGCCGGATGGGCGTGCCCCAGGCCACAGACCGCGATACCGGTCAGTGCGTCGAGATACTTGTTACCGTCGGTATCGTACAGCCATGCCCCTTCGCCGTGGTCAAAGGCCACCGATAGACGGTTATAGGTGTTCATAATGGGTTCAACAACCATGTTCCTATCCCCCACAACGTAAAAAGGCAGCGATAGAGCTGCCGGGAAAAACAACCGAGTCTAGGCCCCTCTCCGGCGTTTGGCAACAACATTCGGGTCGCCTGGAGTAAACTTTGGTCGCAAGATCAAAATTTCCTCCAGTGCGGCAATCAGAGTGCAGCGGCGTGCCATTTTCTATAGCCACTTCGAAGCGTAATTTCTACGACCATAGCTGGAGACTATCGACTTGATTGGCAAATCCAACTATACAATAACCCAGTATAATGTTCGGATATGTGGTATGTTTCTCGCCACAGCCGCCGGCCCTGGCCGGTGGGTTATCGCGAACAAAAGCTTTAGGGTAGTTGAATGAGCGTAATCGACACCATCAAAGAGCAGATCGAGAACAACCCGGTCCTGCTTTACATGAAAGGCACCCCCCGTTTCCCGCAGTGCGGCTTCTCCTCACGCGCGGTCGAAGCTGTAATGAATTGCGGTGAGCGCTTCGCGTTCGTCAATATCCTGGAAAACCCGGAGATCCGCGCCGAACTGCCGAACTATGCCAACTGGCCGACCTTCCCGCAGCTGTGGGTCAACGGCGAGCTGGTCGGCGGTTGCGACATCATCTGCGAAATGGCCGCCACCGGCGAACTGGCCGAGCTGATCAAACAGCACGCCATTCGGGATGAAGAAGGCGCATCCGAATAACCGCAAACTATCGCGGCGGGCGGGTTGATTAGACTCGCCCTTCACCTATAGTTGAATTCCTAATCGCTTAAATCCAATCAACGGAGATTTGAATACCATGGGCGTACTCGTAGGTAAGCAAGCACCTGACTTTACCGCTGCAGCCGTTAAAGGCGACGGCTCCATCGTTGACAACTTCAACCTGAAAGAAGCCATCAACGGCAAATACGGCCTGGTCTTCTTCTACCCGCTGGACTTCACATTCGTCTGCCCGTCCGAGCTGATCGCTCTGGATCACCGCATGGACGCGTTCGCTGAGCGCAATGTCGAAGTGATCGCCGTTTCCATCGATTCCCAGTTCACCCACAACGCATGGCGTAACACTGCGGTGAACGACGGCGGTATCGGCGCGGTCAAATACACCATGGTTGCTGACGTGAAGCACGAAATCTGCCAGGCATACGACGTAGAGCACGATGCCGGTGTTGCCTTCCGTGGCGCGTTCCTGATCGACAAGGAGGGCAACGTGCGCTCCCAGATCGTTAACGACCTGCCGCTGGGCCGCAACATGGACGAACTGATCCGTCTGGTAGATGCCCTGCAGTTCCACGAAGAGCACGGCGAAGTTTGCCCGGCTGGCTGGAACAAAGGCGACAAAGGCATGACCGCTTCTCCGGAAGGCGTTGCCGCTTACCTGTCTGAAGAGTCCGGCAAGCTGTAAGTCACAGCTTTCAGACTAAAAAAACGCACCTTCGGGTAATGCCAGTCAGTTAAGCCAACTGACTGGCATTTTTCTTTCTCACGGGGTAGCGGCATGGGCAGCTCTTTAATGCCCGGGGATAACGCCGCTCTCGCCTTGTCGGCAACACGAAAGTGGCT
>NZ_JAILYN010000057.1 GCF_019795155.1 Marinobacterium arenosum | reverse complement strand
CCACTTTCGTGTTGCCGACAAGGCGAGAGCGGCGTTATCCCCGGGCATTAAAGAGCTGCCCATGCCGCTACCCCGTGAGAAAGAAAAATGCCAGTCAGTTGGCTTAACTGACTGGCATTAGCCGTCGGGCGCCTTTTCTTTGTACGGCATGATCAGCACATCTCGACCACCTGGTCGACCAGTTTGTTGATGCCGATGGCGGCTTCGCTGATCGAGCCGGCCAGCATGTAGGCCGGGGTGGTGACCAGCTTGCGCTCGCTGTCGATCACGATCTCGCTGACCGCACAGTTCTGGTGGCGGCCGCCCATCGCTTCGATCGCCTGGGCGGTATCGGCATCGTTACCGATGGTGAACCGGGCGCCCTCGCCGAACAGCAGCGGCGTCATCGCCGGCGCGATGCAGATCAGACCGACCGGCTTGCCGGCGTTGTGGATCGCCTGGGCGAATGCTTTGACCTCGTCGTTAACGCTGCAGTCGCTGCCGTTGACGGCGAAGTCGCAGAGGTTCTTGGCGGCGCCGAAACCGCCCGGGATGATTAGCGCATCGTAGTCGTCGGCCTTGGCCTCGGCCAGGTCGAGAATCTCGCCGCGTGCCAGCCGGGCCGCTTCGGTCAGCACGTTGCGCCGCTCGCCTTCGGCCACCTCGCCGCTGCGGTGGTCGATCACGTGCAGCTGGTCGATATTGGGCGCCATGCACTGGTACTGGACGCCGTTCTGTTCCAGCCGCAGCAGGGTCAGTACCGATTCGTAAATCTCCGAGCCATCGTAGACGCCACAACCGGACAGGATAACCGCTACTTTTTTCATGAATTTCCGCTCCTGAATTTCAACATGAAGACGTGCTGTATCGACCGCTATTTGTTAACGAATCGATGCTGGATTAAGTTACCATCATAGTCATATACAGGGCTTTTCAAAGCGTGTGTCCCGCCGGCCGAGAGCTCGCCACTGGCACTCCGGTATGGACTGGGAACTGGCGCGGTCATGCCTTGTCATCTAATTGTCATAACTATCGAGTCCAATGCTCGCCGTACCTGAGAAGGAAGTTCCCCGTGGCCTTTAACGACAGCCAACGTACCTATCCGACCACCCGTATGCGCCGGATGCGCGCCGATAACTTCTCCCGCCGCCTGATGCGCGAGAACCAGCTGACCCCGGATGACCTGATCTACCCGATGTTCGTCATCGAAGGCAGCAACGAGACCGAACAGGTCGCCTCGATGCCGGGGGTTCAGCGCTACAGCATCGATCTGCTGGTCAAGGAGGCCCGTGAGTTGGTGGCGCTGGGGGTGCCGGCCATCTGCCTGTTCCCGGTGACGCCGGCGTCCGCCAAGTCTGAACTGGCGGAAGAGGCCTACAACCCGAACGGCCTGGCGCAGCGGGCGATGCGGGCGATCAAGGACGCCTGTCCGGAGCTGGGCATCATGAGCGACGTGGCACTGGACCCGTTCACCACCCACGGCCAGGACGGCATCATCGATGAACAGGGCTACGTGCTGAACGACCGTACCGTCGATACGCTGGTCAAGCAGGCACTGTCCCAGGCGGAAGCCGGTGCCGATATCCTCGGCCCCAGCGATATGATGGATGGCCGTATCGGCGCGATCCGCGCCGCGCTGGAGAGCGAGGGCCATGTCAACACCCGCATCATGTCCTATGCCGCCAAGTACGCCAGCGCCTACTACGGTCCGTTCCGCGACGCGGTCGGCTCGGCGGCCAACCTCGGCAAGAGCAACAAGTTCAACTACCAGATGGACCCGGCCAACGGCAACGAGGCGCTGCACGAGGTGGCGCTGGACCTGGCCGAAGGCGCCGACATGGTGATGGTCAAGCCGGGCATGCCCTACCTGGATGTGGTACGGCGGGTGAAGGACGAGTTCCAGGTGCCGACCTTTGCCTATCAGGTCAGCGGCGAATACGCCATGCACATGGCGGCGTTCCAGCACGGCTGGCTGGATGAGAACAGCGTAATGATGGAGTCGCTGCTGGCCTTCAAACGGGCCGGTGCCGATGGCGTGCTGACCTATTTCGCCAAGCGGGCGGCCCAGTTGATAAACAGTTAATGTAGCCGACCGTCGCAGTGTGGGTCGGCTCAGGGAGGATTCAATGACCAAGGTTGAGCAGATTACCGAAGCGCAGGAGACGGTGGCGGAAACCTCCGTCGATGCGACCGTCGAGGCCACCGCCGCACTGGTGGAGAGCCGCGAAAGTGTCGCTACCACGGAACCGGTGGAACAGCCGCCGCTGGATCTGAAGGCGCCGGAACTCTACATCAACCGTGAACTGAGCCACCTGCAGTTCAATATCCGGGTGCTGGAGCAGGCGCTGGACGAGCGCCATCCGCTGCTGGAGCGGCTGATGTTCCTGCTGATCTTCTCCAGCAACCTGGACGAATTCTTCGAGATCCGGGTGGCCGAGCAGCTGCGCCAGATCAAGTACGGTCGCGAAGCGGTCGGTCCGGACGCGATGCACCCCAACAAGTTGATCGAACGGATCGCCGAGATCTGTCACGCCACGGTCGAGCGCCAGTACAAGATTCTCAATGAGATCATCTTCCCGGCGCTGGAGGCGGAGAAGATCCACTTCGTACGCCGACGCGACTGGAGCGAAGCGCAGCGCGACTGGATCAAGACCTACTTCGAGGAGCACGTGGTGCCGGTGGTCAGCCCGGTCGGCCTGGACCCGTCCCATCCGTTCCCCCGGCTGGTCAACAAGAGCCTGAACTTCATCGTCGAGCTGGACGGCAAGGATGCGTTTGGCCGTGAAACCGGCTTGGCGATCATCCCGGCGCCGCGCTCGCTGCCGCGCTTGATCCGGTTGCCGGACGAACTCTGCGCGGAAGGCGACAACCTGATTTTCCTGTCGTCGATCATCCACGAGTTCGCCGAAGAGCTGTTCCCCGGCATGAAGGTGGACGGTTGCTTCCAGTTCCGCATCACCCGCAACGCCGACCTGACCTTTGATTTCGAAGAGATTGAGGACCTGGCCAACACCCTGCGTGGCGAACTGCACTCCCGTAAGTACGGTGATGCGGTGCGGCTGGAGGTGGACAACCGCACGCCGGAGGAGCTGATCGGCTTCCTGCAGCGTGAGTTTAGTCTCGATGAAGCCCAGACCTACCGGGTCAACGGCCCGGTCAACCTGACCCGGCTGATGGCGGTGCGCGACCTGGTCGAGCGTAACGACCTGCGCTGGAAACCGTTCTCGCCGGGCGTGCCGGGCAAACTGAAAGCCGAAAAGAACATCTTCACCGCACTGAAGCAGAGTGATCAGCTGCTGCACCATCCGTTCCAGTCGTTCGGCCCGGTGGTCGACCTGCTGCGCCAGGCCGCTAAGGACCCGAACGTGGTGGCGATCAAGCAGACCCTGTACCGCACCGGGGTCAACTCCGATATCGTCAACGCGCTGGTCGAGGCGGCCCGTAGTGGTAAGGAGGTCACCGTGGTGATCGAACTGCGCGCCCGGTTCGACGAGGAGAGCAACTTGCACCTGGCTGCGCGCCTGCAGGAGGCCGGTTGCCTGGTGGTCTACGGCGTGGTCGGTTACAAGTGCCACGCCAAGGCGATGCTGGTGGTGCGCCAGGAGGGTGACAAACTGGTGCGCTACTCCCACCTGGGCACCGGTAACTACCACTCCGGTACGGCCCGGCTGTACTCCGACTACAGCTTCCTGACCGCCGACCAGGGTGTAGGCGAGGACGTTCACAAGGTGTTCCAGCAGCTCACCGGGATGGGCAAGATCCAGAAGCTGAAGACGCTGTACAACGCGCCGTTCACTCTGCACGCCAAGATGATCGAGCTGATTCAGCGCGAGGCGCGGCTGGCCAAGGCCGGCAAGCCGGGTCATATCATGGTCAAGGTTAACGGCCTGACCGAGCCGAAGATGATCCGGGCGCTCTATGAGGCCTCCCAGGCCGGCGTCAAGATTGAACTGATCATCCGCGGCATGTGCCGACTGCGCCCGGGACTGGAAGGGGTGTCGGAGAACATCCATGTGCGCTCGATTATCGGCCGCTTCCTGGAACATACCCGGGTCTATTACTTCGGCAATAACGGCAAGCCGGAGGTGTTCTGCGCCAGCGCCGACTGGATGGAACGCAACATGTTGAACCGGGTAGAGACCGGCTTTCAGCTGTACGGCAAGCACGCCGAACGGCTGAAACGGGAGCTGGATTACTACATGCAGGACAACAGCCAGAGCTGGGTGCTGCAGTCCGACGGTAGTTATATTCTGAATCAGCCGGCCGAGGGTGAGGAACCGTTCAGCGCCCAGCAGGCGCTGATGGACGAGTTCGCCCGTTAAGTATCCCCTGCATCGATTCGCACGAATCAAACCGGCCCGTCGTCAGGCGGGCCGGTTTTTTTAATTCAGTTACCAGATAACAGTGTTGAGTTAACAGCTGCCCGCCGCCACAGGGTTCTGCGTTTCGTAGCAGCCTGCTTGGTATGTCCCTTGGGTACTGCGGACGACAGTGGCGGTCGGTGATCTGAAAAGCAAGCCACTGCCGCCGATGGCCCCGCGCAAACAAACCTTGCCGCAGGTCTAACAGACCTTCCCGCATATACTCGAAGAATCCGGCGCTTGTAAAAAATACTCGGTCTTGTTCCTGGTCAATATTTGCCCGCCATACGTTTGCGCTGCCGGATTTTGTCTATAAATTAACCATTGTTGGGTGAGCTGAAGGCGGCATTCGAATGGCCGCCTGGCGGTGATTGCCGTGAAGGGGTGGCGAAATATTGCGATTCGGTCATGAAATCCGCAAAATAGGCCCCTTCGAATTTTTTTAATGCTCGATCAAGCGTTCTAATGAAGGCGGCATGGCTTACCCGGATGTCGCAAGCAACCGCCGCCATCGGATGACCCTGATCGGCGGATGAACAGCGGAAACCACACGATGGCAAATGCGCAGACAGCTCTTGAGCTGATTGATATTCATAAATCCTACGATCATCTCGAAGTCCTGAAAGGGGTCAGTCTGTCCGCCCAGAAGGGGGATGTGATCTCGATTCTCGGCTCCAGTGGTTCCGGCAAAAGTACCCTGTTGCGCTGCATCAACCTGCTCGAACAGCCGAACCAGGGCCGCATCATCATCGGCGGTGAAGAACTTACCCTGAAACCCGGCAAGCAGGGCCTGCTGGAAGCAACCAGCCGAAAGCAGCTGGAGCAGCTGCGCGCCCGGCTGGGGTTCGTGTTCCAGCAGTTCAACCTGTGGCCGCACAAGACCATTCTGGAGAACATCATCGAGGCACCGACTCAGGTGCTGAAACAGCCGAAGGAACAGGCAGTGGCCCGGGCGCAGGAACTGCTGCGCAAGGTCGGCCTGCTCGACAAACAGGATGCCTACCCCGGCAACCTGTCCGGCGGACAGCAGCAGCGTATCGCCATCGCCCGCACCCTGGCGATGGACCCGGAGGTGCTGCTGTTTGACGAACCCACCTCGGCGCTCGACCCGGAACTGGTCAACGAAGTTCTGGCGGTCATGCGCGAGTTGGCCCAGGAAGGGCGCACTATGCTGATTGTTACCCACGAGATGCGCTTTGCACGTGACGTATCGAGTCAGGTAGTGTTCCTCCATCAGGGACAGATTGAGGAGATGGGGCCGCCCGAACAGCTGTTCGATAACCCGACCTCCCAGCGAGTGCGGGACTTCATGTCCAGCCACAGCTGATCTTCCCGAAAGTTTCACCCGCTGGTGGGTGAATCAGGCATTTCTAAAAATAACGATGAGCGAGATGGAAACTATGAGCATTCGTAAACTGATTGCCGCAGGTTGCGTAGTGGTAGGCACACTGCTGTCTGCGCAGAGTGTTATGGCGGGCGACAAGATCCGCATCGCCACCGAAGGTGCCTACGCACCGTTCAACATGGTGGATGCCAACGGCGAACTGGTCGGCTTCGATGTCGACATCGCCCGGGCGCTGTGTGAAGAGATGAAGGCGGACTGCGAAATCGTGGCGCAGGATTGGGACGGTATCATCCCGGGTCTGCGTGCTCGCAAGTACGACGCGATCATCGCTTCCATGTCGATCACCGAAGAGCGTCTGCGGGTGGTGGACTTCTCCGAGAAGTACTACTCCAACGTGCTGGCATTCGTTGCCGCCAAGGACAAGTCCCTGGAGACCTCTAAAGAGGGTCTGAAAGGTCTGACCATCGGTGCCCAGCGCGCCACTATCGCCGGTCAGCAGCTGGAAGACGTGTACGGTGACGTGGTTAACGTCAAACTGTACGACACTCAGGACAACGCTTACCTGGACCTGACCGCCGGCCGCCTGGACGGTCTGCTGTCCGACAAGTTCCCGGCCTATGACTGGCTGCGTACTGAAGAGGGTCAGGGCTTCGAGTTCAAGGGCGCTGACATCGATATCAACGACGAGATCGGTATCGCGGTACGTAAGGGTGACAAGCTGAAGGACAAGTTCAGCACGGCGATCAAGGCGATCGTTGAAAATGGCACCTACGAGAAGATCAACGCCAAGTACTTCCCGTTCTCCATCTACTGATCCGGACCGGGTGACCGCTGCGGCGGTCGCCCTTTCCTCCGGCAACAGGGTTTCTGAATAATGGATCTGCAAGGTTTCGGCCATCTGCTGATTAGCGGCAGCTGGATCACCGTTCAGCTGGCATTGACCAGCCTGGTGTTCGGGCTGATTTTCGGTCTGCTCGGTGCAGCGGCCAAACTCTCCCAAAGTCGCCTGGCACGGGGCCTGGCGACCGGCTACACCACCATCGTGCGCGGTATTCCCGAGCTGCTGCTGGTGCTGACGCTTTATTTCGGCGGCGCCCAGCTGCTGATGTGGGCGGCCAGCTGGTTCGGCTACGACGAATACATCGAGGTCGGTCCGTTCGCGGCCGGCGTGGCGGCGCTGTCGATCGCCTTCGGGGCCTATGCCACCGAGGTGTTCCGTATGGCGTTGATGGAGATTCCGCGTGGTCAGTGGGAATCGGCGTACGCCGCCGGTATGGGCCGTGGTCAGACCTTTTTCCGGATCATCCTGCCGCAGGTCTGGCGGTTGGCGCTGCCGGGGCTCGGCAACCTGTTCCAGGTACTGCTGAAGGACACCGCGCTGGTGTCGGTGGTCGGCCTCAACGAGTTGATGCGCCAGGCGTCGGTCGGTGCGGCATCCACCAAGGAACCCTTTACCTTCTATATGGCCGCGGCGTTGCTGTACCTCGGCCTGACGGTGATCGCCACTGGCATCACCATGTATCTCGAACGGGCCAGCAACCCGACCACGCGTAGCCGGAGGGTACGGGCATGACCTGGGAGTGGGGCATTATCTGGCAATACCTGCCGAAACTGCTGGACGGCGCCTGGCTGACGCTGGAGCTGATCTTCTTCTCCGGCCTGATCGGCTTCCTGTTGGCGGTGCCGATTGCGTTGATGCGCGCGGCTCACAACCCCTGGCTGCGGGCGTTGCCGTTTGGCTACATCTTCTTCTTCCGCGGTACGCCGCTGCTGGTGCAGATTTTCCTGATCTATTACGGCGCCTCGCAGTTCGAGTTCATCAAGGAGTCCTTCCTGTGGCCGGTGCTGAAGCAGCCGTACTGGTGCGCCATCATCGCCTTCTCGCTGAACACAGCGGCGTACAGCGCGGAGTTGTTCCGTGGCGCCATCCAGGCGATTCCGAAGGGCGAGCTGGAGGTGGCTAACGCGCTGGGCATGAGCCGGCCGCTGATCATCCGCCGTATCGTGTTGCCGCGCGCTTTCGGTATCGCGCTGCCGGCCTACGGTAACGAGCTGCTGCTGATGCTGAAGAGCAGTGCGCTGGCCTCGACCATCACCCTGCTGGACCTGACCGGTATGGCGCGCACCATCATCGCCCGTACCTATACGCCGCTGGAGATGTTCTTTGCCGCCGGCATGGTCTATCTGGCGATCGCCGCATTGATGATCGGTGCCTTCCGCTTCCTGGAGTATCGCCTCAACCGTTACCAGTACTACAAGCACACCGCGCTGCCGAAGAATATCGATCCGCAGCTGCGCGATGAGCATCTGGATACCTGAGAAGTTGCAAGCTTCAAGCTGTAAGTTAACAGCTAACAGCTAACAGCTAACAGCTAACAGTTCACAGTGATTCCGGAGCCTTTCTGGACACTGTGAACTGTCTCCCGCCCCTTACCTCATCTCTTCGATCATCTCGCCGTAGCCTTCCCGGTAGCTCGGGTATTTGAAGCGGTAACCGGTGCTTTTCAACAGCTGATTGCTGCAGCGTTTGCTGCCGCTGAAACGGCCGAAGCCGTAGTCGGTGATCTCGACACCGAGTTGCCCGGCCAGCCATTCGGTGACCTCGTGCAGTGATGCCGGCCGGTCGTCCGAGGCCAGGTAGATCGGCGCCAGCGTCTCGCCATGCAGTTTCATCCCGATCAGGTGGGCCAGTACGCCGGCGCAGTCGTCGCGGTGAATCCGGTTGCTGTAGCTGAGCGGTTCGGCCGGCGCTCCGCGCCCGCTACGCACGGTGTTCAATAGCCGTTCGCGACCGGGGCCGTAGATGCCGGAAAAGCGCACCACCGTGGCCGGCAGGCCGGCGTTCAGCAGCCGCTGTTCCGCCTCCAGCATCAGCTGGCCGCTGAAGCGGCTTGGCTGGCAGACAGAGCTTTCATCCACCCAACTGTGGTCGTTCTGATGGTAGACGCCGCTGCTGGAGGTAAAGAAAACATGCCGTGGCCGGTTGGTCAGGGCCTTCAGCAGATTATCCAGCCCGTGCAGGTAGGTCTGCCGGTAGCCATCCTCACTGTGCTCACTGGCGGCGGCACTGAATACCAGGATGTCCGCCGCGGGCAGCTGCTGCAGGCTGTCCGCTTGAGCCAGATCAGCCGGGATGCCGTGGATGCCTTCTGGCAGCTGGTTTATAGTACGCCTAAGACCATAGACGGTATGGCCGCCCGCCAGCAGTTGCCGGCCCAGGGCCGAGCCAACATCGCCGCAGCCGGCGATCAATACTGCAACCTTGTTCATCGTCGCTCTCCAATCGTCAATGCGCCGCAGTCTAGCAGAGGAATCTTCCGAATGACGCTAACGGAACTACGCTACATCGTGACCCTCTCTCAGGAGCAACATTTCGGCCGGGCTGCCGAACGCTGTTTCGTCAGCCAGCCGACATTGTCGATCGCCGTCAAGAAGCTGGAGGATGAACTGGGTGTGCCGCTGTTCGAACGCAGCAAAGGCGCGGTGCGGGTGACCCCGGTCGGCGACAAGGTGGTACGCCAGGCGCAACGGGTGCTGGAACAGGCCGAGACCATCAAGGATCTGGCCCAGGAGGGCAAGGACCAGCTCAGCGCGCCGCTACGGGTTGGTGCGATCTATACTGTCGGCCCCTACCTGTTTCCTCACCTGATTCCGCAACTGCAGCGGCTGGCACCGCAGATGCCGCTGTATATCGAAGAGAACTTTACCGAAACCCTGCGCGCCAAGCTGCGTAACGGCGATCTGGATGCGATCATCATTGCGCTGCCGTTCCAGGAGCCCGATGTGTTGACCCGGCCAGTCTACGACGAGCCGTTCCTGATGCTGCTGCCCAAGGGGCACAGCTGGGCGGAGAAAAGCCAGATCGACGCCAACAGCCTGGCCGATACCGAGCTGCTGCTGCTGGGCGAGGGACACTGCTTCCGCGATCAGGTGCTGGAAGCCTGCCCGACATTGGGCTCGCATCCCGGCCATGGCGACAATCAACATACCGTGACCGAAGGCAGCTCGTTGGAGACGATCCGGATGATGGTTGCCTCCGGCCTTGGCAGCTCGGTACTGCCACTGTCGGCGGCCAATAACCAGCACTATCGCTCCGAAATGGTGGTCACGCGGCCATTCAAGGCGCCGCAGCCGATGCGTACCGTGGCGGTGGCCTGGCGTGCCAGCTATCCGCGTCCGCAGGCGATCGATATGCTGGTGCAGGCGATCAGCCGTTGCCAACTACTGGATAACGGCGTTTCCGAATGAGCCTGGCCGAGCGTCCGGTCACCGATCTGAAAGGGGTCGGTACCGCCCTGTCGCTGAAACTGGAGCGGCTGGGAATTCACAAGCTGCAGGATCTGCTGTTCCACCTGCCGATGCGCTACCAGGATCGCACCCGCATCGTACCGATCGGTGCGTTGCGTCCCGGTGATGAGTGCGTGGTCTGTGGCGAGGTCAAGGCGGCCGACGTGGTGCAGGGCCGCCGCCGCAGCCTGCTGTGCCGCATCCAGGATGGCACCGGCACCCTGACGTTACGCTTCTTTCACTTCTCCGCGGCCCAGAAAAATGGCTTGAAGCCGGGCAGTCGGATCCGCTGTTTCGGCGAGGCGCGACCCGGCCCGGCCGGGCTGGAGATGGTCCACCCGGAATACCGCCAGCAGCGTGACTCCGGCCTGGAGCCGGTCGCCGATACCCTGACGCCGATCTACCCGGCCACCGAAGGGCTGCAGCAGACCCGACTGCGCACCCTCTGCCAGCAGGCACTGGAGGAACTGAACGGCGACAACCTGGCCGAGTTGCTGCCGCAGGAGATGCGCGATCGCTGGCAGCTCTGGTCGCTGGCAGACTCGCTACGCTACCTGCATAACCCGCCGGTTGACGCCGACCAGCACCTGCTGCTGGAGGGGATGCACCCGGCGCAGCGGCGGTTGGCGTTCGAAGAGCTACTGGCCCACAACCTGGCGTTGCAGCAGATTCGCCACAAGACCCAGCAGCAGGGCGCGCCGTCACTGCCGCCGCAGCATCGCCTGATCCCCGCCTTCCTCGAGCAGCTGCCGTTCCCGCTGACCGGCGCCCAGCAACGGGTGTCGCAGGAGGTGGCCCGCGACCTGGCGCAATCCTATCCGATGCTGCGGCTGGTGCAGGGCGACGTCGGCTCCGGCAAGACGGTGGTGGCGGCGCTGGCGGCATTGCAGGCGGTGGAGAACGGCCTGCAGGCGGCGGTGATGGCGCCGACCGAGATCCTCGCCGAACAGCACTTCAACAACTTCAGCCAGTGGCTCGAACCGCTCGGCCTGGAGGTGGCCTGGCTGGCCGGCAAATTGAAAGGCAAGACGCGAGCGGCTCAGCTGGCCAAGATCGCCGACGGCAGCGCCAAGGTGGTGGTCGGTACCCATGCGCTGTTCCAGGATGAGGTGCTGTTTCATGACCTGGGACTGGTGGTGGTCGACGAGCAGCACCGCTTCGGCGTGCACCAACGGCTCAGTCTGCGCGAGAAGGGGCGCAATGGCCATCTGGCGCCCCACCAGCTGATCATGACCGCGACGCCGATTCCGCGTACGCTGACCATGAGTGCCTATGCCGACCTGGACTGCTCGATCATCGACGAGCTGCCGCCGGGGCGTACCCCGGTCAACACCGTGGTGATCGCCGACAGCCGCCGCGACCAGGTGATCGGCCGGGTCCGTTCGGCCTGCGCCGAAGGGCGGCAGGTCTACTGGGTCTGCACCCTGATCGAAGAGTCGGAAGCGTTGCAGTGCCAGGCCGCCGAGGTAACCTGCGAAACCCTGCGCGAACAGCTGCCGGAGCTGCGTATTGGCTTGGTGCACGGTCGTATGAAACCGGCTGAGAAAGCGGCGGTGATGGCTTCGTTCAAGGCTGCCGAGCTGGATCTGCTGGTCGCCACCACGGTGATCGAGGTTGGCGTCGACGTGCCCAACGCCAGCGTGATGATCATCGAGAACCCGGAGCGGCTCGGCCTGGCCCAGCTGCACCAGCTGCGCGGCCGGGTCGGGCGGGGTTCGGTGGAGAGTTTCTGCGTGCTGATGTACCAGGCGCCGCTGTCCAACCAGGGCCGCGAGCGGCTGGCGGTGATGCGCGAGACCACCGACGGTTTCAAAATTGCCGAAAAGGATCTGCAGCTGCGTGGCCCCGGCGAGGTGCTTGGCACCCGCCAGACCGGCATGATGCAGTTCCGTATCGCCGACCTGCAGCGCGACGGCGACTTGCTGACCAGGGTACGTCAGCTGGCCGGCCAGATGCATGGCTATCCGCAGCAATCCGCTCAACTGGTACGCCGCTGGCTTGGCCAGGGCGAAGAGTACGGCAACGTCTGATTCTGCTCCTTGGCAGCGGTTGGTGGCGCCTGTCTGAACCGTTACAATAGGCGCTTTTCCGGGCCTGTCCGCCGTATCCCTTATCCCATGGTGACCCGAACGAAGCCGGGCCCGGCTGCTATTGCTTCTCTTAACCTAGCCGAAATTCGCTTGCCGAACAGACGCCGCTCCTAACGTTGGACCTGCAATTTGAACGATATCAGCCGTGAGCAACTGGATATTATCGAACAGCAACTGGGCCGCCCGCCCCGAGGCCTGGTGGCGATCGCCCGCCAGACCGACGACGGCGTGCCGCTGGTGCTGCAGATGCGCTCGCTGGTCGACGACCAGCCGTTCCCGACCCTTTACTGGCTCTGCTCGCGTGACCTGCACCGGGCGATTGCCCAGATCGAGGACCAGGGCTGGGTTAAGGAGATCGAAGCGGAGATCGAGCAGGACGAGGCGCTGCACGCTGCCTATCAGGCCGATCAGCGGGCCTATGTCGAACGGCGCTGGCAATTGATGGCGGAAGAGGATCGCAGCCGCATCGCACAGCTTGGTTTCAGTGAACTGTTCGACCGTTACGGCATCGGCGGGATCGCCAACTGGGACAAGGTGCGCTGCCTGCATATGCAGTACGCCCAGCATCTGGTGATGGGCAGCGAGATCGGTCGCCGGATGGACCGGCTGTTCGAGCTGCCGCAGCTGCAGATTCGACTGTAGCGGGCACACCGGTGCGGCTTGCTACGAGCGAGGCGGGCGGAACAAACAAAAAAAGAGCAGGCTTGTGGCCTGCTCCTTTTTTTATGCCTGGTCGATGGTGGTCGCTCAGGCGCCGGTCAGCTGCTTGTATTTCTCCATCAGCTGATCCTGGCTTTCGACGTGGTCCGGATCTTTCGGGATACAATCCACCGGGCAGACCTCGACACACTGCGGCGTGTCGTAGTGGCCTACGCACTCGGTGCATTTTGCCGCATCGATCTCGTAGATTTCGTCACCCGGAGAGATTGCCTCGTTAGGGCATTCCGGTTCGCATACATCACAGTTGATGCATTCGTCTGTAATCATCAATGCCATACTGGCTACCTCACTGACTCACTATTTGGCAGAGTTACTGCCCCAGCAGCTCTTTCAGGGCTTGGTCCACTGCCGGATGGACAAACTTGCTCACATCTCCACCCAGGCTGGCGATCTCGCGGATCAGCGTCGACGAGATGAACGACAGGTGCTCGGCCGGGGTCAGAAACATGCTTTCTGCCTGCGGCGCCAGCTGGCGGTTCATATTGGCGAGTTGAAACTCGTATTCGAAGTCGGATACCGCCCGCAGGCCACGCAGGATGACATTGGCATCGTGCTCTGCGACCAGGTTGGCCAGCAGACCGTCAAAACCGATCACCTCGACGTTCGGCAGGTGGGCCAGCGCCGTCCGCGCCAGTGATACACGTTGCTCAAGCGGCATCAGCGGGCGTTTCTTCGGGCTGGCGGCGACCGCCACCAGAATACGGTCGAACAGGCGGGCGGCTCGCTCCACCAGGTCGATATGGCCGTTAGTAATGGGGTCGAATGTTCCCGGGTAAAGAACTGTATTCATATCCGGCTTTCACCAGTCCGGTTGCTCAAAATATTAGCAATCTCGCAAGTGCGGGATGTTAACGGAATTAGATAGGGCGTACAAATACTATAATGGAATGGTTTGATCTTCATCAGGAATAAAAAAATAAACTGATATTTCAAATGGGAATAAGCAAATCAGGTGATCAAAGTGCTGTACAAGTTGCTGTTTAACAAACGAATGATACGCGTCCCGCTGGTGCTGGCGGGGTTGGTCGGCCTGGCCGGTTGCCAGGCGTTGCAGACGGCGGACCGCGGTCTCTACCAGGCGGTGGAGATGGTCAGCGAGAATGACCGGGTCACCGGCCGGCGCAGCCTCAGTCTGGCCGACCGCAATGCCCAGATCCGTCAGGGAAACCAGTATATCGAGCAGCTGCTGGCCGAGGAGCGCCAGGCGGGCCGTAAACTGAATGGCGAGCTGGATCGGGCCCAGTATCAGCGGCTGGTGCGGCTGTTCGACCGGATACAGCGGATCAGCCATCTGCGCCAGGAGCGCTGGCAGCCGCTGTTGATCGATCGTGACAGCTTCAACGCTTTCACCACCGGCGGCACCTATATCGTGGTGCACCTGGGCTTGATGGAGCAGTTGCCGGACGATGACGAGGTGGCGGCGGTGGTCGGTCACGAGATCGCCCATACGGTGGCCAACCATGTCGGAGAATCCCAGGGCCACCGGATCGCCAGCCAATTGAGTGGCTCGAAAGCCGCCCGCAGTGGCGCTTACCAGGCGGCCTTTACCCACGAGAACGAGCGGGAGGCCGACCGGATCGGCATCCTGTACAGTGCGCTGGCCGGCTTCGACCCCTATGCCGCCAGCCGGATCTGGCAGCGCCAGTACTTGCTGGAGGGCAATGCCCGGGCACTGATGCTGCACGATCACCCGGTCAACGCCGAACGTGCCGAGGAGGCGCGTCAGGTGGCGGCGGCAGTGGCCTCCTACTACCGGCCAGGACAGCAGAACCCCCACTATGAGGCGCTGCTGGAGAACAATGCGCTCTGGCAGGCTCAGCAGCCCGGGCCGGAGGCGGGTGCCGGCGGTGGCGTGCTGGCGCTGCTGAGCACTGTCACCGATACCTGGCTGCAGCATGAGCAGGCCAAGGCGGAAGCGGCACGCCAGCAGCAACGGAGTGCCTTCGTCAAGGCGGTGGAGGCGCGTATGACGTTGCTGGAGAGCCGCACCCTGGCCGGCAATCGGCTGCAAACCCGTTGGCAGTACCGGGCCAGCGCGCCGCCGCTGAATCAACTGGTGATCGGTCTGCTGGTGCAGCAGGGCGAGCAGCTGAGTCGTCATGTGGCCCATATCGATGGTGTGGTACGGCCGAACGGCCAGTTTGTCGCCGAGTTTAATCTGCCTGAAACATTGCCGGTGCAAGATTTGCCCTCCCTGCCGGTACGCTTCTATGTCGATGACGTTGTCCCGGCACAATAAGGCGACTGTGTAACGGCGCTACGATATTGATTGATGTAACTGCCGGACGGAGGGTTCAGGATGGCGAGGCGTACCAAGGAGGAAGCGGAACAGACACGGCAGGCGCTGCTGGAAACGGCGCTGCGGCTGTTCAGCGAGCGGGGCATCGGTCAGACCAGCCTGAAAGATATTGCGGCTGAGACCGGCGTTACCCACGGTGCGCTCTATTGGCATTTCAAGAACCGCGGCGATCTGGTGCGGGCATTATATGAGCGTTCCCGCTTGCCGCTCGATGATCTGCATCTGGAACAGCTGCAGGCGGCGCGCCAGGATGGCCTGTCGGCGCTGGCGGATTTCCTGCAGCACTGGTGCCGTCTGCTGATGAAGGATCCCGAAGTGTCGCGTATCTGGCGGGTGTTCCATTGCGGGCCACGCAACCTGCCTGAGCTGGCGGCGCTGAATGATGCGATTACCGCCGAGCATGAAGAGTGGCTGGAGCGGATCCGGCTATTCGTCAAGAAGGCGCGCAAGCAAGGTCAACTGCCGCCAAAAGCCAAGGGTAAGAAGGATACCCTGCCGGCCAACCTGCTGGTGTTGGTGTTCGGCCTGATCGAGAGCCAGCAGGTGGCGCCGCAGCTGATCGATGGCAAGCTTGCCACCAAACAGGTGATCAGAAACTATCTGCTAGGGCTGCAGGCGGCTTAGTTTCAAGCGCCCGATAGTATTTTGCCGCGGTGGCGCACTGCAAGGGTACAGCGTCGTAGCAGCCCGTTTTTTATGCACGGAGGGTGCTGCGGGCGACAGATCACGGCTTCGACAGACGCACTGCGGGTCACGATAAATCCTTTCCGATCGCTGTAGCAGCCCACTCCGTGGGCGACAGGCTGCGGGCTTCGAAAGAACCTGCGCCGGTCGCGGATAAATCCGGTCCTACGCCAGGGCGGTGTCGCAGCAGCCCGCTCCGCGGGCGGCAGCCGCGAACTTCGCAAGAACCGCCGATGGTCGCGGCTGAAGCCCCTGCTACGGGGGCTCCGTTGTTTTAGGAGGGGCTAAATCCGATAGGCTGCTAGTCCGGCTGGCGGAAATAGAGCTGCGAGCAGACCTGGCCGGTGGTTTTGCGGCGATGTTCCAGCCAGTGGCCGGGGATGCCGGCATCGATCAGTTCCGCTTCGGTCTCCACATAGATGATCGCCTGGGCCGCCAGCATGCCGCGTGCTTCCAGCAATGCACAATCCTGTGCCACCAGCCCCTGGCGATAGGGCGGGTCCATGAAGACGATATCGTAATGCTCCTCCAGGTCGGTCTGGCGGCTGGCCAGCCAGTCGCCGACGGCGGCCTGTACCACCTGGGCCCGGTTGCATTTGAGCAGCTGCAGGTTGCTTTGCAGTTGGCGGCCGACCAGCGGGTCGCGCTCGACGAAGGTCACCAGCTCGGCGCCGCGCGACAGAGCCTCCAGCCCCAATGCGCCGCTGCCGCTGTACAGGTCCAGGCAGCGGGCGCCGGCGATGTAGGGTTGCAGCCAGTTGAACAGGGTTTCCCGAACCCGGTCCGGGGTCGGCCGCAGGCCGTCGATGGCGGGAAACGGGATCTTGCGGCCCCGCCACTCGCCGCCGATCAGGCGTAGCGTCGATTGCTCGGGTTGCGGGGAGCGGGATTGTCTGGCGCGAGTCGGGTGTCGGCGGCCCATCGGGTGTCCTTAGTCGGTCTGAACGGGATTGATGCGGAGGCTGAATTGCGGTTCCAGCGCGAACAGCCCGCGGGCGGCGTCGATGACCTGCCGGTCATCCAGTTCCGTCAGCCGGTCGGGTGCCTGCTGCAGGCTGTCCAGCGGCAGATTATACAGTGCCAGCAGACTCAATGTGTTCAACTGTTGCTGCTCATCCAGCAGCGCCTGTTGCCAGCGTGCCTGCAGCTGCTGGCGGGCCTGCTGCACCAGTTCGCCATCGATCTGCCCGGAAACCCGCTGCAGATCGCCAGCCTCGATCGGCGCAGAGCTAAATATCAGCAGTGCCCGGTAACCGCCGTCGGTCAGGCTTTTCCACAATAAACGGTACTCGCTGCCGGTGACCGGCTGCTGGCGGGCCAGGGCCAGCCGGGCGGTTTCGGCTGCCAGCCGCTGCAGCAGGTAGTCGTCGGCATGGCGGGCCGGCAGTGGGCCGGCCAGCAACAGCAGGTGACGGTCGGCGTTCAGTGATGAGCGGTGCTGGCCGCTGAGAGAGGGCAGCGAGCGGTTGCTCTGGCTGCCGAACTGCTCGTTCCACTCTTTCCATTGTGGTTGCAAGGTTGCCGCCAGTTGCCCGGCTTGCCGCTCGGCGTCGGGCCCGCTGACAATCAGCTTGGGGCTCTGGAACAGTTGCTGCCATTGCAGCGGCAAGGTGCCTGTTTCGCCGAGCCGGTTACGAAACTCGGCCAGCAGTTGCTGGTCAGGCTGCTGCTGGTTCAGGTAGCGCTTCGCCTGGACCCGCGCCAGCTCCGCCTGCCAGAGCAACGGATCGACCGGCTGGCGCAGGGCGTCCAGCAGGCCGGGCAGGTCCGGGGCTTCGGCAGCGGCCGGCCAGGCCAGGGTCAGCAGCAGGTGGTCGTCGGCGCTTTGCAGCTGGTATTGCAGGGGGGGCGCCAGCAACGGCTGCAAGCGCTTGCCGAGAATCTGTCGACGCCACTGCTGACGATCCTGCTCGGCGTCGCTGATGGCGCTGCCGGTGGGTAGCAGGATATCGAGCCGGCGCAATTCAGCATCGTGCTCCAGCCAGTAGAACGGGCTGTGCTCGAGTCGTCCGGCAGACCATTCCTGTCCGCCATTCATAGACGAGAGCCAGATCACGGCCAGCACGCATATCACCAACACCACTTTCAGATAGTTCCGATTGAACAGCGGTTTGTATTGTTCTGCCATGATCAGCTTTCTCTAGTCGTTATCACTCAGAACCTGCGCTCTATGGTAAGATAGGCGGCTTTGAATCCGAGCCCTGCGAACCCATTTCCAGTGTATCGGGAGCCGCCCGGCAATCGTCAGTTAACTCACTGAAAAGATGCGCATTTGTATAGGTTCCCATCGTCAACAGGGTACCGCCGGCAGGCTGTCGCGGTAAACCTGGGTTTGGAGCTATATCCCACTGTAGTGTGAGAGTTCACCATGCTGAAGAAGCTGAAATCGCTGTTTGGTAAAGCCGAACCGAAACAGCCGGAACAACAACCGCAGCCGCAGCCGCAGCCGCAGCCGGAACATCCGGAACATCCGGAACATCCGGAACATCCGGAACATCCGGAACATCCGGAACATCCGGAACAGACGACGGCGGCTGTCGAAACGGTTGAAGCGCCATCCATTGCCGCTGCAGAGTCCACCCCGGCCGCTGTCGAGGTTGTTGAAACCCCTGCGGAGAGCCAGCCGGACGTTGCGGCTGAGCAGGTTGTAAAGGGCGAGGCTGAACTGCCGACGGTCGAAACACCGGTGGTAGAAAACAACACGGCGGAAGCGCCCGCTGCCGAGGTTCAGCCGATCGAGGCGCCGGCGGTTGAGAGTCAAACAGCCGAGGCGCAGGCGGTAGCAGAGCAGCCGGTCGAGATTTCCGAGCCGCAGCCGCCGGTGGTGGAAACAGTGGCGGAAACGGTGGTGGAGGCTAAGGCGGACGCCCCGGTAGACACTGCCGCGGCCGTTGTCAGCACGGACGACAAAGCCGAACAGGATAAACCCGCTGAAGCCGCACCGGTCGAGAAAAAAAGGGGGTTCTTCTCCCGTATCAAGCAGGGGCTGAGCCGCACCAAGTCGAACCTGACCGAGCAGCTGGCGACGCTGTTCCTCGGTGCCAAGGAGATCGACGAGGATCTGCTGGAGGAGATCGAAACCCTGCTGCTGATGGCGGATGTCGGGGTCGAGGCGACCAGCGAGATCATCGAGAAACTGACCGATCGGGTCGAGCGCAAGCAGTTGGCCGATGCCCAGGCGCTGTACCAGGCGCTGAAGCAGGAGCTGGCCGGTCTGCTGGGCCAGGTTGAGCAGCCGCTGGTGATCGACGCCGACCCGGGCCCCTATGTGATCCTGATGGTCGGCGTCAACGGTGTCGGCAAGACCACCACCATCGGCAAGTTGGCCAAACGGTTCCAGGCCGAAGGCAAGTCGGTGATGCTGGCGGCGGGCGATACCTTCCGCGCCGCGGCAGTGGAGCAGCTGCAGGTTTGGGGGGAGCGCAACAGCGTACCGGTGGTGGCGCAGCATACCGGCGCCGATTCCGCCTCGGTGATCTTTGATGCCGTGCAGTCGGCCCAATCCCGTGGTGTCGATGTGCTGATCGCCGATACCGCCGGCCGACTGCAGAACAAGGACAACCTGATGCAGGAGCTGGAGAAGGTGGTCCGGGTAATGCGCAAGCTGGCGCCAGGCGCACCGCACGAGGTGATGCTGGTGCTGGATGCCGGTACCGGTCAGAACGCGATGAACCAGGCCAAGATCTTCCGCGATGCGGTCGGCGTCAGCGGCATTACGCTGACCAAGCTGGACGGTACCGCCAAGGGCGGCATCATCTTCGCGATCGCCAAGCAGCTGGGGCTGCCGATCCGCTTTATCGGCGTCGGTGAGCAGGTCGACGACCTGCGGCCGTTCAACAGCGACGAGTTCGTCGCCGCGCTGTTCGACGAAGGCAAAGAGTAAGCTGGCGCGATGATCCGCTTCGATAACGTCAGCAAGTGCTACGCCAACGGTCATGAGGCGCTGTCGGAAGTCAGCTTTTCGCTGGACGATGGCGAGATGGCGTTCCTGACCGGCCACTCCGGCGCCGGCAAGAGTACCCTGATGAAGCTGATCATGCTGATGGAGCGCCCCTCGCAGGGCCAGGTGTTCATCGGCAAGCAGAACCTGGCCGGGCTCGATCGTCGTCAGATCCCTTCCCACCGTCGCCGGATCGGGGTGGTGTTCCAGAATCACCAGCTGCTGTTCGACCGCACGGTGTTCGACAACGTCGCCCTGCCGCTGACCATTTGCGGCTTCGATCCGCGCGATGCCGCCCGCCGGGTGCGCGCCGCGCTGGACAAGGTCGGTTTGCTGAAGAAAGAGAAGCTGAACCCGATCATGCTCTCCACTGGTGAGCAACAGCGGGTCGGCATCGCCCGCGCCATCGTTCATAAGCCGCAGCTGCTGCTGGCCGACGAACCGACCGGTAACCTCGACCCGCAGCTGTCGGAGGAGATCATGCGGCTGTTCCTGGAGTTCAACCGGCACGGCACCACGGTGATGATCGCCAGCCACGACCTCAGCCTGATCTCTCGCATGCGGTTGCGGACATTGACTTTGCACCAGGGACGGATGGTCGGCGATGGCTAAGCCGCAGAAAGAAGCGCCGCGCCGCCGCGGTGCCGAGCGTATCGATCGCCAGACCGGCCGGATGCCCGTCGGTGAGTGTGGTATCGGCCAGGATCGCCGGCGCAGCCGCTTTACCGAGGCGTTGCGGTTCGACTCCAACAGCCACTGGCAGACCGCCCGCACCGCATTGCGCCGGCTGTTCAGCACACCGGCCGCAACCCTGATGACGATGGCGGTGCTGGCGATCGCGCTGGCGTTGCCCGGGGTGCTCTTTGCCGGCCTGAAGAATGTTCAGCAGCTGGCACTGCGCTGGGAAGGGGAGCCGCGTATCGCGCTCTATCTGCAGCCGGAGCTGCAGGATGCCGCGGCCGACCGGTTCAGCCGTAGCTTGCTGCTGCGCGACGACCTGCGCGCGGTGGAGCTGATCAGCCGTGAGCAGGGGATTGCCGAGTTCCGCGAACTGTCCGGCTTTGGTGACGTGCTGGATTATCTCGGCAGCAATCCGATCCCGGCGGTAATCAGCGTGCTGCCGCGAAGTGTCTCGGCTGCGGAGTTGACGGCGTTGCGTGAGCAGTTGCAGGCGTTGCCCGAGGTGGAGGAGGCAGCGCTCGATATGGCCTGGGTGCAGCGGCTCAATGGTGCGCTGCAGGTTGCCCAGCGAGCGGTGCTGATCGTCGCCCTGCTGCTGGCCAGCGCAGTGTTGCTGGTGGTAGGCAACACCGTGCGGGTGGCGATCGAGAGCCGCCGCGACGAGATCGTCGTTGCCAAGCTGGTCGGTGCCACCGACGGCTGGGTACAGCGTCCTTTCCTTTATACCGGCGGCTGGTATGGCCTGTTTGGCGGACTGCTGGCCTGGTGCCTGGTGCAGTTCAGCCTGATGCTGCTCGATACCCCGGTACGCCAGCTGGCCGATCTCTACCAGAGCCCGTTCAACCTGTTGGGGCTCGGTGTCGTTGACAGCCTGTTGTTGTTGCTGATCAGCATCGGCCTGGGGCTGGGCGGTGCCTGGCTGGCGGTAAACCGCTATCTGCGCCAGATTGAGCCAGAATAATAAGGGGAAAACCTGCTGACGGCGGGCCCATCCGGGCGGCAGGACGTCACCCCACTGTCATACTTGCGCTCTAGGATTTTCCTCATTATGCTGCAATGTCCCTGCTGATGCGGCATGCCGTCTAGCGGGGACGCCGCCTGACGGAACTTCCGTCAGGCAACAGAGTCACATATCAGCGAACTTTATTAGGTACGTCTGAGCAATGATGAGGTCCTCAATGGGCAAAAGCTTGCAAGTAATCGAAAACCTCTCCCCAGGCCGCAATCTGGACGCCTATGTACAGGCTGTCAGCGCGATTCCGGTGCTATCGGTGGAAGAGGAGCGTTCACTGGCCGAGCGACTGTTCTATGAGAACGATCTTGAAGCGGCCCGCCAACTGGTGATGGCCCACCTGCGCTTCGTGGTACATGTGGCCAAAACCTATGCCGGCTATGGTCTGCCGCTGGGTGACCTGGTGCAGGAAGGCAACGTGGGCCTGATGAAGGCGGTCAAGCGGTTCGACCCCAGCGTTGGGGTGCGATTGGTCTCCTTCGCGGTGCACTGGATCAAGGCCGAGATGCATGAGTTCATCCTGCGCAACTGGCGTATCGTCAAGGTGGCGACCACCAAGGCGCAACGCAAGCTGTTCTTCAACCTGCGCTCCAAGAAAAAGGGGCTGAGTTGGATGAACGATGACGAGGTCAACGCTATCGCTCGCGATCTGGATGTGGACCCGCATGTGGTGCGCGAAATGGAAGGCCGTATGGCGGCCAGCGACACCGCCTTCGACGCCCCGGTCGGCGATGACGATGACAAGGCCTACACCGCACCGGCTTACAGCCTGGAAGACCACAGCGCCGACCCGGCCCAGCAGCTGGAAAACGCCGACTGGGAACAGGATTCTCAGCGCCGGCTGGTGCAGGCGATGGAGCATCTGGACGAGCGCAGTCGCGATATCCTGGCACAGCGCTGGCTGCGGGAGGAGAAAGCAACGCTGCATGATCTGGCGGCGAAATACAGTGTCTCCGCCGAGCGTATCCGCCAGCTCGAAAAGAGCGCCATGAAGAAGATCAAGAGCGCGATGCTGACCGCCTGACAAAGGGCTGGCTTGCACCGCTGAACAAAGCCGCCGCAAGGCGGCTTTGTCGTGTCTGGCACGGCCACCATTGGCCGGTTGGATGCGTTATAATCGACCGCCTGATAGCCGCCGGGGAAGCGCCATCGATGTCTGCCAGAGTCCTGCTTTGCTGTGCCGCGTTGAGTGGTTTTGTTGCCGTGGCGATGGGGGCGTTCGGTGCCCATGCGCTGAAGACGGTACTGAGTGCGGAACTGGCGGCGGTCTACCGGACCGCGGTGGATTACCAGTTTTACCATACCCTGGCGCTGTTGGCGGTAGCCCTGCTGCGACGGGAACAGCCGGCGACGGCGTTCACGCTGGCCGGTGGCTGCTTTATGCTGGGGACGCTGCTGTTCAGCGGCAGTCTCTATATCCTGGCGCTCAGCGGCATCCACTGGCTGGGTGCGGTAACTCCGATTGGCGGCGGTCTGCTGTTGGTCGGCTGGCTGGCCCTGGCCTGGGGTGGTTACCGGTGGCTGACGACGGCGCCAACAATCTAATCCGGAATAATTAATATCAATGCAGATTCAGGTAAACGGTGACAGTATCGAGGTTCGCGACGGCGCCACCCTGAGCGAGCTGCTCGACCAGCTGGGGCTGGCGGGCAAGCGGGTTGCGATCGAGCTTAATCTGGAGATCATTCCACGCAGCGAGCATGGCCAGACCGCTCTGCGCACGGACGATCAGGTCGAGATCGTTCATGCCATTGGTGGCGGCTAAGCGGCTGGACCGGGTAAGCAGAACAAAATAATTACATTTGGAGTTGGGTAGAGAACATGTCCGAGCAGAACAAAGACCCGCTGGTAATCGCGGGTAAGAGCTATAACTCCCGCCTGTTGGTGGGAACCGGCAAGTACAAGGATCTGGAAGAGACCGGTCTGGCGATCGCCGCCAGCGGCGCCGAGATCGTCACCGTGGCGGTGCGTCGCACCAACATCGGCCAGAACCCGGGCGAGCCGAACCTGCTGGACGTGGTTTCGCCGGATCGCTACACCATCCTGCCGAACACCGCCGGCTGCTACAACGCGGCCGATGCGGTACGTACCTGCAAGCTGGCCCGCGAGCTGCTGGACGGTCATGACCTGGTCAAGCTGGAAGTCCTGGGCGACCAGAAGACCCTCTACCCGAACATCGTCGAGACCCTGAAAGCCTGCGAAGAGCTGGTCAAGGACAACTTCAAGGTGATGGTGTACACCAACGACGACCCGATCGTCGCCAAGCAGCTGGAGGAGATGGGCTGCGTGGCGGTGATGCCGCTGGGCTCGCTGATCGGCTCCGGTTTGGGGATCCTGAACCCGCACAATATCCGCATCATCATGGAAGAGGCCAAAGTGCCGATCCTGGTCGATGCCGGCGTTGGTACCGCTTCCGACGCGGCGGTGGCGATGGAGATGGGCTGCGAGGGCGTGCTGATGAACACCGCCATCGCCGCCGCCAATAACCCGATCCTGATGGCCTCGGCGATGAAGAAGGCGATCGAGGCGGGGCGCGAATGCTTCCTGGCCGGCCGGATGCCACGCAAGAAATACGCCAGTGCATCCTCTCCGCTGGAGGGTACTATCGGCTGAGCCGGTGGCTAGCAGCTTGTCAGGCTGCAAGACGAGAACTCTAACCTCGGCCCGGCTATAATGCCGGGCTGAGTCGTTTTTAAACCAAAGAATCAAAGGCGCTATGACTGAGCAGCAGAACTCCGACCTGCAGAACGCGGAATTGCCGGGCACTGAGACCATCGAAGGTACTGACAACAAAGAAACCGCGGATGAACAGAAGCGTATGCGCCGGGTACGCAGCTTCGTGTTGCGTACCGGTCGAATGACCGAGGGGCAGCAGCGGGCGATGGACCAGAACTGGCCGTTGATGGGGCTGGAACTGGCCAACGGCATGATCGACCCGGCCGACGTCTTCGGTCGCGAGGCGCCGCTGGTATTGGAGATCGGCTTCGGCATGGGCGATTCGCTGGTCGAGATGGCCAAGGACCAGCCGGAAAAGAACTATATCGGTATCGAGGTGCACACGCCGGGTGTCGGCCGTCTGCTGAGCAACGCCGCCGAGCAGGGGCTGAGCAATATCCGGGTCTACAGCGAAGATGCGATCGAGGTGCTGGACCAGTGCATCCCGGATGGCTCGCTGGATACCCTGCAGCTGTTCTTCCCCGACCCCTGGCACAAGAAGCGTCACCACAAACGCCGCATCGTGCAGCCGGCCTTTGCCCAGGCGATTCGCAAGAAGCTGAAGATCGGCGGTGTGTTCCATATGGCCACCGACTGGGAGAACTACGCCGAGCACATGATGGAGGTGATGAGCGCCGCCGAGGGTTATCGCAACCAGATGGGGGACGGCCAGTACGCGCCGCAACCCGAATGGCGTCCGGTCACCAAGTTCCAGAAGCGTGGTGAACGGCTGGGTCACGGTGTCTGGGACCTGATGTTCGAGCGGACCGAGTAAGTTATCCACCGCTGAGTTTTGAATAGAGCCCCCGATTCTGGGGGCTTTTTTGTGGTGCATCCGTGTCTAAGGAGGCTCAAAGAACAAAACCGGCACAGCTCGGTAGGGTGGGCACGTTTTTTTGTGTCCACGCGGCGATTGTTCAGCTGATGTAGATGTTTCCCGCGAATCCGCGATGAACCTTTTTTGTTGTGCAGTCGTGCGTAAAGAGGCCGCAAGAATAAAAAAACCGGCCCGGTGGGCCGGTAAAGATGAGACCTGAAGGCAACGTATCAGGGACTCAGGGACTTACTCGCCGTCTTCCTCCGGATGGCCCCGGCGCTTACCCCAGCGCTCGCCCATCTTCGCTTTCATCTCCTTGGCCTTCTCCAGCTGTTCGGCATCCAGTACCGAGGCGATCTGACGCTGGGTCTCGGCGCGCAGCTTGATCATCTGTTCGACCGCATCGGAGGCCTGCTGGGCCAGCCGGTCGACCTCTGCGTTGTAGTTCTCGCTGGCCGGGTCCAGCGCGAGCAGGGCCTTGCGGTTATCGTGCATCTGACGACGGTTGTCGCGCATCTGCTGGCGCTGGCTGTCCATGATGTCGTCGATCTGGTCGACCTGGTTGTCGCTCAGCCCCAGTTTTTCCTGCATCCGTTCATAGAATTTGCCGTGCATCATGCCGCCCGGATGGCCGCCGCCGTGTTTGCCGTAACCTTCGTCGTCGCAGTGGCCGCCACGGGCGTAGCTGTTGGCCGCCGCCAGAGAACCCAGACCCAGTACGGCAACGGTGGCGCCAATCAGAAGTTTGCTAGCCATGATATTTTCCTCGCTTCTATGTTCAGTGTGACCACGCGGATAGGTTCTGGTCGCTGGCGTGGTCGTCGTTAGTCGATGGATCCATTCTGGCCGCAGGGAGCGCTAAGTTGGGTTAGCGTGCTGTAAAGTTTGGTAAAGCCTCTGCAGCAAAGGAGGTGGCCGGGTAAACTGCAGCCAGATAGCTGTGATATCGGAGAACAGATGAGCAACCACAACCGATTGCTGCTGGTGGATGACGACCGCGAACTCTGTGCGCTGCTCAGCGAATACCTGAGCCACGAGGGCTACCTGGTCAGCTGCGCCCACGATGCTGACCAGGCGCTGACGGCACTGGCGGGCCAGAGTTTCGACCTGCTGGTGCTGGACATCATGATGCCGGGCCGCAGCGGCCTGGAGCTGCTGCAGGAGTTGCGGCCGGCGGTACAGACGCCGGTGATCATGCTGACCGGCCGGGGCGATGACATCGACCGGATACTGGGTCTGGAGATGGGCGCCGACGACTACCTGGGCAAGCCGTGCAATCCGCGCGAGCTGCTGGCCCGTATTCGGGCGGTATTGCGTCGGTCCCGCGCTACGGAATCGACAGAATCGAGCGTTGTACCGTGCCTTAACGGTATCGAGCTTGATACCGGCCGGCGCGAGGCACGGTTGGACGGTGAACTGCTGGAGCTGACCTCAGCCGAATTCAACGTGCTGATGCTGCTGATGCGGCAGGCCGGCACGGTGGTCGGCAAGGCGGAGCTGACCGAGAAGGTGTTGCATCGCAAGTTGACCGCCTACGACCGGGCGATCGATGTCCACGTCAGCCGGCTACGCCAGAAACTGGCCGGTCACCGTCCGCAGGAAACCTTTATCAAGACCGTACGTGGTGAAGGTTACCTGATGGTGAGTGAGCACTGATGCGTTGGTTTCGTAGCCTGTTCTGGAAGATATTCCTGGCGATCTGGCTGTCATCGTTGGTAGTGCTGGCGGTGACGGTGTTGGTGATCAGCCAGCTGGCCGAGGAAGAGCGTTACAAGAGCCTGCTGGCGGAGCGGGCCCAGACACGTGCCGAGCAGCTGGTCGAGGTATTTGAAAGAGCCGGCCACGAGGGCTTGAAAGAGTTGCATGACGAGCGTCAGCGCTGGCGTCGTCATCGGTTGGGGCCGCCGGATGATGAGTTTGACCGGCCGCCGCCGCCCCCTGATGCCCGCTTCGGCCCACGTCCGCCGCCACCGCCGCTGATCCGTATCTACGAGCAACAGAGTGGTCTACAAGTGTTCGGCCCGCCAAAACGGCGCGCCGACCCGCGTGAGCCATTAAAATTGTCGGTCATTTCCGGCAGCGGCAGGTCTTATCGGGTGGAGGTCAGCTGGCGGCGTAAGGCGGCACCGTTCAAGTACCTGTTCCGTTTCGTGCTCTCCTACCAGGTGGTGATGATCCTAGTGGCCTCGGCCATGGCGGCCGGCCTGCTGACCTGGCTGGTGGTGCGGCCGCTGAATCGGCTGCGGCGTCACACCCGTGACCTGCACCAGGGCGATCTCGGCAGCCGGGCGGGGCGTCGGCTTAGCGGCCGGAGGGATGAGATCGGCGATCTGACCCGTGAATTCAACTTCATGGCGGATTATGTCGAACGCACCCTGACCGGCGGGCAGAAGCTGCTGCAAGATGTCTCCCATGAGTTGCGTGCGCCGCTGGCGCGGCTGCAGGTGGCGGCCGGGCTAGCCGAGCAGCGGCTTGGCGAAGGCGATCGAATTGCCGCACGGATCAATCGCGAATGCGACCAGTTGGACCGGCTGATCGACGAGATCCTGTCGCTGTCCCGGCTGGACTCGGTGGAGGCCGCCGGCGAACCGTTCGAGCTGGCCGAACTGCTGGCCGAGCTGCGTGAGGATGCCGCCTTCAGCGCGCCCCAGCGAGCGTTGCACTGGCCTGCCCCGGAGTGCCTCTGTCGGGTGGCCGGTAACCGCCAGCTGCTGCTACGGGCGTTGGGCAATATCCTCAACAATGCGCTCAAGCACACCCCGGATGATGCGGCGCTGCATGTTCAGCTGGAACGCCAGCCGCAGCAGTGCGTGATTCGCTTTCGCGACGAGGGGCCGGGGGTGGATGCCACTCTGCTTGAGCGGCTGTTCGAACCGTTCGTGCGGGCCGGCAGTGACGCTGACGGCTATGGTTTGGGGCTCAGTATCGCCCGCCGGGCGGTGGAGCGGCTGGGCGGCCGGATCCGTGCCCGCAACCACCCGGACGGCGGCCTTGAAGTCGCCATCGAGCTGCCGCTCAGCGAATAGATGAAAAAGGCGATACCGGGGTATCGCCTTTTCTCTGTGTGCGCCAGGCATGGCGCGTAGCGCCTTGACTGGCGCTGTTCCGGTACGCGTGGTGGCGGCCGGATGACTTGGTGGTGAAAGTCCACTGTCGGCCCGGCAAGGGGAACGATTAGCCGAAC
>NZ_JAILYN010000056.1 GCF_019795155.1 Marinobacterium arenosum | reverse complement strand
CGAGAGATGGCATCCACTGCCTGACTGAAATGCATAAAAAAATCCGGAACCCTTAACATGGATTCCGGATTTTCTCTTGCCTGATCAGCAAGTTAAAGAGCTTAACTGATCGGCATTACCCGACTGGGCGCCTTTTGGAAACGAAATCAAAACGAGATTAAAACAACATCAGTCCCGTGCCGGCGCGTTTGGCAGGTCACGCATCAGCAGCGCGTACTCCAGCTCGCCCGGCACCTCCAGCTTGAAGCGTACCCGGTGGCCGGAGCCAGGCGCGGCGTCGGTCGACTCGCCTTTCTTGTTGATCAGCTGGTCCAGCTTGAAGCGCTGGTTGCCCTGCGGCGTCATCAGCTCCAGGGTGTCGCCCACCTCGAAGCGGTTGCGCACGTCGATCTCGATCATGTCGCCATCGCGGCCCAGCACTTCGCCGACGAACTGCTGGTGCACACCCACCGAGTTGCCGGTCTCGTAGTTCTGGTACTCGTCATGCACGTGGCGACGGTAGAACCCTTCTGTATAACCGCGGTTGGCCAGGTTTTCCAGGGTATCCATCAGCTGCATATCGAACGGCTTGCCGGCCGCCGCATCGTCGATCGCCTTGCGGTAGGCCTGCGCGGTGCGCGCCACGTAGTAGTGCGACTTGGTGCGCCCCTCGATCTTCAGCGAGTCGACGCCCATCTCCGCCAGCCGATGGACGTGCTGGATGGCACGCAGGTCCTTGGAGTTCATGATGTAGGTGCCGTGCTCGTCCTCGAACGCCGGCATATACTCGCCCGGCCGGCTCTCTTCCTGCAGCAGGTAAACCTTGTCGGTCGGGTCGCCCAGCCCCAGGTCGGTGGTCGGGTCGAACTGCTGGGCGTCACCGCCGGACTGCTGCTGCAACGGGATCAGGTCACCGTTGTCGCCCTCTTTGGCTTCGTGGGCGTCATACTTCCAGCGGCAGGCATTGGTGCAGGTGCCCTGGTTCGGATCGCGCTTGTTGATATAACCGGACAGCAGGCAGCGCCCCGAGTAGGCGATGCAGAGCGAGCCGTGCACGAACACTTCGATCTCCATCTCCGGGCAGAGCTGGCGGATCTCGGCCACCTCGTCCAGTGACAGCTCACGGGACAGGATCACCCGTTCGATACCGGCCTTGTGCCAGAACTTCACCGACGCCCAGTTCATGGTGTTGGCCTGCACCGACAGGTGCACCGGCACCTCCGGGAAAGCCTCCTTGACCATCATGATCAGCCCCGGGTCGGACATGATCAGCGCGTCCGGGCCCATCTCCACTACCGGCCGCATATCGTCCAGGTAGGTCTTCAGTTTGGAGTTGTGCGGCATGATGTTGCTGGCGACGTAGAACTTCTTACCCAGTTGGTGGGCCAGGTCGATCCCCTGCGCCAGGTTGTCCATATTGAAGTCATTGTTCCGCACCCGCAGGCTGTAGCGCGGCTGACCGGCATAGACCGCGTCCGCACCATAGGCGAACGCGTATTTCATATTCTTCAGTGTCCCGGCCGGGGACAGCAGTTCAGGTATACGCATCGATCTCTCAACGACTAGTCAGGCAAGATCCAGCAATGGGATCTCGAACAGCGGTGTATAGATAGAGCCCCGTTCGCCCGGACGGCTCTGCAGCAGCACCACCGAGTCGGCCAGGCTGAACAGGTCCAGCGCCGGCCACTGCTCGGGTTGCTCAAAGTGGTTGCGGGCCTCCATCCGGCCCAGGGTGATGTGCGGTTTGAACGCCGCGTCCTCTTCCGGCAGTTGGATGCCGGCATCGTGAGCCACCTGCTCCATCGCATGGTGCAATGCCATCAATGGCTCGGACTGATCGGTCAATGCCGCCACCAGCGCCCAGCTCCGGTTCAGCCGGTAATAGCGGGCCGAGTTGATATGAACCTGGAAAGAGGTCACATCCTCCAGCCGCTCACGCGCCAGCTGTTCCAGCTGGTCGACCTGGGCCAGGTTGATATTGCCGAGAAAGCTAAGGGTCAGGTGGTATTGTTCCGAGTCCACCCAGCTGACCTCCGTCTGCCGATCAAACTCGCAGAGGGTATCGGCATGGTCTGCCAACCAGCGCACCACGGTCTGGGGCAGTTTCAGCGCAAAAAACGCTCGGATTTTCATTACGGGAGGCTAGAACCTTTTTATCTGGAACCGGCTATTCTGCCCTGCCGTCGGCCGCACTGCAATGGCAGCGACGGCCGAATACTGAGCTGCGTCAGCCGCGAGCACGCGCCATCAGCTTCTGCTGGGCGGGATGGTTCAACATCCGCTTGATCCAGCTATTCACATTGGGATAGTCGCTGAAATCGAAGCCGGCCAGTTTGCCCCAGGCCAACACCAGCGCACCGTGGATATCGGCCACCGTCAGGTGGTCGCAGGCGACATATTTGCGTCCCTCGAGTCGGGCTTCCAGGGTCGGCAGGAAGCGACGGAACTCGCCACCGGCCTTGTCCAGTACCGCCGCATCCGGCTTGCCATCGCTGTATTTGGCCTGGATCAGCATATCCAGCGCCGGCACCTCCAACTGGTTGCTGACATAGAGCGACCAACGGTAGATCTCCGCCACCTGCTCCAGCGAATCGGCCCACAACTTGTTGTCGCCGTATTTCTGCGCCAGATAGAACAGGATCGCCTGGGTTTCCCACAGGGTCAGATCGCCGTCCTGCAGGGTCGGCAATTTGCCATTGGGGTTCAGCGCCAGGTACTCCTCGCTGCGGGTCGGTGCGCTGCGCGGCGCCATATCGACCATCTCGTAAGGCTGCCCAAGCTCCTCCAGGGCAAACATCACCATACCGGCGCGGGAGAAGATCCCGCCATGTACCTTAATCATCAAAGCTCCTCATAGAACGGTTATCTGCGAATAGCGGGCCTCCCTATTGGGAGTACCCGAGCTTTGCCCTTGCTACTGGCTCTCTTGACGGAGCTCTTTTTATCTCCAACGGCCTACGCTGAACGCCGCGGTTGGCCGGGAATATCGCCCTCTGAGCGGGCTGCTACGGCCGGTCTTCCAGATAGATTAGCTAGCGCGCCACCTGCTCCAATTTCAGCTGCAGGTTGTTCAGCTTCTGACGGATCTGCAGCAGCTCGCGGTTGAGCTGGCGACGACTGCCGTCGAACGCCTGGATCGCCTCTTCGTTGATCGCGATACGCCGCTGCAGCTCATCACTGACCGCCGTTGAAGCGCGATCGTCACGCGCATTCGCCTGTTGCTGCTGTAACTGTTTCAGCGAATCGGACAGCACCGTCTGCTGTTCAGCCAGCAGATTGGCGCGACGCTGCAGTTCACCGTCCAGGCTGGTCAGCCGCTTTTTAAGATCGCCGATCGCCGCATCGCTACTCTTATTCAGCGCCGCCTGTTCTGCGGCCAGCTTTTTCTGGGCGGCATCCAGGCCCGCTACCGACTTGGCCGCCTGGTCGACCGCAGCCACGCTTTTACCAACCTTGGCCAGCTCGCCCTGCTGCGCTTTCAGCTGTTTATCGAGTGCCGCCAGCTGTTTATCCTGACCGGCCAGTTTCTTGTCCAATTCGGCCAGCGTCTTGTCATGCGCCTCCAGGGTCGGCTTGTTGCGCTGGTAGGCGACGGTCCACAGCTTGGCGATCTCGGAATCGTAGTGTTTGCTCTTCTCGGCCAGGCTGCTCTTCAGCTGGCCCAACTGGCCAACCAGCGATTGGCCCGACTCGGCGGCGCTGGACTCGGCCACCTGCAGCAGCTCCTGCAACTCGGCCAGTTGAGCGGTGGCCTGCTGCAACTGGGCGTCACGGCTTTTTAGCTGGTTCTGCAGTTCCAACAGCCCATAGCCCAGCCCACCGCAGGCAACGACCAGCAGAACCAACACCCCGCGGGTCAGTAAACCCGGTCCACCGCCCGGTTTACCACCAGTGGCCGGCTTCGCTGCCGGCGGGGCTGCAGCCCGGGTGGGCTTGGCTGCCGGACGCTTATCGCCCGGGTCTCGCTCGGCCGGTCCCAGGCTGATATTGATATCCTCGTCAGAACTGCTCATCAGGGCGTACGCCTCCATCCATTTTTTGCTGGCAAAACCCTAGCAGGTTTGCCGTTTACGCAAAAGAGACCCCGCTAGAAAGCGCGGTTCATTTACGTGCTGGTATCCTATCCAATGATGATGAGCCAGCACTTAACGGGGTCTAGAACAGGGGCGCTCGCAGAGCGGGCTGCTACGGCAGGCCCCTGTAGGGCGCCACCGCCGCAGGCGGTTTTAGAGCCCTGCGGGCTCCTGGTCGACTAAAGTCAACCCTACAGTCACCGCCTCGATCTTTTAAGGAAAGCGGTCGCTCGCAGAGCGGGCTGCTCCGGCAGCCCCCTGTAGGGCGCCACCCGGGGCGCCACCGCCGCAGGCAGTTGAAAACGCCTGTCGGCGGTTGGCCGGCCAGACCTACCCGGCCGGGTCCGGCCCTACAAGGCGCGGGCCTGGTCGGCGGCCTGTTGCGCGGCAAACGCATCGCGGGTGAAGTTCTCGCAGCCATCGTCAGTCACCGCGACATTGTCCTCGATACGGATGCCTCCCCACGGCTGCAGTTGCCCGATCGCCTGCCAGTTGACGTCTGCACCGGCCTCGCTGTCACGCAGCTTTTTCAGCAGCGACGGAATGAAGTACAGCCCCGGTTCGATGGTGATCACGAAGCCCGGCTGCAGCTCGCGGGTCAGCCGCAGGAACGGGTGCTCGGCCGGCGGCTCGCCCAGCGCACCTTCGCCATCCTGCTGCCAGCCACCGACATCATGCACCTGCAGCCCCAGCAGATGGCCGAGGCCGTGCGGGAAGAAGGTACGGCTGATACCGCGTTCGACGATCGACTCGGCACTGGCGTTGACCAGGCCGTGCTCCTGCAGAATACCGGCCAACAAATGATGCATCCGGCGATGCAGTTCGATAAAGCAGGCGCCAGCCTTCACCTCGCCCAGCAGTTGCCGCTGCGCCCGGTCCAGCGCTGCCACCAGCTCGGCGAACGGCGTGCCGCCGGCGGTGAAGGTGCGGGTGATATCGGCGGCATAGCCCAGGTGAACCGCGCCGGCATCCAGCAGCAGGGTGCGCGACTGCTGCGGCGCCTGACGTTGCTGGAACTGGTAATGCAACACCGCGGCGTGCTCGTTCAGGGCGACGATATTGTCATAGGGCATATCGCGTTCGTTATGCTCGATCGCCTGCAGATAACCCTGGTGGATCCGGTATTCGCTGGCCCCCTCATGGAACAGCTGTTCGGCGGCCGTGTGCCCTTTGACCGCAGTCACGTTGGCCTGACGCAGACAATGCAGCTCCCAGTCGGTCTTGACCGCCCGCTGGAAATGCAGCCGGTTCAGCAGCGCCTGCGGATTGTGCGGCCAGTCTACCCCGTTCACCGCCGGCGGCTGCTCGCTGATCACCGCCAGCCCCGCTTGCGGCTGCAGCGCCCGGTGCAGTTCCGCCGGCGCGCTGTATGGCCGAATCTCGAACGCGGTTGTCCACCAGTCGTCCGGCACCGACGGCGTCAGGTGCCAGAAATCGTCCGGCGCATGGTAGTACAGCACCGGTGTCCGGCCGGGCCGCCACAGCAGCCAGCAGTGCGGATGTTCGCTCAGGAACGGCAACCAACGCAGGAAATGGGGGTTGGCACGGAACGGGTAGTAGTTGTCGTCCAGAAAGCGCGGGTGCAGATGGCCGGAGCCGATCAGCAGGCCATCGAAGCCGCAGGCTTCCAACGCAGCGGCACTTTGCTGCTGCACCTGCTGCAGGTGTTCGAAATAACTTGGGTGCATGGCGATCTCTCAGCTTGGTAGCGGCAGCCGTTCACTGCCGGTATTCAGTTCGGCCTGCAGCAACGCCCAGAGGCTCTGCAGCTGGCGATGGTTGTTCTGACGCAGCCGGTACAGCCGGATCTGCAGCGGGATCTGCCAGGCTCCGCCGCCGGCCAGCGTCAAACTGCGGTATTTCAGACTGTCGTCGACCAGCCGGCGCGGCACCCAGCCGAAACCGAAGCCCTCCTTGATCATCGCCTTGACGCTGACCGAGTGGGCATTCTCGTTCATGGTGGTCAGATGCGGCGGGCTCAGCTGCTGCTGCAGGAAACGGTCGATGATCGGCCGCATGAAGGACTTCTCGCTGTAACCGATATAGGGCAGCGGTGCCCGGCTGCTACCGGGCAACGGGTACAGCGGCTCGCCCTGCTCGTCCACCGGGCTGACCGGCACCAGCGTCTCCTCGCCGATTACCAGGTATTCGAAGCGTTCGTCGTCCAGCTCCTGAATGAAGTCGATGCTGGGATGCCAGTAGCAGAGCACCAGGTCACACTCGTCCTGGGCCAGCGCCCGGACGAAATCGGGTCCGACCCAGGCGGTGGATTTGAGATTCAGGTCGACATCGATCTGGTGGGCCTGCGACAGCGGCACCAGCCAGGAGTTGTAGAAGCTCAGGTAGAGCGTCTGGGTGGTGGCGAACAGCAGCCGGTTCTCCTCCTGCTCGCGTATCGCGTTACAGCGCACCTTGGTCTCACGGGCGGTGCGACTGATCTGCTCGGCACCGGCCAGGAACACCTCGCCGGCCGGTGTCAGCGTCAACGGCAGCGAGTTGCGGTCGATCAACGTCACCCCCATCTCCTCCTCCAGCAGCTTGATCCGCCGGCTGAGGGTTGGCTGGGTGACATTGCGCTCGTCCGCGGCGCGAGAGAAGTGCCGGGCATGAGCCAGCGCGATAAAGTCGTCGAGCCACCTGAGCTCCATAAAAGCCTCTTATCTGTCTGCTACATCGTTGAGGCTAGCAAGGTTATCAGCGAACTCATAGGCTGCCACGATCGAGCCAGGTCGACAGCGGGTACAGCAGCGACTCGCCCAACTTGGCAGAGCGTTCCGGCGACCAGCCGCATTCAGGATCCGGCCGCAGGTCGTAATCCTTGAACGGCATCTCCAGGGTCATCGCCGGGCAATCGAACGCTTGGCCGACCCAGAAGCCGGCGATGGTCATCATCTCCGGGCCAAACTTGCCGACCGGGTAACCGCGCTCAAGCTGGAAATCGGGGTTGACGGCGCGCAGGTCCTGCTGGAACTGTCGCTCCTGCTGCAACACCGCGTCACGGACCTCGGGGGATCCTTCCTGACCGGCAATAAAGTTGCAGGGCAATGCTTCGTCGCCATGCAGGTCGAGGAACAGGTCGACCCCGGTCTGCCGCATCCGCTCCCGCACGAGAAGCACCTCGGGGCTGCGCTCGGCATGCGGCTCGAGCCACTCGCGGTTCAGGTTGGCGCCGGCCGCATTGGTGCGCAGGTGACCGCGCACCGAGCCGTCCGGGTTCATGTTCGGCACCAGATAGAACACCGCCTGCTCCAGCAGCTTGCCGGCCAAGGCATCGGTCGGGTCCAGCAGCCGGGCCAGCAAACCTTCGGCGCACCACTCGGCCATGGTCTCGCCGGGATGCTGACGAGCGATCAGCCAGATCGCCTTCTTGTTATCGGCAGGGGTGCCGATCTGCAGCAGATCCAGGTCGTGGCCGTCCAGAGTCTGGCCCAGCGTGTGCACCTGGCACAGCGGCGACTGCTGGGCCCAGCCGATCAGGTCCAGGTGGCGCTCGAAGCTGTAGGGTGCGAAATAAGCGTAATAGACGCTGTTATGCTCCGGCCGGTGCTCGATTACCAGTTCGCCGTCGACATAACGGGTCGGCACCCGAAACCAGTGCTGGCGATCATAGGACGCCACCGCCCGGTAATCGGGCCAGCCATCGACATAGGCCGCTTCGCCGGCGTTGGTCAGCCGCATGCGCAATGGCTGGTCGGCGGCGCCCTGTACCCGGTAATGGAACCACTGGAAAAAGTCGGAGTTGCGGTCCTTGCGGATCCGCAACTGGATATCGTCGGCCTCGGCCTGGCTGATCACCTCGATATTGCCGGCATCGAAACCGCTACTGATGTTGATCATGTGTCCTCGCTTCGCTCGGTAGCTACAAGCCTTAAGCTATAAGCTTCAAGCGGCTTGCAGCTTGAAGCTTACCGCTTGCAGCTCCGTCAGATACGCCCTTCGTCCACCGCGTGACAGGCGACCATGCCGCCACCGTCGGTGGCGATCAGTTGCGGAATCTCCCGCTGACAGCGCTCGTTGGCGTACGGGCAACGGCCGTGGAACACGCAGCCGGACGGCAGGTTGACCGGGGTCGGCACCTCGCCCTTCAGCTTGATATGCCCCGGTCGGTCATCCTCCAGTCGCGGGATCGCCGACAGCAGTGCCTGGGTATAGGGGTGGCGCGGCTGGGCGAACAGGGTGCCGGTCGGCGCCAGCTCGCACAGGGTGCCCAGGTACATCACCGCCACCCGGGTGCCGAAGTGCTCGACCACCGACAGGTCGTGGGTGATGAACAGGTAGGTCAGGTTGCGCTGCTCCTGGGCGTCCATCATCAGGTTCAGTACCTGCGCCTGGATCGACACGTCCAGCGCCGAGATCGGTTCGTCGGCGACGATGAACTCCGGGTCCACCGCCAGTGCCCGGGCGATACTGATCCGCTGGCGCTGACCGCCGGAGAACTCGTGCGAATAGCGCTCGCCCCAGCTCGGGTCGATACCGACCGAGAACATCACCTCGTGCACCTTGTCGCGCACCTCGGTGGCGGACCATTGCGGGTTGTGCAGCCGCACCGGCTCCTGCAGGGTCTCCTCGATGGTCATCCGCGGGTTCAGCGAGGCGTAGGGGTTCTGGAAGATCATCTGCATCTTGCGCCGGTACGGCATCAGCTGACGATCGCTGAGGTTGTCGATCCGCTCACCCCGGTAGCGGATTGCGCCGCTGCTCGGCGACAGCAGGCCCATCACCGTACGGGCCACGGTGGACTTGCCGCAGCCGGACTCGCCCACCACGCAGAGCGCCTCGCCACGCTGCACGTTCAGGTTGACGCCGTTGATGGCGTGCACGAACTCCCGCTCGCGGACGATCTTGCCGCCGCGGAACTTGAGCTGATCGAGGAAATCACCGGAGATGGAGAACTTCTTGTACAGGTTCTCCACCTCCACCAGGGTTTCGCCGCCGGCCTGGACGACGCGCTGAGGATGCTGTTCGGTCATCGTTGTCATCGCTGCTTACACCTCTTCCGCCTTTTTCTGGGCCGCTTCCTCGCGCTTCATCTCCGCCACCAGGTGGCAGGCCACCTGGCATCCGCCGGAACGGGTAAAGCCCGGCAGGTTGTGTTTGCAGGTTTCCATTACGTAGTTGCAGCGCGGGTGGAAGGCGCAACCGGTCGGAATCCGCTGCAGCGGCGGCATAGCGCCGCGGATCTGGTTGAGCCGCTGGCCCGGCAGGGCCATCTGCGGCAGCGCGTTCATCAGCCCCTGGGTGTAGGGGTGCTGGGCATCGTTGATAATCTCCTTGGTCGGTCCCTGTTCGATAATGCGGCCGGCATACATCACGATGGTTTTCTGGGTCACCTGGGAAACCACCCCCAGGTCGTGGGTGATCAGGATCAGTGCCACGTTGTTGCGTTCACACAGCTCCAGCATCAGCTCCATGATCTCCGCCTGGATGGTCACGTCCAACGCGGTGGTCGGTTCGTCGGCGATGATGATATCCGGGTCCATCAACAGGCCGATGGCGATCACCACCCGCTGTCGCATACCGCCGGACAGCTCGTGCGGATACTGGTCCAATCGTGTTTCCGGCGACGGAATATAGACCTGCTTGAGCTTCTGCAGGGCGATTTCGCGGGCGTCCCTCTTGCTAATCTTGCGGTGCGCCAGCAGGCATTCGACCATCTGTTCGCCAATGGTCAGCACCGGGTTCAGGGTCATCATCGGGTCCTGGAAGATCATCGCGATCCGGTTGCCGCGTACCGAGCGCAGCTCCTCGGCGGACAGATCGGCCAGGTTCCGGCCCTCGAAGCTGATCTCACCGCCGGCGATATAGCCCGGCTTGGAGAGCAGGTTGAGGATCGAGAAGCCCAGTACCGACTTGCCGGCGCCGGACTCACCCACCACGCCGAGCCGCTCGCCGCGGTTCAGCGTGAAATTGATATCGCGCAGGGCTTTCACTTCGCCGCTGCGCAACCCGAAGCGTACTTCGAGGTCTTTTACTTCCAACAGCGCCATATCGATTACCCCTTGTACAGTTTCGGGTTGAGCACGTCACGCAGCCAGTCGCCCAGCAGGTTCATCACCAGTACCAGCGCCACCAGCACGACGCCCGGGATCACGGTGATCCACCAGGAGCCGGAGAAGATGTACTCGAAACCACTGGAGATCAGCGAGCCCAGTGACGGCTCGGAGACCGGCATACCCAGGCCCAGAAACGACAGCGAGGCTTCGGCGATGATCGCGTTGGCCACCTGCACGGTGGAGATCACCAGGATCGGCGACAGGGTGTTGGGCAGAATATGGCGGAACATGATGCGCGGCGCGCGCAGGCCGATCACCCGGGCCGCATCGACATATTCCTTCCTCTTCTCGGCCAGCACCGAGGCGCGGATGGTACGAGCGTACTGCGGCCACTCGGCAATGCCGATCACCAGGATCAGCATGATCATCGCCAGATCCTGATACAGCTCGGTGCCGAAAGTGGCCTGAAACACCGCCAGCACCACGATCGCCACCATCATGGTGGAGAACGACAGCTGCACGTCGGCCAACCGCATCAGCAGGCTGTCCAGCCGGCCGCCGAAGTAACCGGCCACCAGACCGATGCAGATCCCCAGCACCGCCTGCAGCGCCACCGCGCACAGACCGATCATCAGCGACACCCGGGTGCCGTACAGGATGGTGGACCAGAGGTCGCGCCCCTGGGCGTCGGTGCCGAGCCAGAAGTTTTCGTCACCCTCCGCCTCGTCCCAGCTGGGTGGAATCTCGGAGTTGAGGATATCGATCTGCGACGGATCATAGGGGTCGTACGGCGCGATGGCAGGCGCAAACAGCGCCATCACCGCATACAGCACGAAGATCGCCAGGCTGATCTGGGCAACCCGGTCACGGGTGAAGCTGTGCCACAGGTGGCTGTCTTTGATTCGCTGCCAGGCAGAAGGTGCCGCCGGTGCAGCTTCAAGAATTTGGGTCTGGTCTGTCATCACTTCTTACCTGCCAGTTTAACGGTCGGGTTCACCAGGCCGTAGATCAGGTCCACGATGGTGTTGGTGATTACGAAGATCGCCCCGACGACGATCAGGTAGGCCACGATCAGCGGGGTATCAACCCGGTTGACCGCCTCCAAAAACAGGAACCCCATGCCCGGCCACTGGAACACGGTTTCGGTCAGGATGGTGTAGGCCACCATGGTGCCAATCTGCACCCCGCCGACGGTGATCACCGGCAGCATGGTGTTCTTCAGCGCATGCAGGAAATAGATCCGGCGCGGCGAGATCCCCTTGGCCCAGGCGAACTTGACGTACTCGGATTGCAGCACCTCCATCATCTCGGCACGGATCAGCCGGATGAACAGCGGCAGCATGATCGACGCCAGCGTGAAACAGGGCAGTACCAGGTGCAACAGGCCGTCGCCGGTCAGGAAACCGGTCTCCCACCAGCCGTTGAACAGGTCAACAGTTTCGCCACGCCCATAGGAGGGCATCCAGCCCAGCTCGATGGCGAACAGGTAGATCAGCCCGATCGCGGTCAGGAACACCGGGATCGAGATACCGATAATACTCAGCCCCATCACCGCCCGGGAGAACAGGCTGCTCGGCCGGATCGCCGAATAGACCCCCAGCGGTACCGACAACAGCACGATGATCAGGGTGGCACCGAACACCAGCTCGAGGGTGGCCGGCAGCTTCTTCAGGATCACCTCCAGTGCCGGTTCTTTGAAGAAGTAGGAGGTACCCAGGTCGCCCTGCAGGGCGTTGCGGGCAAAACGCCCGTACTGCACCAGGAACGGATCGTTCAGACCCAGTTCGTCACGCAGCGCCTGGCGCTCCTCTTCGGACACCGACTGGCCCACCAGCTCTCGCAGCGGGTCACCCAGGTTGTCCTGAATGGAGAAGCTGATCAGGCTAATGACGAACATCACGACAATGGCCTGAAACAGCCGTTTTATCAGAAAAGCAATCATGGTATCTCAGCCTTGATGCGCCCGGCCATCCATACCCGGACCACTAACTGTTGGATTGATTAGGCGGCGGACACCCGTCGGCGTCGCCGTGACTGTCGGGCCGGCAACAGGCCCACCCGACGGAAAAAGACGGCAACCCCTCAGCGGGGCTGCCGTGAGGACCGAGAACTCGGTCGACCTGTAACAGGTATGATCCGCTTACTGTTTGACCACCAGGTCGCCCAGGTACGGGAAGTTCATCACGTTCAGTACCGGTGCGATATCGACGTTCTTGCCGGCCGCCCAGGCCAGGTTCTGCCAGTGCAGCGGAATAAAGCCGGCATCGTCGTAGATGATCTGCTCGATCTGCTGCATGATTGCGGCACGCTTGGCCTGATCGGTTTCAGTATTGGCCTGCGCCACCAGCTGATCGACCTTCGGATTGCAGTAGTTGCCGCTGTTGTACTGGCCAGCCCCGGTTTCCTTGTTCGGGCACATCGCCAGGAATTCGTAGAAGTTGTTGGAGTCTTCGGTGTCAGCGTGCCAGCCGATCATCATCAGGTCCGCCGCACGGGCATCGAACTCCGGCCAGTACTGCGCCTTCGGCATGGTCTTCAGATCAACCTTGATGTTGATCTTGGCCAGCATCGACGCGACCGCCTGGGAGATCTTGGCATCGTTCACGTAGCGGTTGTTCGGCGCCATCATGGTGACGGTAAAGCCTTTCTCGTAGCCCGCTTCCTTCATCAGCTGCTTGGCTTTCTTCAGGTCGTAACGCGGCTGCAGCGCTTCGTTATAGCCCAGGTAGCCTTTCGGCGAGAACTGCGCGGCCGGGGTCGCGAAGCCCTTCATGATCTTCTTGACGATACCTTCCTGGTTGATCGCGTGAACGATCGCCTGACGTACCCGTGCGTCCTTGAACGCCTCAACGCGCTCCTGGTTCATCTGTACGGTGATGATACGGGTACCACCCATGGTTACCAGGTTGGCCCGGTCGGAGCTGTCGATCCGCTTGTGGTCGGTCGGCGGCACCGGCGCAATGAAGTCGACATCGCCGGACAGCAGCGCGGCGACACGGGTCGGCGCCTCTTTGATCGGGGTCAGCACGATCTTGTCGACGTTACCCGGCGACTTCTTGTCCCAGTAATCCATGTTACGGGTGAATTCGACTTTCACACCCTGCTCGCGCTCGGTCACGGTATACGGACCGGTACCGGACAGGTGACGGGAAGCGAAGGAGTTACCGTGCTTGACCAGCATGTCTTTCGGGTTGCCGTTCGCGTCGGTGCCACTGTAATACTGGCTGTCCATCGGGAACAGGTAGGTGGCGTTGTTCAGTACCAGCGGGAACGGTTTTTCGGTGATCAGATCGACAGTGTGATCGTCAACCACCTTGATCTCTTTGAACGGGCTGAAGATCCCCTTGAAATCAGCCGAGTTGCGCAGACGCTCGAAGGTGAAAGCGACATCTTTCGCGGTGAATTCGTTGCCGCTGTGGAACTTGACGCCCTTACGCAGGTGGAAGCGCATGGTCAGGTCGTCGATACGTTCCCATTTCTCAGCCAGGCGCGGCTCGAAGCCCAGGTCCCGGGTCCAGCGCAGCAGCGGATCGAAAGTCATATGGGACAGCTGCAGGGTACCACCGGACAGCTGTTCGTGGGGATCGAGGGAAACCGGATCGGCGTCATACGCCATCTTCAGAGTTGCGGCCTGGGCGTTCATCAGCCCCAGGCTTAACAGAGCACCAGCCAAGATAGAGGCGGTCTTTTTCATGTTGTTTGTCCCATGTTTGTTATTGTTCGGACGCAAGCATCTCGCTCAACGAGGATTACCAGCCTAGAGAACCGCCAGGGACAAACCAATCGGAATAATGAAATACCCTATACGCAGAGCGTATAGGGTATTTTGCAACAAGCTCAAAGCCGCACGCTTCAAGCCACTGGGAGCTTTCGACTTTGAGCTGCGGCGCCAAAAAGAATGCCCGGCACGGGGCCGGGCATTGTGCTACTCACCGGGAGTGAGCGGAAAGGTCGGGCTGGGCTTACATCATGCCGCCCATGCCGCCCATACCGCCCATGCCGCCCATGTCCGGCATGCCGCCTGCGTTCTCTTCCGGAGAATCCGCTACCATCGCTTCGGTAGTGATCATCAGGCCGGCAACAGAGGCAGCTGCCTGCAGTGCGGAACGGGTTACTTTGGCCGGATCCAGGATACCCATCTCCAGCATGTCGCCGTATTCGCCAGTCGCGGCGTTGTAACCGAAGTTGCCTTCGCCGTCGCGAACCTTGGAAACCACAACGGATGCTTCGTCGCCGGCGTTGTCGACGATCTGACGCATCGGTGCTTCCATCGCGCGGCAAGCCAGCTGAATGCCCACGGTCTGGTCGTGGTTAGCGCCTTCCAGAGCTTCCACCTTGGACAGCGCACGGATCAGCGCAACGCCACCGCCCGGTACCACGCCCTCTTCAACGGCTGCGCGAGTCGCGTGCAGCGCGTCTTCAACGCGGGCTTTCTTCTCTTTCATTTCCACTTCAGTGGCAGCGCCCACCTTGATCACTGCAACACCGCCGGCCAGCTTGGCAACGCGCTCCTGCAGTTTCTCGCGGTCGTAGTCGGAAGAGGTTTCTTCCATCTGCGCACGGATCTGGTTAACGCGCGCTTCGATGTTGGCGTGCTCACCCATGCCGTCAACCACAGTGGTGTTTTCCTTGGTGATGGAAACACGCTTGGCCTGGCCCAGCTGGTCCAGAGTCGCGCCTTCCAGAGACAGGCCCACCTCTTCGGAGATCACGGTGCCGCCAGTCAGGACAGCGATATCTTCCAGCATCGCCTTGCGACGGTCGCCGAAGCCCGGTGCCTTGACCGCAGCCACCTTAACGATACCGCGCATGTTGTTGACCACCAGAGTCGCCAGCGCTTCGCCTTCAACGTCTTCAGCGACGATCAGCAGCGGACGGGAGGACTTGGCTACCTGCTCCAGGATCGGCAGCAGATCGCGGATGCTGGAAACTTTCTTGTCTACCAGCAGCAGGAACGGCTGTTCCAGCTCGACAGACATGTTGTCCTGGTTGTTGATGAAGTACGGAGACAGGTAACCACGGTCGAACTGCATACCTTCAACCACGTCCAGCTCGTTCTCCAGGCCGGAACCTTCCTCAACGGTGATAACGCCTTCTTTACCGACCTTCTCCATCGCATTGGCAATGATCTCGCCTACCGCTTCGTCAGCGTTGGCAGAGATAGTACCTACCTGAGCGATCGCCTTGGAATCGGCGCAAGGAACCGCCATCGCCTTGATCTGCTCAACCACGGCAGCCGCCGCCTTGTCGATGCCGCGCTTCAGATCCATCGGGTTCATGCCGGCCGCAACGGATTTCAGACCTTCGTTGACGATCGCCTGAGCCAGTACGGTTGCAGTGGTGGTACCGTCGCCGGCTACGTCGTTAGCCTGGGAAGCGACTTCCTTCACCATCTGTGCGCCCATGTTCTCGAACTTGTCTTTCAGTTCGATCTCTTTGGCAACGGATACACCGTCTTTGGTTACAGTCGGCGCACCGAATGCTTTATCCAGCACCACGTTACGGCCTTTCGGACCCAGAGTGGTCTTAACAGCGTTAGCCAGAATGTTTACGCCTTCCAGCATGCGATGGCGAGCGTCATCACCAAAACGTACGTCTTTAGCAGCCATGTTCAATCAATCCTGTATCTATTAAATGCGTTGAAAACTGTAAACCGATACCGGTCGGCGGTTAGCCTTCCAGAATGCCGAAGATCTCGCTTTCATTCATGATCAGCAGCTCTTCACCGTCGATCTTTACAGTGTTGCTTCCGGCGTACGGGCCGAACAGAACCTTATCACCCACTTTAACGGTCAACGGCTGGAGTTCGCCGCTGTTCAGCAGGCGGCCCTGACCGACAGCAACGACTTCACCCTGGTTCGGCTTTTCAGCAGCAGAACCCGGCAGCACGATGCCACCTGCCGTAGTGGTTTCCTCTTCGCTGCGGCGAATGACAACACGGTCGTGAAGCGGACGAATTTTCATCTGTTTATTCTCCTGATCTTCTCGGATCCAAAGACAAGAATGTTGGTTGTTAACAGCAGCAACGCAGTCATTGCGCTCTGATGAAACTGATAGGTTGGGGCTGCAAACGGCATTTCAACACCTGCCATCAATTTTTTTTGAATTTTTTTGCTCCACACAGCAATACGGCCCGCCAGGGCGGGCCGTATTGCTAATGGATGGCAGCTCGGATCAGTCTTCGCGACGGTACTCACCGTCGATCACATCGCCGCCGTGGCGGGGCCTGTCACGCTCAAAGGGCGGCCGCTCGAACGGCGAGTGAGGCTGAAACGGACCGGCCTGGAAAGCGCTGTGCTGATGTTGCGTGCTGATCACCGTGAAACGGCTCAGTACCGCCTTGACCAATGCCTGGCGGGAATACGGGATCAGGCAGCTGAAACCGATCAGGTCGGTAACGAAACCCGGCGTCACCAACAGCGCGCCCCCCACCGCGATCACGATCCCTTCGGCCATCTCCTGACCGGGCATCTCGCCCTGATTGAGCCGTTGCTGGGCCCGGCCCAGCGTCGACAGGCTCTGACGGCGCAGCATATTGACGCCGATAAAGGCCGACAGCAGCACCAGACCGACGGTGTTCCAGGTGCCGATCAGGCCACCGACCTGGATCAGCAGGGTGATCTCGATAATGGGGATGATGATGAAGAGCAGAAACAGGAAACGCATAGTGATCTCAGTCTTAATTTGTGCCATCAGATCAGAAAGCAGCCCCGGTTGGCAATCCCTTGCGTCTTTAGACTACCTCGGCGCGATCCCTATCCGGTGTTTTTTGACAGTAAAAACCATCTTTTAGGCAGGGTTAATAGCGAAGTCACAAAGCGCAGCAACAATAGCCCTGCACTGCAAAAAACTTATTTCTCAAGCAACATCACCTGACGAAAAGCTTCAACCTTTAATCGAGAAAAACAGGCTATTTATTAACACGTTATTGACAATCTTGACTACTTTATAGACAGCAACAACAAAGCAGGCTAAATTGTGCGATCGCAAAATACGGCGACACACAATAAGAGAAACACCTAAGCAGGGTAGATACGATGGAACTGAAAGACAAAGTAATCGTCGTGACTGGCGGTGGTCGCGGCCTGGGTCGTGCAATGGCTTTGGAACTGGCCGGCAAGGGCGCAAAACTGGCGCTGGTCGACCTGGATCCGAATGACCTGGACACCACTGTCGCGCAGTGCGCCGAGCTGGACGTGGAAGCTCGCAGCTACATCTGTAACGTGACCGAAGAGGACGCGGTCGAACAACTGTTCAAGGATGTAGTCGCCGACTTCGGCACACTGAACGGCCTGGTCAACAACGCCGGCATCACCCGCGACGGTCTGTTCCTGAAGGTCAAGGAAGGCAAGGTTGTCGGCAAGATGTCGATGGACCAGTGGAACCAGGTATTGAATGTCAACCTGACCGGCACCTTCCTGTGTGGTCGCGAAGCGGCAGCCCAGATGATCGAACTGGGCAGCGCCGGCTGCATCATCAATATCTCCTCGATCTCGCGCCACGGCAATATGGGCCAGACCAACTACACCGCCACGAAGGCGGCGGTACAGGCGATGGCAGTAACCTGGGCGAAGGAACTGGCCCGCTACGGTATCCGCGCCACCTCCATCGCACCGGGCTATATCGGCACCGAGATGGTGATGAGCATGAAACCGGAAGCACTGGACAAGATCGCCGCCGGCATCCCGGCCAAGCGCCTCGGCAAACCGGAAGAGATCGCCCGCGCAGTCAGCTTCATCTTCGAAAACGACTACGTCAACGGCCGCTGCATCGAAGTGGATGGCGCACTGAGAATCTAAGGTGCTCAGCCAAGCACGCGCAAAGCCACCGTATTCCGGTGGCTTTCTTTTTGAGTTAACAGTAATGAGTTGACAGTGGACAAAAGCGAGCCGGCAGTTCACTGAAAAGCCGAGACGCCGTTGACGTTAACACTGTTGAGCTTACAGCGGACAGAGCCATCCGCTGCTGGGTGCTCCCCCAGTGCTGAAACTAACTGCACCAGCCCTTCAGCAGCCACCGGACAACTGTAGATACCATCTCTCGATTCCGGCCACAACGGCCTTTTACAGCAGTTGTGGTTGGAATTCTTGCTGGTTTTTCACCACGCCAATGTAGGGCCGGGCCCGGCCGGGTAGGCCTGGCCGGCCAAATGCCGACAGGCATTTTCAACCGCCTGCGGCGGTGGTGCCCTACAGGGCCTTGCCGTAGACTGTCCACTCCCCACTGTTAACCCACCTCTCCCTCCCCCATTCATTTACAACTCAGCTTGCCCTCTCCACAATATCGGCACCCGCAGTGTTAAGGATTAAACATGACCGCCGCCGTCCGGCTTTCACAGTGGCTTGATGCCAGCCGTATCTATCGCCATCCGCGTGCGGTCACCCTGCTGTTCCTCGGTTTTTCCTCCGGCCTGCCACTGCTGCTGGTATTTTCGTCACTGTCGTTCTGGCTACGCGAGGCCGGTGTCGAGCGCAGCACCATCGGCTTCTTCTCATGGATCGCGCTGGCCTACGCCTTCAAGTGGGTTTGGGCGCCGCTGGTCGACCGTTTACCGTTGCCGCTGCTGACCCGGCTGCTGGGCCGGCGGCGCGGCTGGATGCTGCTGTCGCAGCTATCGGTGATCGCCGGCCTGGTGGGGCTGGCGTTTGCCGACCCAGGTCAGGGCCTGCAGCAGATGGCACTGCTGGCAGTGCTGGTCGCCTTCAGTTCGGCGACCCAGGATATTACCGTCGACGCCTACCGGATCGAGTCGGCCGACGAACGCCTGCAGGCGGCGATGGCGGCCACCTACATGGTCGGCTACCGGCTGGCGATGATCACCTCGACCGCCGGGGTCCTGGCGATCGCCGCCTGGTTCGACCCGGACGAAGCCAGCTACCAGCAACTGCCCTGGCAGATCGCCTATCTCAGCATGGCGGCCCTGATGGGGATCGGCGTGCTGACCACCCTGCTGTCGCCGGAGCCGGCGGTGGTCGTCAATGGCGAGACCGCCGCCCAGCAGGCCCGGGTACGGCGCTGGAGCGAGCAACGCGGCCACCTGCCGGCACCGCTGGCCCGGCTGGCCGGCTGGCTCTACATCGCGGTAGCTTGTCCGTTCCTCGAGTTCCTGCGCCGCTACGGCTGGCACGCGGTGGTGATCCTGGCGCTGATCGGCAGCTACCGGATCAGCGACATCGTGATGGGTATCATCGCCAACGTGTTCTATGTCGATATCGGCTTCAGCAAGGCGGAAGTGGCGGCGGTCACCAAGGTGTTCGGGGTGATCATGACGCTGGCCGGCGCGCTGCTTGGCGGGGTGCTGGTCAACCGCTACGGCATCATGAAGATCCTGTTTAGCGGCGCCCTGCTGGCGGCAATGACCAACCTGCTGTTCGCCCTGCTGGCGTTGAACGGCCCACAGGTCGAACTGCTGGCACTGGTGGTCTCGCTGGACAACCTCAGCGCCGGTATCGCCACCGCGGCCTTCGTCGCCTACCTGTCCAGCCTGACCAATATCAACTACTCGGCCACCCAGTACGCACTGTTCAGCTCGGTGATGCTGTTGCTGCCGAAGTTTATCGGCGGCTTCTCCGGCATTACCGTGGATGCGATCGGCTACCCGCTGTTCTTCATCGGCACCGCAGTGCTGGGGCTGCCGGTACTGGCGCTGGTGGTGGCCGCCGCCCGCCTCAACAAACAGTAACAATTCTCATTTACATACGGGAATTCATCTCTTATAGTCTTGCTTACTTCACGGCAGGTCCTGCATCAGTGGCTTGCCGAAACAGGGAGGCTATCGAGATGACTTACCAGATTGATGCCTGGCTGGAGCGCCAGGACCCTTATCTGCGGGTAACCGACAAAACTACCGGTATTCCGGTGATCGACTGGAACGCCAAGCGATTGCACGGCCTGCTGGAACGCGGTGCGATCTGCCCTGACGATTTCACCGCCAGCGATGTCAACCAGCAGGAACTGGTCAAGGAGTTGTTCCTGCTCTCCTGCCTGGAGCCCTGAACAACGCCTGGGCCATTACCGGCAGTAAGCGGTAGTAGAGGACGTCCCGCACAGCAGGGACCTACAGGCATATAGCTCTATGGCCGAGGTATGGGCAGGGATATCGAACAGGAAGGGGAAGTGAAGGCCGGGCCAGTTCACCCGGCTTTCTCGTCACGGCGGTCAGTCGACCGCCGTTTCAGATTCCGAACCCATCGAGGATCGTGAAGCAATCAGTCGCGGAAGTTTTCGAACTGCAGCGGCAGCTCCAGGTCCGCCTCGCGCAGCAGCGCAATCACCTGCTGCAGATCGTCACGCTTCTTGCCGGTCACCCGCACCTGATCGCCCTGCACCTGGGTCTGCACCTTCAACTTGGCGTCCTTGACCAGTTTAGTGATCTTCTTGGCCAGTGGCTGATCCAACCCCTGCTTCAGGATCACTTCCTGGCGCGCACGCATATTGGCGGTTTCCGGATCCTTTACTTCCAGGCAGCGAATGTCGATCTTGCGGCTGGTCATCTTGCCGCGCAGCACTTCCAACATCTGCTGCAGCTGGAAATCCACCTCGGCCCAGAGAACGATCTGCTGGTCGTTCAGCTCAAAACGGGCATCCACGCCCTTGAAGTCGTAGCGATTCTGAATTTCACGGTTGGCCTGGTCCACCGCATTGGTGACCTCATGGCTGTCCAGCTCGGACACGATATCGAACGAAGGCATGTGCCTCTCCTCTGTGGTTAACTGGTCGTTTACTCGATGCGGCCGATTCTACCCAACCGGCCGCCCCTTTTCAGCTACGCGGTCAACGCCTAAGATCGGTTGTTTCATCCATCGTAATCAGAGTATCGCAATGTACTGGCATATTCTCGGCGCCGGCGCCATCGGCTGCCTGTGGGCCGCCCAACTATGCCAGGCCGGCCACCCGGTCAGCCTGATCCTGCGTAACCCGTCGCGGCTGGACAGCTTTGACGGCCAGCTGACACTGGAGCACGACGGCCAATGCCGATCCTTTCAACTGGCTGGCTGCCTGGCGGACAGTTGCGGCCCGATCGACCGGCTGTTGCTGACCACCAAGGCCTACGACGTGGTCGAAGCACTGCACGGCGTGGCCCACCAGCTTCGGCCGGGGGCGCAGATTGTGCTGCTGCATAACGGCATGGGGCCGCAGCAGCAGGTGCCCGAACTCTACCCGGCGCAGCAGGTCTGGAGCGCCACCAGCACCGACGGCGCCTGGCTGCGCGAGCCGTTCCATGTGGTCTGGGCCGGCCGCGGCGAGACCCGTATCGGCCGTTTCGACGCACCCGGAGAGGCACAGCTGCCGGATGGGCTCGACGGGCTGGAATTGCAACTGCTGGCCGATCCGGCGATCGAACTGAGCCTGTGGCGTAAACTGGCGATCAACTGCGCGATCAATCCGCTGACCGCGCTGCACGGCTGCCGCAACGGTGAACTGCTGAGCACGCCGCAAATTCACCGGCAGATGCAGCAGGTCTGCGCCGAGATCGAGCAACTGTGCCAGCAACGCCAGCTGAAGCTGTTCCCCGATGGCGTACTGGCCGCCGCCGAGCAGGTCGCCCGGGGCACCGCCGCCAACTATTCATCGATGCTGCAGGACCGGCGCAATGGCCGCCGTACCGAGATCGATTACATCACCGGCTATCTGCTCGACAGTGCCCGTCAGCTGGGCCTGGCATTGCCGGAAAATGAACGGCTATTCAAACAATTCAACTCCAAAAAAACCAACAGATAAATTTGGAAAAACAGAGTAAGACCGAACAGCTCTCGCCCGTTTTCGTTGATATTTATCAACAACCGCCCGATACAACGGCGCAATAATCGAACACAGGACGTTCGAAATAAAACAAAATTCAAACAACAGGGAGGTTACCATGCCGACTGAATCACAACCTGCCGAGGGATCTGTGCCGGACCCGGCCACCTGCCCGCCCCAAGCCACGGCAACGCCCGGCGAAACAACCGCAACCAAGCTGCTGGCAGCCGCGGATGATTTCAGCGACGACAGCGGCTACCCCTACCAGAGCAAGCTGTCGCGCCGCGAATACGAAGCCCGCAAGAAAGAGTTGCAGATCGAACTGCTGAAGATGCAGAACTGGGTACGCGATACCGGCCAACGGATCGTGATCCTGTTCGAGGGCCGCGATGCGGCCGGCAAGGGCGGCACCATCAAGCGTTTCATGGAACACCTGAACCCGCGTGGCGCCAAGGTGGTCGCGCTGGAAAAGCCGACCGAACGGGAGAAGGGGCAGTGGTATTTCCAGCGCTATATCGAACACCTGCCGACCGCCGGCGAGATCGTGCTGTTCGACCGCTCCTGGTACAACCGCGCCGGCGTGGAAAAAGTGATGAACTTCTGCAGCCCACCCGAATACCTGGAGTTCATGCGCCAGACGCCGGAACTTGAGCGGATGCTGGTACGTAGCGGCATCCGGCTGTTCAAGCTGTGGTTCTCGGTCAGTCGGGAGGAGCAGTTCAACCGCTTCCAGGCGCGCCGTACCGATCCACTGAAACAGTGGAAACTGTCGCCGATCGACCTGGCATCGCTGGATAAGTGGGACGCCTACACCGAAGCCAAGGAGTCGATGTTCTTCTACACCGACACCGCCGATGCCCCCTGGACGGTGGTCAAGTCCAACGACAAGAAGCGGGCCCGCCTCAATGCGTTGCGCCATATCTTGTGCGAGCAGCCCTATCCGAACAAGAATCCGGCTATCCAGATCGTGCCGGACCCGCTGATCGTCGGTCACGCCGCCCAGCGGCACAGGCTGGAGCAACAGCCACTGAGCGAAGTATCAAGCTGACCGCTGGCCATCGGACGGCAGCCAGATTAACGAGGGAGATACACCATGAGTTCACCGCAGAACGAACACGCCAGGCAGGTGGTCGCCGCCTTCAAGCAGAAGCTGAGCGCCGCCGAGGTCGGCGCGCTGGCCGAACGACACTACGACGAACTGGCCCTGCTGATCGAATCGGCGATCAGCAGCGCGGTGCTGGAGGAGCTGGAGCGCGCCGCTGACAAGGTGGATGCATTGGCCCATCAGCTGCGACACTGCGCCGAGCATTTCGACAACTGATTGATGCTGCGTTTTACAGAGCGGTCCGCAGCTGGCCGCTCGTCACCTTTTTAGCCCTCCTACGATACAAAAAGCGCATGAATGCGATTCATCCGACCGGCCGGCCCATTTCATTTGCGACCATCCGAGCGACCCCGTAGACTTGCGCCGCAGAGGATTCAGGTGCCCTTGTTCGATACGCTGTCACGCCATGTTCAGACAGCCATCGACCGGGTTAAACGGGAAGTCCGGTGCGCATGCCATCGCATGCCAGTCCGGCACTGCCCCCGCAACGGTGATCGACTTAGCCCCTCATGAATGCCACTGGTGCCGACGCACTGGGAAGGCTTGAGGGCACTGCCAGCCATCCGCATCGGATGGCGGCCAGGTCGTCAGTCCGGAGACCGGCCTGGATCGCCCCTGAGAAACGATGCGCGGCGGGCGCACCCAAGGACCAAGCAAACCGATGTACAGACAGCTCACCCTGGCTGCGGCAGTCGCCGCGGCCCTGCCGGCCTATGCCAGCACCACCTTAGCCACTACTCCAAGCAACCTGCTGGAAACAGTCGTCGTATCCGCCAACCGGATCGCACAGCCCCTGACCAATACCATCGCACCGGTCAACGTGATCACCCGCGAACAGCTGGAGCGAAACCAGGTCCGTACCCTGCAGCAGGCGCTGAAACTGCTGCCCGGCGTCAGCTTCCGCAACAGGGGCGGAGCGCATCAAACCAGCTCGCTGTTCATGCGCGGCACCAACTCCGACCACACGCTGATCCTGCTGAACGGCCAGCGGATCAACTCGGCCACCGCCGGCAGTACCGATTTCCAGTTCCTGCCGATCGAGCAGATCGAACGGATCGAGGTGGTGCGCGGGCCCCGTTCGGCTCAGTACGGTTCCGATGCGATCGGCGGCATCATCCAGATCTTCACCCGCAAGGGCACTAGCGAGCCGCTGGCCCAGCTGACCGCCAGTGCCGGCACCTTGGGCAACCGCAGCCTGTCCGGCAGCTACAGCGGCCAGTACGCCGACGGCGGCTTCTTCGCGCTGAACCTCGGCGTCGAACGCAGCGACGGCTACGACGTACGCGACGGCGACGAGACCGATGACGACGGCTACCTGAACCGCTCGTTCGGCCTGAGCATCGACCAGCAGCTGGACGATCGCTGGTCGGTCGACGGCCAGTTGAACTACTGGGAAGGCAACACCGAATACGACCCCCATCCGGCCTATGGCGGTGACAACGAGAACGATTTCCGCAACTACGCCGCCGCCGTCAGCCTGGATTACCAGGGTGAGCGCTGGCACAGCCGGCTGACCCTGGCGGCCAGCGAAGACAACAACACCAACTACACCGACGGCCAGCCGAAATCGGATGGCAGCAAGTTCATCACCGAACGGCGCGAACTGAACTGGCTCAACAGTCTGCAGCTCGACGATCATCTACAGGCCACCCTGGGCGTCGATCTGCGCAACGACGATGTCGGCGACTCCACGGTCGACTATGCCGTCACCAGTCGCGATGTCTGGGGCGCATTCACCGGGCTGATCTACAGCCGGGGCGACTGGGATCTGGATGCCAGTATCCGCCATACCGACGACGACCAGTTCGGCACCCACTTCACCTATAGCCTGGGCGCCCAGTACCAGATCAATCCGCAGCTGGCAGTGACCGCCAGCCACGGCACCGCCTTCAAGGCACCGAGCTTCAATGAGCTGTACTACCCGTTCTTCGGCGACCCGGACCTGGAACCGGAGGAGTCGAAAAGCTACGAGATCGGCCTGCGCGGTGAGCATGGCCTGCGCTGGGCGCTGAACCTGTACCGGACCGACGTGACCGACCTGATCTCGGCGCCGCCGCCCACCTACCAGATCGGCAACGTCGACAAGGCGGAGATCCGCGGCCTGGAGCTGGAGCTGGGCTTCGACACCGGCCCGCTCAGCCACCAGCTGAACCTGGAGTACATCGACGCCGAAGACAGCCTGACCGGCAAGACGCTGGTGTACCGGCCCGAGCACAACCTGAAGTGGCTGGCCAACTACAGCTACAACCAGTTCGATGTCGGCAGCGAGCTGCTCTACGTCGGCAAACGCTATGCCGATGCAAGCAACAGCAGCGAGCTGCCCAGCTACCTGCTGGTCGACCTGTACGCCAGCTGGCGACCGCAGCCGCAATGGCTGCTTGGCGTGCGGATCGACAACCTGCTGGACCGCGACTATGTGCCCAGCAGCGGCTATAAATCACAGGATCAGACGGTAACGGTCAGTGCCCGCTACACTTTCTGATCGAAGCTGATAATCAACCGACGAAAGCGCCAGCGAGTCGCTGGCGCAGGAGTTTAGGATGGCAAACCGACTGACACGGATCTACACCCGCACCGGCGACAAGGGCCAGACCGGCCTGGGCGGCGGCAAACGGGTGGCCAAGTTCGACGTACGGATCGAGGCGATGGGCGATATCGACGAGCTGAACTCTCAGCTCGGTGTGGTAATCGCGTTGCTGGCGGCGGACGATCCGCTACGCGACGCATTGCAGCCGATCCAGCACCGGCTGTTCGACCTCGGCGGTGAGATCGCCATGGACAGCGACCAGTACCAGGTGATCGAAGCGGACGACGTCAGCGCGCTGGAACAACTGCTGGACCGCTACAATGCCGATCTGCCCAGCCTGAAGGAGTTCATCCTGCCCGGCGGCAGCCCCGCCGCGGCCCACTGCCACCTGGCCCGCACCGTCTGCCGCCGCGCCGAGCGTAAACTGCACAAACTGGCCGCCGAGCACGGCTTCAATCCGCAATCGGTCGGCTACGTCAACCGACTGTCCGACCTGCTGTTCGTGGTGGCCCGGCTGCTGGCCCGCCGCGATGGCGGCCAGGAGATCCTCTGGCAACCGAAACCGGCGCAACCCTGAACGGCGGCTAACGGTAGCCGTCCAGTGTCCGGCAAAGTTGCTGCGCCCCCTGCAATGCCCGCAGGGTGGCGCGGTGGGTCAGATCGGAGTCCAGCGTGACAAAGGCCTGCCGGCGGACCGCCGGGATCATCGACCAGCGCCGCCAGAAGTCGATCCAGCTGTGGTCGTCCGGATTCTCCAGACTGGTGACGATCACCTCCGGCGCCGCCGCGATCACCGCTTCGACGCTCAACCGCGGTATCGCCTCGGGTCGCTCGGCAAACGGATTATCGGCCGCGCAGAGCTCAAGCATCCGGTGGATCAGCTGGCTGCGGTTTATCGTCATCAACGGCTGGTGCCAGACCTGGAAAAACACCTTCACGCGGGGCCGCCCGGCATATTGCTGGCGCAACGTCTGCAACTCGGCCTGGAAACGGTCCGCCACCCGGTTGGCCCGCGCCTCCAGTCCGGTCAGCCGGCCATAAAGCCGCAGATTATCAGCGATATTCTCAAAGCTCTCACCATCAACCCGCAACACCCTGATCCCCAGCGATTCCAGCCGCACCAACTGAGCCGCCGGCGAGCCCTGCCGCCAGGCGACGACCAGGTCCGGCTTGAGCGCCAGGATCGCCTCCAGATTCAGAAGCTGGTAACTGCCCACCAACGGCAGCTGCTGCACCTCGGGCGGATAGTCGCTGTACGTCACCACACCGACCACCCGATCGCCGGCGCCGATGCTGAACAGGTTCTCGGTGATATGCGGTGCCAGGCTGACAATTCGCTGTACCGGCGGCTGTTGCTGCGCAATGGCGGCGGCCGGCAAAGCGAGCAATCCCAGAACCAGCCCAAGCATTGAGAAACAACGCTTTAAAAAAATGTATGATTTATACATAATTACTCCCTGACTGGCTTTATGTTACCACTGGCATCACCCGAGGTGCTCACCATGCTGCAACTGCAGGAACCGCGTAAGAGCGGCCCCATCGCCCTGTTCAACCTGGGCTTCCGTCCGTTTTTTCTGCTCGGCGCGCTGTTCGCGCTGCTGTTGATCGGCCACTGGCTGCCGGCCTTCCAGAGCGGCTGGACGCCGGCCCACTATCAACTCGGCCTGTACTGGCACGGCCACGAGATGCTGTTCGGCTTCGCCTTCGCCATCATCGCCGGCTTCCTGCTGACCGCCGTGCGCACCTGGACCCAGGTGCAGACGCCGTTCGGCTGGACACTCGGCGGACTGGTGGCACTCTGGCTGGCGGCCCGGTTGCTGCCGTTCATCCCCGGCACCCCAGCGCTGCTGCTGGTGGTGATCGACCTGGCCTTCGCGCCGCTGGTAGCTCTGGGTATCGGCATACCGATCGTCCGCTCCGGCAACTACCGCAACCTGATGTTCCTGCCGATGATGCTGGGCTTCTTCGTCGCCAACCTGCTGGTCCACCTGCAGCTGCTCGGCATCACCGAGAACAGCCTGATGAGCGGCCTCTACCTGGCACTCTATCTGAGCATTGCGGTGATCACCGTGATCGGCGGTCGGGTGATCCCGTTCTTCACCGAGCGCGGCCTCGGCGGCGACACCCAATGCACCCGCTACCCCTGGCTGGAGAAGAGCATCCTGCCGCTGACCTTCCTGTGGCTGCTGGCCCAGTTCTGGCCGGGTGGCTATATCGCGATGGCACTGAGCGCCCTGCTCGGGGTGGCCAACCTGGTACGGCTGGCGGGCTGGTGGCAGCCGAAGCTGTGGCGCTATCCGCTGGTGTGGATCCTGCACGCCGGCTACCTGTTCGTCGGCCTCGGCTGCCTGCTTCAGGTGGCGGCCTTCTTCGAACTGGCCAGCCACTCGATCGCCGTACACGCCTTCACCGTTGGCGCTATCGGCGGTCTGACACTGGGCATGATGGCGCGGGTATCGCTGGGCCATACAGGCCGGCCACTGACCGTGACCCGGCTGATCCAGCTGGCCTTCGTGCTGATGATGCTGTCGGCATTGAGCCGGATCAGCGTCGGCCTGCTGCCACTCGAACAGATGCAGCTGCTGCATATCTCCGGCGGTTTCTGGATGCTGGCCTGGCTGCTGTTCCTGCTGCGCTACCTGCCGATTCTGCTGAAGCCGCGGGTGGACGGCCTCTGGGGTTAATCGCCGGTTCACCGGTTTGAGGTATTTTATTGACCGACGCCAAGCCGGCGCCATCGGAACGTGCGCGCCGGATAGGCTTTGCGACGACCATAGGATATTCTTAGCGTCCTGATAACAGCATCAGACAGAATAAGATCGAATCAAGATTGACCGGATGGACCTCTCTGCCGTCCTCCGGCCCGGAAACGAAGGAGTCCTGAGTGGAAGCAAGCAGTGTGTGGATCATTGGCATCGTCGCCCTGGCGATCGGAGCAATCATCGGTTACCTGCTCGGCCGTTCCGGCGGTGGTGCGGACCAGCAGATGAAGCTGGTCGAACAGCTGGAGGAGACCCAGCAGGAGCTGAACCACTACAAGGAGCAGGTTAACAGCCATTTCGCCCAGACCGCGGAACTGGTCAACAACCTGACCGAGAGCTACAAGGATGTCCATCAGCACCTGGCCCGGGGCGCCCAGAGTCTGTGCGCCGACGACAGTGCCGCCCAGAGCCTGACCGCTTCGCTGCAGCCGCGCCTGACCGGCGCCGATGCTGCAGAGGGTGAGATCCCGACCGTTACCGACGCCGTGGCGGAACAATCCCCCGAACCGCCGCGCGATTACGCGCCCAAGGCACCGGACCAGGAAGGTACCCTGTCGGAGTCGTTCGGCCTGAAGGAGAAACAGGACAACGAGGAGCCGCAGCCGGGCCCGGTCGACGCGGTCTACAGCGCCACAGCGAAGAAGAACGACGACAGCAAGACCAAGAGCGACGCCTGAAGTTTCGCCCGGAGCGTCCTACCAAATTAAAAAAACCGGCCTGTGGCTAATGCCGATCAGTTAAGCTCTTTAACTTGCTGATCAGGCAAGAGAAAATCCGGAATCCACGTTAAGGGTTCCGGATTTTTTTATGCATTTCAGTCAGGCAGTGGATGCCATCTCTCGCGTT
>NZ_JAILYN010000055.1 GCF_019795155.1 Marinobacterium arenosum | reverse complement strand
CACTTTCGTGTTGCCGACAAGGCGAGAGCGGCGTTATCCCCGGGCATTAAAGAGCTGCCCATGCCGCTACCCCGTGAGAAAGAAAAATGCCAGTCAGTTGGCTTAACTGACTGGCATTAGGCCCGGCCGCGTTTTTTGGTTTTTGGGGTTTTGTTATTTATTGGGGAGCTACGGCGCCCAATAGGCATCTCTGATGAGCTGTTACGGATCACAGAACCCTGTAGCAGCGGGCTTGGCATGCCCTTTGGGTGCCGACCGCGACGGGGTTGGCCGAGTTCGGTGGGTGTCGCCCTCGGAGTGGGCTGCTACGGCCCACGGAACCCTGTAGCAGCGGGCTTGGCATGCCCTTTGGGTGCCGACCGCGACGGGGTTGGCTGAGTTCGGTGGGTGTCGCCCTCGGAGCGGGCTGCTACGGACCACGGAACCCTGTAGGAGGGGCTTCGGCCGCGACTAACGGAGGCATCCAGCGATGCCGAGACCGGTCGCCCTCGGAGCGGGCTGCTACAAATAATTGCGCCGGACTCTCCGGTTCGATGCGCCGCTTGCCGCTTAACGCTTTTAGCTTATCACGCCTGCCTAGCCAGCCAGCTGCGCACCTCGGCGTAGGGATACTGCTCCAGCCGGGCGAAGCCGGGTAGCGAGCGGGCCCTGAGCCGGGTCAGGGCGGGCGCGCTGATGCCGCACAGGAAACGGGTCAGCAGGTCGGCCCCCGGTTGACCGCCATGCCGCTCGATCAGCGGGCTGCAAAGTTCGCTAAACGACAGCGTTTCCAGTGGCGGCAGCGGTGCCGCATCCGGCAGCCGGGCGATCTGACCCAGACAGACCGAGCAGTGTCCACAATCCGCCTCCAGGCTATGATCACCGAAGTAGCCGGCCAACTGGCGGCTGAGGCAGCGGTCGGATTCGAACAGTGCCAGCATGTTGTCGATCCGCCGAATCTCGCTCTGCTCATGCTGGCGGAAATGGCCGTGCAGTTCGTCGGCCAGCTGGTCGAGATCGAACCGGCTGTTCAGCACCGCGTAGACCTCGGTCATCTGTTTGCTTTCCAGTTCCAGATAGCCCTTTTGCTGGAAATACTCCAACGCGGTCACCACCCGGCTGCGCTCGGCGCCATAGTGGTTGTAGAGCGCATCGAAATCCACCGTGCTCCAGGTGCGGGCGCGTTGCGAACAGTCGACGATCGCCTGCACGAAACTGCGCCGCTCGCCGTCGAACTGCGCCACCAACTGGTCCGGTTCGATCAGGTACTTGAAACGGTATTCGGCAAAGTAGCTGTATTGGGGCTTGAGGATGCCGCGCAGCTCCAGCTGCACCAGCAGGGTTTTCAACGGCAGCGGGCGGATATTGCTCTGCTGCGACAGTGCATTGAGCATCAGCTCCCACTGCTGGCTGTGCTGGGTGGTGGCCTGCAGCTCCTGCAGCACTGCAACGATACCGTCCCGTTCCGGGGTATCGCCATAAACGAAGTTCTGCAGCACGTTGAGGTTGTCGCGGTTGGCCAGTACCAGGCAGTCGGAGGTCTCGCCGTCACGGCCGGCACGACCGATCTCCTGGCTATAGTTCTCGATCGATTTGGGCAGGTCGTAGTGCACCACGTTGCGGATATCGCGCTTGTCGATTCCCATGCCGAAGGCGATGGTGGCGACGATGCAGGGTACCTCGCCGCGCATAAATTGCTGCTGGATCTGCTCGCGCTGCTCGCTCTTCATGCCGGCGTGATAGGCGCGCGCGTCGATCCCCTGCCGCTGCAATGTTTTCGCCACTGCCTCGGCGGTCTGCTGCAGGGTCACGTAGACGATACTGGCCTGTTGCCGGCGTGGTGCCAGCCAGTCGAGTAGCCGTCGGTCCTTATCGGCCTGCACCACCGGCTCGACCGCGAGCCTCAGGTTGGCGCGGTAGAAACCGGTGATGGTGACGTCCGCCTCGGCGATAGCGAACTTGGCGCGTATATCCTCGATCACCTGCGGCGTGGCGGTAGCGGTCAGCAGCAGTGCCTGCGGGATGCCGAACTGGCGCTGGTACTCCGGCAGTTTCAGGTAGTCGGGCCGGAAATTGTGGCCCCACTCGGAGATGCAGTGGGCCTCGTCGACCACCAGCAGTGAGATCGGCACCTGACTGATGAAGTTGCGGAAGCGTTCATTCTTCAGCCGCTCGACCGAGATCATCAGGATCTTGATGGTGCCGTTGCTGACGCCGCTCATCACTTCCATCGCCTGTTCGCGCGACTGGCTGGAGTCGATACTGGCGGCGGGGATACTGTGCCGCTGCAGGAATGCCAGTTGGTCCTGCATCAGCGCCAGCAGTGGCGACACCACCAGGGTCAGGTGGGGCAGGTGCAGGGCGGGCAGCTGATAGCAGAGCGACTTGCCCGAACCGGTCGGGAAGATCGCCGCCGCCGAGCGGCCGGCCACCACGGCCGAGATCACGGCTTCCTGTCCCTCCCTGAACGCGGGATAGCCGAAATGGTCGTGCAATGTCTGATGGATCATCGGACGGTCCTGTCGGATTGCTTAAATATAGGTTTTAGTGGCCCGCTATCGGTTCAGTCGATCAGCCGGCGCAGTCGTGGGCCGGTCTCGACAAAGCCGTTGGCCTGGTAGAACGCCCGGCTGCGCTGCCACTGCTGGCCGGCCGGTGCACCAACCTCCAGCCGTTGCCAGCGCTGTTGGCGGGCAATGTCGAGGGCGGCGTCGATCAGCCGCTGACCGAGCCCGCTGGCCCGCCAGGCCGGTCGCACGTAGAGTTCGGATATCTCGCCGAACCGGCCGCCGGCGTAAAGCGCCGCGCACTCGTGCAGGGTCAGCACTGCCACCGGCTCGCCATGCTCGAACGCCAGCAACGCCTGGATCTTGCCGGCGCCCAGCAGTTGCTGACTGAGCGCGGGCAGCGCCAGACCATCGATCTGCGCGGCGTCCTCCGGCGCCAGCTCGAGCAGCAGCTCGGTCACCAGCATCGCCACAACGATGGCATCGCGCGGGTCGGCTGCTCTGATGGCGATAGGGTCAGTAGTAGTCAAGACGACCTCCTTGTGTCCTGGCCGGATTCAATCGGGTGAAACGGCCACTATCGCATGCTGTTAAAGTAATGTCAGGTCGAACTGGGCTTGCTGGCGGGCTGCCCGGGCCTTAAGCTAGCGCCAATATTCGAATTGCCTGATATACCAAGCCGCGCCAGCGGCACGGATTGCCGAATGGATTGCAGTAAATACCAGTTTGTCCGCGCCCTGCGGCCGTTTTCGTTCAGTGTCGCCCTGATCGCCTGCCTGAGTGGAATCGCTAGCGCCTATGGCGCCGGCTACAGTAACTGGCCGCTGGCGGCAATGGTGCTGCTGGGCGGCGTGTTGCTGCAGGCCGGGGTGAACCTGATCAACGACTATGCCGATCTGGAGTTGCTGGCAGAGATCTCCGATGGCGAGGCGGCGCTGGCCAGTCGGGCGATCCGCAGCAATTTCGCCGCCGGGTTGGGGTGCTTCCTGCTGGCGACATTGATCGCCCTCTACCTGATCGCCCAGGTCGGTCTGCCGCTGTTGTGGATCAGCCTGATCGGTCTGGCCGGTGCGCTTACCTATACCCTCAATCCGGTCAATTACAAACAGCGCGGCCTGGGAGTATTGCTGGTGTTTTGGCTGATGGGGGTGTTGATGGTCTCCGGCAGCTATCTGGTGGTTGCCGGCCGGCTGGATATGGCGGTGGTCTGGCAGTCGCTGCCGATCAGCCTGCTGACCTCGCTACTGCTGCTCAGCAACGAGCTACGCGACTTCGAGGCGGACCGGCGCGACGGTATCGGCACCCTGGCGGTGCGTATCGGCTACCGTGCCGCCAGCCGACTGTACCGGCTGATGCTGCTGGCGGTCTACCTCTGTGCCGCGCTGCTCTGGCAGCAGGGGCTGATCAGCCTGTTCTGGCCGCTGCTGCTGACCCTGCCGTTGCTGGCCGGTCCGCTGAAGCTGCTGTCTGCCAATGAGTTCGGGCGCAAGCCGCTGACTCCGCTGACCGGCCGGCTGCTGCTGCTGTTCGGGTTGATCTACTGCTACTGTCTGCTTTAGTTTTTTAAGATTTTTCCGTTAGCGCGATGCTGAACAAAAATTAACCCAACGGCAACGCCATATCGGCCTTGATCTCCCGAACCGAGATGCCCGACTGCAGCGAGCGTACCCCTGGGATACGGCGCAGGGCGGTCAACTGGTCGGAGAACTGGTCCAGGTCGCGGGCCACCACCTGCAAGAGGTAATCGGCGTCGCCGGTGATGTTGTGGCACATCAGGATCCACTCCAGCGCCTGCACCTGCTGCTCGAAATGGTCGGTCAGCTCCACCTCGTGACGTTCGAACGACACCTGCACGAAGGCGATCACGTCGTAACCGAGCTTGCGCCGGTCCAGCAGTGTCCGGTAGCCGCTGATAAAGCCCTCGTCCTCCAGCCGTTTCCAGCGCCGCCAGCAGGGGGTATCGCTGAGGTTGATCTGCTGGGCCAGTTTGCTGTTGCTGATGCGGCCGTCGCGCTGAATCTTGTCGAGTAGGCTGAAATCAGTAGCGTCCAGTAATTCGTTGAGTGAATTCTTTTTCATTACTTGTCTTTTGGAGGGAAAGTTTGCTTTATGCGGTGTGTATGAAGCAAAAATAGCAAAGTTCTTTCCCGGCCGATACCTACAATGGGCGCTCAAATTCAGCGGGCATGAGTAGCGGATGAGCGCGGAACAGTTACTGATCTACCTGGGAGCATTGCTGGCGATCCACCTGGCGCCGGGGCCGGACAATATCCTGGTGCTGAGCACCGCCGCCAGCCGAGGCTGGCGCGCCGCCCGCAGCGTCGCGCTGGGGATTAGCTCGGCACTGGTGCTGCATACCCTGCTGTCGATCGGCGGCATCTCGGTGCTGCTGGCCACCAGTCCGCTGGCGTTCGATCTGCTGCGCTGGATCGGCGCCGCCTATCTGCTGTGGCTCGGCATCCAGAGCCTGCGGCCGGGCGCGGCGGCGCTGTCGCAGGGGCTGCAGGAATCCGGCTGGGCATTGTGGCGGCGCGGCCTGCTGAACAACCTGCTCAACCCCAAGGCCTGGCTGTTCTGTGCGCTGTTCCTGCCGCAGTTCATCAATCCGCAGCGCGGCGAGGTGATGTTGCAGGGGCTGCAGTTGGGGCTGATGTTGGTGCTGTTCAACCTGGCGTTCCTGATCGGCCTGGCGCTGTTGGCCGGCCGGCTTGCCGGACGCTTCGTCAATTCCAAATCGGTGTTTGGCCGCTGGTTGATGGGCTCGGTGTTTATCGGCCTGGCGGTGCGGATGTTGCTGCTGGAAAACGTCGCGGCCCGCTAGAGCGCTTGGCCAGGGAAATGGTCAACTGCGCTGTCGCCCGCGGAGCGGGCTGCTACGGCTCATATTCGCGGCCGGTTGCCGGCATCTATCGCTCACGCCGCTTAGACCAAGGCCGGAGGGGGCCCGGTCGGTCATTTGGTGTATAATCCTGCGCCAACTACAACGGGGAGCCCGGTGAGGCGCCGGTCAGCCCTGCAGTTGCGGTTATTAACAGCACTGCGAAGCACCTTCACAAGAGTCTATTGGAGAGCCTCCGAATGTCCGTTATCCGTCAAGACGACTTCATCAGCTCCGTTGCTGATGCCCTGCAGTTCATCTCCTACTACCACCCGATCGATTTCGTCAAAGGCGTTCACGAAGCCTACCTGAAGGAACAGAACCCGGCGGCGAAGGACGCGATGGCGCAGATTCTGATCAACTCCCGGATGTGTGCCGAAGGCCACCGGCCGATCTGCCAGGACACCGGTATCGTCACCGTGTTCCTGAAAGTGGGTATGAACGTGCAGTGGGACGCCAAGATGAGCGTCACCGACATGGTCAACGAAGGCGTTCGTCGCGCCTATACTCACCCGGATAACGTACTGCGCGCCTCCATCCTGGCCGACCCGGCCGGTAAGCGGCAGAACACCAAGGACAACACCCCGGCGGTGATCCACTACGAGATCGTCGAAGGTGACGAGGTGGAAGTACATGTCGCGGCCAAAGGTGGCGGCTCCGAGAACAAATCCAAGATGGTGATGCTGAACCCGTCCGACAGCATCGTCGACTGGGTGGTGAAAACCGTGCCGACCATGGGTGCCGGCTGGTGCCCGCCGGGTATGCTGGGTCTCGGTATCGGCGGTACCGCCGAGAAGGCCGCGGTGCTGGCGAAAGAATCCCTGATGGATCCGATCGACATCCACGAGCTGCGTGAGCGTGGCCCGCAGAACCGGGTCGAGGAGCTGCGTCTGGAGATCATGGATGCGGTCAACGAGCTGGGCATCGGTGCCCAGGGGCTGGGCGGCCTGACCACCGTGCTGGACGTCAAGATCAAGGACTACCCGACCCACGCTGCGTCGCTGCCGATCTGCATGATCCCGAACTGTGCCGCCACCCGTCACACCCACTTCAAGCTGAACGGCGAAGGTCCGGCGATCCTGACGCCGCCGAGCCTGGACGACTGGCCGAAAGTGACCTTCGAGGTGGGCGCCAGCACCCGCCGTGTCGACCTGAACACCGTCACTCCGGAAGAGGTGCAGAGCTGGCAGCCGGGCGAAACCGTGCTGCTGAACGGTAAGATGCTGACCGGCCGTGACGCTGCGCACAAGAAGATGGTCGAGATGCTGAATAACGGCGAACAGCTGCCGGTGGACCTGAAAGGCCGCTTCATCTACTACGTCGGCCCGGTCGATCCAGTCGGCGACGAAGTGGTTGGCCCGGCTGGCCCGACCACCGCGACCCGGATGGACAAGTTCACCCGCCAGGTGATCGAAAGCACCGGCCTGTTGGGCATGATCGGCAAGTCCGAGCGTGGCCCGGTGGCGATCGACGCGATCAAGGACAACAAGGCGGTCTACCTGATGGCGGTCGGCGGCGCGGCTTACCTGGTCTCCAAGGCGATCACCAACGCCGAAGTGCTGGCCTTCCCGGAACTGGGCATGGAAGCGATCTACGAGTTCGAGGTGAAAGATATGCCGGTCACCGTGGCGGTCGACACCAACGGTGAATCCGTGCACAACACCGGCCCGGCCAAGTGGAAGCAGATCATCGCCGAACAGGTGGGTTGATCAGCGAAATAGTTATCCACAGCGATATACTGTGATAGAAAACACAGTGATAGAAAAGCGCGACCTTCGGGTCGCGTTTTTGTTTTTTATCTACCGTAAGACCCTGGTAATAGCCGTTCCGTGTTGCCAAGGCGTAACTTCAAATTACTGGTTGTGGATAAACGCCTGCCGGCGTTTGGCCGCCCGGGTGCGGCCCTACATGGCAATGCACTTTGTCTGTAGGGCGCCACCTGGGGCGCCGTTGCTACCGCCGCTTGCTGCAACACAGTGTTCGTTAACATGTGAATGAAAAACGCTGCTAAACTCAGCAGCTGAACTTCCCGGGCGGTATCGGACCGCTCACCTCCGCAGCCGGTAACGGTTGCGAGACTGTTTCCTACGCTGAACACCTGAACAGACCCGCATTCAATGCAAGATTATTACCAGCAAAATCCGTCGGCCCGCTGGCTGGCGCTGCTCAGTATCTGTATCGCCACCTTCCTGGTGCCGCTGTCGATGTCGTCGGTCAACCTGGCACTGCCGGCGATCGCCGCCGATCTGCACGCCGATGCGGTGAAGGTCAGCTGGATGCCGACCATCAACCTCTGGGGCAGCATGATTCTGATGCTGCCGGCTGGCAGGGTGGCCGACATGATCGGCCGTAAGCGGGTCTACCTGATCGGGGTAATGTTCTACGCGCTGGCGTCGCTGATGGTGCTGGCGGTGAACAGTATCGAATGGCTGCTGGTGGCGCGGGTACTGCAGGGGTTGGCCAGTGCGCTGGTGTTCGCCACCGCGATGGCGATCGTCGGCTCGGTATTTTCCGATGGCGACCGTGGCACCGCGCTGGGGCTGACCGCTACGTCGGTCTACCTGGGGTTGACCTGCGGTCCGCTGATCGGCGGCTGGCTGACCGAGTTCTGGGGCTGGCGCAGCGTGTTCTGGGCGCCGGTGCCGCTGACGCTGCTGTCGTTGCTGCTGGTGGTGCTGTACCTGAAAGGGGAGTGGAAAAGCGAGCAGCGCGAGCGGCTCGACTGGCTCGGCAGCGGTCTGTTCGCGCTCTGGACCAGTCTGTTCTTCTTCGGCCTGTCCGGTCTGCCGGAGCCACGCCACGGCCTGCTGGCGCTGCTCGGCCTGGCCTGCCTGCCGCTGTTTATCTTCCAGCAGAACCGGGCCAGGTATCCGCTGATCCGCATTCGGGCGATGCGCGACAACCGGGTGTTCACCCGCTCGATCATGGCCAGCCTGTTCATGTACGGCGCCAACTACCCGATCCTGTTTCTGCTTAGCCTCTACCTGCAGTACATCCAGGGGATGTCGCCGGGCGAGTCCGGCCAGTTGATCCTGATCCAGGCGCTGATCATGGCGGCATTGGCGCCGCTGGCCGGCCGGTTGTCCGACCGCTATGAACCGCGGCTGATCGCCACCGCCGGCTGCCTGCTGTTCGGTGCCGGTTTCGCGACCCTGTTCTGGCTACGGCAGGACAGCGGTCTGAGTCATGTGGTGGCCGGCTTGGTGCTACTCGGTATCGGCTTCGGCCTGTTCAGTACCCCCAACAACAACGCCGCGCTTGGTTCGGTGCCGAAGGAGCGGCTCAGCATCGCCTCGGCATTGCTCAACCTGGCGCGTACGCTGGGCAATATGTTCGGCATGGCGGTAGTGGTATTGCTGTTCAACCAGCTGATCGGCGACCGCACCATCGAACCGAGCCAGTATCCGGCTCTGCTGACGGTGACCCGGCTGGCGCTGGCGCTGGCCTGCGGCTATACCCTGATCGCCGCCTATAACTCTTTCCGGCGCGGCAATATCAGAAGCTGACGGTAACCTGCGGCAGCCGCCTCTCGGCGGCTGCTTGCCGCAGTATTTTTGAGAACTGTTCTTATTTGTGGTATAAAAGTGCGTTGTAGTGCTACTACATGAGCCGCGCCTGGCGTGATCGGTAGATCCGACTCGCGTTGGTGCCGGAGTCGACCGGTGCAAAATCGGTCATCATTATGTAACTGCTTGAAATATAAAATATTAATAAATGAATTGATCTGCTTCTGGGTGGCTGTTTCGGGAGCGTTTCAGGTCTCCGCCGGGGCCCCGTAGTCGGGCCGTCGCATTATCTTTTAGTAGAAACTTGCCACTAAATGGCCACTTACTACTTAAGTATGCAGGCCAAGGTGGCATACAATGCGCGGCGGAAATTCGAATCCTTCGGCTCCCGTTCCTCGCCTCGGCGATCACAAGTCGCCGCGCACCGAGCCGTTGGCTATCCAGCCGTATCAATCAGGCCAGCCGTAAAAATCAGGGGAAACAATGACGACTAACAAATCCACCATCGTGTACACACTGACCGACGAAGCACCGTCTCTGGCGACCTGCTCGTTGCTGCCGATCGTCCGCGCGTTCACCAACGCCGCCGGTATCGAGGTCAAAATCAGCGATATCTCGCTGGCCGGCCGTATCCTGGCCGCATTCCCCGAGCGCCTGACGGAAGATCAGCGTGTCGTCGATGGCCTGGCCGAGCTGGGTGAGTTGACCCAGGATCCGCACGCCAACATCGTAAAACTGCCGAACATCAGTGCCTCCGTTCCCCAGCTGAAGGCTTGCATCGCCGAGCTGCAATCCCAGGGCTACGATATCCCGGATTTCCCGGAAGAGATCAGCAGCGATGCCGACAAGGAGATCCAGGAGCGTTACTCCAAGATCCTCGGTAGTGCGGTAAACCCGGTGCTGCGCCAGGGCAACTCCGACCGCCGTGCGCCGGCGGCCGTTAAAGCCTACGCCCGCAAATACCCGCACTCCATGGGCCAGTGGAGCAAGGCTTCCCGCTCCCACGCCGATTACATGCGCGACGGTGACTTCTTCTCCAGCGAGCAGTCCGTAACCATGGACAAGGCGCAGGACGTACGCATCGAGTTCGTTTCCCAGGATGGACAGGTCGAGCAGAAGAAGACCGTCAGCCTGCAGGAAGGCGAAGTGCTGGACAGCATGCGCATGAGCAGCAAGGCGCTGCGTGAGTTCTTCGAACAGTCCCTGCAGGACGCCAAGGAAACCGGCGTAATGTGGTCCCTGCACGTCAAGGCGACCATGATGAAGGTTTCCCACCCGATCGTGTTCGGCCACGCGGTAACCGTGTTCTACAAGGACCTGTTCGAGAAGCACGGCGAGCTGTTCGATGAGCTGGGTGTTAACCCGAACAACGGTCTGAGCAGCGTGTTTGACAAGATCAAGTCGCTGCCGGACTCCAAGCAGCAGGAGATCCTGGAAGACCTGCACGCCTGCTACGAGAACCGTCCGGAACTGGCGATGGTGGATTCCGTCAAGGGCATCACCAACCTGCACATCCCGAGCGACGTAATCGTCGACGCCTCCATGCCGGCAATGATCCGCAACTCCGGTCAGATGTGGGGCCGCGACGGCAAGCAGAAAGACACCAAGGCGGTAATGCCGGAGTCTACTTATGCCCGTATCTACCAGGAGATGATCAACTTCTGTAAGACCAACGGTGCATTCGATCCGACGACCATGGGCACCGTGCCGAACGTCGGCCTGATGGCGATGAAAGCCGAAGAGTATGGCTCGCACGACAAGACTTTCGAACTGGACGCCGACGGCATCATGCGTGTGGTCGACGCCGACGGCAACGTGCTGATGCAGCACGAGGTCGAGAAGGGCGATATCTGGCGTGCCTGCCAGACCAAGGACGCGGCGATCCGTGACTGGGTCAAGCTGGCGGTTACCCGTGCCCGCAACTCCGGCACCCCGGCGGTGTTCTGGCTGGACGAAGAGCGTGCCCACGACAACGAGCTGCGCAAGAAGGTTGAACTGTACCTGCAGGACCACGACCTGAGCGGCCTGGATATCCGCATCATGTCCTACAACGAAGCGATCCGCTTCTCCATGGAGCGCATGATCCGCGGCCAGGACACCATCTCCGTTACCGGTAACGTACTGCGTGACTACCTGACCGACCTGTTCCCGATCATGGAGCTGGGTACTTCCGCCAAGATGCTGTCCATCGTGCCGATGCTGGCCGGCGGCGGCATGTACGAGACCGGTGCCGGCGGTTCCGCGCCGAAGCACGTTCAGCAGCTGATGGAAGAGAACCACCTGCGTTGGGACTCCCTGGGTGAATTCCTGGCCCTGGCGGTATCGCTTGAAGAGCTGGGCATCAAGGAAAACAACCCGCGTGCCAAGATCCTGGCCAAGTGCCTGGACAAGGCGACCGAGCGCCTGCTGGACAACGGCAAGTCGCCGTCCCGCAAGACCGGCGAGCTGGATAACCGCGGCAGCCACTTCTACCTGGGTATGTACTGGGCACAGGAAGTTGCCGCGCAGACCGAAGACGCCGACCTGGCGGCTCAGTTCGCCAACCTGGCCAAGACTCTGACCGACAACGAAGAACAGATCGTGGCCGAACTGAACGAAGTGCAGGGCAAGCCGGCTGCGGAGATCAAAGGCTACTACCACGCTGACCGTGCCGACGTGAAGAAGGTGATGCGCCCGAGCGCCACCCTGAACGCCGCACTGGCCGCTGCGCAGGGCTAAGCCTGCCACTGCCCGCGCAATGTGCGCGGGCCCGTACATCAAAGCCCGCGGCAAGCGATTGCCGCGGGCTTTTTCGTTTTCTAAAGCGTGGCTACTTGAAGGGGCCTGGTCGCCTCGCTGGCTTTAACGGAAATGAACGTCACGCCCAGTGCGCTTGTCGTAGGATAGTCAGCCCCTGTCCGCTGGCTCTTCGGCCAACAGGTCGATGACCGGAATATCGCCTTTTCTCATTGCCTGCCGATACGCCTCCTGCTTATCACGGCCAAAGGCTTCGGCATCACCGTAAGGGGCGAAGTAGAGATAACGTGCGTGAGTGGTGGCCGGTTTGCGGGCGTGCTTGATCGGACACCAGTACTGCTCGGTTCGGGCGGCAATCTCGCGGGCATAGTGGATCAGGCCGTTCACATAGGCGCAGTAGCAGCAGTTGATCTTCTGAATCAGGTTCAGGTAGCCCAGCTGATAGCGGTCGATCACCAGGTAGTCGGCGCGTTTCACCCGTGGGATGCGGTAGAGCCGGAAGCAGCTGTGTTGATAGAACGTCAGTGCCAGGTCGAGCAACAGCGCCGGCACGATCATGCTGTAGATGATCGGTGCCGACAGCACGTTGCGGCGCTGGCTCGATTTCAGCCAAGGCAGGATGCCGATCTTCAGCTGCCGGTGCGCCAGCCGCAGCTTCTCCTCGAACTCGACGCGGGTACCCTTCACCCGGTAGCGAATCTGTTGCTCCTGTTCCTGCAGCGCCTCCTGCAGCTCCTGTTTCAGGCTGTCTATCTGGTTTGCCAGCTTAAGAATCCTGTCATTCATGACGTCACCTGGGGCCGGGGCGTTTCTCTTAAGGTAGTGGCCTGGCGCCGAAAAAACATCCGACAGTTAATTCGACGCTCGTTCGGCTAGCCTTCGGTTTCCTGCAGCAGTTGCCAGGATTCGCTCTGTTCCAATTCGATCAGGCTCTGGAACAGCTCCTTGACCCGCTCGCTGCCGGCCCGGCTCAGCAGGTAGCGATAAAATTCGATCAGCTGCTCATGCAGATTGAGGCTCATCTCGATCAGTTGATCGACGCTGAGCCGGTCGATATCGACCGGTGCTTGGCACAGCGTCTCGGCCAGGTTCGGCTTGCGGGCCATGAACTCGTAGCACCAGGTGTTCAACACCCCGCTGTCGGCAATTTTCTCGTAGTTGGCAACCGAATCCGCCAGGCTGTGTTCATGATCGGCCAGGTAGCTCAACAGCCGGCGCAGCCGCGCGGATTCACTGACCTCTGCGCTGCGCTCGTAACAGTTGGCGACCTGCTGATGGTAGCTGCGCAACCAGTCGAGCACGTCTTTGATCTGTTCCACTTGCAGGTAGTCCATCGAGACTCTCCCAAGTTGTGGTACTGCCATCCGGCCGGTTTTTTTGGGGGGCCTAGGAGCGGCCCAGAAGCGGCCAGGGCGATGTGCTGAAAGTATAGTTGCCCGACATGGCGCGGGTGATGGTGTTGGCTATTGTAAAAAAACGGCCCCGCGCGGCAGAGGCTTGCGGGGCCGGCTGACGGGTTAGCGCAACGAGTCGTTGTTCAGCAGAGTCAGCCAGTTGAGCAGTGCCTTATCGAACCGCTCGGCCTGCTCCAGTTGCGGGTTGTGGCCGCAACGGTCGAACAGCTCGACAGTCAGCTTGGCGAATGCCGGGCGGTAGGGTTGCCAGCGGAAGTGGGGGGCAACCGCAAAGTCATCGCGACCCAGCGCCAGCAACACCGGTATCTGCAACCGTTCCAGCCCCTGCTCGATGCGGAGGTCGCGGAACACCTCGCCCCACAAATGATCGAAGCAGGCCATATGGGTCTGGATGCCGGCCCAGAGCGGTGCGGCGTCGTACTCCAGGTTGTACCAGAAGCGGGCGTGGGCACGCAGGCAGTAGTGGATGAAGCGCGCTTCGGGCTGACGCTCGATATCGGCCGGCAGCCGCGTCATCTGTTGCTGAAAACGGGCTTTGCGGGCCGGCGAGGCCTGCGCCTGCCAGTAGGCTTCCAGGGCCGCCATCTCATCGCTGCTGTGGTTGGGGCCGGTCGCCACCATCACCACGCCGGCAACCCGGTCGGCATGGCGCTTGGCGTATTCCAGCGCCATGTAGCCGTGGCCGGAGTGGCCGAGGATCACGAACCGATCCAGCCGCAAAATTTGGCGGACCCGCTCGATATCGGCCAGGATGATTTCCAGCTGAAAATCGCTCTCGCTGACCGGCCGATTACAGGCGGCAAAGCCACGGTGGTCGACGAAGATCAGTTGGCAGTGGTTTCTGAGCCGGGCCGAAAAGCTCCGCTGATAGTAGCGGGCACTGCCGATTACCAGTATCGGTGTGCCCCGGCCTTCTATGATCACTTCCAGCCGGAAGCCATCACTGTCGATCGCTGTTTCTTCAGTGGTGTCTTTCGTATCGGTTTGCATCTTCATACGCGTATTCATAATCAACTATATCCACTGGCGTACGCGAAGCACGGCGGTACCTCGGCGCTACGCCGATTCAAATTTCGGTGGTTGGAGTTGCAGGCTGACCTGGCTAATGAATACGTTTCATCGTAAAGCATTCGGTGTCGAATAGGGGGCGATAGTATCGCGTTACGGACCTTGGAGCAGCACTCTTAAACTTGATCGTCAGCCAGTCCAGTCAGCGCCAGGATATGGGTTTCGGCGCCATCCAGGCTGCGCTGGTTGCGGTCGGCCCAGTATTTTTCGATACCGGCTTCCCCTTTCTTCTCGGCCCAGCGCTTCAGTGCGTCGCGCTCACCGACATATTCGAAGAAGGGGATCGACATGCCGCAGGAGGATTGCACCAGCTCGATATCCAGCAGGAACAGCTGGCGCGCGCCACGCGTATCGGCAAAGTGGCGGATCAGCTCCGGCCAGTCGGGGTGGCCCCTGTGCAGCACCTGGGCCTGGCCGTACAACCGGATGATCTCCGGCGCGCCTTCGAAGGCACAGAACATCAGCGTCATCCGTGGCAGTTGCTGGACATGGGCCGAGGTTTCGTTACCGCTGCCGGTAATGTTCAGCCAGAGCACCTGGCGGTTGTTCAGTATCCGCAGCGAGTCCATCCCTTTCGGCGAGACATTCACCTTGCCGCTCTGTGCGGCGGTGCCGACGAAGAACAGTTTTTGCGTCTGGATGAAGTCGATCTGGTGGTCGGTTAATGCGTCAAACTGTTGGCCCATGCCCCGCTCTCCTTGGCTCTATGTGGGTTGGAACGTCCGTCGGTTGTTAACCGTATCAACGCAGGCAAGCATTGGGCAGGTCGTGCGATGACAGATATCCGACTATAACGCGCTTTGTGCGTGATTGGCATCGACTGGCTATTAAGAGGGCCGACTTGGTTTGGTGGAAGTGATTATAATAGATTAAAAAATTATCGTAAAACGATAAGTTTTTATTGATAAAAAGTAACTTGAGTCGTACGATGCCCGCTCTTATAAACACATAGGGAGAGTGTCTGATGTCTAACCTGGATGGTATCCGTACCCTGAGTAACCGGTTGCTGATCTGCCTGTGGGGCGTCCTGATTTCGGCCCTGCCGCTGTCGACCGCTTTCTGGTTCTATGCGGCGCTGGGCGAGCCAAACCCGAACTTCGATGCCGAATTTCCGTTTGAGCTGGCGTTGCCGATGAGCCAGGGCCAGGCGCTGGCCGGCTATCCGGTGGCGATGATCGGCACCCTGTTGACCATGGCGATTACCTGGCAGTTGATCCGGTTGTTCCGGCTGTACAGGGATGGCGAGGTGTTCAGCGGTGCGGTCACCGATTGCTACCGCAAGGCGGCCACCCTGCTGATTCTGCTGGTACTGACCGGCCCACTGCAGGATCTGTTGCTGGGCGTGGCACTGTCGATCGGCCAGCCGGAATCGAACGTCGGCGTTAACCTGAGCGACAGTGACCTGACGCTGCTGCTGGTCGGCATCATCGTCCGGCTGGTGGCCAAGGTGATGGCCGAAGCCGCGCAATTGCACGACGAACAAGCCCTGACCATCTGAAGGCCTGCCGATGCCCATAGTGATTAATCTCGATGTGATGCTTGCCAAGCGTAAGATGCGCGCCAACGAACTGGCGGCGTTGATCGGTATCACCGAACAGAACCTGTCGGTGCTGAAAAACGGCCGCGCCAAGGCGGTCAAATTGAGCACCCTGGAAGCGATCTGCAAGCACCTCGACTGTCAGCCCGGCGATATTCTGGAGTATGTGGCCGACCAGGAGACAGAGGCTTAGTCGCTGTTGCGGTTACCTTGTGTTACCGGACGGCGGTTATTGAGGATCCAGTCCCGCTCAGGTGGTCATGTCCGACCACCTGTTTCATCTGTCTTCAGGTTATTGGCGGCCCGCTAGGGTTATCGATACCGGGCCGCACTGATGAACTGGCCGAAAGATTCGCACCAGATGATCGCCGTGTTGTAATCGACCGGATCGATCGAATCGCTCAGTGGCAGGATAAAGCCGTCGAAGGTTTTAACCTCGCCGACCTGCACCATCTGAGACTTCATGCGGACGAAATCCGCCTCGGTTTCGATAAATTCCGGTGACAGGTACAGCCGGAAATCCGGCCCCGGTGACAGTTGGCCTTCAAACACCACAAACTGTTTACTGACCGACAACTTGCCTTCGCCCCAGTGCAGGAAGTCGCTGTCAGCCAGCTCCCGCCGGAACTGACCACTGAACAGCGCTTGATTGCTGGCTGCTGCCATCTCGCCTGCGCTAGGCGGGCTCGGCGCGGTCAGCAGCGGCAGGGTATAGATACCACCGGCAAAACCAACCAGAGCGACCAGGGTGTGGGTAAGGAACAGTAGAATCAGTTTTGTCATCGAAGTTATTCTCAGTCGCTATCAGGCGATGCTTTTACCGGTTGAGGGGTGATGACTCCGCCAACGTGGCCAACTGCTGCGCTACCGTGCTCCAGCCCTCCTCGAACCCCATCCCCCGGTGCTGTTCCATCGCCTCTTCGGACCAATGGCGTGCGCTGGCCCGGTAGCGGGTGCCGTCGCCTTCGGCTTCGATCTCGAACAGACCGATCATAAAGGGCCCTTGAGGAGTCCATTGGTTGTTGAAAGCATCGGTGAATACGAACCGTTTTCCCGAGGTGAATTCGAGAATCACCCCCTGCAGAGAGACCTCTTCGTTTTCCTGTGGTCCGCGCATGATGGTATTGAACCGGCCGCCGGCCCGCCATTCGAGCGCCTCGACCTCCGTTTTCCAGGGCGTAGGGCACCACCATTCCGGCAGCCGTTCGGTCATGATCTGCCAGACTTTTTCCGGCGCTGCCGCGATATAACGGCTGACCGACAGTTCGTACGTTGCATCAGACATATTGCTCTCCTCTATCTTCCTTGTGAGCCGCCTCGGGCGCAGCCACATCCAGCTTAGTCATCTTTAGCATCGACTGCATGGTGCGCTCGGCGGCGGCCCGGTTATCCGAGGACAGCAGTTCACTCAACCGCCGTGGCACCACCTGCCAGGACAGGCCGAACCGATCCTTGCACCAGCCGCACTGTCCCGGGCTGCCGCCGTCGGCAATCAGCGCTTGCCAGTAGCGGTCGACCTCGGCCTGGTCCTGGCAATCGATCTGGAAGGACACGGCCTCGGTAAAGGGAAATTGCGGGCCGCCGTTGATAGCGGTGTAGTGACGCCCGGCCAGGGTGAATTGAACGAGCAGTACTGCGCCCTTGGCGGTGGACGGATTATCGGACGGGGCATGGTGGGCGGCATCGATTCGGCTGTCGGGAAACAGCCCGACGTAGAAGTTGGCGGCGTCCTCCGCGTTGCCGTCGAACCACAGGTTGGGAGTGATTTTATCCACCGTTCTAGTCCTCCGATCCGCAGCTGCCGACCAACGCAAACTGCACACCCTCGGGATCGCTGCCGATGACGATATGGTCGCCGCCCGGTACCTCCAGCGGACCGTGCAGCACTTTACCGCCGGCGGCGGCAATGCTCTGTGCTGCTCTGTCGATATCCGCGACGCGGAAGTAATAGCTCCAGAGCGGCTGCCCGACATCGCCCATAAACGGCGAAATGGCACCGATCTGAACACCCTGGTGGTCGAGCAGCTTGTAGTCGATGCCTTCACCCATCGGTATCGCGCTGTTGCTTTGCCAGCCGAACAGCTGGCGGTAGAACTCAAGCGCGCCGTCCTGGTCGCTGGTGGCCAGTTCGTTCCAGCTACAGTGACCCATGGCCTTCGGCTTGAAGGCATAACTGGTGCCGTCTTCCAGCGCACCGCGCATGATGTAGAAGGGCGCCCTCTGCGGGTCCGCCACCATGGCGATTCGGCCCACCCCGGCGACATCGAAGGCGGGCAGCAATACGTGGCCGCCCAATGCCAGCAGTTGCTCGAGGGTGGCGTCCACATCGTCGACCGCGATATAGCCGAGCCAGGCCGGTTGCGCGCCCTGATCGCACATCTCGTCGATCAGGTGCAGCACCCCGCCGACACACTCGTCGCCGACCGCGATCATCCGATAGTCCACATCGCCCGGTACCGGTTCGCCGATCTGCCAGTTCAGCACCGCCTGGTAGAAGTCCCGCGCCGCATCGGGGTCGCGGGTTGCCAGTTCGTACCAGATAAAGTCGCCCTGTTTGTTGGCCATCTTATCTCTCCAGGCTATTTTTTTAGGCTATTTCTCCAAGATGACGATCGGTGCGAAGCCGCCATAGATCAGCCGCACACCGTCGAACGGCATCGGATTGGATTCCGGGCTCATGCGCGGGTCGCTGTTCATAAGCTCCGGAAATTTCTGCATCGCCGCATCGCGGGTCGCCTTATCGGGCCACTCGATCCAGGAAAATACCACCACTTCATCGTCCTTCGCCTGTACCGCACGGCGAAAGTCGGTCTGCTTGCCATCGGGCACATCGTCGCCCCAGCACTCGAGCACGCGAGTGGCGCCGAGTTCCATGAATACCTGGTCGGCAGTCGTGGCATGGTCGATGAACGCCTGTTTGTTCGCTTCGGGTACTGCCAGGACAAAGCCATCTATATAAGACATCTGATGCCTCCTCGTTCAGCTCGTAGGCCCCGTGTAGATAGAGGTCCACCAGCCGCTGCTAGGTTTCGAAAAACGCCACCGGGTACCGACATCGCGCCGTTGTCTGCTAGCCGGGTATTTTTATCTGGTGTTCCTATTTAATAGACGATTCCAGGCCGTAGAATGCGACTATCGGCGATAGAAAAGCTGTCTTCCGAGGGGGAGGTGAAGCGGTTGGGACCTGCAAGCTGGGATCGGTGGTAGCTGCTCCGTAGCTAAGACATCGCTTAAATGGCCGGCATTCGCCGGCCCAACTTCAGTGCCCGGCGCAAGACGATCTCTGCAGCGGCAAGCCCGGCCAACGAGCCGGCCTACGAAGTGTGGCCGAAAGCCGAGCTGGTCGAGCCCTTTGGCAATTGTCCTCATCTTAATGAGGCCGATCAACTGGGAGCGAACTAGCGTTGCCAGCTTATTGGGGCTACTCCCGTTGAAGTGACGTCGGCACCGGCCGTCTCTTAGCTGGCTGGGCCGATACTTAAGTCGACATTATGAGCCGGTATTTAAGCGGCAAGCAGGGAAGAGATCTTGCCAGTCAAGATTGAGAGGCGTACTGGGATAGGTTCGCACCAATCCATCCAACAGCCGGGCAGCGGTATCATGTGTGCTGGCTTTACCGCGCGAAAGGTCGGTTCGAACCTGTTCGTCCGCTCGCGCAAGGGCGCCAACCCTTCATCCGGGTGTGACACCAGGCGGTGTTTGCCTGCCTTACCGCTGCACCCCGCCCTCATCGAAACCGCTTGATCTGTTTATTTCCCTTCACCCAAAAATCCCCTGTTTGAAAAGGTGTCAGACCCAATTAACACAATTAACAGGAAGGGCTTAGCGCTTCGGTATATCTCGATTGAGATTTCGGTATTGAAGATGGCGACCTGAAGGAACCTACCAAGCACACTATCCGGATCAGCGAGTAGCAGGAACGGGGCCTACCCCGGTTTCAACAGGGCTGAAGCTCCAGCGTCGCCACTTCAATAACCCGGTGCTCGAACTGCTCCGGCCAGTCGCGCCGGGTCAGCACCTGGCCGCGCAGCTGCACCTCATGCAGCGCGGCGAAATCCAGTTGCTGGATCAGCCAGCTGGAGGTTTCGGCCTGGGCCGATGGGCTCTGCGCCAGTACGCCGTCGTCCGGCAGGCCGTAGTCCGGCGGCAGATAGAGCGCCGCGCGGCCGGTGTTGATATCCACCGCCGGCGACCAGTCGGCGATCCCTGCCGTCGGTGACTGCAGTACCGCGACCTGTCCTTCCAGGGCCCGGGCCTGGCAGCCGATGCGCACCCGGTGGTAGCCGGCCATGGTATCGGTGCAGCTCGGCGCCAGTATCAGGTCGACGCCGGCCTCGACCAGCTGGCGGCCGAGGGCCGGGAATTCGTTGTCGTAGCAGATCAGGATGCCGAGACGGGCGAACGGTGTGTCGAACACCCGCAGGCCCTCGCCCGCGCCGATGAACCACTGCTCGCGCTCGAAGCGGGTCATGATCAGCTTGTCCTGGTGACCGACCACGCCGTCGGGGCCGAACAGCCAGCAGCGGTTGCGGTAGATGCCGTCGTCGTCCAGCACCGGCACGCTGCCGGGACAGAACCAGATCCGATGCTTGCGTGCCAGCGCTTGGCAGAGCTCGAACCAGCGGGGGATCAGAGCCTGCATTGAGCTGATCGAGTCCTGCAGATCGGAGCGTACCGCAGGCTCCAACTGCCCGGTCAGCGCCATGGCGGCATACTCCGGCAGCAACAATAGCTCGGCGCCTTCCGCCACTGCCTGCTCGACCAGCGTGCACAGGTGGCGTTGGTAGGCGTGCCAGTCCTCGAACAGCTCGATCGCATACTGGCAGGCGGCGAGCTTGATCCGTCGGGGGGGCGTTACGGTCGTATCCCCGGCATTGGGGATCTCAAGGTTGGCGTTCATGACAGCTCCCTGATCCAGAACGACATCGGTTTGGCGCTGTCGGCTTCGTCGCCGACATCCTTCCAGCGATACTCGGTACGCAGTTGCGGCTGATGCCGGTAGCCGCGGTTGCTCCAGAATTCGTTCAGCGGCACAAAGTCTTCTGGCCGCAACGGGTGGTCCGCCGGCCGCTCCACGGCGCAGAACGCGCAGTAACGGAAGCGACCTAGCCTGCGGGCATAGGCCTCGCGCTCGTCGAAAAAGCGCACGCCGAGCCCCTGGCCGCGGTACGCCGGCAATAGCACCGACTCGCCGAAATAGAAGATCTCCTCCGGATTCCAGCCGGCCTCGACGAAGGGGCGCTTGAACGCGTCGGTCTCGTCCGCCATCGGCAGGCCGGTCGCGGCGCCGACCACGCGTTCGCCATCCAACGCCAGCACGAACAGGCTTTCACTTGAGCGGGCATAGGTCTTCAGGTAGTCCCGCTCGTAGGCCGGGTCGCCGTCATAGAGATAGGGAAAGGCGCGGAAGACCTCGATGCGCAGCCGCGCCAGGTCGTCGAGATAGGGTGCGATCGCCTCGCCGCAGAAGGTCTTGATCTGCATGGTAAAGCTCCGGCTGGTTGTCAGACGGGGCGGTTATACCATATCGGACGCCCGGGGAGATGATCGAGAGCGACATCGATGGACAATGATTCGCAGCGTGAACCGCGATTCTCAACGCCTTGGCATACTCAGCCAGTTTGCAGAATCGAGCGTGCCGCGCTCAGCAGTGGGTCCTGGTCGCGGTTGGCCCGGTGGGCAAAAAGTACCCGGACATGCTGCTGAACTTCACAGATCAGATCGACCTCGCCGCAGCGCTGCGCCTCCCTGGCGGCCCCGGCATGCAGCAGACCGACCCCGACGCCGCCGGCAATCAGCGTGCGGGTGACGTTCTCGCGGTCGATACTGATAATCCGTTGTGGCCGTATCCGGTGGCTGTCGAACAGTTGCTCGGCCGCCTGCCCGCAGCAGGTGTTGCTGGCCGGGCAGATCCACGGCAACTTCGCCAGTGCCGGCCAGTCCGGTGGCTGGGCGCCGGCGACCAGGCCCGCCGGCGCCGCCAGGTAGATACCGAAGTGCGCGACTTCGAGGCGGGTCAGCCGGTCATCGGGATCGCCGGCCTCGTTGTAGAAACCGGCGTCCAGGCGTTCATTAAGAATGCCGTCCAGTATCTCCAGCGAGCTGTCGTGGTGCAGTGTCACCTCGACCTCCGGGTAGCGCTCGGCCATCCCGCTGAGCAGTTGGCCCAGGGCTTTGGTGCTGGCGTCCCCGCCCGCCCCGATGCGCAGCGTCCCGGTCAGGCGGCCCTTGATCAGGGACGCTTCGGCCAGCAGTTCGCGGTGCGCGTCCAGTGTCCGTTCCGCTTTGACCAGCAGGCTCTGGCCCTCGGGTGTCAGGCGCATGCCTCGGGGTGTACGCTCGAACAATACCAGGCCGAGGGTATCCTCCATCGCCTTGATATGGGCGCTGACTGCCGGCTGGCTCAGATAGAGTCGTTCCGACGCCCGCGTGATGCTGCCTTCCCGGGCGACGGCGACGAAAGTTTTGAGTTGGTGTATTTCCATCTGATCCTTTCCGGTGTGTATTGAGAGAAGGTCGGGGGGCTAAAACACGCCGAGCAAGTGCCACCAGACCAGATCCAGTGGCATCAATATTAGCGTGCTGATGGCAAACAGTGCCAAGCAGAGCCGGCTGACCGCGCCGGCGGGCAGATGGCCGATCTGCATCGCAGTTACCAGCGGCGGCGCCTGGTAGGGCAGAAATACATTGGAGAAGGCCAGCACCTGGGTCATCAGCACCGTGGTCAGCGGTAGCGCGGTCAACGTGGCCATCTCTTCCGCAATCGGCGTCATCACCGCCGGTACCCCCGGCAGGTTGGTGACGATGGCGACCAGCGTGGAGATCGCCGTCAGTAGAACGACGTTCCAGCCCGGCGAGTCCTCGGAAAAGTCGGCCTGTGCACTCAGGCCCTGCACCAGGGCCTCGCCGAGCCCTGTCGCCGAGACCACCGCGCCCAGTCCGATTATGCCGGCGACAAAGAACAGCGAACCGTAATTGATCTCCCGATTGAGGCATGTCTTCGAGGTCAGCTGTGAGTGCGGCCACAGGCAATAGAGCGCCGCCGCCAGCGCGATCCAACCCGGCGCGATATGATGAATGCCGTCGCTCAGCCAGAACGCAAGACAGAGGCCCAGCACCAGGCTCAGGCGGCGTTCGGTCGGTGATAGAGGGGCAGGTTTTTGTTGTTGCGAAACCGAATGCGCCGGAGCGCCAGCCGGAAACATCCACAGAATCAGCAAGATCAGCAGCGCCGCTTTGGCAACGCCCAATACCGGGAAGTGAAGCAGCAGGTAGTCCCAGTACGACAGATGCTGGCCGAACAGATTTTCCGCCATGCCGGCCAGAATCATGTTCGGGGCGTTGGCGGGCAGGATGGAAAAGGCCGGCAGGCAGGTGCCGAAGGCCCCGGCGCTCAGCATGCCGATCCGGCCGTTCGAATTCGACTGGTATCCCAGACCGTCGGCCAGCGCCAGGATGAGCGGCACCAGCAGAGCGATGCGGCCCATCGCCGACGGTATGACGAAGGCAAGTGCCAGGCTGAAAGCCACAATGCCGACAATCACGCCGGCGTACCCAGTGCCGATAATGCCGGACAGCAGCAGGGCGGCGCGCTGACCGAGGCCGGTATGACGCACGGCGGCACCGAGCACCAGGCCGCTGAACAGCAGCCAGAAGGTGGACGAGTGGAAACCGGACAGGGCGGTTTCCGCCGGCGCAATATCCAGCACGATCACCGCCAGGAAAAATGCCAGCGCGGTCCAGTATTCGGGCACCGCAACCGTGGCCCACAGGCCGATACAGAACACCGACAGCGCCGCCGTGAAGGCCATGTTGATCGGCAGATACTGTGCCGTCGCGACACCCACGGCCAGCGTTGCCGCCAGAATACCGATGAACTGCCAGCCGCGGGCCGTCAGAAATTGCCAATGCCGGGAAACCTGCGCCGCCGGTTCGGCCGAAAGGGATGGGGAGTGAGAGGGGGCTTGTTCTGCCATGGTGTCATTTGCCTCCGATATGGAATCCATGTTGGAGGCAATGTGGCATTGCCGGGCGGCACCAATCCAATCGTTTATTTGGAGGGCAGGTATCAGTGACTCTGAGGGGGCTTCTAAATTTGCGTCAATCCGCCTTCGTGCGGTGATGTTCATTCATTGCGGCAGTCTGCAGAACTTCCCTGAGTATTTTTGTATCTGACAAGGACGCCGGCTGGACCCTGGATGATAGAAAATAGGGGTAAGACCAACAGGGACTGCAGGGCAGCCCCATATATTTTCGTGCGTTGATTTATTACCTCAGCGTGCAGGTTGTCATCACTTTAAGACCAGTGATTCCGGCCAGATAAAGTAGGCACCGAATCGCTTATTGATCCGAAACTCGCCGCCGGCTTCCTTTCCTTTCTCTGTGAGATGGTGTTTCTCGTGCCGGTATTCCAGTAAGCCGGATTCAGTGAGCTTGTCCAACAGCTCCTGAGTTTTCAGACCCGACTTCTTGGCCAACTTGGAAGAGGTCAGCTTCTGATCATCGTCTATTGGAGACTCATCAAGCTGCGCTGACTCTGGGACAGCGGAAACCTTCTCCAGTGACATTCGTACCTCGTCGCTGATCCGGATAATCCGTTGGGCCTCCTCAAACGCCTCGCGATACAGCTCGGCATCCTCCGGGCGGGACAGATAGATGCCCATCTCATTATTGTTCACTTGGCTGAATTCGTAGAGATTCAGGCTGGTGATAATGCAGGCCTGCTCGTTGAGGTAGCACTTGGCATGCAGGTTCTTGCAGAAACTGGTGCGTACAAAAGACAGTTCACGCAGCCAGTTAATCTCCTCCGGGTGCAGCTCATTCTTGCCGTATACGATGCGGATATCGATCTTCAGCCGGTTTTTGTCCTCCAGCAGCTCTTTGATGCGATCATTCAACCGCAGGAACGGACTGATCAGAATCAATCGCTCTGAAGCGCCCTTGATCAGTTCTTCCAGAAAATAGTTGGTTGCGCTGGTGTTGAGAAATTTTGCCACGTCCTTGGCTCCTTTGAGCAAAAATGAAACTCACGCAGATTTTTGGCGCTCTGCTTCCCCGAATGACTCGTTATTGAATTGAGATTTCTGGGTTATTAACTCTTTGATATCGCTGGTTGTTAGGGATACATTATAGCTGGCGGTTGTATCAATGATTTCTTTGTTTAACTTTTCAAGTAGTGGGCGAAGTTCATTATTTACGCGATCGGCATGCCCTTTCCACTTGCCGAAGTTGGATTTTTGATTTTCAATGATCTTCTCATGGTGGTCAATTTTGTCTTTGATTATTGTGGCCATATGAACAAGCGTCGATATTTTGCCATTTCTAATGATTTCCTGTCTCTGTAGTTTTAGTTGCCAGATTGCGATAAGCAGAGCTATGGCACCGACCAATAATTCCATTCTTAACCCTTGTGTCTACTTTGTTGCTTTGGGAAATTCCGATGAGTAGGTTACGCATAAGTTGCCATATTTTTATTCGAAAAAGAAGAAGGCCGTGACGGGTGCTTAAATGCACTGTATGGTTAGCCATATTTTGAGCGTTTGGTTTATTAATGGTTGTTTTTACTAACCCGTATCAACGCCAGGGCGCTCACTTATTCCCGCTTAATTCTCTATGTCCACGGTTTCCGCTCAACCCCCGCTCAACGCCTGGAATATGTACAGGGTCCCACCATCCGGCACGCGGTCTGAGAGTGTTTTTCTATCGACCACCAGGGTGTCGTTGATGGAGATATGCACATGCCGGCGCAGCCTTCCCTGGTCATCGAGCAGGTAATCCTTGAACCCCGGCGCAATCTCGTCGACTGCGCGCAGAATCTGCGCGACCGAGCCGGCCGGTGCCCTGATCGTCCGGTTCTTCAACTGGGGAAAGTAGCGGTACAGATGCGGTGTTATTTCAACGGTGGTCATGATGCCTCCACCCTGTCGGACCTAGCACTGATCTACTGCGAAAAAGCCGGATGTGGTCAGATTTCCACGCTCTTTCTCGTTAAATAGCGCGTAGTTAGCCTCGCAAGACCGGATAATCTTCCTCAAACCGGACTTTCCCTCACTACGATCGGCCAAGTCCGACAGGCTGCTAGCCGAATCGTACCGAATAGACTGGCGGCAGATTGTTGCCGAGGCATTGCCAGCTTTCACCGCGGTCTTCCGACAGGTAAAGGTTACCGGTGGTACTGCCAAAGCAAAGGTGATCGCCCGATATATCCAGGCCGTGCCGCAAGACAATGTCGTAGGCGTTCTGCTGCGGCAGCCCCTGACGGAACGATTGCCAGGATTGACCGCCATCGTTGGTGCGGGCGACAAACAGGCCGCCGTCGATCGCCATGCGCTCCGAATCCGCCCGTGCCGGTACCACCCAGGCGGTCCGCCCGTCGTTGGCATCCGCCGCGACCGGGAAGCCGAAGTGCACGCCGCTATCCGGCATGCTGACTTTTCTCCAGTTCCGGGCGCCGTCATCACTGTAGAAAACGCCGCAGTGATTCTGTTGCCAGAGATGGTCCGGCTGGCCGGGGCAACAGGTCACGAAATGCGGATCATGCCCCCATTCCGCAGCCGGGTCCGGCATATAGTCCATCAACATACCGCGACTGCGCCCCTGCCAGCTCTGGCCGCCGTCGGTCGTCTCCAGCACACCGGCAGAGGAGACCGCCACATAGAGATGATCCGGATCGCGAGGATCGACGATGATGGAGTGGATGCCGGGCTCGAACAGGCCGTAATCGATACTCGCCGGCGTGCCGCCCCACAGGTTCTCACTGGTCGCATCGCCGGCGAACAGATCGCCACCCCGGGTATCGTGGTTCCACAGCGGCCGGTTGAGTTGCCAGCTGTCACCGTCATCGTCGCTGACGAACAGACCGCCCGGGATGGTGCCGGCGTATAAGCGGCCGGGCTGATTGTCACTGCCGAAGCCGATGGTCCAGATTTTCAACACGCTCGCGTCGGCATACTCGGGCTGGCCGGTCGGCGCCTCCGGATCGAAGTCGGGGGTGGGCAGGTATTTGACGATGTAGCGCGCGCCTACCGGGTACTTGACCGAGGCGATGTCCTGCCAGGTTGCTCCGTCGTCACGCGAACGTGACAGCTTCGGCCCCCAGTGGCCATGGTCCAGGGATGCCCAGAGGGTATCGTTACGCGGATCGCGCACCGCGTAACAGACGGGAACGCCGGCATGCATGATCGGCCGAGGACGCCAACCGCCATCGATACGATCAAAGATGACAGTGCCCTTGCGGGTACCCAGTAGAATCATCTCAGGCATCTGATTCCCCCTCATATGAGCCGGTCTATTCAGCGACCAACCGTTGCAGATAACGCTTTGTTCATGGGCTCCAGTAAGCGTAGCTCAGCTGGTCAGCCCGGGGGCTAGATGAGGGGCGAAGGGTCGATACAGCCGGCACCCGGCAGCACTGCACTAAGCTGTAAATAGAGCGGAGGTGCAGCAGATGGATCCCCACTGGCGTCATTTCGAGCACAAGGCGGATATCGGTCTTTGCGGTTGCGGGCCGACGCTGGCGTCGGCATTCGAGCAGGCGGCGCTGGCATTGACGGCGGTGGTGACCGAGCCGCAGCGGGTCGAGGCGCAACGGCGTATCGAGATCCGTTGCCAGGCGCCGGATATCGAGTTGCTGCTGTACGACTGGCTGAACGCGGTGATCCTGCAGATGGCGACGCGCAAATGGCTGTTCGGTCATTCCCAGGTGGCGATCGACGGCCTGCAGTTGCGGGCCACGCTCTGGGGTGAGCCGGTGGCGGCAGCCCGCCATCGGCCGGCGGTGGAGCCCAAGGGGGCGACCCTGACGGCGTTGAGTGTAGAGCAGCTGCCGGACGGCTGGTGCGCCCGCTGCGTGGTGGATGTTTGAGGGTGGCAGTAGGCCATAAAAGAAACATGAAAAAAGCAGCTGATGTGAGGCGGGCGGACCTGGAGCAGGTCGACCGGTACTGTTGGCGGTTGGCGCCGCACGGTGAGATGCGGGTGCCGGCGATCTTTTATGCCAGTGCCGAGCTGATCGACGGGATGGACGATAAGGTGTTCGAGCAGGCGGTCAATGTCGCCAGCCTGCCCGGGATCGTCAAGGCCAGTTACGCGATGCCGGATGCTCACTGGGGCTACGGTTTCCCGATCGGTGGGGTGGCGGCGTTCGATGCCGAGCAGGGCGGCGTGGTGTCGGCGGGCGGCGTCGGCTTCGATATCTCCTGCGGCGTCCGCACCCTGCATACCGGCTTGCAGGTGCAGGATGTGCAATCGTCGAAGCGACTACTGGCCGACGAGCTCTATCGCACGGTGCCGGCCGGGGTCGGTTCGACCGGTCATATCTCGCTGAATCATAAAGAGATGGTGGCGATGCTGAAGGGCGGCGCCCGCTGGGCGGTGGGTCAGGGCTTCGGTTGGCCGGAGGACCTGGAGCGGACCGAGGAGCAGGGCTGCATGGCCGGTGCCGACCCGAAGCGGGTATCGGCCGATGCCCGCCGCCGTCAGCGCGACGAGATGGGCACGTTGGGCTCCGGCAACCACTACCTGGAATTGCAGTGGGTGACCGATATCTTCGACCAGTCGATCGCCGATGCCTTTGGCCTGGCGGCCGGCGACGTGGTGATCACCATCCACTGCGGCTCGCGCGGGCTCGGCCACCAGATCGGCACCGAATTCCTGCGCGAGATGGCGATTACTGCGTCGGATTTCGGCATCCGGCTGCCGGACCGGGAACTGGCCTGCGCGCCGATCCACTCCGAGGTTGGTGAGCATTACCTGGGCGCGATGCGTGCAGGTATCAACTGTGCATTGGCCAACCGCCAGATCATCACCCACCTGGTGCGCCGGGCATTTAAACAGGTACTGCCGCAGGCCCGGCTCGAGTTGCTGTACGACGTGTCGCACAACACCTGCAAACTGGAGTCGCACCTGATCGACGGCCAGCAGCGCCAGCTTTACGTGCACCGTAAAGGCGCCACCCGGGCGTTCGGGCCCGGCCATCCCGGTCTGCCGGCGGCCTATAGGCAGGTCGGCCAGCCGGTACTGATCGGCGGCTCGATGGGGACCTGCTCCTATGTGCTGGCGGGTACCAGCGAGGCGGAGGAGCTGTCGTTCAGCTCCGCCTGCCACGGCGCCGGCCGGGCGATGAGCCGACGCGCCGCGTTGCGGCAGTGGCGCGGCCGGCAGCTGGTCGACGAGCTGGCCAACCGAGGCATATTGATTCGCAGCCCGTCGATGCGTGGTGTGGCTGAGGAGGCGCCGGGGGCCTACAAGGATGTTACCGAGGTGGTCGACGCTGCCGAGCTGGCCGGCTTGGCGCGTAAGGTGGCCCGGCTGGAGCCGCTGCTTTGCGTCAAGGGGTGAGCGCTGGATTAAAGGTCGGCGTAGCTGCTGGTATCCCGCACCATCCGCATCGACTCGTTCTGCTCCAGTTGGATCAGGTTTTCGAACAGCTCCTTGAGTCGATCGGTGTCTGATCGGCCGAGCAGGTAACGGTACAGTACGATCAGTTCGTCGTGGGCGGCGACACAGCGGCTGACGATCTGTTCGAGACTCAGCTGGTCGAGATCGGTACTGCACAGCGCCTCGGCCAGGTCCGGCTTGTGATCCATATACTCGTAGCACCAGGTGTTCAGCACCTGGCTGTCGGCAATCTTCTCATACTTGGCGACCGCGTCGGCGAGGCTCTGTTCGTGCTCGGCGAGGTAGCTCAGCAGCATTTTAATACGTGAGGACTCACTGCGGTTGGCGCTGCGGTCGTAGCATAGCGACATCTGGTGGTGGTATTTGCTGAGCCAGTCGAGGATATCTTTGATCTGTTCCACTTGCATGGCGTTGTCTCCCGGCGGTGGTGGCGCATGGGGGCCTCCGGTAGCCGGCGCTGATCAACTATCCGGACGGTTGTTGAAATTATAGATCGGTGTAGACCGGGGGCAGGGGCTTTTGAGTCGCGCCTTTCAATAGATCCCGGAGCGGCCTGCTAGGCAGAGGAATTTTTAGCAGTGGGCTCCGACCGCGACGGGGCTGGCAGGGTCCGCGGGTGTCGCCCTCGGAGCGGGCTGCTACGACAGGGGCGTGGTAGCAGCGGGCTTCGGCCGCGACAGGTATCGGGATCGGTGCCAGGCTCCGGTCGCCCTCGGAGCGGGCTGCTACGACAGGGGCGTGGTAGCAGCGGGCTCCGACCGCGACAGATACCAGGATCGGAGCCAGGGTTCCGGTCGCCCTCGGAGCGGGCTGCTACGACAGGGGCGTGTTAGCAGCGGGCTTCGGCCGCGACAGATATCGGGATCGGTGCCAGGCTCCGGTCGCCCTCGGAGTGGGCTGCTACGACAGGGGCGTGGTAGCAGCGGGCTCCGGCCGCGACAGATATCGGGATCGGTGCCAGAGTTCCGGCCGCCCTCGGAGCGGGCTGCTAGGCCGAGGGCTTTGTAGCAGCG
>NZ_JAILYN010000054.1 GCF_019795155.1 Marinobacterium arenosum | reverse complement strand
ACAAGACTGCGGATTGAGTCGTAACAGCCCGCTCCGAGGGCGACCGCTTTGGGTGCCGATAGAACTATCTCTTGTCGCGGTCAGTACCCAAAGGGCATGCCAAGCCCGCTGCTACAAAGCCGAGCTTCGTAGCAGCCCGCTCCGAGGGCGACCGCTTTGGGTGCCAATAGAACCATCTTCTGTCGCGGTCAGTACCCAAAGGGCATGCCAAGCCCGCTGCTACTGGACAGAGCGCCGTAGCAGCCCGCTCCGAGGGCGACCGCTTTGGGTGCCAATAGAACCATCTTCTGTCGCGGTCAGTACCCAAAGGGCATGCCAAGCCCGCTGCTACAGGGCTGAGCTCCGTAGCAGCCCGCTCCGAGGGCGACCGCTTTGGGTGCCAATAGAACCATCTTCTGTCGCGGTCAAAGCCCACCGCTACAGGGCCGAGCTTCGTAGCAGCCCGCTCCGAGGGCGACAGGCCGCGGACTCTGCCAACCCGGTCGCGGTCGGTACCCAAGGGCATGCCAAGCCCTATGTTGTCGCCGAAAAGCAACAGCATTCAAACGGCTGTTTATTCCATATCTGTATAATTGTTGAACAACCCCTATGTTATATTTGCGCCAGCTTTACACAGACTTACAGATTTCTAAGCGGGTGTATCACCCGATTTATACCGGAATGGCTGATCGCTCGACGAGCGGACAGGGAACGTATCCGGTAACAGTGACGTTGAAGGGAGCCCAGCCTCCTGTTCCATGCAAGTACGCGGGCATTCAGTCATGACGGACGAATACGCGGCGGGAAAACAGTACCGCCCACCCATAACACCGAAAGATCCTCTCCCGACAAAGGCAAAATTCGAGTAATCGGATGGCGCAAAATCACGGGCCCCAGCTGTACGGGGTAGCCGGATTACCGAAGGAGAGTCATCCCTCAGGGCACGTCTGTTGTTGAGGATCTTTCGCTTAGTGAAAATAAGCGGAGACCTTCATGCAGCGGACTTCCATTGCCCGACTGACGGCCGCGTTCGGCCTGAGCGCATCTCTCGGCCTACTGCCGGTTGCCATCGCAGAGGCGAATAGCCACCAGAATCACGGTCATGCGGTATCCCATGCGGCCAATGCATCCCATGCGCAGCAAGCGGCAGAGCAGACCCAGGCAATGCTGGCCTTGCAGAAACAGTGGGCCAACGGTAAAGGTGCCGAAAAATCCCAGGCGCTGAAGAAACTGACCGCCAAGGCCGAGCAACGCCGCCAACTGCTGGCGGAGCTGGTTGAGCGCGACCCGGCGGCCGTTGTCGCAGCCACGCTGTCCGATGAACAGCAAAAAGGGATGCCGGCCGAGGTGCGCGCCAAGCTCGAGCAGAAATTCGCCACCAGCGGCGAGCTGGAGGTCCGTTACCTGGAAGATGCCGAAGGCGTTAAGCTGCAACACTTCCTGAACACCGGTAGTGAACGCTATTCCCTGCATTTCGGCGACAAGACGCCCAACCAACTGACCGGTGCCGTCGTGTCGGTCGACGGTCTGCTGGTCGACGGCGGCGATGAGGAGACCGATGGCGCTATCGCACTGGCCTCCGGCGACCAACTGCTGACCCTGGCGGCCGATGGCGGTGCGGATGGCGGCAGCAACGGTGGCACCACCGATCCGTCCACCTACAACACCCTCGGCGAGCAGCGCACTGCGGTCATTATGGTTAATTTCCAGAATGAGCCGACCGACAAGCCCTGGAGCCAGAACCAGGTGCGCGACTTCGTATTCGGCGATGTCAGCGACTTCTTCCTGGAAACCTCCTATAACCAGACCTGGCTGACCGGCGATGTACTGGGCTGGTACACCCTGCCGCTGGACGGCGGCAGCTGCCCGACCGGCATCACCGACGCGGCAGACCAGATCGCAACCGGTAACGGCGTCAACCTGGCCAACTACGATCGCGTGGTGTACATGGTCGCCCCCTCCAGCGGTTGCGGCGGCAACTGGGCCAACGTCGGCGGTAAGCCCGCCCGTGCTTTTATTACCGCCGGGCTTGACCTGCAGGTAGTCGCCCATGAACTGGGCCACACCTTCGGCCTGATGCACTCCCACGGCCTGAGCTGCAGCGACGGTGTATTGGATGGCAGCTGCACGCAGATCGAATATGGAGACGCACTGGACGTAATGGGCGATCGTGCCGCCCATATGAACCCGTTCCAAAAGGAACTGCTCGGCTGGCTCGACTACGGCCCGTCGCCGGCCATCACCGAAGTCACCAGCAGCGGCAGCTACACCATCGCCCCGCTGGAAACCAACGACAGCAAGTCCAAGGCGCTGCGGGTGTGGCGTGGCATAGACCCGGCCAGCGGCAAGAATACCTGGTATTACATCGACTACCGTCAACCGATCGGCTTCGACCAGATCCTGTTCGACAGCAGCGATATGCGTAACGACCCGGACAGCCTGGCCAACGGCGTACTGATCCATCTGATTACCGAGGGCGATCGCAACAGCAGCAAGCTGCTGGATATGACCCCCGGCAGCTCCTCCTGGGGCGCCACCTTCGACCTGATGGACCCGGCCCTGGTGGCGGGCTACTCCTTCGTCGACAGCGAAGCCGGCCTGACCATCACCACCAACTGGACCGACAATGCCGGCGCGACGGTAACCATCGACTATGGCAACGGCGGCTCCGGCGGCGGTAGCGGAGGCAACAGTGCGCCGGTGGCGGTTAACGACAGCGCCAGCACCAGTGCCGGCAGCGCGGTCAGCATCCCGGTCTTGGCCAACGACTACGATATCGACGGCGACAGCCTGACCATCACCGGTACCAGCGGTGTCAATGGCAGCGCCCAGATCAGTGGCGGCAATATCATCTTCACCCCCAACAGCGGCTTTAGCGGTACCGAAACCTTCAACTACAGCATCGCCGACGGTAAAGGCGGCAGTGCCACCGGTTCCGTCGCGGTTGCGGTAGCAGCCGGCAACAATGCACCGGTGGCGGTTAACGATAGCGCCAGCACCAGCGCCGGCACGGCGGTCAGCATTCCGGTGCTGGCCAATGACTACGATGCCGACGGCGACAGCCTGACCATCACCGGCACCAGTGGCGTCTATGGCTCGGCCCAGATCAGTGGCGGTAACATCATCTTTACCCCGGTCAGCGGCTTCAGCGGCACTGAAACCTTCAGCTACAGCATCGCCGACGGCAACGGCGGCACGGCCAGCGCATCGGTGTCGGTCACCGTGTCGGCGCCGACCAGCAATAACCAGGCCCCGGTAGCGGTCGACGACAGCGTCACGCTGAGCAGTATCGCAACGGTGACAATCCCGGTACTGAATAACGACTACGACCCGGATGGCGACAGCCTGAAAGTAACCAACGTGACTCAGGGCTCAAAAGGCAGCGTGCGGATCAACAGCGACGGCACCCTGACCTATTCGCCGGCCCGCAACTTCAAATCCGGCGACAGCTTCAGCTACACCATCTTCGATGGTGAAAAGTATGCCAGCGCCAGCGTCACGGTCAGCCTGCAGGATGGCGGCAGCAGTGGGCCGGGCAACAAAGGCAACGGCAAGAAGAAATAACCGATCAACGGAACAATAAGCGACACAAAGGCGAGGTATCCCCTCGCCTTTTTATATAGAGTCGCCCATGGCACCCACGGGCATAAAAAGTGGGCTGCGACAAGGCATGTCCCTCGTAGCAGCGGGCTTGGTATGCCCTTTGGATACCGACCGCGACCGGGTCGGCATAGTCCGCGGCCTGTCGCCCTCGGAGCGGGCTGCTACGGCAGAGCCCTGTAGGGCGCCACCCGGGGCGCCACCTCCGCAGGTGGGTTAAAACGCCTGTCGGCGTTTGGCCGGCCTGGTCCGGCCCTACATTGGTGTGGTGAAGAACCAGCAAGAGGTCCAGCCACAACTGCTGTAAAAGGCCGTTGTGGCCGGAATCGAGAGACGGTATCAACGAAACCGAAGCCCTGTGGGAGGGCACGTTTTTTGTGCCCACATGGCGCTCTTACCCACAAAAATCCGAAAACAAGGGGCGGTGACCGACAGGCCACCGCCCCTTTTTATCGCTCGTTATCGCTCAGTTGTCAGTTGTATTTCAGTTCGGGCAATCCGGGCAAGGTGCGCATAGCGGGCACTCGCTCAGCGGGATCAGGTTCCCCTCGGAATCAGGCACCGGCTGACCGAACTCATCCAACAGATACAGGATATTGCCCTGCGAATCGCGCAATGCGGTATCGTCGGAGTCGGTATCGGTGCCGCCGAACTGGCCGGCTGCAAGCACACTGGCGGTATTCAGGAAGCCTGAATGGGACGGCAGGTACTTGTCGTCTGACGGATCAGTCGATGTACCGTGATCATCAAACGCAGCTACCTCAGGCATGCTCGGCATATAGCAGAGGTCGATACCGAGATCGGCCCCCAGGGCAACCGAAGTATTCGGTGCCAGCGGTCCGACCTGCACGCCACCGGACAGGGCCGGAATCTGAGTGTCGGTCACGATCACTGAAGAGAGCGGCTCGGTCAGGCTGTCGTTGCTGACCACGATTTCCGGGCAGACTTCAACCACCAGATGACCGCCCATGCCCATCAGGCGCACATCGCTTTCATCCGGGCAATCCTTGTCGATCGATACCATCGGGTCCGGTGCGAACGGACATTCAACCGCCGGATTGGAGCTGTCCATATCCATCACGCTGCCCTGCGCCCAATCGCCGTGGCCGGAGATCTTGTTGGCGAGGTTGAGTGCGCCGCCGGTACAGGTGACTTCCAGAGTCACCGACTCGCCGACGATCAGGTTGCCGTCGAAGCTGCCGCCGTTGGGCACGCTCACCCAGACGCCGACCGGCAATGCGGTATTGGCTGCGGCACCGCCCACTTTGGTCAGCGTGCAGCTGGCACCAGCCTGATCTTCCCGGATTCGAATGTTGGTCAACTCGAAATCGCCGTCGTTGTCCAGCACCACGGTATTGCGGGTGGTGACCACCTGGTTGTTGACGGTCTGCTCGGCGCAGGTCTTAGTTACGTCGATGCTCGGTTCGCCCGGGATATAACAGAAGGAGATATGGCTGAGGCCATAGAACCGGCCATGGTTCGGGTTGACCGGCGAATGCAGGAAGTTATCCCAGGTAAAGCCGGTGCCGTCGTAGTCGTAGTTATTTCCTCTGGGACCACCTTTAACGAATATCGAGATCATTTCGCCGCCGGAACTGACCCAATCGAAGTTGGGCCCCTGGCCGTTGCTGTGCACCGTGATATCTACCGTCAGGTCACCATCCGAGAACTGACCGGTAAAGGGATCGTTTATCTTGAACTCCTGCAACATCGGAATCGGGCCCAGCAGGTCTGAACAGGTGGGGTTGCCCTGAACTTCCACCGGCTGGATACCCCGTTGCGAAGGCGGTCCGGGATCGGCCCATGCGGGTTGTACGATGCCCATCGTCATCATCAGGGCGCATACCAGGGCAGCCAGGAAACCGCCTATCCACTTGAGGTATGCACCGGGTCTACAGTTGGTCAATAGGTTCATGGCTGTGCCTCCCATACCTTGTTGACTGTCAGATCAACCCGCCCTCCTCCCGACGGGAAGCGAACGGAGCTGACTAGCAGGAAAGTCTCTGGCCAGGTCGGCAAAAGGTAGCATTGGAGATCGACGCGGCTCTATACCAACCTGCCAGAGACTCTCCGCGGACCGGCCAGCGCGCAGTTTGCGTTCTCGGTACTTCTGATGAGGGGTAACGGTGAGCTGGCAGTCCTAAAGCATCACGAAAGGTGCATTTTTTATGCCAGCAATCTAACTCATTGAAACTGAAACCCTTTTTATCAGGGCGAGGGAGCAGCAGACGGAAAAATGTAAAACAACGCAAGCAGTCGTTTCAGACGAATGAATCTAACCACCTGTTTTATATTGGCTTTTATAAAAACGCCTTGTTGCATGATTGATACAGTCTGTCCGCCATAGAAGACCACCGGCAGCTTGATGGCCATCAGAGGTGGCACTGCACTCCCGTCGGGACCGGGAGCTGAGAGGGGTGGGAACCAGCCCACCCTCTCGCCTAAAAATCCTGAAATATCACGCTATGGCGCGATCTCAATCGTACAGTTGTATGTGCCCGGGCCCAGGTTTACAGAGGTTTCAGCCGTATCGTCGAAATCTGCCGGCGTATTGTCGACCGGGTTGTTCGGCAGACCACAGCTGATGCGCGCCACCGTGCCGCCCGGCACCTGGGAGACGAAGGCCACGGTGATATTGGACAGCGGCGTATTGGCGAAACTGACGCGGGCCTCGTTACCGCTGCCACAACTGGCGGCACTGTCGACCGATACCGGTTTGCTGAGCGGGCCATCGGCTTGATAACCGGCCGGCAGGGTTTCGGTCACGCTGTAATTGCCGCCAAACTGGCTTAGCAGCAGGTTATCGACGCAGGCTTGGCCGTTGTCATCGGTGGTCAGGGTGATATTGCTCGCCAGACCGCCGCCACTGATGGTGAAGATCACGCCGGCATGGGGGTGATCCCCCGGCCCGTCGGCGGCGTGTTTACGGGTCTTGGTGATCAGAATCGCGCCGCGCAAGCGCGGGTTGGTGAACTCAAGATTGACCGTCTGGTTCAGGCTCAGGTTGACGCACTGCGGCGGTGCCGAAGCATAGCCGGCCGGCGTCAGTGTTTCGACCAGGCAGTAAGCGCCGGCCGGCAGGATTCCATCGATGGTGCAGACGCCGTTGCCATCGGTGGTGCAGACTTTGCCGTCGACCGCCGTATCGGTGCCGCTGTTATAGCTGTTGAGCGGCGGGTTATCGACGTACAGGCTGAACTGCACACCGCTCATCAGGTTGCCGCCATCGTCCTTTTTGAGGATGGTGACGGTGGCCGGTTGCCGATCGTTAACAATGGTCAGCTCCAGCGTCTCGTTCAGGCTTAGCTCCTCGCAATGCGGCTCGGCGGCAACGTAGCCGTCCGGGGTGACCGTTTCGACAATGCAGTAGTTGCCGGCCGGCAGAATCCCGTCGATGGTGCAGATACCGCTGGCATCGCTGGTGCAGCTCTTGCCCGCCACCGCGGTATCCGGCGTCGCGCCGTCGCTGTTGTACTGGCCCACCGGCTGGTTATCGACGTACAGGCTGAATTGCGCCCCGGGCAGCAGATTGCCGGCTTCATCTTCCTTACGAATGACAACGCTGGCCGGCTGACGATCGTTCACGAAGGTCAGGGTGACGGTATCGTTCAGCGCCAGCGTTGTGCACTGAGGCGGAGCGGTGTCATAGCCGTCCGGCGTGACGGTTTCCACCACGCAGTAGCTACCGGCCGGCAGGATATCGGTAAACGCACAAAGCCCCTCGGCATCGGTGGTACAGCTGCGGCCGGTACCGCTGTCCTGGCTGTCATAGACACCGGCAGCAGTGCCGTCATCGTGGTAGAGCGTGAACTGTGCGCCGGCCAAAGCCGCGCCTGCATCGTCTACCTTCACAATATTTAGCGTTGCCGGCTGGCGGTTGTTGGTAAAAGTGACCGACTTGGTCTGGTTCAATGCCAGCGGGAAACACTGGGCCGGGGCGGAGTCGTAACCCTCGGGCGTGCCGGTTTCGACCAGGCAGTAATCGCCTGGGGGCAGGATATCGGTGATCGAACAGCGCCCGTCCGCCTCGGTGGTGCAGCTGCGGCCCGTGTTGCTGTCCTGCGCGTCGTAGACACCAACGGTGGTGCCGTCATCGTCGTAGAGGGTGAACTCGGCACCAGCCAGTACCGCGCCGGTATCGTCCTCTTTCAGGATATTCAGCGTCGCCGGTTGACGGTCGTTGATGAACATCAGGTTGGTCTGGGCTTCGGCGCTGATGATCAGGTTCTGGTCGTCGGCCGGGTCGTGCCCCTCGGGCACCCCGGTCTCGACCATCCAGTAACGCCCCTGCAGAACATTCTGGATATAGCAGATACCGTCATCACCGGTCTCACAGCTCATACCGGTGGCGACATCTTCGGCGCCGTGGCTGGTTTGGCCGCCACCACCGGGATTGGCCGGCCCGTAGGGGCTGTTATCCGCATAGAGTTCAAAGACTGCCCCCGCCAGGCTCTGGTTGGCGTCATCCGCCTTGGTGATCTTAATCGAGCCGCAGTTACTGATATCCACCGCCAACGGCGCGATAAAGTCCTTCATCGCGGAGGTAAATGAATCGGACGAACGGCTTTTCAGGTGTGCGGAACCGAAGGATTCGCATTGGCTGGAGTCAAAGATGACCGACAGGTCGAGCGACGCCTCGCCGAAGGTGCGCGGGTCAAGCGATCCCAGGCCGTCGCTCTCGCTGGCCGGGATAAAAGAGACGTTGATCGAACCAGTAGCCGCACCGGTACCACTCAGGTCTACCGCCGCCCCCCACTGGTTGCCGTCCCACTCGCGCAACGACAGCACCGGCTCGGTGCCGCCTTTACTGAGGTCGTAGGTGATCAGCAGGTCACCCGCCGTACGCAATGGGGTGATGCCGTTATTCGACATCTCGGTACTCTGGTTGAACTCGAAATCCATATTGGTGGTGCCGCTCGGGTCTTGTACCCGGGTCCAGAACAGGTGCAGGAAACCGTCCGAGGTGCGCCCCTCCTGGTAAATACCGAACTCCTTCAGGTCGCTCTTGTTCGGCGGAATCGAGCCGCTGACTACGGCGATGTCGGTGTCATCCTCTTTGGCGCCCTTGCCGAAGGAGTCGTCGCCGCTCCCGCTGGCGGTGTCGGGCTGGCGCAGCTCGTTAACGGTGGACCAGTCGAGGCTGGGCTGCAGCAACGCCGGGATGGAATCCGCGTCGGGCTTCAGGTTGGCGTCCATATCGATCTCGAAACTGCTGCCGGGCAGGCTGACCACCAGGTTTGCCGCCAGCGACGGCGTCGGTAGCGCGGCCAGGGTGAAACCGGCTATCAAAGCCGTTAGCTGACTGCACCTTTTGAATCTTCTGTTCATCGTACGCCCTCCTTTGCCAGGGCATCGTTAGGTGAATCTGTAATGGGTACTCATCGTCGGAAGCTCCCTGCTCATCGCTACTCCTCGGCTAGATACAGCGACCAAACCCTGTCGTACGCGTGCTCCAGGGCCTGGATAGCAATCGGGTTGGCAGCCTCCAGCAACATCGCATCCAGCAGTTCCAGCCGCTGGACCAGTTGTTCAGAGGTCAGGTAAGAGGTCGAATAACGCACGCCGTAGAGGCGCTGGCCGCCACCGGGCGTGTAGGCGATCAGTTCATTGACTGCGCTGATCGGGGCGGTCTCTTGCGGCTGCCGGGCCGGCGCCTCCAGCTGGATCCGGTAGCCGCCGGCGATCAGTTCGGCCAGCTCCGGCCACAGCGCATCACTCACCCGCTGGCCGCGCACGCTCTCCAGCAGCGCCGCGCGCGCCTCCGGGTGGTCCGCTGCCTGCGCCAGCAATTTCAGCGCAAACCGCCCCGCCAGGTCGTTCTCGGTGGCCTGGCGTACGGTGCGGGCCAGTGACGGCACCCCGACACCATCCGGCAGGTTGGCCAGTGCGACGGCGGCATAGCGGCCCCACTGCAGTGGGGCCACCTGCTCCAACTCGGTCACCAGCGATGCGTCGCCATACTGCTGAAATACCCGAAACAGCGGGCCTATATCCGCCGGTTCCTGTTGGCCTTCGCTGGCCGTCAGCAATACGCTGCGCGCGGACTCAAGGATCAACCGCCGATAACGACCGGGCGTCCGCGCCTCCAGATAGCCGGCCAGGGCCGCGATCTCCAGCGGGTTGCGGTTGCCCTGCAGGGTCTCTTGTAAAACCGCCTCGGCTTCACCGCCACCAATCCGATCCAGCAGGTCAAACAGCGCCAGCCGCAGGGTGCGGAACCCCAACCGTTCACCGCCGTGGAAGGCTAAAAGATCGGCATCTGCCGCCGTCTGCAGGAATCGACGGATCGCCGGAATCACGGGCGTGCCCTGTCGGCTGAGCCTCGCCAGCTGGTGATGGAATTGATTGATCTCGCGGGTGGAGAGATAGGGATCGCGGCGTTGGCTCAGCGCTGCCAGCCTGGCCATCGCCTGGTCGATCGTTCGTATGGCAGTTTCCCTGTCAGCCGGAGCGCTATCAGTCTGGGCTGTCGCCCTCTGCGTAGCTGAGGATAGGGCCGCCTGCCCGCCCCGGCGCTGTTGCGAACCATCCGGAGCCGGCCCGTTTGGTGCGATTGCCGGCGCCACCTCGCCCCGTTCGATGAGCTGCGGCCCAGCGAGAAGCTCGACCGGCCAGTCGCGGTAGATCCATAAAACCTCGGCCAGTAACAGCAGCGGGAAGAGGAGCCAGGGAGTCAGCCGACGCAGTCGGTGCCACCGAAACCGCCCGGAGTGATCATGACGACTCGCTCTGACGAACATAGCCTCTCCTCATCTCTGCACCGTGGCGGCGCCAGTCCGCAAACAGCACCGGGCTGTTACCCAGTGGACCGTCGGCTATACAGCCGCGGGAACAGCTGTAAGCCGTGCCAACGTTGTTGTTCACAGTTCAGCAACAGGCGTACCAATGAGGCTATGCCATTGATAGTTCTGTATTTAGTCAGCCGAACGGATGATCAGACGTAACGAGAATGAAGCATTTGTAAGCAACGGCTTACAACATAGCGGTGGATGTAAAGGCTGCACTACGTAAAAGCAACACAAAGATACCGAATCTCAAGGTAGGCGATCTGCTGCGCAGCCTGCTAGAAACGGCAGAAACCCAACAGTGACAGTCAAACGACAATCTTCGAATGAAAATCAGATTATCACGCTAACTATTTGATATATAAATTATTTATCAGAAGAGGTTTGGGTTGTTATCAGTTGCAAAATAAACGCAGCAGTTTGCCTCGGATACTTTTCAGGTTTGCTGTTTCACATTCTTAACAATACCGCCCTATTGCTGTAAATATTCTGAGAAAACCCACCCCGCCCCGTAGGATGCACGACCGATGCCTACCAACGGTGCGCATCTCGGGCGACTGTCGCCAAATCGCAACAGGATTCAAACGCCCGTTTATTCCATATCTGTATAAATGTTGTACAGCTGGCGTGGTATAGTTGCGCCAGCTTTACAACCGTAAGGCGTTCTTTACCCGGTGTTCAGTACTGATTGCACCGGGTGATGCCGGCATGACTGTCGCGCTTAAGCGCACAGGGAGTGTGGCCGGTAACAGTGACGTTGGTGGAGGTATCCCCTCCAGAGCAAGCAGGTAGGCAGGCATACAGTCATGACGGATCGGAACGCACGGCGGGAAAACAGTACCGCCACATATACAGATCGCTGAAAGATCCTCTCCCGACAAAGGCAAAACCTGAGTAATCAGGTGACGCAAAGCCACGGGCCCGCCCAGCGGGTGGCCGGACTACCGAAAGAGAGTGATTACCCTACGGACAGTTTTGTCTTGAGGATCTTTCGCTGGTTAACGACAAGCGGAGATTTTCATGGCTCTACAGCGGACCAAATTCGCCCAGCTAATGGGTACGCTCGGTTTCACAGCTTCCCTCACCTTGCTGGCCTCCTCCCAGGTGCTGGCAAACAACACAGCCCATCAGGGCCATCAGCACACGGAACACGGCCAGACTCAAACCCTGCCGGAAGCGGCCAAGGCCGCCCAGCGCGCCGAAGCGGCCGGCCACACCCAGGCGCTGATGGCGTTGCAGAAGCAGTGGGCCAACGCCAAGGGTGCCGAAAAATCCCGCGCGCTTGAAAAGCTGCTTGCCAAGGCGGAACAACGCCAGCAGTTCCTGGCCGAACTGATCAAAACCAACCCGGCCGAAGTGCTGCGGGTCGCCATCCCCGATGAGAAGCAGAACGGAATGCCGGCCGAAGTGCTGGATTTTCTGGAACAGAAACTGGAGCTGGAAGGTGAAATCGAAGCGGTCTACGAAGATTACCAAGACGGCAGCCACCGCTTGCGCCAGTACCTGAAGACACCGTTTGGCGAGCGTTTCGAGCTGAAAGTGGCCGGTAAACAGCCGCAGCACCAGAGCGGCACCGACGTACGCGTCGATGGTGTGCTGCTGGAAAGCGCAATTGATGAGCAAACTGCCGACGGATTCATCGCATTGGATGGCGACAATAATGGAATACTGACTCTGGACTTGGATGGAGCCAATGCCAGCTCCGGGGCCGCAGCGTTAACCGGCACATTTGGAGAACAACGCACACTGGTGTTACTAGTCAATTTTCAGGATGCGCCCTCAGATAAGCCATATACTGTACAGCAGGCAAACGAATTAGTATTTGGCGCCGTAAACAGCTTCATACAGGAAAACTCCTTTGGCCAAACTTGGCTGACTGGTGAAGCACATGGCTGGTATACCCTTCCGTTTAATAAACCCACCGATAGTTCAACATGCAAATCTTCCGATGTCGCTCTGGCTGCTAAGGAAGCAGCTACCAGTGCGGGGGTGAATGTTGAATCTTATAGTCGATTCATCTATGTGTTCCCACAGACCTCCTGTTTTCCATCAGGTTCAGGCACTGTTGGTGGCACTCCTTCAGAGGCCTGGATTAATGGTAACTACTTCACTCTTAAAACTGTTGGACACGAATTGGGCCATAACTTAGGTTTATACCATTCAGGGGCGCGTGAATGCGGTAGTTCAACCCTCGGAACTTCCTGCCAGACCTACCCCTATGGCGACTCTATGGACATCATGGGAAACCAGTCAGTTGGCCACTATAACGCTCGCCATAAAGAGCGCCTTGGCTGGTTAACTGAAAATCAAGGTGATATTACAACTGCCACTATGAGTGGTTCTTATACACTAGAGCCGTATGAGTCCGCACCTGGCTCAACTGCGAAGGCCCTCAAAGTGCTAAAAGACGTAGATGTAGAATCAGGTGAGAAGACCTGGTACTACATTGAACACCGTCAGGCAATAGGTTTCGACAGCTTTCTTGCCGGCAATGATAATGTACTAAATGGCATTTTGGTGCGGATGGTCAAAGACTCTGCAAGCCCCAGTTCAACAGCCAGTGAGTTGTTGGATATGACACCTACTGATGCTAGCTATGCGGATTGGCAGGCACCCGCGCTGGAAATTGGGCAGCAATTTGCTGACCCGGCTAGCGGGCTGCTTATTAGTACACAGTGGGTCGATGGAAGCGGTGCGACAGTTGATATCAGCTTCGATGCCAGTAGTTGTGTTGAGACCAGCCCGACAATAGCGTCCCCCGATGGTGAGGGGCCTTGGGTCAATGCAGGAACCGCTGTGGAGTACAGTATCACCGTCACGAACGGTGATAACGCTGACTGCACACATAGTACTTTCGATTTGCAGGCCAACGTTCCAACCGGCTGGTCGGCGACCTTTATCGAGCCCGCCATGACCCTTCAGCCAGGTGAAAGTCGTACAACTACTCTCACGGTGATATCTGCCTCTGATTCGCCCGATGGGTTTTACGACGTTGCAATCTCTGCAACAAAGAGCTCTGATGCAAGTCATATGGCCACAACATCGGCAACTTATGTTGTCAGCCAGTCAACAGGCGTCAATAACCAAGCTCCGACACCCTCTGATGATAGTGCGGTGACAACTCAGGATACTCCAATTACCGTTGATGTGTTGGCTAATGACTCGGACCCTGATGGCGATCTTCTTACCATTACCTCTGTATCCTCAAGCTCTACCGGCACTGCCGTTATAAATTCAGACGGTACGCTGACATATAAACCCAAGCGTAAGTTCAAGGGCGTTGATAGTTTTACCTATACTGTTAGCGATGGATCTGATACCGGAGTAGCAACTGTTACTATTCAGGTGAATCAAGCATCCGGTGGTAATGGAGGGAGTACAGGCGGAGGGAACGGCAAAGGAAAAAACAAGTAATTTTTAGAGTTTAAAGGGCGATGGAGTAATCCATCGCCCTTTTCTAATACTACCTCTTATTTTATGGACATAACGGGCATTCAGCATCTGCGGTGGCATTCTGGACCGGAGCGCCAAAAACGTCATTCCCGCTCGCAGTGACCGTATCCTTAAAGACCACTGCACTTGGATCAGTAGTCGCTTGATCATTTACGTCATTGGCAACCGATGGTGTATAAGCGCCGCTATAGTTCTGACATGCTCCTGATGCCAACGTGGCGCCGCTCAACAACGTGCCGGCTTTATTGTCAACAACGCTGATATTGCTCACTGTAGAGTCCCCGTCATTACATACCTCGCCACTGACGCTGACCTGAGCCACTACCTTAGCGTCCATGACCATAACAGACGATACACACGCCTTAGAAACATTGATTGACGGGTTAATCTGCAGTGGCGGACAATTTGCAGAGGCCATCGCCGTTACATCGGTACCGGTACCGTCTGCCTTAGTATTTGCAACTGCGGTAACGGTATCGGAAGGTCCATTATTGGCCAATGTGACCTCAATAGTACCAGAATAATCGACCGTGGCGCCGCCCAACAGGGCCACAGCATTACCATTACTGAAAACAGGGCCTGTCGCGAATGCAGGGTTATCAGTCACCATAACGTTGTGTACAGTACCACTGCCGGTATTGGTGACGGTACCAGTGATATCGTAAATAATCATATCCTCAGCGTTATTGAGCCGTGGGTTCGAGCAATCCTTTGATACTTCAATAGAGCATAGCGGGAATGCGTCTAGAACAAAGTCTTTCAGTGATGCAGTAAAAGAGCTGGAAGAACGAGTTTCAGCCATGAAGCTTGCGAAACAGCCGTCACCGCCAATCAACTGAGTTAAGTTGATACCACCTTCAAAGAAGGTTTCAAATGGGAACTGATTAATAAAACCGTCTTTTGAAGTATACGACCACGGCGAAGGTGTAGGATCATTCGCTCCCCCTTCATCGTTGGTTATAGCGCAGACAAGATCACTTGCCATCGAGCCGCATATCGCACCTGCGCCGGACTGGCCAGCCCGCAGGATAAGGTTTTGTGCAACACAGTCACCCGGTGCCGGATTATTGTTGTCAGCCTTGGTGCAGCTTGAGTCCCACTCAACCACCTGGACCAAAGGTTGTGCATTGGTGGCCTGCGGGAAGTTTACCAGCACCAACACATCGCCATTCGTGTGGTTACCACTAAAAGATCCATCATTGTTCATCGTAACTTCTGATTTGAAGAACCAAAAGCCCATGAAAGTATCACCTGCATTGGCAATACGGTCTGCACCGAAATAGACGATGAGGTCACCGTTATCGTCATAGGAAGCCGCATAGGCATGGGTCAGGTCGCTTTTGTCCGGTACAGCGCCGTTTTTCCATCCCCATTGTGGAATGTCTTGAATATCCTTACGTCCACCAGTGAAGATACTTGCATTATCCGGATCTGTGACAATACCGGTAAATACATTGGCACTAGCATCCGGCCCCGGTCCAGGCCCCGGATTCTGACAGTTTCCCGCCCCGTCCGGGTCACATAGGGTTTCCCAGTCATCTGGCGGAAAAGCATTGCCATCAACAGCGTTGCCTTCCAACTGAAACAGGCCAAGATCATGAGTGGCAAACGCTCCCGTAGAACCCAAACACAAAAAGATCCCCAGTATCCATGCTTGGAAGAGGGAAGATAATTTTAGATTACGCATTTCCAACCTCCGCGATTTCTTCTCACAACTGATGAAGAAAGCCGATTAGGTCTTGGCAAGTATTATGGAGTTTCTGTTCTCGCTCTTTGCCAAGGCGGTTATGCTATCGCAGTCGGTAAACCCGGCTGCCCCTCCCCTAACCTGCAATGCAATTGGACGATGCCGATAGCAGCTAAGGGGCCAGTTAATACACTTTGTACGGGCAGTAGGAATGCAAAGCTTATGCCTACGGCATAACCAGCTGATATAGTTGTATTTTTTTAGACACTTGAAAATAGAAGGGAATATTATGTTACAAAAAATGAACAGTTTTGGCCAAATAGCCCGTTGCTGAATTTACATTGCTATGCGGTTCGGCCGGCAAGCGACCTAGAGACCTAGCGACCTAGCGACCTAGCGACCTAGCGAAAAATAAAGTGTTCCAGCGGTACTCGCCGTGAAGGGGATTCTCCAGAATGGGTATTGAAGCGCCGTAGTGTCCGTTACCGGCGCGTTGACAGAGTGTCGGCGATTAACCGGCTATGAGGCGGCCTGCTGTTGGTTGAGCTGTACGTGGTTGGCGAGTTTGTTGCTTCCGCCGAAGCCGAAACCGATATCGAAACCTACTCACTATGAGCCGGATGTTTTACTTGCCGGCCCCACCGGGAACTGTACCCCTTCCAGCTTATTGCGGTATTCGCGGGTCACGTCGCGGGCCTCTTCCCGGTCAGTTACTGCCGTCGGGGTGATCAGCACCACCAGTTCGGTCCGCTTGACGCTCTTGCCTTCGCTGCCGAACAGCCAGCCGACCACCGGCACATGTCTCAATCCCGGTACACCTTCGCTGTCACGGGTCTTGTTCTCGCGGATCAGCCCGCCGAGCACCAGGGTTTCGCCGCTCTGCACCGCCACGCTGGTGTCGATCAGCCGCTGGGTGATGGTCGGCGAGTCGATGCCGGACGTGGTGGTTTCGGCCACGTCGTTGACCTCCTGCTTGATATCCAATACCACCATGCCACCGGAGTTCACTCGCGGAGTCACCTCCAGCAGCACACCGGTATCCTTGAACTGGATGGTGCTGGTCTGGTTCAGGGCGTCGCTGCCGGTATTGACGGTTTCCGAGGTGCGCACCGGCACCTGGTCGCCCACCCGGATGGTGGCAGTATGGTTATCCAATACCATCAACGACGGCGAGGAGACCACATTGAGGCGGGAATCGGCCGCCAGGGCACTGAGCAGCAGGCGGGTGCCGGCGGAGTTGAACAGTTCGAACGACGCCGAGCTGCCGAAATCGCCGGGTGGCACAATCGGAAACGAGCCAACGGTACCCCGGCCGGTCTTGTTATCCAGATGGGTCTTGAAGAACCACTGCAGACCGTATTGCAGTTCATCTTCCAGGGTGACCTCTACGATGGTGGCTTCCACCAGCACCTGCAGCGGCAGCACGTCCAGTTTGAGGATCGCGCTATGCACCTTCCTGTAGTCACCCGGCGAGGCCAGGATCAGCAGCGCGTTGTTCTCTTCGTCGGCAATGATACTGACTTCACCGACATCCAGGCTGGCGCCATCCAGGGCCGCCCCACCGACGGTCACTTTGGTGGTCGTTGGAGATTCCCGCTGCTGCTCGCCGTCGTCCGGCTGTTCTTCCGGCGCGGAGCTGTCATCACGGTTTGCCTGCCGAGTTGAACCACTCTCGTTGCTGCGTTCCTCACGCCGACGGCTGCGTTCCTGAACATCGAACAGCTCGGCCAGCATCTCGGCCAGGTTTTCCGCCTTTCCGTTCTGCACGTAGTAGACGAACATATTGAGGCCGTGGGCATCCTCGGTACGGTCGAGCCGCTCGATCCATATGCGGGCGTCGCTCAGGTATTTGGCTTGCGGGGTCAACACCAGCAACGCATTCAGCCGCTCGATCGGAATGAAGCGTACCAGACCGGCCAGCGGCCCCTCCGACGTATCACCGAAGATCGCTTCCAGTTCTTCCATGATCACCGCTGCTTCGACCGATTGCAGCCGGAACAAGCCAACCGACATGCCGCGCAGCTGGTCAATATCGAACATCCGCACCGTCTCCCGGATATTGTTCAGCTCCTCCTGGGTGCCGGCGACCGACAGCAGGTTACGGCGCGAATCCGCTTCCATGATCCCTTTCTGCGGCTTCAGCGGCTCCAGGATCTTCAGCATCTCCTGGGCGGCGATGTAGCGCAGCGGCATGATCAGCAACTGGTACCCCTTGCCGGCCAACAGAGTACTGTTCGGCGCCAGGGCGGCAGCGGCGGGCGAGTCGGCCGGCACCACCTCGTACAGGCTGTCGGACTTGATCATCACCGCGCCATTGATCTGCAGCAGTTTCTCCAGCGTCGGTATCAGCGCATCCCGGCTCAGCGGACTGCTGGTCTGCAGATAAGCCGTCCCCCGCACCCCCTCATCCAGTACGTAGTTGACCCGCAAGATGTCGCCTAGGATGGTCTTCACCACTTCGCTGATCTCGGTATCCTGAAAATTCAGGGTGATATCCCCGGCGGTGTAGTCGGGCTCTGCCGCTACCCGGCCAAGGTCGACCATACCGCCGGTACCCTGATAGATCTCCGCCGCCTTTTTGGCGTCCGTGGGCAGCTCGTCCCCCTGATTTTCCAGCCTTAGCTGCGCCGTTGACGGCTGGCGGGCCCGTTCTTCGACGATGCTCTCATCGCTGTCCATCATGATGTTGCTGCGCGCACCCGGCTTTGCCGTATGCCAGGGATTGTCCATGGCCGCACGGTCTCCTCCCGGCACCAGGGTACAGGCGGCCAGCACTGAACAGGCGGTCCAGATTACAAGGTTCTGCAACAGGAATTTGCTCTTCATGCCGACACTCCACTAGTTGTTGTCTTTGGGCGCTTGCTGTGCAGAGGCTCGTTCCGCCCTGGTCGCCGCCTGATTGGTTCTGGCCGCCCTGTTTGGCGCCTCATTTTCATCCTTCGCCCGCTGCCGCTGCTTCCGCTCGGCTTCTTTAGGCGGCTGGCGCGGCTCGCGCAAGTCAAGCCGGGCTTCCTCCTCATCCCGATTGAGCATCAACACATGGTGCGGCTTGATCTCGCTGAGGTGCCAATGGTCGTCCAGTGGCATACCGATTTTCAGCACCAACCGCTTTTCGCCGGAACGTTCGGCAAACAGCGCCATCTGGTTGTCACCGACCAACACCACCCCGGTGAGTTGCCACTGCTCCTTAAGTTCCTGGGCGCTGGTACTTGCCGTGGTGTCCGTCGTCTCAGCCGGCGCCGGCCGACGGTTGGATGAAAACAGCGGCCGCTCCATCATCTCGTTGAAATCGGACAGCGGTGGATAGCCCTCGCTCTCGTCGGTGAGTGACTCGAGCGGCGACTCGTCCATTGGCTCCAGCTCCTCCGTGGTCTCTTCCGCTATCTCTTCCGCCTCAGAGTTCGGCTCGAGTTCATCGGCCATTACGCCCTCGTCCTCCTCCGGCATTTCGTCGACCGGCTGGTCGTCTTCTGCCGACAGCACCGGCTCGGGCAGCGGTTCCGGTGCCGGGGTCGACTGGTCAGCGCCCTGGGCCGGCTGCCCCAGAAGTAACAGCATCGACAGCAGGGGCAGGCTGCAGAACGATCTCGATAGGCGATTCGGTCGGTGCATCAGATCTCCCTGGCGGTGTAGCCGATCAGATCGAAACGGATATCCAAAATACCGCTTTGCGGTGCCGCGGTAGGCCGGTTTCCTCGGCGTGCCCTTGAGCGGCTGCGAGCTCGACTTATACGTTGATTTGCCACCACAACAAGGTTTTCGACTGTAAGTGTTGGGGTGTCGTATGCGAGCTTATGTAGTAGCTGTACCAAATGGTGAGTATTTCCCCGCATGTGTGCCTTAATCGCAATTTCTTGTAATTCACTGGGGTCTCGATTCTTGATGATCTGGGTACTGATCATCTGCCCGCCGATCCTTTCCACCACCTGGTTGAGCCGCTGTTGCAGCTGTGCGCCGGCCAACGCCGGCCGGCTTTCCGCCATCAGTAACGGCTGGATCGGGTTGTCCCTGTTCAGTTCATCCAGCCGGGCCTGGTGGCTGGGCAGCTGGGCCGCCACCCGCTGGTAAACGCTGAGCTGGTGCTGCAGGGATTCCACCCGGTCCGCCGCCTCCTGGTAACGCGCCCAGAACGGGCTTATCAGCAGGCTGAACAGCAGCCAGAGCGCCACTGCCAGCAGTAGCAACGCCGCGGCCTTGCGCTGGCCGGGAGAGAGACTGGTCATGAGTCATCCTCCGACACCGGGTTATTCGGTGGCTCGCGCAGTTGCGCGGAAATACTGAAACGATCTTTGCCGGTGCGCGGGTTGGCGGTGACCGGCGAGGCGAAACTGACGTTGTCGAGAAAGCCGGATTGTTCCAGCAGGCCGATCAGCGAGGAGGCATCGCCGGATTCACCGTCCAGCCGCAGCTTGTCTTTTTGCAGATCGAAGCGGCTGATCCAGGTATTGTCGGGCAGCAGCCGGGTGAGCTCCTGCAACAGCAACAGCAACAGCGGCGCCTCCGCCTGGCGCAGCAGCATCTGTTGGCGCATCTGTTCCAGCTGGCTGACCTGCTCCGCCAGCGCTTTTGCCTCAGCCGCCAGCGCCTTGGGTTCCTCGATCCGTTGCGTCAGATCGGCTGCCTGCTGCTCTTTCAGGTGGAGCGGGAACCAGCCGAGCAGCGCCACGGCGATCAGCAGTGTCAACGCTTTCAGCCGTCGCCCCAGCCACTGTCGGCCCGATTCGCTCGGCCGGGCATGTTCGGGCAGCAGGTTGAGCTCATCGGCGTCTTCGCTTACAGAGGGACGCAACACACTCGGCTGCAGGCCCAGCGCGTTGAGCCTGCTGAGCAGCGGGTCGACCGCCTCTCGCGTCACCAGGAACAGTCGAACGAGGATCTTCTGATTGGCCGGGTCACGCTTCTCCAACTGACTGGCGAAGTAGACCTGGTCGGCTGTGAACGGTGTGTGGCGATCCATCTCGAAACGCAGCACACCGGCAAGATTCTTCTCCGTGGCAAGCGGCAGCGAAATGGTCCGGCTGAGTACCTGTTCCATCGGGATCTGCAGGATTATCTCTTTCGCTTCGCCCTTCAGCCGGCGCAGCTTCTCGACAATGACACCCGGCGGCAGGCTGTCGGGGGTAAATTGGAAGGAAAGACTATCGCTTGCCTGTCGCTCGGTGCCGAAGCGGATGTTGCACTGCTGGTCAGCGATATCGATCAGCAACCGGGTGCCATGGTCCGAAAACCGGTAGCGCCAGCGTTCCGGCAGCATCCCGGTCAGCTCCTGCCACCACCATTGCCAGAAGCTGCGAGTCAGGCCGGCAAACCGCTGCCAGCTTCCTTTGAGTTCAGTCCATATGCTTGCTGTTGCCATGGAAAGCTTCCCGTTGCTCGTTTGGCAGCCCGAATAACCTACTGCGCGGCTTGCCGGCTTCGTTGCGCGGTGCTCGGAATCCTCATGTATGCCTATACACTCCGGTTCCTGTGCGCCGGGCGCCTTGCCAGCAAGCCGCTCGTAACGGTTTTTCGAGGCCCCCGATGGTCACAGGTTCTCTCCCTGGAATAACGGCTCCGTATCCCTTGTCTGCTCCAGCACCTCAAAACCACCGCTCTGTACACTGCCGCGACGGCGTATGATCAACGCCTGCCGTATGCTGGTGGTGGCCGAGGCCTGGGCTTCTGTAACCACAGTGTAGTTGAGGCCCCGGGTCGTCGGAGCCAAAAAGCCAGTATCCGGTAGCGGCGGCGGCGGGGACGGCAGTCCGTCCTCGTGGCTGCGCCGCCGATCCTCGATATACTGATCAATCTGTTCCTCACTGACCTCCGACAGAGCCAACAGCGCCCTGCGAGGAGCCACCAGCGGATTGATCAGACGCTGATTGCTGTAAATGGTCAGTGCCGGCCGTATCGACTGGTAGATCTCTTCCGTCATGCCCAGCACCTGCCTCAATTCGGCCAGACTTTCAAAGGGTGCGTCCTTGGCGCCACCCTCCCGCCCGGCCGCCAGGTAATCGTCATCTTCCGCGCCGTTCAGGCGGCGCAGATCGTCCTTGTCACGCCAATCGAGAATCGCATCGGTCAGTTCCTGTCCTTTCTGGTCGTCCAGGCCGATGGAATCGAACAGCCCGACCAGCTGCTCAGGCCCCGTCAGGTTGATGTTGAACTTGCCCAGCTCGTCGTACAGCGCCACCCGGACCTGGATGCCGTCCAGTTCCATCTCATGTATCTGACCGTCCGCCAGCCAGCCCTCCTCCGGCGGCAGCAGCAGGCTCCATAGCGCCCACTCGATACCCGCATCCGCCGCGTGCGCCGCCCTGGCGGCATCGACCAGGTTGCCGGCCAGACGCACCTCACTGCGGCTGGTGATCGACAGCGTGGTGGCGATCAGGCTAAGCAGGATCACCAGCCAGAGCACGCCAACCAATGCGATTCCGGATTGGCCGGGGCGCAACAGCCTGTATCGATCAACTCGCCTGCTTGATGCCATAAATCAGTACCTTGGGGGTGGCCAGCATCTCATGCCAGAAACCCGGCGGTTCCCCTTCCAGGTCGATGCGGATCAGGCGGGGCAGACGCGGCTGCTCCAACCATTCGTCGGTCCAATCCGGCAGCTTGTCCGGCTCCACATTGAGGTATTCCAGGCTGAGCCCTTCGAAGTCGCCTTCGAGCAGGGTCAGCGGAACCTCCTCGAATACCAGCTCCTCGGCAAAATCATCCAGGTTAAGTTGCTCGAACTGCTCAAACGGGCGCATGTAAAGCAGCAGGCGGGTGGTCCCTTGCTCGGTCTGGTCTGTCATCAGCAGCAACCAGCGTTTGCCGGGCGCTCCATACACCGGGTTGGATGCCAGGAACAGCAACTGGCTGCGATCGCCCCGCATGGCGACCTGGTAAACCCCGTCGTCGTCGTAGATCCGCTCTTCCAGCGCGTTTTCCAGCAACCGGCGCAGTACGTTCTGCACCAGATAGATATCGCGGTAATCATCCTGAAAGCTCTGGATACGCTGCCAGCTGTTGATGCCCAGGTTCAAGCCGCTGAAGGCGGTGGTCGCCAGCAGGCCCGCCAACAGTAGCGCAACCAGCAGCTCCAGCAGGGTAAACCCGCTCTCGGATCGAGCCCCCCGACAGCGACTCATAGGGATTCCTCGTTAATGAGCCGAAGGGTGGTCAACGACAACTGTTCGGCGCCGCTATCCCCCCACTCCACCGTGATCCGCACCAGATAAGGCACCACCGGATAATCGATGCCGACCTCCTCGTCGGGAAACTCCCAGCTTTTGACCTCCACCAACCAATCAAACACCTGTGCGCGTCCTTCAATTTCGAACTGCCCGCTGTCCCTTTGCGGGCTGAGTTCAGGCAATGACACCAGCTCGGCCATCTTGGACTGGGCCAGCTGCAGCGCCTGCTGATGGTTCTGACTGGCCCGGCTGAGATCCGATGACTGGGAGAACAGCCGCATCAGCACGCCGAGCGAGACCGCCAACACCAGAAAGGCGACCAGCACCTCCAGCAACGTAAACCCCCGGCTGCGCTCAGTCCTCATCAATAACCACCTTGCCGGTCAGCCATTCGACGTTGATCCGGTAGCGCTGGCCTGCCGAGCCCAGCGTTATCTCGCCACCGCTGGCGCTGCCATCGGGATAGAAACGAAACGCCGGCAGCTCTTCGCTGATCACCGGATCGTCTTCGCTGATCGGCTCCATATGCAGCTGATAACTGGCCGGCCAGCGATACAGTTGCTCGCGCCCGGTGATCTGCAACCCCAATGGCTCATCGACCAGTTGCAGCCGGATCTCCCGCCCTTCCGCCAACGCCCGGCTGCGGCTATAACGCAACAGCGCCGCCAGTTTCTGGGTCTCCCCCTTCAGTTCGACGCCCGGCACCAGGGCGGCAAAACGCGGTGCCACCAGGCCGATCACCATCACCCCGATCACCAGTACGATCAGCAGTTCCAAAAGCGTGAAGCCGGCGCTGCTGCGAGGAAGACAGCACCGGCTCATCGCCTACTCCCAACTGACCACATCCTGAGCCTCACCGTCGCCGCCCTCCTGGTTGTCGGACCCCAGCGAGTAGAGATCGAACTCGCCGTGCTCGCCGGGAAAGCGGTACTGGTAGTCGTTACCCCAGGGATCTTTGCGTACCACGCTCTTCTTCAAGTAGGGGCCGTTCCAGCTGTTGACCCCGCTCGGCTTCTCGATCAGCGCCTCCAACCCCTGCGAGCTGGTGGGATAACTGCCCACCTCCAGCCGATACAGGTCCAGCGCGGCACTGAGCTCCTGAATCTGCAGCGCGGCGGTCTTGGTCTTCGAACTGCCCAGCTGCTTGAACACCTGCGGCCCGACGAGGCTGGCCAGCAGGCCGAGGATCACCAGTACCACCAGAATTTCCAGCAGCGTGAAGCCGCGGCTACGTTTTGCTTTCGGTCGTACCATCGTCGCTTCTCCAGTTGGTTACAGCGGTATCTCGTTAATGCTCATGATCGCCACCAGAATCGACATGATGATGCCGGCGATAAACACCCCCAGGCCGACGATCAGCGCCGGCTCCAGGATCGTCAGTAGGCGCTGGATCGCGGTGGCGACCTCGCGGTCATACACTTCGCTGACCTTCAGCAGCATCTCGTCCAGCCGGCCGGTCTCCTCGCCCACCTGGATCATCTGCATCGCCAGCGACGGAAACAGTCCGGTGGCCAACAGCGGCTCGGCCAGGTGACGCCCCTCCTTCAGGCTCAATGCCGCCTCATCGACCGCTTCGGCCATGACGCTGTTGGTCAGGGTCTCGCGGGCGATCCGCAGCGCCCCCAGCATCGGTACCCCGCCACGCAGCAGGGTGCCCAGGCTGCGGCTGAGTCGGGCGGTCTCGACCCGCTGACGGAGGGTGCCGAACAGCGGCATTCGCAACTGCAGGCCGTGCCAACGGTAGCGGAACTGGGCGTCGCGCAGCAGGTATTTGAAGTAGAACAGCAGCAACAGCAGCGCGATCAGCGCATAGGGGCCGTAGTTCTTGACCCCCTCGGCCATCCCCAGCACGATCTGGGTCGGTAGCGGCAATGCCTTGCCCATGTCGGCGAACAGGGTTTCGAACTGGGGTACCACGTAGGTCAGGATAATCAGCAGCGAGAATGCCGACACCAGCAGCAGAATGATCGGGTAGATCAATGCCGATACCAGCTTGTCACGCAGTGCCCGGCTGCTTTCGAGGTAGGCGACCAGGTCGTTGAGGCCCGCGCCCATGCTGCCGGAGGCCTCCGCCGCCTGCACCATGCTGATATAGAACTGGCTGAACACCCCGGGCTGCTCGGCCAGCACACCGGACAGCGCCTGGCCGCGCTGGACCCCGTCACGAATCGGCTGCACCAGCGTGCGGATCGCCGGGTCGTCGGTGACCTGCAGCATGATCTCCAGCGCCCGGTCCAACGGAATGCCGGCCTCCAGCAGGTAGGCCAGCTGCTGCGAGAAGGTGATCACCTGTTTGTCGCCAATCCGCTTGCGCCCCAGCTGGGCGCCGATATCTGTATTCAGCCAGGAGCGCTCCGGTTCGGTATCGATCGACAGCGGGATCATGCCGCGGTCGTGCAAAGTGGCAACCACCGCGTTTTGGTCCGCCGCCTCCAGCTGACCGGATTTCTCTTCACCGTCGGCGGTCACTGCGCGGTAATAGAATTGCGCCATCCGCTAGGCCTCCTGGGTCACGCGAATCACTTCTTCGACATTGGTAATGCCGGCCAGTGATTTGACGCAGCCATCGTCGTACATGGTGTGCATCCCCTCCGCCTTGGCGACCTCCAGCAACTGGCCGGCATCGGCGTGGCGCAGTACCAGCCGACGCAGCTCGTCACTGATGATCAGCAGTTCCTGGATCGCCACCCGGCCGTGGTAGCCGGTGCCGTTGCACTGCTTGCAGCCGACGGGTCGATGGAGGGTGATCTCGCCCTGGCTGAAGCGGTTCAGACCCAGCTCCTGCACCATTTCAGGCAATGGCGTGTAGGCTTCACGACAGTGCGGGCAGAGTTTGCGTACCAGCCGCTGGCCGATCACCGCGTTCAGCGTGGAGGTCAGCAGGTAATCCTCCACCCCCATCTCCAGTAACCGGGTGACGCTGCTGGCGGCGTCGTTGGTGTGCAGGGTCGACAATACCAGGTGGCCGGTCAGCGCCGACTGCACGCAGATACGGGCGGTTTCCAGGTCGCGCATCTCACCGACCATGATCACGTCCGGGTCCTGCCGGACGATGGAGCGCAACGCACCGGCGAAGGTCAGCCCGATCGCCGGTTTGACCTGGATCTGGTTGATCCCTTCCAGCTGATATTCGACCGGGTCTTCCACGGTGATCAGCTTGCGGCTTTCGGTATTCAGCTTGTTCAGCGCGGTATAAAGGGTGGTGGTCTTACCGCTGCCGGTCGGTCCGGTGACCATGATCATGCCGTGGGCGATATTGAGCACCGACTCCAGCTTGGCCCGGGTCCGCTCGGTGAAGCCCAGGGCTTCGAAATCCAGCACCACGCTCTCGCGGTTCAGCAAGCGCAGCACCACGCTTTCGCCATGCATGGTCGGGATGGTGGAGACACGGATATCCAGGTCGTTGCCCTGCACCCGCATCTCGATCCGGCCATCCTGCGGCAGCCGCCGCTCGGCGATATTCAGCTTGGCCATGATCTTGACGCGGGAGATTACCGCCGGCGACATGGTGACCGGGGGCGACTCGCCCTCCTGCAATACGCCGTCAATGCGGTAACGCACCTTCAGGCGCAGGTCGAATGGCTCGATATGGATATCGGAGGCGCGGGCCTCCACCGCCCGCTGGATGATCAGGTTGACCAGCCGGATCACCGGCGCCTCGCTGGCCATGTCCTTGAGCTGCTCGACATCCAGGTCGTTGATCTCATCGCCCAGCCCCGCCGGTGCTTCGCCACCACCCGGCCCCTGGCCCTCGCCATAGAGCCGCTCGACCGCCGAGTCCAATTCCGACTCGACGCCGACGCAGGGTTCGATCTCGCAGCCGGTGGCCATCTGCAGTGCCGACAAGGTAAAACCGTCCTGCGGGTCGGCCATCGCCACCCGCAGCAGACCATCATCATGCAGCAGCGGCAGCAGATGGCTCTCTTTCAGGAAGCGGTAACTAAGTTTGTCATGGAACAGCGGCTGTTCGGGGAAATCGTCGCGGTCGATCAGCGGCAGCTGCAGCAGCTCGGCCAGGTGGCGGGCGATATCCTGCTCGGAGACCAGGCCAAGCCGTATCAGCATCGCCGACAGGCTGGCGCTGCCGCCCTGGGACTCGCGCATGCGCCTTACGCGGGCAAAATCGTTTTCGCTGAGCCGGCCCGCCTCGATAAGGGCGCGGCCGATCTGCAGCTCATCTACAGCATTTTCGGACTGGGCCAAGGGTGCCGCCATCGCTGGATCTCCCGGTGACCCGCCGGGTCACCTGCCATTGTGCAGATCCCTGATGCAACGTCCTGTAAACCCTCCTTTACAAAAACGGCAGGAACGTAAAGCAGCATCACAGAAACTATAGCCGCTTTTCACATTCCGGTACGCCTCTGCAACTGCGGATCTGCCAGCGTTCTGGCAGATTTGACAACAAACCGGCAGCAACGTTGTCTGCGTTATGTAACATCTTGATATATGGATGAAACAGCTACAGAGAATCGGTAATTACTTTATCTGATCGGCTATCAATTTGTTTATCTTTACCTGTCGAGAGCGGCACAGTAGTGTTGCCCCCTCTGTTAATTTTTGCAGTCTGTCGGGCTTGGCTGATCTCCTCTATTTCGCAGCAGATCCGTACTAAGTCCGGCAGGCTGCCCTGTACGGATCAAGCTGTTATGCAGACAAGGAACCTTCGCGCCGACGCCATCTTGCTACTGGTCGCGGCAATCTGGGGATTCGGTTTCGTCGCCCAGCGGGTGGGCATGGATCAACTCGGGCCGTTCGGCTTCAACGGCAGCCGCTTCCTGCTCGGTGCGCTGTCACTGCTGCCGCTGCTGCTGTTCTTCAAGGCCAAGCCGGGCCAGGCGGAGCTCGGACCGTTGCTGAAAGGGGGTCTGCTGGCCGGGCTGTTCCTGTTCATGGGGGCGTCGCTGCAGCAGGTCGGGCTGCTTTACACCACCGCCGGCAATGCCGGTTTTATCACCGGGCTCTATATCATTCTGGTACCGATGATTGCGCTGATCTGGGGCCAGCGTACCGGCCTGAACACCTGGGCCGGCTCGCTGCTGGCGGTCTGCGGTCTCTACCTGCTCAGTGTCGACGAGAATTTCGGCATTAACAAAGGCGATATGCTGGAGCTGATTGGCGCGCTGTTCTGGGCCGGTCACGTACTGCTGATCGGCAAGATCTCGCCGCAGCTGGACAGCCTGCGACTGTCGATCGTCCAGTTCCTGGTCTGCGCCCTGCTCTGCCTGGGCGTGGCGCTGGTCTGGGAGCCGGGCACCCTGACCGTCGCCAACCTGGGCGCCGAGTGGCTGCCGATCGCCTACGCCGGCCTGTTCTCAGTCGGTATCGCCTACACCCTACAGGTGGTGGCGCAGAAGGATGCACCGGCCTCCCACGCCGCGATCATCCTGAGCCTGGAAGCGGCCTTCGCGGCACTGGGTGGCTGGTGGCTGCTGGATGAATACCTGGATAGCCGCGCGTTGATGGGCTGCGGTCTGATGCTGGCGGGCATGCTACTGTCGCAGCTGCCGGTATTCGGCCGTCGCAGCGAAAAGGCTTCGCTGGCGGCCAGCTGAGACCAGTGATTCTGGACAGTGAAAAAAGGGGATCTTCGGATCCCCTTTTTTGTTTGATAAAAATTGAAACTTGGAGGAGCGGATCCGGCCGGACAGGTTCAGCCGCGACCCACGGCGGTTATTCCGAAGACCGCGGATTGTCGCCCTCGGAGCGGGCTGCTACGAAGTACTGTAGCAGCGGGCTCCGACCGCGACCCTCGGCGGTTCTTTCGAAATCCGCGGCATGTCGCCCACAGAGTGGGCTGCTACGAAGTACTGTAGCAGCGGGCTCCGACCGCGACACTCGGTAGTTCTTTCGAAATCCGCAGCCTGTCGCCCTCGGAGCGGGCTGCTACAAAAGCGCCGCTTATACCCGCAAATCGAAACCAAATGAAAAATACGGTATACGTATTTTGTATTTATTAACAATAACAGCTCAGACCTGCCAGAACAGGTAAGCCACGAAGAACAGCCAGGACAGCACCAGCAGCAACCAGGGCAGCCACTGTCCGCGCGGTTGGGCATTCAACGTTTCCTCGACAGCCTGTGACGGGGTCGTCTCCGCCCTGACTTTCCTACGCTGTTTATCCGCCTCGCGCGCCCTGGCCTTTTGTTGCTTCTTATATTGCTCGATCCCCTTCTGAATCCCCTGGGCGATCAGCTTGGTCTGCTCCTTGCTCTGCCCGGGTCGCTGGTTGGCCCGGGCGATCTGCAGCGCCTCCGCTTTGGTTTCTTCGGAGACTGGAGCTTTTTTCGAATACTTGGCCATGGGGTTCCTTATTATCGGCGAATTGTCGTTTACCGCTTACCGCTTACCGCTTACCGCTTACCGCTTACCGCTTACCGCTTACCCAGTAATGGTAACGGGCTTGTACCGGTCAGCAAAGAACGGTCGCTATTGCCGTTACAGTTGTCGCTGCGTAGCATCGTCGGCTTCAGGAATTATCAGCGCATTATAAGGAACCCGATCCCGATGAAATCGATCCTGATCACCGGCTGCTCCAGCGGCATCGGCTACCACGCCGCCCTCGACCTGCAACAGCGCGGTTACCGGGTGTTCGCCACCGCCCGCCAGGCCGAGGATGTTGAGCGTCTGCGAGCACTGGGGCTGAGCAGCTGCCAGCTGGATCTGGACAGCAGCGATTCCATCCGCCAAGCGCTGGCCTGGGTGCTGGAACGGACTGGCGGCGAGCTATACGCGCTGTTCAATAACGGCGCCTTCGGCCAACCCGGTGCGGTGGAGGACTTGAGCCGCGAGGTGCTGCGCGCCCAGTTCGAGACCAACCTGTTCGGCTGGCATGAGCTGACCTGCCAGGTATTGCCGGTGATGCGCCGCCAGGGCTATGGCCGCATTATCCATAACAGCTCGGTACTGGGGCTGATCGCGATGAAATACCGCGGTGCCTACAACGCCTCCAAATTCGCGCTGGAGGGGCTGACCGACACCCTGCGCCAGGAGCTGGCCGATACCGATATCCACGTATCGCTGATCGAGCCGGGGCCGATCGAAAGCGACTTCCGCAAGAATGCCTACGCCAAGTTCAAGCAGAATATTGATGTAGCCGGCAGTGCCCACCGGGAGGTCTACGAAGCGGTCGAGCGGCGACTGGCAAACCAGAGTCCGAATGTCCGTGATCCATTCACCCTTGGCCCGGAAGCGGTGCAGAAGCGACTGTTGCACGCACTGGAAGCCAAGCGCCCCAAACCGCGCTACTACGTCACCACCCCGACCTACCTGTTGGGCACCCTGCGTCGGTTGCTATCCAGCCGGATGCTTGATCGGTTGCTGCTGAAAGCTTCCAGCGATGAAAATAAATAACCTTATCTGTTTACTGTAATATCCTGATAATAAAGGAATATATGCTAAGAATGCTGGAAAGAGTAGAACGAATCCCAACCTACAGAGCGCGCACTCACTGCCAACTCAAAACTGTCAACTCATAACTAAAAAAAAAATCGAGTAGGAGGAGGCCTCACGGCCTCCGTCCTCTCACACCACCGTACGTACGGTTCCGTATACGGCGGTTCACGTCATACATTTGAGCCGATGGTATTGTCCCATCAGCGATACCAGTC